>DASVRO010000016.1:0-184692 GCA_036388575.1 Allosphingosinicella sp.
CCCGAGCGCCGCTTCGTCGAGCGCCTCGCTCATCGATGCTTCTTGAACTCGAGCCGCGAGATTGCGCGCCGGTGCACTTCGTCCGGCCCATCGGCAAAGCGCAGCGTCCGCACCGACGCCCACGCATAGGCCAGCCCGAAGTCGCCGCTGACCCCGGCCCCGCCGTGCGCCTGGATCGCGTCGTCGAGCACCTTCAGCGTCATCAGCGGAGCGGCGACCTTGATCATCGCGATCTCGCCCTGCGCCGCCTTGTTGCCGACACGGTCCATCATGTCGGCCGCCTTGAGGCACAGCAGCCGGGTCATCTCGATCCCGATCCGCGCGTCGGCGACCCGTTCCTCCCACACCGATTGCTCGGCGATCGTCTTGCCGAACGCGGTGCGGGTCAGCAGCCGCTTGCACATCGCGTCGAGCGCTTCCTCGGCGACCCCGACCATCCGCATGCAATGATGGATGCGCCCCGGCCCGAGCCGACCTTGCGCGATCTCGAAGCCGCGGCCCTCGCCGAGCAGCATGTTGGACGCGGGAATGCGAACGTCCTTCAGCTCGATCTCCATGTGGCCGTGGGGCGCGTCATCATAGCCGTAGACGGTGAGCGCCCGCTCGACCGTCACCCCGGGGGCGTCGAGCGGCATCAGCACCATCGACTGCTGGCGATGCCTGTCGGCGGAGGTGTCGGTCTTGCCCATGACGATGGCGACCTTGCAGCGCGGATCGCCCGCTCCGCTCGACCACCATTTGCGGCCGTTGAGAACATAGTCGTCGCCGTCGCGGCGGATCTCGCACTGGATGTTGGTCGCGTCCGAGGAGGCGACGCCAGGCTCGGTCATCAAAAAGGCGGAGCGGATCTCGCCGTTCATCAGCGGCTTCAGCCATTGCTCCTTCTGCTCGCGCGTGCCGTAGCGGTGGAAGACCTCCATGTTGCCGGTGTCGGGGGCGGAGCAGTTGAACACTTCCGACGCCCAGCCGATCCGGCCCATCTCCTCGGCGCAGAGCGCATATTCGAGGTTGGTGAGTTGGGTCCCCTCGAACTCGAAGCTCTCGTCGACGTGGCGAAGCGCCTGGCCCGGCGGCATGAACAAATTCCACAGGCCGGCGGCGCGGGCCTCGGGCTTCAGTTCCTCGATCACCTCGACCGGCTGCCAGCGGTCGCCGGCGTCGAGCTGCGCCTTATAGTCCTTGTTCCTCGGGCGAATCCGAGTCTCGACGAATTCGCGAACCCGGTCGCGGTAAAAAGCCTGCCGTTCCGTAAGGTCGAAGTCCATCCGGCCGGATCCTTGTGCATGGGTGATCGCCCCTCGCTGCCAGAAAGCGCGGTTTCGCGCCAGTGGCGGGCGAAAGAGCGCCGGCGCTCGGCGAGCGATGGCCGGACAGCGCCAGGTTTTCGTCCCTGCCCGATCGTGGTACTTATCGGCCGGGGCCAGGTCGGGCGCCGCGGGGGACGGGGCAATGCGCGCAGGGATTATCTCTCGTTCCGCCGCGGTTGCAGGCGTGCTTGCCTTGGTGGCGCTGGGGGGCTGGGGGCTCGCCCAGCTGCCATCGCCACCCGCCTTCACCGCCGATCCGATCGGTGCCATCGGTCACGGGTCGCTATTCGATCCGGAGGGCAGGCCGGTAAACGTTACACCCCAGTTCATCGAGCGGACGCAGCTTTACTATATCGAGACCCTGTTGGCCGGGGGCAATGACGACACGCGCCGTCAATATGAGAGTCTGCGCTCGCGGCTCGGCGCCGACGGTTTGAACGGCCAGGCGAAGCTGCTCGCCAATGCCGAGCTTATAGAGTGGTTGCTGGAGCGCGTTCGGCCGCCGAACGCGGCCCGGCTGGCGGGCAACAATAATTTTCTGCGGAGGCTGTTGCGCTCGCGGATCTCGGAGTTCAACCAGCCGCTGAGCGTCAACGCGCCGAAGTTCGTTCTGCCGAGGCAGATGGTAAACCGCATGCGGGCACTCGGTCTCGACGGCGGAGCGCAGGCGCTCCCCGCGACGGCAACCCAGGCCTATCTCGAGGAATGCAACCGGAACGGCGTGCCCATCCCGCCGGATTGGGGGGAGAGGGGCTGGGTGAGCAAGGGCATCCTCGCCGACGAGTTCATCAGTGACAACCTCGAAGCCGAAGTGTTCGTCTATGACAGTGCGAGTCCGGAGGGCCTGTGCATCGCTCTTCCTCGCTCGAACGGCAACTCGATCGAGCTGCTCGGCATCGTTTGCTCGGGAAAGCAGTCGGGGAAAGCCTGCTTCTGGGACAATCAGCAGAATAAAGAGCAGGTTGCAGTCCCTAAGGGCTCGGTGAAGCGGCTCCTCTCCTTCGCCGGCGGACC
This sequence comes from Allosphingosinicella sp., assembly GCA_036388575.1. Lineage (GTDB taxonomy): Bacteria > Pseudomonadota > Alphaproteobacteria > Sphingomonadales > Sphingomonadaceae > Allosphingosinicella. Next base: position 2,322 of record DASVRO010000016.1, read on the forward strand.
GGAGCTGGAAGGCGGGTCGGGCGGAATCTGCACTTCCTGCCACACCGGCGAGAACCCGTTCATCATCCATCCGCAAACGACGCTCGGGCTTCCCAACCTGAGAGGCCTCAAGCTCAGGACAGACCGCTGGTACAGCCCGATGGTGGCGGCGGCTTGGCCGCAAAATCCCGGCCCCGCATCGTATCCCGCATCAGACGAGAGCAGCGGCGATTGCCAGGAATGTCACACCGAAGGCGGCAGCGGCGGCCGCTTTCCGACGTTCCAGCGCGAATCCTTCTATTGCGAGAACGTGCTTCAGCGTGCGACCGAAAAGACCATGCCCCCCCGCAAGGTGGCAGACCCGGATTATGCTGCGCATGCCGCGGAGCTGGTGAGATTGTGCAAGGAGGCGCAGTGAGAGGCCGAGGGCCGGCACCGGTCTGAGGCGATTACGCCCGCGCCGAGGAAGGGCACGCTCAGCCGCCACGTCACCAAAGCGTTCGAAGCGGACGCACTTCGGAAGATCGTGCGCGGCATGTCATTTCGGAATAGAATGGTTCGCGAGCGGAACAGTCGTTGCTTAACGTACGTTAAGGCCCCCGTGCCAGGCGTATCCCACAAGTTCCTCCTCCTCACCCGCATCGGCTTCGCCGCTCGCGGGCTCATGTACCTGATCGTCGGCTATCTCGCCCTCGAGCTGGGGCGGGCCGAGGATGCCGGCGGCGCGCTCGACTGGCTGAGCGGCAAGACCGGCGGGATGGTGCTTGGGGCTCTGGCCTTCGGATTCCTCGCCTACGGCATCTGGCGGGTGACCGACGCTATCTTCGATACCCAGGCCAAGGGCAGCGAGCTCAAGGGCATTGCCGGCCGCCTCGCCGGGGCGCTGAGCGGGCTGATCCATCTCGGCCTCGCTTACTCGGCGGTGAAGCTCGCGCTGGGCAGCGGGTCGGGCGGCGATTCGAGCGACAGCGCGGAGAGCGGCGCCGCCACCGCGATGAGCCTTCCGGGCGGCGAGGCCCTGCTCTTCGCCGCCGCCGCGATCCTCGCCGTCGCCGGGGTCGCCCAGTTCGCGATCGCCCTGAAGCGGGAGTTCTGCAAGCATCTCGCCCCGGAGGCGAAGGACCGCTGGTGGGTGATCGCGGCCGGAGTCGGCGGCCATGCGGCGCGCGGCGTCATCTTCCTCGCCGCCGCCTGGCTGGTGCTCAACGCCGGCCTCCACAGCGAGGCCGAGGAGGCCGGAGCGCTGGGCGACGCCCTGCTCAGCCTGCCCGGCGCTCTGCGCGCCGCGGTGGCGGCCGGCCTGTGCCTGTTCGGCCTCTACAGCCTGATCGAGGCGCGCTACCGGATCATCCCCGATCCGCACGTCAGGCACCGGGTGGCCGGCGCTTTCTCCTAGCCGCCGCGGATCCGCGGGGCGCGCTCGCGCGTACAGGACGGCATGAGCGGCCGCGAGGGGATCTTCCCCACCTTCTTCCTGTCGGGCTTCGAATGCTCGACCTTCGTCTGGCACCAGGGCGGCCGCCGCGACCTGTGCGAGGAGACCCAGCACCGGAGCCATTCCGACGAGGATTACCGGATGCTCCGCGACCTCGGCATCGCGGTGGCGCGCGAGGGCATACCCTGGCCGATGGTCGACAAGGGCGGCGGCGCCTACGATTTCTCGTACATCGATCCGTTCCTGGAGGCGCAGCGGCGCTATTCGATCCAGCCGATCTGGGACCTGTGCCATTACGGCTATCCCGACGATTGCGACCCGTTCGACGAGGGCTTCGCCGCCCGCTTCGCCGCCTACGCCCGCGCCGCCGCCCGCTACGTGGCCGAACGGGCGCATCACGGGCCGCTCTTCTTCACGCCGGTCAACGAGCCGACCTTCTTCGGCTACATGGCCGGCGAATGGGCGTGGGCGGCGCCGTTCGGCAAGGACCGCGACACCCGTCGGCGGCTGACGCTGGCCATGGCGAAGGCGGACATCGAGGCGGTCAAGACGATCCGGGCCGATTTTCCCGACTCGCGGATGGTCCATATCGACCCACTCATCTGGGTGGTGCCGCCGCGCGGCCGGCCCGACCTCGCCGAGGCGGCGCACCGCGAATCCTATGACGACGCCTATCTCGCCTGGGACGCGGTCTCGGGCCGCCGCTTCCCCGGGCTGGGCGGCTCGCCCGAGATCCTCGATATCGTCGGCTTCAACAATTACAGCTTCGGCCAGATGGAATATCGCGAGAAGGGGCCGCACGCCGCTCTGGAGCCCGGCGACGACCGGATCCGGCCGCTGTGCGACCTGATCGAGGAGGCATGGAAGGTCTATGGCCGGCCCTGCATCGTCGCCGAGACCTCCGGCCTGAAAGGCGGGCGTCCGGACTGGCTGAACGACGTCGTCGGCGAGAGCCTGGCGGCTCTGAACCGCGGCGTCGACCTCCACGGAATCTGCCTCTTTCCCGCGGTCGACATGCCCGACTGGGGCACCGGCGAATGGGTCAAGAACGGCATCGCCGACGTCGAGCGCCTGCCGAGCGGTGCGCTGATGCGGGTGCCCTACGTGCCCTATGTCGAGGCCCTGCACCGCTGGCAGCGCCGGCTCAACCGCGTCACCGAGCTGGACGAGGACCCGTTCGACAGCGCGGTCGACCTCGAGGACATCGTCAAGGCGGCCAAAGAGATGGCGCCCGAGGCCGACGCCGACTGGCACTGACCGCACCCGCGCATAAATGGTGTCAGACACCAATTTATAAGTCGTTGAGATTCCAAGGAGACCACAGGCGTGGCGGCCGGGTCACCGCGCCGGCGCGTGGGCCAGGCATTCGACCTCGACGAGGGCGCCCAAAGCGAGGCCGTCGGCGCCGAGCGCGCTTCGGGCGGGGAGTCGGTCGGGCCTGAAATAGGTCACGTAGACCTGGTTGAACGCCTGCCACTGCTTCATGTCGTCGATCATCACCGTGCATTTGAAGACGTCGTCGAACGAGCGGCCGGCGCGCTTCAGCATCGCTGAGATATTGTCCATCGCCTGGCGGGTCTGGGCTTCGATCCCCGGAGCCAGCCTGCCGTCGCCGCCGGTGCCGATCACTCCGGACAGGTAGAGTATGTCCCCGACCCTCACCGCCGAGGAGAAGGGCAGCCGGAAGCCGCCGGCCCGAGCCGCCGCCTGCACCGCCTCGTCGGACGGGAAATGCTCGACCGCCGGCCGCTCGGCGGCGACCGCTCCGGCGGCGAGCGGCATTGCGACTATGGCTGCAAGCAGTGCGAGGCGCATGGCATCCCCCGGTTGACGGCCCCGGCCCACCGGGCCATCCCGGACGGCGAAGGAGAGGCCCGATGAGCGAGATAGCCGAACTGGCCGCGTTCAGGGAAGAGACCCGCGCCTGGCTCGAGGCCAATTGCCCGCCCGGGATGCGCGAGCCGATCCGCGACGAGAGCGACATGTGCTGGGGCGGGCGCGGCTTCAAGTTCAAGAACGAGGCCCAGAAACGCTGGCTCGACGCCATGGCCGGGCGCGGCTGGACGGTGCCCGACTGGCCGAGGGACTATGGCGGCGGCGGCCTGTCGCCGGCTCACGCCAAGATCCTCAAGCAGGAGATGGCCCGGATCGGGGCGCGCAACCCGCTGATGAGCTTCGGCATCTCGATGCTCGGCCCGGCGCTGCTCAAATATGGCAGCGAGGCGCAGAAGAAGCGCTTCCTGCCCGAGATCGCGCGCGGCGAGATCCGCTGGTGCCAGGGCTATTCGGAGCCGGGCGCCGGCTCCGACCTCGCCTCCCTCCAGACCAAATGCGAGGACAAAGGGGACCATTGGCTGGTCAACGGCCAGAAGGTGTGGACCAGCTATGCCGACAAGGCCGACTGGATCTTCTGCCTGGTGCGCACCGATTTCCAGGCGCCCAAGCACAAGGGGATCAGCTTCATCCTGTTCGACATGGCGAGCGCGGGCGTGTCGACCAGGCCGATCCTGCTCATCTCCGGCAACTCGCCTTTCTGCGAGACCTTCTTCGATGACGTGAAGGTGCCCAAGGACCAGGTGGTGGGCGAGGTCGACAAGGGCTGGGACGTCGCCAAGTATCTGCTCGGCCACGAACGCGAGATGATCAGCGGAATGGGTCTTGGCGGCCAGACGGCAAGCCTCGGCGAGGCGTTCGCCGACGTCGTCGCCAACGACCCGGTGCTTCGCGCCGACATCGCCCGGTTCGACGTCGACGCCATGGCCTATCGCGCGATGTCGGAGCGGTTCATGGACGAATTGAAGGCCGGGATGGCGCATCCGGCCCAGCCGTCGATGATGAAATATGCCGGTACCGAGCTGAACAAGGCGCGGCACGAGCTGGTCATGGCGGCGGGCGGATCGGATTCGCTCGAATGGGAGAGCGACCGCTCGCGCAAGGGCAAGGCCGCGCGCGAGTGGCTCCGCACCAAGGCCAATTCGATCGAGGGCGGCACCAGCGAGGTCCAGCTCGGGATCATCGCCAAACGGATTTTGGATCTGCCGGGGGCCTGACGCTCAGGCGATGGATAATCCGTTCGCCCCGAGCGAAGTCGAGGGGACCTGCCGAGCGAAGCCGAGGCCGAATTCTCGGCTCCGCTCGAAGGGGTGTCTCGACTTCGCTCGACATGAACGGATTTCTCGGCTTCTCTGTTTCCCCCCGCTCCCTAGGATGCAGCGATGCCGCTCTACCTCACCGAAGACCAGGTCATGCTCCGCGACACGGCGCGCGAGCTGATGGCGGACGAAGGCTCGATCGCCAACCAGCTCCGCAAATATCGCGACATGGGCTGCAAGGACGGCTTCGGCCACGCGCTGTGGAAGCAGATGGCCGAGCTCGGCTTCACCGGCCTCAGGATGGACGAGGCCGACGGCGGGCTCGGGCTCGGCCACGTCGAGGCCGGCATCGTGCTCGAGGAGATCGGCCGCAACCTCACGCCCTCGCCCTTCCTCATCACCGCCGTCGCGGTGGTCGAGGCTCTGAAGGGCACTCCGCACGCCCGGCGCTGGTTTCCGGGCATCCTCTCCGGCGACACCGTGGCGGCGCTCGCGGTCGACGAAGGGCCCAAGCACCGGCCCGAGGCGATCGCGATGCGCGCCGAGCGCGCCGGCAACGGCTTCCGGCTGACCGGGCGAAAGCAGTTCGTCGTCCAGGGCGCCTCGGCCGACGTCATTGTCACCGCCGCCCGGACCGACGAGGGGCTGACCCTGTTCGCGGTCGAGCGCGATTCGAAGGGCCTTGAGGTCGAGGGCGTGAGGCTCGCCGATTCGAGCATCGCGGCGAGGCTCGACTTCCAGGGCGTCGAGGTCGATTCCGACGCCGTCATCGGCGAGGTCGGCGGCGGCGAGGCCCTGCTCGGGCGGGTTCTCAACGCCGGCCGGGCGGGCGCGGCGTCGGAGATGGTCGGCCTCGGCTCGGCGGCGATGGCGATGACCGTCGACTATCTCAGGCAGAGGAAGCAGTTCGGCCGGCTGATCGGCGAGTTCCAGGCGCTCCAGCACCGTTCGGCCCACCTCTATTCCGAGCTCGAGATCGCCCGCTCCGCGGCGATCAAGGCCCAGCAATTGCTGGACGAGGGCAGCGCCGAGGCGGAGGCGATGGTCTGCGTCGCCAAGGCCAAGGCCGGCCGGGTCTCGACGCTGGCGGTGCAGGAAGGCGTGCAGATGCACGGCGGCATCGGAATGACCGACGAATATGACATCGGCCTCTACATGAAGCGCGACCGGGTTCTGAACGAGCTGTTCGGCGATCCGAACTACCACGCCGACAAGGTGGCGCGGATGAAGGGATATTGACCGAGGAATCCCCCTCCCTGCACGCAGGGAGGGGTTAGGGGTGGGTACGTCGGACGCGGCGGTGCCCATCCGGAGACGCACCCACCCCCGGCCCCTCCCTGCGTGCAGGGAGGGGGGAGTTTAGCGAAATGCCCCTTGATCCCGAATCGTTCGACCTGCTCCTCTCGACGGTCCGCCGCTTCGTGCGCGAGCGGCTTCGGCCACTCGAAGAGCGCGTCGACCGGGAGGACGAGGTGCCGGCGGAGATCGTCGCCGAGATGCGCGACATGGGCCTGTTCGGTCTCTCCATCCCCGAGGAATATGGCGGTCTCGGCCTCACCATGAGCGAGGAGGTCCGGGTCGCGCTCGAGCTCGGCGGCACCACGCCCGCCTTCCGCTCGACCTTCGGAACCAATGTCGGGATCGGCAGCCAGGGCCTGGTGATGGCCGGGAGCGAGGCTCAGAAGGCGCAGTGGCTGCCGCGGATCGCGAGCGGAGAGGTGATCACCAGCTTCGCCCTGACCGAGCCCGGCGCCGGCTCCGACAGCGCCTCGGTGCAGACCAGGGCGGTCCGGGACGGGGACGTCTACCGCCTCACCGGCACGAAGCGCTTCATCACCAATGCCGACAAGGCGTCGCTGTTCACCGTCATGGCGAGGACCGGCGAGCCGGGGGCGAAGGGCGTGTCGGCCTTCCTCGTCCCCGCCGATCTGCCGGGCCTGTCGGTCGGCCGGCCCGAGAAGAAGATGGGCCAGCAGGGCGCCCACGTCTGCGACGTCAATTTCGACGAGGCGCCGGTCCCCGCCGCCAACCGGCTCGGCGAGGAAGGGGAGGGGTTCCGGATCGCGATGCGGGTGCTCGACCGGGGCCGGCTGCACATCGCCGCGGTCTGTGTCGGAATCGCCGAGCGGCTGATCGCCGACTCGGTCGCCTATGCGAGCGAGCGCAGGCAGTTCGGCAAGACCCTTTCCGAATTCCAGCTGATCCAGGCGATGATCGCCGATTCGAAGACGGAGACGATGGCGGCCAAGGCCCTGGCGCTCGAGGCGGCGGCGCTCAAGGACGCCGGGGAGCCGATCACGCTCGAGGCCGCCGCCGCCAAATATTTCGCCAGCGAGACCGTCGGCCGGGTCGCCGACCGGACGGTGCAGATCTTCGGCGGCGCCGGCTACATCGCCGATTACGGCATCGAGCGGCTCTACCGCGACGTCCGGCTGTTCCGCATCTACGAAGGCACCAGCCAGGTCCAGCAGCTCGTCATCGCCCGCGAGACGATGAAGCGGGGCGGGTGACCCCCTCTCCCCTTCAGGGGAGAGGGTTGGGGAGAGGGGGAGTCCGATCAGCCCCTCTCCCTTCGCCGCTGCGCGGCTCTTCCCTCTCCCCTGAAGGGGAGAGGGGGTTCCGCCGAACCATCAAGTTCATCCGCGCCGCCGCGATCGGCTTGGCCCGGTCCTGCTGCCAGGCATGGGCCTCGACATTGGCGATCCGGCTGCCGAGTCGGGTCACCACCGCCGAGGCGAAGGTGTCGTGGTCGGTGCCGCCGCGCATGAAGTCGACGCTGACGTTGATCGGGCTCGCGCTCGCTCCGGCCCCCAGCGCTTCGTAGAGCGTTCCGAAGGCGGCGAATTCGAGCAGCCCGGCGATCGCTCCGCCGTGGAGGAAGCCGGGCCGCCCAACCACCTCCTCACGAAACGGCATCACCCACAGCAGCGTCCCGTCCTCGCCGCGCTCGGTGCGCAGGCCGAGCAGCTCGGCATAAGGGGGGAGGGACTCGGGCATCTGTGGCGAAGGACCTAGGGCGTTGAAGGTTGAGTTTGGATCGTCATCCCGGACTTGATCCGGGATCCACCTTCTTCAAGCGCTTGCGAACAAGGAAGCAAGGTGGATGCCGGATCAAGTCCGGCATGACGAGCGCAGCAGCTCGATCCTGGCATGACTAGCGCAGGTCCTCCGGCTCGTCGATGTCGCGCAGGGTGTCGCCGATGCGGAGCGACCAGCCGAGCGCCTCGATCCGCGCCCGTGTCTCCTCGAAGACCTCCGCCGTGCTCCACGGCATGTCGTCGAACAGCGTGGGCGAGAAACGGGTCAGCCCGAGCAGCGCGTAGCCGCCGTCCTCGGCGGGGTGGATGACGGCGTCGCAGGGTCCCAGCGCCGCCGCCGCCGCGGCCAGCCGCGAGCGGTCGAGCTCCGGACAGTCGGTGCCGATCAGGAGAATCGAAGCCGCCTCCTCGAGCGTCTGGCGGGTCGCCTGAGCGAGCCGCTCGCCCAGCCCTCCGGCTCCCTGGGGCCGGAGCCGAAGCGTCGGGCCATCGTACCAGCCGGCCGGATCCGGCTCGCCCCACAGCTCCACCTCCCATCCGGTGGCGAGGGCCTCGTTGACGGTCTCGAACAGCATTTCCGCCGCCAGCCGGGCGGCACCCTCCGCCCCGAGCGCCGGGATGAGCCGGGTCTTCACCCGCCCCGGCACCGGCTGCTTGGCGAAGATGACGATCCGGGTCACCGGCGCCTCCATCGGTGGTAGCGCTCGACCCAGCCGAGCAGCCGTTCGGGCTTGTGCGCCTTCTTGCGCTCGCCGGCGGCATATTTGTTCGCTTCGGCCATGGTCGGATAGGCGTGGATCGTGCCGAGGATTTTGTCGAGCCCGAGGCCGTGCTTCATCGCCAGGACCAGCTCGGCGAGGGTCTCGCCGGCCTCGCGGGCGACGATCGTCGCTCCGAGCAGCCGGTCCGTTCCGGGCCGGACGAGCAGCTTGACGAAGCCCCGGCCCGACCCTTCGCAGAGCGCCCGGTCGAGATGGCCAAGCTCGTAGCGGACGACCTCACAGGCCAGGCCCGCCTCGCGGGCGGACAGTTCGTTATGGCCGACATGGGCGACCTCGGGATCGGTGAAGGTGACCCAGGGCAGCACCCGATAGTCTGCCCGGAAGCTCTTCATGCCGCCGAACAGCGCGTTGACGGCAGCGAACCAGGCCTGGTGCGCGGCGAAATGGGTGAACTGGTAGGGGCCGGCGACGTCGCCGACCGCGTAGATGTTGGGGAAGCGGGTCTCCAGCCGCTCGTTGACCGCGATCGTGCGCGACGTCTCGATGCCCAGCGCCTCGAGCCCGTAGCCGGTCAGCCGCGCCCTGCGGCCGACGGCGACGACGATCTCGTCGAACGGGACCTCGCTCTCCTCGCCGCCCGAGCGGACGACGAGCTTCCCGTCGGCCACCCGCACCGCCTCATGCCCGGTCCGGACGTCGACACCTTCCTCGCGGAGCACCGTCGCGATCAGCTCGGAAGCCTCCTCGTCCTCCCTCGGCAGCAGCCGGGGGCCGTTCTCGACCTGGGTGACCCGGCTGCCGAGCCGGGCGAAGGCCTGCGCCATCTCGGTTCCGATCGGGCCGCCGCCGATGATCGCCACCCGGGAGGGGACGCGCTCGCGCCCGCGCAGCGCTCCCCACATCGTGTCGCTGGTCAGGTAGCCGCATTCCGCCAGGCCGGGGATCGCCGGCACCGCCGGCTCGCCGCCGGCGGCGATGACGATCGAGCGCGCCGTGATCCGCTCGCCGCCGTCGATCTCGACCGTCCAGGGGTCGACCAGCCGCGCATGGCCTTTGCGCACGTCGACGCCGAGGGCGGTGTAGCGCTCGACGCTGTCGGCCGGAGCGATCGCGGCGATGATCCGGTGGACCCGCTCGATCACCTCCGCGAATCGGACCTCCGGCTCCGCCGGGGCGATTCCGAACTCGCCGGCGGTGCGCATCTCGTGGGCGGCGCGGGCGCTTCGGAGCAGGGCCTTGGAGGGGACGCAGCCGGTGTTGAGGCAGTCGCCGCCCATCTCGCCTTTCTCGATCAACGTCACCTTCGCCCGGACCGTCGCTGCGATCAGGGCCGTGACCAGCCCGCCGGCGCCGGCGCCGATGACGATGAGGTTGCGGTCGAAGCGCCGCGGCCGCCGCCAGCCGCGGTAGACCCGGCGGCGCTTCCACCAGCCGACCAGAGCCTTGGCGAGCAGCGGGAACAGGCCGAGCAGGACGAACGAGCCGATCAGGGCGGGCGAGAGGATGTCGCTCATGCTCTCGATCCCGGCGAGCTGGGTGCCGGCGTTCACGTAGACGATCGTCCCGGGCAGCATCCCTGCCTGGCTGACCAGGGCGAAGGTGAGCAGCCGCATCGCCGTCACGCCCATGGCGAGGTTGACCAGGAAGAAGGGGAAGGCCGGGATCAGGCGGATGCTGAGCAGGTAGAAGGCGCCGTCCTTGGCGATGCCCCGGTCGATCGCGTCGATCCGACCGCCGAACCTGGCCTTGACCCAGTCGCGAAGCAGGTATCGCGACGAGAGGAAGGCGAGGCTCGCCCCCAGGGTCGAGGCGAAGGAGGCGATGAGCGTCCCCTCCCACAGTCCGAAGATCGCTCCCGCCGCGAGGGTCAGAATCGCCGCTCCGGGAAGCGAGAGGGCGGTGACGGCGACGTAAAGCAGAAAGAAGGCGGCGATGGCGACAGCGGGGCGCCTGTCGACGAAGGCGGCGAGCTCGGCCTGCCGCGCCTTCAAGCTGTCGAGGGTGAGATACTGGCCGAGGTCGAAGACGAAGAAGCTCGCGATCGCGAGGACGATGAGGAGCAGGAGCAGGATTCGGCCCGTCATTCCCCGCTTCATCATTGATCCCCCGCAATCCCCTCTCCCGTCCTTACGGGAGAGGAGGGGCCCGCCGCGAAGCGGTGGGAGGTGAGGGTCTGTACCGCAGACTCAGCAAGACCCTCACCTCCCAAGCCTTCGGCTTGGGCCCCTCCTCTCCCGCGAAAAGCGGGAGAGGGCATGCCCGGCCTAACACCGCCTCGGCTTTTCGCCTATGCTTGTAAGCAATGGACGCCCTCGCCGCCGTGCCCGCTTCGCCTTTCGCCGATCCGGCGGCGCGTGCCCTCGACCCCGCCAAGTTCCGCGACCCGCGGGTCACCGCCAAGGGCGAGCCGCGCGCCCGCGTCGCCCTGGAGCGGCTCGAGACGCTGTGGATCAACACCGGGACGCTGTGCAATCTCGCCTGCCGGAGCTGCTATATCGAGAGCTCGCCGGCCAACGACGCGCTCGTCTACCCGACTCTCGCCGAGGTCGAGCCCTATCTGGACGAGGCGGCGGCGCTCGGGGCCCGGGAGATCGGCTTCACCGGTGGCGAGCCATTCATGAACCGCGACTCCGTCGCGATGATCGCCGCAGCGCTCGAGCGCGGCTTCGAGGTTCTGGTGCTGACCAACGCGATGCGGCCGATGCGGCGCTTCGAGGCGGCGCTGAAGGCGCTTCCGCGGGCGCGGCTGACGATGCGCGTCAGCCTCGACCATCACACGGCGGAGGTGCACGAGGCCGAGCGCGGGCGGGCTACGTGGGACAAGGCCCTGGACGGCCTCCGCTGGCTCGAGTCGAACGGCTTCAGGACCGCGGCGGCCGGCCGGCAGCTGCCCGGCGAGAGCCTCGACGAGGCCAGGCTCGGCTATGCCGGCCTGTTCGAGCGGGAGGAGCTGAGGGTCGAGGCCGGGCTGGTCCTGTTCCCGCCGATGGACGCGCTCGCCGATGTGCCGGAGATCAGCGAGTCCTGCTGGGGCATCCTCGACGTCGCTCCCGCCGCGATGATGTGCGCGTCGAGCCGGATGATCGTCAAATTGAAGGGGGCGGAGCGCCCCCACGTCGTCGCCTGCACCCTGCTTCCCCACGATCCGCGCTTCGCCCTCGGCCCGACACTGGCGGCGGCGCCGCTCGATGTCAGCCTCAACCACCCCCATTGCGCCCGCTTCTGCGTGCTCGGCGGGGCCAGCTGCTCGCGTTGATGCTCTCCGTCGTCATTCCAGCCCTGGACGCCGCCGCCACCCTCGGCCCATGCCTTGCCTCGTTGCGCGCCGCGGACGAGATCGTCGTCGTCGACGGCGGCTCCACCGACGGCACCCCCGCCCTCGCCGAAAACGGCGGCGCCCGCCTCGTCCGCTCCGCGCCGGGACGTGGAGTCCAGCTCGCCGCCGGCGCCGCCGCGGCGAAGGGCGGCTGGCTCCTCTTCCTCCACTCCGACACGCTGCTGGCGCCGGGCTGGCGCGAGGCCGCCGACCGTCACGTCGCCGGCCGGCCGGGCCAGGCCGCCTGCTTCCGCTTCCGGCTCGACGCCGGCGAATGGCAGGCGCGCCTCGTCGAGGCCGGAGTGGCCCTGCGCGTCAGGCTGCTCGGCCTGCCGTATGGCGACCAGGGCCTGCTCCTCTCCCGCCGCCTCTACGACGAGACCGGCGGCTACCGGCCGTTGCCGCTGATGGAGGATGTCGACCTCGTCCGACGGATCGGCCGGATCGAGCCGCTGGTCGTCGAAGCGCTGACGTCAGCCGAGCGCTGGCAGCGCGACGGCTGGCTGAGGCGCTCGGGCCGCAACCTGCTCTGCCTCGCCTGCTACCGGTCCGGGATGAGCGCCGAGCGGGTGGCGCGGCTTTATGGCTGAGGCCGACGCCCTGTTCGAGGCGGCGGCGGCGAAGCTGCGCGGCGACGGCGGAGTCCGCGACCTTGCCGGAGCCCGCGAGCTGTTCCGCCAGGCCGGCGGCGGGGGGCGGGTGAATGCCGCCGTCGTCTACGCCAACCTCCTCGCCGCCGGAGTCGGCGGACCGCGCGACTGGCCCGGAGCGCTTCGGCTCCTCGCCGCGCTCGCCCGCGTCAATCCGCGCAGCCGCCGCGAGCTGGAGCGGGTCGAGGCGATGGCCCTCGATGCCGCCGGTGACCCGCTCGCCCTGCCGGAGGGGGAGCGGCTGTGCGAGGCGCCGGCGGTGACGATCTTCCGGGGCCTCTTCTCGCCGGCCGAATGCTCCTACCTCGCCGGGGCGGCGGTGCCGATGCTGGAGCCGGCGGTGGTGGTCGACCCCGCCTCGGGCCGGCAGCGGCCCGATCCGGTGCGGGTCTGCGACAGCGCCGGCTTCCCTTGGCCGCTCGAAAATCCAGCCGTCCACGCTCTCAACCGCCGACTCGCCGCCGCCAGCGGCACGGCTCCGGAGCAGGGCGAGCCGCTGCAGGTGCTGCGCTACCGGCCCGGCGGCGAATACAGGCCCCATTTCGACGCGATACCGAGCTTCTCGAACCAGCGGACGATGACCTTCCTCGTCTGGCTGAACGAGGATTACGAGGGCGGCAAGACTTTCTTCCCGACGGCCGGTCTCAGGCTCAAGGGGACGACGGGGGACGCCGTCCTCTTCCGCAACACGGGCCCGGACGGTCGGCGCGATCCGGCCGCGGGCCATGCCGGGCTGCCGGTGATCCAGGGCGAGAAGCTGATCGCCAGCCGCTGGATCCGCGAGCGGCCGTTCGAGATGCCGCTGGCGGAGAGGGCCGGCTGAGAAATCCCCCCCGACCTTAGGGAGGGACGGGTGAGGAATTAAGCCTTGAGAACCCGCCGGCACACCGCGTCGAGCTTCGCCAGCATTGCCGGATCGCGCGCGTCCGGCGCGGTGATGATCGCGGTATCGAGGTTCGTGTCGATCGCGGACGGCGGCCGCTCCGCCGGCAGCGCCTTGGCGAAGGCCTCGACCATCCGCCGCGCCAGGCCCGCGTTGGCGGTAAGACGGGCGACGATCGCCGACACCTCGACCGCCTCCTCGCCCTCCCGCCAGCAATCGTAGTCGGTGACCATCCCGACGAGGGCGTAGGGGAGCTCCGCCTCGCGGGCGAGCCTGGCCTCGGGCATGGCCGTCATCCCGATCACGTCGCAGCCCCAGCTGCGGTAGAGCTCGCTCTCGGCCCGGGAGGAGAATTGCGGGCCTTCCATCGCCAGATAGGTGCCGCCCCTCGCCACCTCGGCGCCGGCGGCCTCGGCGGCGGCGGCGAGCAGTCCGGCGAGGCGCGGGCAGACCGGATCGGCCATTGAGACGTGGGCGACCAGGCCAGGCCCGAAGAAGCTGGCCGGCCGCGCCACCGTGCGGTCGATGAACTGGTCGACGACCACGAAGCGGCCGGGCGCAAGCTCTTCCCGAAGCGATCCGACCGCGGAGATGGCGACGATGTCGGTGCAGCCCGCCCGCTTCAGAGCGTCGACATTGGCCCGTGCGTTGGCGTGGCCCGGCGGGATCCGGTGGCCGCGGCCGTGGCGGGGAAGGAAGGCGAAGCGAACGCCGTGCAGCCGGCCGATCAGCAATTCGTCCGAAGGCGGGCCCCAGGGCGTGTCGACGGCGATCCACTGCGCCTCCTCCAGCGCCTCCATCGCGTAGAGGCCCGAGCCGCCGAGGATGCCGATCGTCCATTCGCTCATCAGGCACCGATAGAGGCGCCGCCACCCTCCTGTCGAGCAACCGCAATTTGGGGACAGCTACCGAATTCGGCGCCGCAGTCCGCGGAGCTTCCCTCCGAGGGCATTCGGTAGCTGTCCCCAAATTCAGGTGAGAATGATCCGAAGGTCGTTGACGTTGGTGCCTGTGGGGCCGGTGACGAAGAGGTCGCGGCGGCGGGCGAACCAGCGGCCGGAATCGTTGGCTTCGAGCGCCTCTTCGCCGTCCGGCGCGCCAGAGCCGTCGAAGAAGGCTCCCGCCGCCTCGCCGTCGCCATCGATTCCGTCGGTGTCGGCGGCCAGCCCGCGAATGTCCGGCCGGCCGGCGAGGGCGAGGGCGGCGGCCAGGGCATATTCCTGGTTGGGCCCGCCCCGGCCCGCGCCGCGCACCGTGACGGTGAGCTCGCCGCCGGAGATGAGGGCGGTGCCCGGCGGCGCCCCCCAGCGCGAGCGCGGCATGCTCGCGCCCCACCTCTCGCGCCTCGCCCTCGCATTCGACCGATCGCACCGCGTAGCCGAGCCGCCGGGCCTCGGCCGCCGCTCCGGCGAGCGCGTCGGAGCCGCTCGCGACGAGCCGCCACTCGCCCGGCACCTCGGCCGGAGTCTCGGACCAGCCCCGGTCCGGCGCTTCGATGCCGTGGCGGGCGAGGACCGCGCGGGCGTCGCCGATGCCGGTGGCGTCCGCCGCGGTCGGGCCCGAGCCGATATCCTCCGGCGGGTCGCCGACCACGTCCGAAATCGCCAGGGTCACGAGCCGTGCCGCCGCCGCCGCCAGAGCGAGCCGGCCGCCCTTGAACCTCGACAGATGGCGGCGGACGCAATTGATCTCCCGCACATCCGCCCCGGAGCGGAGCAAGGCGGCGGTCAGGCGCTGCTTCTCCGCCAGAGCGAGCCCGTCGCCGGGCAGGCAGGCCAGCGCCGAGGCGCCGCCGCTGAGCAGCACCAGGACGAGGTCGTCCGGACCCGCCTCCCGCGCGAGGCCGAGCAGCCGCTCCGCCGCCGCGACGCTGGCTTCGTCCGGCACCGGATGGGCCGAGCCGATCGTCTCGATCCGAGGCAGTGCGATCCCGCTTCCGCGCCTCGTGACCGCGAGGCCCGACAGCGGCCCCTCCCATTGCGCCTCGACGACGGCCGCCATCTGAGCCGCCGCCTTGCCGAGCGCCAGCAGCATCGTCCGCCCCGGCGGCGGCGGCGGCAGATGCGGCGGGAGCACCCGCTCGGGCAGGCAGGCCTCGAGCCCCGCGCGCCAGATCGCTTCCAGATGCTCCCTCGACATGGCTCCGGCTTGGCGCTTCGCAGCGCCCCTATCAAGCGCTAGGTTCCCCCGGTGAGACGCTCGCTACGCATCGCCCTCCGCGCCGCCGGCGCCCTTCTCGCCCTTCCGGTTCTCTACTTCCTCGCCGCCCTGATCCTCGGCGCCGTTCCCGCCAACCGCGGCTGGAGCGAGGCGAAGGAGGGGGTGACGATCTTCGTCCGCACCAACGGAGTCCACACCTGGATCCTGGTGCCCAAGGTGACCCCGGAGATGGACTGGCGGCCGCTCGTCCCCGGCGGCCATCTCAGGGACAAGGGCTGGGGCCACGGCAATTACGTCGCCTTGGGCTACGGCAACCGCACCTTCTACCTCGAGACCCCGACCTGGGGCGACCTCACCATGAGGAATGCCTTCCTCGCCGCCTTCGGCCAGGGCCGGAGCCTGATGCACGCCGATCACGATCACAATCCGAGCCCGGGCGAGGACACGAGGCCGATCGTGCTTCGCCGCGACGAATATCGCCGCCTCGTCGAATTCGCCCGCCGCAGCTTCCAGTACGACGCCCAGGGGCGGACGATGCCGCTCCTCGGCCGCGGCTACGGGACGTCCGACATGTTCTACGAGGCGGTGGGGCCGTACAGCGCCGTCTACACCTGCAATTCGTGGACCGGAGCGGCCCTTCGCCACGCCGGCGTGAAGACGGGCGTCTGGACCCCGCTCTCGCAGAGCATCATGTGGCGGCTGGACTGATCTGCCTCCCTGCCGCGAAGCGGTGGGGAGGGGGACCACCCGCAGGGTGGTGGAGGGGTATTGGAGCAGACCCGTGCCAGCTACCCCTCCACCATGGTTCGCATGGTCCCCCTCCCCATGCTGCGCATGGGGAGGCAAAGGGCACTACCCACTGCCCGTCCCCTGCGTTAAGGCGGCACCAAATCAAACCACAGGGGGTTTCGATGGCGAAGATACTCGGCAATTTCCATCTCGCGCTGATCATCGGGGTCGTCCTTCTCGTCGCGGCGATGTTCGGCCTGCACGGCGGGCTGATCGGCGACGGCGGCTACGACTGGGCGCAGTTCCTTCGCTACGTCCACGTCTTCGCCGGCGTGCTGTGGATCGGCCTCCTCTACTATTTCAACTTCGTCCAGATCCCGACCATGCCGACCGTCCCGGCCGAGCTGAAGCCGGGCGTGACCAAATATATCGCGCCCAAGGCGCTGTTCTGGTTCCGCTGGTCGGCGCTGGCGACGGTGATACTCGGCCTTCTCGTCGGCGAGATGCAGGTCGGCGGCTACAGCGCCCGGGCGCTGACCCTGAGCGAAGGCTACCGGACGATCGGCGTCGGCATGTGGCTCGGCCTGATCATGGCCGCCAACGTCTGGTTCGTGATCTGGCCGAACCAGAAGAAGGCACTCGGCATCGTCCCCGCGGACGACGCCGCCAAGGCCCGCGCCGGCTCGGTGGCGATGATGGCGTCGCGGACCAACCTCATCCTGTCGCTTCCGATGCTCTACTGCATGGTCGCCCAGTCCCACATCGGCGGCTGAGCGCGAAACGCCGCCGCGGATGACGAAAGGCTGGTCCTTCTCGATCGACCGCGGCGGCACCTTCACCGACATCGTCGCCCGCTCGCCCGACGGGCGGCTGCTCACCGCCAAGCTGCTCTCGGACAATCCCGGCCAATATGACGACGCCGCGGTCGAGGGGATCCGGCGGCTGATGGCGAAGCGCCGCTCGACTCGGTGAAGATGGGCACCACCGTCGCCACCAACGCCCTGCTCGAGCGCAAGGGCGAGAAGCTCGTCCTCGCCGTCACCCGCGGCTTCGGCGACGCCCTGAGGATCGGCTACCAGGCCCGGCCCGACATCTTCGCCCGGCGCATCGTCCTGCCCGAGGCGCTCTACGGCGACGTCGTCGAGATCGACGAGCGGGTGACCGCGGAGGGCGAGGTGCTTCGCCCGGTCGACATCGAGACTGCCCGGTCGTCCCTCATAAGCGCTTATAAGGCAGGCAATCGGGCGATCGCGATCGTTCTGATGCATGGCTGGCGCTGGACGGCGCACGAAGCGGACTTGGCCGCGCTTGCGGAAGAAATCGGGTTCACCCAGGTTTCGACCAGCCATAAGGTCGGGCCGCTGATCAAGCTCGTCGGGCGCGGCGACACGACCGTGGTCGACGCCTATCTGTCGCCGGTGCTTCGCCGCTACGTCGACCGGGTGGTGACGGCGCTCGGAGCGGAAGCGCGATTGTTCTTCATGCAATCGTCGGGCGGGCTCACCGACGCCGCCGCCTTTCAGGGCAAGGACGCGATCCTGTCCGGGCCGGCCGGCGGCATCGTCGGAATGGCGAAGACGGCCGCCGAGGCGGGCTTCGAGCGGGTGATCGGCTTCGACATGGGCGGCACCTCGACCGACGTCTCGCACCATGCCGGCGCCTACGAGCGGACCAACGAGACCGTCGTCGCCGGCGTTCGGGTGCGTGCTCCGATGCTCGAGATCCATACGGTCGCGGCGGGCGGAGGCTCGGTCTGCCATTATGACGGAGCCCGCTTCCGGGTCGGCCCCGACAGCGCCGGAGCCGTGCCCGGCCCGGCCTGCTACCGGCGCGGCGGGCCGCTCACCATCACCGACTGCAACGTCGTCCTCGGCAAGATCCGGCCCGAGCATTTCCCCCGCGTCTTCGGGCCGGGCGGCGACGAGCCGATCGACGCCGAAGCCTCGTTCGACCGTTGCGAGGCGATCGGCGCCGAGGCCGGCCTTTCCCGGCTCGAGACGGCCGAGGGCTTCGTTCGAATCGCCGTCGACAACATGGCCAGCGCGATCAAGCGCATCTCGATCGCCCGAGGCCATGACGTCACCCGCTACACTCTGGCCTGCTTCGGCGGCGCCGGCGGGCAGCACGCCTGCCTCGTCGCCGACGCGCTCGGCATGGAGCGGGTGATGATCCATCCGCTCGCCGGAGTGCTCAGCGCCTACGGCATGGGCCTGGCCGACATGGTCGAGCTCAGGCAGCGCAGCGTCGGCGGCGAGCCGCTGGAGGATGTGCTGGCGGAGCTGGCGGGGGAGGCGGAGACGGCGCTCAGGGCGCAGGGCGTCGAGGGGGTCGAGCTGAAGCGGCGGGCGGCGTTGCGCTACGAGGGGAGCGATTCGAGCCTCGAGGTGGAGGCGGCAGATTTCGAGGCGATGCGGGCCGCTTTCGAGGAGGCGCACCGGACGAGGTTTGGATTCCTGTCGCCGGAAACTCCGGTCGTGGTGGAGACGGCGATCGTAGAGGCGGTAGGGCGTACGGGAAGTCCGTTCGTGTCGAGCGAAGTCGAGACACCCAGCCGAGCGGAGCCGAGACCCTTTGCCCTCGGCTCCGCTCGGGAGGGCCCCTCGACTTCGCTCGGGGCGAACGGGAAGGCCGACCCTGTTCTCGACCGCTCCACCCTCTCCCCCGGCGCCCTCATCCCCGGCCTCGCCCTGATCATCGACCCCTCCGCCACCACCGTCGTCGAGCCCGGCTGGCAGGCGCAGGTCGACCGGCTCGGCAACCTCATCCTCACCCGCTCGACCCCGCGCGAATCCGCCCATGCCATCGGCACCGACGCCGATCCGGTCATGCTCGAGGTCTTCAACAACCTGTTCATGGCCGTCGCGGAAGAAATGGGCGTCGCCCTCCAGAACACCGCCTCGTCGGTCAACATCAAGGAAAGGCTCGATTTCTCCTGCGCCCTGTTCGATTCCGCCGGCAACCTGATCGCCAACGCGCCGCACATCCCGGTCCATCTCGGTTCGATGGGCGATTCGATCCGGACCGTAATCGACGCCCGCGGCGAAGGGCGCGACGGGCGCGGAATTCGCCAGGGCGACGTCTACGTCCTCAACGCCCCCTATCGCGGCGGCACCCACCTGCCCGACATCACCGTGATCATGCCGGTCTTCGCCGCGGACGGCGACCCGGGACCGGCCTGGTACGTCGCCGCGCGCGGCCACCATGCCGACATCGGCGGAATCGCGCCGGGCTCGATGCCGCCCGACAGCCACACCATCCACGACGAGGGCGTGCTGATCGACAACGTCCTGCTCGTCGACGAAGGCCGCTTCCTCGAGGCGGAGATGCGCGCCCTGCTCGCCACGGGACCGTGGCCGGCGCGGAGGCCCGACCGCAACATCTCGGACCTGAAGGCCCAGGTCGCCGCCTGCGCGCGCGGCGCCGCCGAGATGCGGCGGGTGGCGGTCGAATATGGCCGCGAAATCGTCGACGCCTACATGGCCCACGTCCAGGCCAATGCCGAGGAATCGGTGCGGCGGCTGATCGGCTCCTTGAGCGACGGCGACTTCCGCTACGCGATGGACAATGGCGCCGAGGTCTGCGTCAGCGTCCGGGTCGACGCAGCGAGCCGCTCGGCGGTCGTCGACTTCACCGGCACCAGCGGCCAGCAGCCCAACAATTTCAACGCGCCTTATTCGATCTGCCGGGCGGCGACGCTCTACGTCTTCCGGACCATGGTCGACGACATCATCCCGATGAACGACGGCTGCTTGCGGCCGATCACGCTCGTCGTTCCTGAAGGATCGATGCTCAACCCGCGCTATCCGGCGGCGGTAGTGGCCGGCAACGTCGAGACCAGCCAGGTGATCACCGACGCTCTGTTCGCCGCCTGCCGGGCGCTTGCGCCGTCGCAGGGGACGATGAACAATTTCACCTTCGGCAACGAGCGCCACCAATATTATGAGACGATCGCGGGCGGCGCCGGCGCCGGGCCCGGCTTCGACGGAGCGAGCGCGGTCCAGACCCATATGACCAACAGCCGCCTGACCGATCCGGAGGTGCTCGAGACCCGCTATCTGGTGCTGGTCGAGCGCTTCGCCATCCGGAGCGGGAGCGGCGGAGAGGGACGGCACAAGGGCGGCGACGGGGTCGAGCGGCACATACGCTTCCGCGAACGGATGCGGGCGAACATCCTCTCCAACCGCCGCGAGGTGGCGCCGCGCGGGATCGAGGGCGGCGGGGACGCGAAGCCGGGGGTGAACAAGGTGATCCGGGCGGACGGGACGGTGGAGACTCTGAGCGCGACGGCGTCGGCGGAGATGCGGCCCGGTGACATGTTCGTCATCGAGAGTCCGGGGGGAGGGGGGTATGGGCCTCCCTCATCCTCCCCGTCGCAAAGCGATGGGGAGGGGGACCGTGCGAAGCATGGTGGAGGGGCGAACAGCGCCGACGGCCCCTCCACTGCACTTCGTGCGGTCCCCCTCCCCACGCCTACGGCGCAGGGAGGACAGGAGTGAACTATTGGGTCCTCCTTGGAATCCTCATCGTCGTCGTCGGCTTCGCGCTTCGGCTCAATCCGATGCTCGTCGTCACCGCCGCCGCCATCGCCACCGGGCTGATCGCCGGAATGGACCTGACCGAGGTGATCTCCACCTTCGGCAAGGCGTTCAACGACAATAGGATCATCGCCATCGTCTGGATCGTCCTTCCGGTGATCGGACTGCTCGAGCGGTTCGGTCTCCAGCAGCGCGCGGCGGCGGTGATCCGCGGCTTCAAGAGCGCCACCGTCGGGCGGCTGCTGATCCTCTATCTGCTCTACCGCCAGATCATCTCGGCGATCGGCCTGCACAGCACCGCCGGCCATCCGCAGACGGTCCGTCCGCTGCTCGCGCCGATGGCGCTGGCGGCGGCGGAGAAGCAGCATGGCGAGCTCGACGAGGACCGGTCCGAGAAGGTGAAGGCCTATTCCGCCGCCACCGACAATGTCGGACTGTTCTTCGGCGAGGACATCTTCTTCGCCATCGCCTCAATCGTGCTCATCCAGCAGACACTGGCCGCCTACGGCATCGTGCTGGCGCCGATCGAGCTCGGGCTCTGGGCGATCCCGACGGCGATCGCGGCGTTCTTCGTACACGGCACCCGCCTGCTGATGCTGGATCGCAGCCTTGCCTCCCCACTGCGAAGCGGTGGGGAGGGGGACCACCCGAAGGGTGGTGGAGGGGTAGATGACGAGGCCTCGCCAGTTACCCCTCCACCCCGCTCCGCGGGGTCCCCCTCCCCATCTGGCGATGGGGAGGATGAACGATGATCACCCTCCAGTGGCTCTACGTCCTCGCTGGGCTCATGTTTGCGGCCTTCGCGATCCTCAGCGCCCTCGACCGCTCGAACCCGAAGCGTCTGGGCAATGCCGCCTTCTGGGGCCTGATGGCGCTGAGCCTGCTCGCCGGCGACCGGATCGGCGATTTCGGCAATGGCCTCCTCGTCCTCGGCCTCGCCGCTTTGGCCAGCCTCGGCCTGATCGGGCGCTCGAACCCCCCGACCAGCTCGGACGAGGAGCGCGAGACCTTCTCCGCCCGCCACGGCAACCGCCTCTTCCTTCCGGCCCTGATCATCCCCGCCATCGCCTTCATCGGAACGCTCCTCTACACCTACACCCCGCTCAGGGAATCCGGCCTGTTCGAGGCGAAGCGGGAGACCTACGTCCTGCTCGGCCTTGGAGTCCTCACCGCTGTGGCGGTGATCTTCGTCTGGCTCCGCCCGCCGGCGCTGGCGCCGCTCCAGGAAGGGCGGCGGCTGATCGATGCGATCGGCTGGGCGGCGGTGCTTCCCCAGATGCTGGCGGCGCTCGGAGTCCTGTTCGCGGCCGCCGGAGTCGGAGCGGTGATCGGCGAGATGACCCGGGCGGTGATCCCGGAAGGCAGCGTCTTCCTCACCGTAGTCGTCTTCGCGCTTGGAATGGCCGTCTTCACGATGATCATGGGCAACGCCTTCGCCGCCTTTCCGGTAATGGCGGCCGCGATCGGCGTGCCGCTGCTCATCCAGGGCTATGGCGGCGATCCGGCGGTGGTAGGCGCGATCGGGATGCTCGCCGGCTTCTGCGGGACGTTGATGACCCCGATGGCCGCCAACTTCAATCTCGTGCCGGCCGCCCTCCTGGAGCTCAAGGATCGCAACGGAGTGGTCAAGGCGCAGATCGGCACGGCGCTGCCGCTGCTCGCGATCAACATCCTCTTCATCTACTTTTTCGCGTTTCGGTAGCCGTCATGCCGGACTTGATCCGGCATCCACCTTCTTTATGGCGCGCAGGGAAAGGTGGACCCCGGATCAAGTCCGGGGTGACGGACCGCACATTGCCCCACGACCTCACCCCCGAAACCGCCGCCCGCTTCGCCGCGATCGCGCTCGGCCACGTCACCCGCGAATATCCGCACAAGCTCGATCATGTCATGGACGGGCCGGAAGACGTCGCCGGCCCGCGCGAGCTTCACCCGATCTTCTTCGGCAGCTTCGACTGGCACAGCTGCGTCCACGGCTGGTGGCTGATGCTACGGCTCCGGCGGCTGTTCCCGGACCTGCCGCAGGCGCGGCGGATCGAGGACCTGGCGGATGAAATGCTGGCCCCAGGCAAGGTGGCCGGTGAGCTCGCCTATCTCGACCGCGCCTATTCGGGCGGGTTCGAGAGGCCTTATGGCTGGGCCTGGCTGCTCGCCTTGCATGCCGAGGCGCAGCGCCACGGCGACCGCGCCTGGGCGGCGGACCTCGAGACGCTGGCGCTCGCCTTCGCAGAGCGCTTCCAGCTCTATCTGCCCAAGCTGACCTATCCCATCCGGGTGGGGACCCACTTCAACAGCGCCTTCGCCATGATCCTGGCGCTCGAATGGGCCGAGTCGAACGACAGCTCGCTCGCCGGCCGGATCCGCGAGCGGGCCCGGAGCTGGTACGGCCTGGACCGCGACTGCCAGGCCTGGGAGCCGGGCGGAGACGAATTCCTCTCTTCCGCTTTGACCGAAGCCCTGTGCATGCGCCGGACCCATGGCGATGACCAGTTCCGCCAGTGGTTCGACCTCTTCCTGCCGGACCTCGCCGCGGGCGAGCCGCGAAGCCTGTTCACCCCGGCGACGGTCTCCGACCGCTCCGACGCCAAGATCGCCCATCTCGACGGCCTCAACCTCAGCCGCGCCTGGTGCTGGCGCCAGCTCGCCCCGGCGCTGGAGCCTGAGCTGGCCGATCTCGCCCGCCGAACCGCCGACGAGCATCTCGACTCCAGCCTCCCCCACGTCGCCGGCGACTATATGGGCGAGCATTGGCTCGCCACCTTCGCCCTGTTGGCGCTGGAAGGGTGAGCTTCCTGCGGCCCCTCACCGCCGGTGAGGCCGGCCTGCTCGACGAAGCTTTCCGGGGCGGAATCGATGCGACGACGGTGCGCCTGGTCGACGGCCACGACGACAATCCGCTGCCCCGCGCCGCCTTCCGCAACGGCAACACCGCGATCACGCTTCGCAAGACGATCTATTTCGGCCGCCATTATCGCCCGGACTTCGCCGGGGCAGACCCGCACGCGCTCGGGCTGTTCCTCCACGAGATGACCCATGTCTGGCAATATGCCCGGCTCGGCCTGACCCGATTCTACCTGAGATACGCCCGCGACCTCATCGCCTGCCGTTTCAGCGCCCGCGCCATGTACCGCTACGTGCCCGGCGAGACCCGCTTTGCCGGGGCCCGGCTCGAGGCGCAGGCGCAGATGGTCGGCGACTATTGCGAGGCCCGCCTGATGGGCGACGAGGGGCTGGCCAGGCTGATCGCGGCGAGCCTCGCGGGAAGCGACATCTACGGCTTGTAACCCGATTCCCCCTCTCCCTGCAGGGGAGAGGGAGGGGCCCAAGCGAAGCTTGGGAGGGTGAGGGCATGCCTCACTCCCTCACCCTGCCGCTTCGCGGCTGTCCCTCTCCCCTGCAGGGAGAGGGGTTACCCCGTCACCAGCCCCCTTTGGTCCTCGCGGCCCATCGAGATGAGGAACGGATCCGCCGCCTGCATCTCCTGAAAGTCGGTCTTCGAACGGAGGCCGCGCCACTCGATCGCGATGAGGGCCTGGGCGATCGCGCCGCCGAGCGTGTCGCCGGGGCCGAGCAGGACGATCCGGTCGGGCGCCTGCTCCCGGACCGCGACCTGGACGGCGCGGGTAAAATCGTAGGTCTCGAGGATCTGGGTGACGAAGGTATAGTCGTGGACCGCCCCGGGCGCGCTGGCGAAAGGCCGCCAGATATGGCCTCGCCCGTCGACCATCGGCGCATCGGGAGAGCCGAACCACTCGGGCGGGAGCTGCGCCAAGGCGCGGGCGGACGACCCGGCCATGAGCGGCGTGTGAAAGGGGCCGTGGTTGACGAGACGGATCGGCTCGCGTGCCGGCGTCGGCGGAGCCTCGGCGAGGAGCGCGACGAGGCCGGGCTCGTTGCCGGCGAAGACGATCATCCCGCCCAGCTCGATCGAGACATGCAGGCTGTGGCCGTCGCGGGAGCCGATCGAGCGTGCCACGGCCAGCACCTGCTCGCGCAGGCCGGCAAGCTCATTCCACTCGTCGCCCACGAGGGTGAGTAGAACCTGGCCCCCGGCCTCGCCCGCCTGGCTGTTCTCGCCCATCGCGTCGATGATCCGGAAGCCATCCTCGGCGCTCACCGCTCCGGCCACGGCGAGGGTCGTGTACCAGCCCATCGAATTGCCGGTGACCGCGGCGGCGTCGAAGCGAGAGCGGTCGATGGCGAGGAAATCGGCGTAGGAGGCGGCGAAAATGAGCGGCGAGGCGATGTCGCCGCGGGTGTGAAGGGCCGGGCTGAAGCGCTCGGCTCCGTCGAGCTCCGACAGGGTCGGCTGGCCGCGCTCCGAGCGCAGCCGGTCGAACGTCCCGATCAGCTCGGCCTTGTCGCCGTGATGGCGCGTCAGATAGCCCAGCTCCGCCTTGCCGTAGGTGCCCCGGCCGGGGCAGATCACCAGGGCCGCCTCGCGATCAGCCACGCACCATCTCCAGCGCGGCCGCGACGATCGAGTCGCGGCTCGGCAGGGTCAGGGTCGCCGCCCGGCCGAGCGGGATGAACGAATCCTCGGCGGCGATCCGGCGGGCAGGGACGCCCGGCGCGCGTTCGGCGAACAGCGCCATCAGCGCCTCGCTCTGGGAGCCGGTCTTGCGGCACTCGTCGACGATCAGCACGCGCTCGCACCCGGCGACGGCGTCGATCAGGCCCTCCTCGTTGAGCGGCGCGAGCCACCGCAGGTCGATCACCCGGGCGTTCAGCCCGTGCCGGTCGCGCAGGATCCTCTCGGCCTGGCGAGACAGATAATAGCCGTTGGCGTAGCTGACGATGGCGAGGTCGGTGCCGTCGCCATGGACTGCGGGCTCGCCGAGACGGACCGGCTTCGCCTTGCCCGGCGCCGCGTAGGCGGCGGTCCACAGCGCGTCGCCTTCCTCGTGCAGGTCGCGGGTCATGTAGAGGGCGATCGGCTCGACGAAGACGATCACCCTCTGCTCCTCGCGGGCGAGGCGCACGCATTCGCGGAGCATCTCGACCGCATCGGCGCCGTTGCTCGGGCAGGCGAGGACCAGGCCCGGAATGTCGCGGAAGATGGCGAGGCTGTTGTCGTTGTGGAAATGGCCGCCGAAGCCCTTCTGGTAGCCCAGGCCGGCGATCCGGATGATCGTCGGGTTGGTATATTGGCCGCTGGAGAAGAAGCTGAGCGTCGCCGCCTCGCCGCGGATCTGGTCCTCGGCATTGTGGACGTAGGCGAGGAACTGGATTTCGGTGATCGGCAGAAGGCCGTTGTGCGCGGCGCCGATGCCGAGGCCGAGGATGCTCTGCTCGTCGAGCAGGGTGTTGATCACCCGCGCCGGTCCGAAGCGGTCGTGGAGCTTGGCAGTCACGTTGTAGACCCCGCCCTTCGGCCCGACGTCCTCGCCGGCGACGATGATCTCGGGATGCGCCAGCATCAGGTCGGCGAGCGCCCAGCTCAGCAGCCGCGCCATATGCTGGGGCTTGTCGATCATGCTCCGGTCGCGCTCGAACAGCGCCTCGCGCTGCTCCGGGGTCGGCGTGTTGGCGCGCGGCGGGTTGCGCCGGGGCGGGACGATGCTGGCCATCACGTCCCGGCTCGTCGTGAGCTTGGGCCGGGCGATCGCCTGCTCGCCGATCCTGGCGAGGGTCGCTTCGGCCTGACGATAGATGTCGAGGATATCGCTCGTCGAAAGCAGGTCCTGCTCGACCAGCAGGGCGGCGCTGTGCAGCAGCGGATCGCGCCCCTCGTCCTCCTCGATCTGGGCCTTGCTCAGGTAGGTCGCCTGGACGTCGGAGCCGGCATGGCCGTAGAGCCGGACGCAGTCCATGTGGAGGAAGACCGGCCGGCGCCGGGTTCGGGCGATCCGCGCCGCCTCGATCGCTCCCCGATAGCAGTCGACCATGTCCAGGCCGCTGCAATGGACATAGTCGAGGCCCGGCCGGCCCTGGAACGACGCTCCGATCCAGCCGCGCGGGGTGCGCGTGGAGATGCCGATGCCATTGTCCTCGCACAGGAAGACGAGCGGCATCGGACTGCCCTGATAGGCGGCCCAGGCGGCGGCGTTGAACGCGCCCTGCGCGGTGGAATGGTTGGCGGAGGCGTCGCCGAAGCTCGCAAGCACGATCGAATCGCCCGGCAACCGCGTGTCGTCGAGCTTCAGGGTCCGGGCGATTCCGATGCTGAACGCGGCTCCGACCGCCTTGGGCAAATGCGAGGCGATGGTGCTGGTCTGGGGCGGGATGAACAGGGGCTTCGAGCCGATCACCTTGTGCCGCCCGCCCGAAATGGGGTCCTCGGCCGAGGCGGCGAAGCTGAGCAGCATGTCCCAGCAGGGCGTCTGGCCGGGCAGCTTCTTCGAACGGTGGATCTGGAAGGCGTTCGACCGGTAGTGGAGGAACGCCATGTCGTCGACGCGGAAGGCCTGGGCGACGGCGGCGTTGTTCTCGTGGCCGGAGGAGCCGATCGTGTAGAAGCCCTCGCCGCGCGCCTGCAGCCGCCGCGACAGCCGGTCCATCTGCCGGCTGGCGACCTGGCTGTAGAAGGTCTCCACGATCGCCTCGCGGGTCAGGCCGACGTCGTCCGGCTGCACCTCGGTGACCCGGCGCGGCAGATCGCCGTCCCGCACCTTGGCGACGAACTTCTCGTGGATTGCTTCGGCGGCGTCCATGCGGGCGCGACTAACCGCGTTAGGCCCGAATGGGAAGCGGCGCTCCCACGGGAGTGGGCTTGACCTGACGTTTACGTAAAGTAGGGAGAATTAGCACCCCAGCGGGAGGAAAGATCATGACCAAGAGCGAAATGGCCGCGGCCCTCAACGAGAAGAGCGCCTGGCTGCCGGGCAAGCGGGTCAAGCTCGACTTCGGCTCGGAAGGCGTGGTGATGCTCGACGGCGCCGCCAACCAGGTGACCGAGGAGGACGGCACGGCCGACACCACGATCAAGGTCAGCTGGGAAGACTGGCAGGCGATGAGCGACGGCAAGTTGGACGGCATGACCGCCTTCATGCAGGGCAAGCTGAAGGTCGAGGGGGACATGTCCAATGCCATGCAGCTCCAGGGCGTGCTGGCGAAGCTTCGCTCCTAGCATCATCCCGGCGAAAGCCGGGATCTCCACGAGACCCGCCGGACTTCTCGTCGCCGAGTCCCGGCTTGCGCCGGGATGACGGGACTCTGGCGCGGTCCCGCCCCGGCCGCTAATCCTCGGCCGATGCGGCCGGGCCTCCACACGCGCAAATCCCTGATCCTGCTCGCCGAAACGGCGGGTGTGTTCGCCGCGCTCCTGCTCGGCGCGGTGGCGGCGCTGCGCGGGCTGCCGCCGGGCCTCGCCTGGCCCGCCATTCTCGTCCTGGCGGTCGCTCAGGGGCTCTGGCTCGACCGGCTCTACACCGTCGCCCACGAGGCGGTGCACCTGAAGCTCTTCCCAGGCCGCCGCCGGCTCAACGATTTGGTCGGAATGGCTCTGATGGTGCCGGTCGTCGCGCCTTTCACGATCTTCCGCAGGATCCACGGCTTCCACCATGGCGGCAACCGCCGCGACCGTGCCACCGCCGCGCTCGACCATATGCGGCTGCCCGACGTGGCCGGAGCGGAGGCGGCCGCGATGCGCCGCCGGCTCTGGTTTTTCTACGTCTTCGCCGGCGGCTTCTTCCTCCACACGCTCGCCACGATCCTGATCTTCCTGCTCGTGCCGGAGCGCAAGGCGGGGGGCATCTCGCCGGTGTTCCGCGGCTGGCCGGCGCGGCTGCGACTGCTTTCCTGGGCGCAGCTCCTCGCCGGCATCGGCTTCCATGCCGGCTTCGCGATCGCGTTCGGCGGGCTGGCCTGGGTCGCGGCCTTGGGCCTTCCGATGCTCGTCTTCGCCTGGTTCTGGTCGATGCTGCTCTACGTCTATCATTACCGCACGAGCGTCGGCCGCGAGGTGCGGCTCAACGTGCGCTCGCTTCCGCGCCAGCCATTCTTCTCGTGGCTGCTGCTCAACTTCAACGAGCATTTGACCCACCACGGCGATCCGACCATCCCCTGGTACGAGCTGCCGAGCCGCCGGGTCGCCCTGCCGCCGAGCCACGCTTCGAACGACGATGCCGCGACTCTGCTGCAAGCCGTGCTGAGGCAGCGGGAAGGGCCCGTGCTCTGGTCGGGCGAGCGGCCGTGACCGCGCGGATCCGACCGGCGCGGGCCGCGGATCTTTCCGCCATCGTGGCGATCAAGGAGGCGCTGGGATTCGCTCCCGGCACCCGGCGGCCGCGGGGCGGCTTCCTGCTCGGCTGCGCCCCGGAGCGCTACTCGGCCCTGATCGGCGCCGGATGCGTCCTGGTGCTCGAACAGGAGGGGCGGCTCGCCGGCTTCGCCGTCGCCCTGCCCGATCCGCTGCTTCGGGCGAGCGAGCTGTGGGCGCGGCGTTCGCTCATCCGCTGGCGGGAAGAGGAGGGGGAGCCGCCGCCTGCCGAGCCGATCGCCTATTTCGACCAGCTCGCCCTCGCGCCCTGGGCCGGCCGCGTCGGCGCCGCTCCGCTCGCTCTGGCCTCCGCGCGCCGGCTCGCGGAGGCGGGCCACATCCGGCTCTACGCCACGACCCTGCAGGCGCCGATTCGCAACGACTCGGCCTTGCCGCTCCTGCGCGGCGTCGGCGCCCGGGTCGTCGGCAGCGTGACCGAGCATTACGAGGGCGTCGGCGAAGTCGTCTCGGACCTTCACTGTGCGCCGCTTGCCACCGCCCTTCCCGCCCTGCGGTCGGTTCCGCTTGGCCTCAGGATCGCCGCGACCGCGGTCGCCCTCGCGGCCTGACGGACGAAGTTGAAACCTCGTTCAGGTTTTCTTGACCTCGCGCGCCTGTCCGGCCTATCGGGCGCCCCATCCAGACGGGAGCGGTGAATGCGCAAAACCTATCCAGACGCGGCGGCGGCGCTCGACGGGCTGCTGTTCGACGGCATGACGATCTGCGCCGGCGGCTTCGGCCTGTGCGGGATCCCCGAGCGGCTGATCGACGCGATCCGGGAGAACGGCGTCAAGGACCTGACCGTCGTCTCCAACAATGCCGGGATCGACAATGAAGGACTCGGCAAGCTGCTGCGCACCCGCCAGATCCGCAAGATGATCTCCTCCTACGTCGGCGAGAACAAGGAGTTCGAGCGGCAGTATCTGGCCGGCGAGCTCGAGGTCGAATTCTGCCCGCAGGGCACGCTCGCCGAGCGCTGCCGCGCCGGGGGCGCCGGGATTCCCGGCTTCTACACCAAGACGGGCGTCGGGACGATCGTCGCCGAGGGCAAGGAGACCAAGGTCTTCGACGGCGAGGAATATGTGCTCGAGCGCGGTATCCGCGCCGACCTTTCGATCATCAAGGGCTGGAAGGCGGACGAGGCCGGCAACCTCGTCTTCCGAAAGACCGCCCGCAACTTCAACCAGC
This sequence comes from Allosphingosinicella sp., assembly GCA_036388575.1. Taxonomy (GTDB): domain Bacteria; phylum Pseudomonadota; class Alphaproteobacteria; order Sphingomonadales; family Sphingomonadaceae; genus Allosphingosinicella. The sequence goes on from DASVRO010000016.1 coordinate 32,249, forward strand.
CGATGGCGACCGCGGGCAAGGTCTGCGTCGCCGAGGTCGAGGAGATCGTGCCAGTGGGATCGCTGGATCCGGACTGCGTCCACCTGCCCAGCATCTACGTGAAGCGCATGTTCCTCGGCGCCCCCTACGACAAGAAGATCGAGTTCCGCACCGTGCGGCAGAGGGAGGTGGCGTGACAAGGGAATGGACCGAGGCTCGCTTGCGCGAGTTGTCGCCTCATCAGCTTCAGACGCTCTACGGCAACGCGAGGGAGACGGACTCGCCGGAGGCCGACGAGATTATCGAGCGCATTTTCCAATATCGCCTTTTGGACTTGATCGGCGGTGGGCTTCCCCGACATCACCCGACAATTCAGGCCATCGAGAGCATCTGCCGCTCGCCTGAAGGCGTGCAGGCGGCGCTCAATGCCGCGAAAGCGGGAGAGGCCCCGATCGCGGGTGTGGACCCGTTGCTTCGCCTGAATGTGCGTGAGTATGGCTATCACGACACGACGAGTTGGGCCGGCACCTTCGTTGCTGAGGAAGTTGAAGCCGAGGGCTGGGTGCGCAGAGGTCGCAAGTCCCTGCCCGGGAACTGCGTCGCGAAAACCGCGGCTTTCTTTGTCGCGCCTGGAGGGGTGAACTGATGCCTTGGGATCGTAATCAGATGGCCGCCCGCGCCGCCAAGGAGCTTCGCGACGGCTATTACGTCAATCTCGGCATCGGCATCCCGACGCTCGTCGCCAACAACATCCCCGCCGGGATGGAGGTGACCCTGCAGAGCGAGAACGGAATGCTCGGAATCGGGCCCTTCCCCTATGACGACGAGGTCGACCCCGACCTGATCAACGCCGGCAAGCAGACGATCAGCGAGCTGGATTCCTCCTCCTATTTCGGCTCGGAGCAGAGCTTCGCGATGATCCGCGGCGGCCATATCGACCTCACCGTGCTCGGCGCCATGGAGGTGTCGGAGAAAGGCGACATCGCCAACTGGATGATCCCGGGCAAGATGGTGAAGGGCATGGGCGGGGCGATGGACCTCGTCGCCGGGGTGAAGAAGATCATCGTCGTCATGGAGCACACGTCCAAGAACGGCGACCCCAAGTTCATCCCCGCCTGCACCCTGCCGCTGACCGGCAGGAACGTCGTCGACATGATCGTCACCGATCTTTGCGTCTTCCACCGCCCCGACCACGACAGCCCGTTTCGGCTGATCGAGCTTGCGCCCGACGTGACAGCGGAGGAAGTCGCCGCCAAGACGACGGCGCATTACGAGGCATGACGTCATCCCGGCGAAAGCCGGGACCTCGTGGAGACCCGCCGAGACTTCTCGTCGCGAGGTCCCGGCTTTCGCCGGGATGACGGGAGGGGGTTGGATGCGAATTCTACTGACCGGTTCGTCCGGCTGGCTCGGCCGGTTCCTGGCGCCGCGCCTTCGTCAGGACGGTCATCACGTCACCGGCCTCGACGTCGCTCCCGGCAGGGACACCGAAATCCTCGGCTCCGTCGCCGACCGAGCGCTCGTCGAACGGATCTTCGCCGAGCACGGCATCGAGGCGGTGATCCACTCCGGCGCGCTGCACAAGCCCGACATCGTCCGGTACCCGCGCCAGGCGTTCGTCGACGTCAACGTCGCCGGCACCCTCAACCTCCTCGAAGCGGCAGTGGTAGCGGGGAACGACCGTTTCGTCTTCACTTCGACGACGTCGCTGATGGTGTCGCAGGCGCTCCATGACGGCCGCCTCGGGCGCGCCTCATGGATGACCGAGGATCACGGGCCGCTCGAGCCTCGCAACATCTACGGCATCACCAAGCTGGCGGCCGAGCATTTGTGCCGGCTCGCCCATCGCGAGCACGGCCTGGCCGTCTGCATCCTTCGCACCTCGCGCTTCTTCCCCGAGGAGGACGACACCCACCTTCGGCCGAGCGGGCCGAACTTCAAGGCCAATGAATTCCTGAACCGGCGCCTCACCGTTGAGGACGCCGCCGAAGCGCATATCGTCGCGCTTGAGAAGGCGGCGCAGCTAGGCTTCGGCACCTTCATCGTCTCCGCGCCGCCGCCTTTCTCGCCGGAGGATTGCGACGAGCTCGCGCGCGGCGCGGCGGCCGTCGTCGAGCGCCATTTCCCCGAGGCGCCCGCCCTCTACGCAAGGGCAGGCTGGACTCTGCCGACCCGGATCGACCGGATCTACGTCCCCGCCGCCGCCGAAGCGCAGCTCGGCTTCCGATGCCGGACCGACTTCGCCGCCGTGCTGGCTGCGCTGCGAGAGGGGAGGGCGTTGCCCTTCGTCCATGATCCCGCCTACGTTTCGCCGATGCTGGAGCCTCGTCATCCATGAAGATCCTGATCCTCGGCGGCACCCTGTTCCTCGGCAGGGCGCTTACGGCCGCCGCTTTGGAGAGCGGCCATGAGGTGACCTTGTTCAACCGCGGACGCCATTCCCGCGAGCCGGTTGCGGGGGTCGAGACTCTGATCGGCGACCGCGACGGCCAGCTGGACGCCCTGCGCGGACGATCCTGGGACTCGGTCGTCGACACCTCGGGCTATTTGCCGCGGCTGGTGCGGGACTCGGCCCGGCTGCTCGCCGGCAGCGTCGAGCGCTACGTCTTCATATCGTCCATCTCCGTCTATGCGGATTTCAGCCGGCCGACCGACGAGGGCGCGCCTCTGGCGACGATGCCGGACGAATCCGTCGAGGAGGTCACGGGCTCTTCCTACGGCCCGCTCAAGGTCCTGTGCGAGCGAGCGGTCGAGGACGCGCTGCCGGGCCGGGCGCTCGTCGTCCGCCCCGGCCTGATCGTCGGCCCAAACGATCCGACCGTCCGCTTCTCCTACTGGACGGCGCGCGCGGCGCGCGGCGGCGAGGTGCTCGCCCCCGGAGAGCCGGAGACGCCGGTCCAGCTCATCGACGTCCGCGATCTCGCCGGGTGGACGGTGCGGATGATCGAAGCCGGCGAGACGGGCGTGTTCAACGCGTCCGGCCCCGACTTCGTGCTGACGATGGGCGACCTGCTCGAAACCTGCCGGGCGGAGAGCGGCGGCGAGGCCCGTTTCACCTGGGTCGACGAGGCGTTCCTGACCGAGCGCTGCGTTCAGCCTTGGAGCGAGCTGCCGCTCTGGCTGCCGGAGTCGAGCGCGACCCACAGATACTTTCATCGCGCCGCCATCGGCCGCGCCCTCGCCGCCGGCCTGACCTTCCGGCCGCTGGCCGAGACCGTCCGCGACACGCTCGCCTGGCAGCGTTCGAGCGAAGGCCGGCCGCTCCCCGAGAAGTCCGGGGTTCCCTTGCCGGACACGACGCTGAGGGCGGAGCGGGAGGCCGAGCTGCTGGCGGAATGGCACGGAAGGCCGGACTGACCGCCGCCTAGCCAGCAGGCCGCGGCGCGGCTACCGTCCGCTCGGAAAACGCCTCTAACCGATGGGGAAGATCATGAGATTCCTGCTCGCCGCTTTGGCGCTTGCCGCCGGGTTCGCCGCGCCTGCGCATGCCCAGCAGACCCGCCCGAACCCGCCGGCCGCTGCGCCGACCCTGGAGCTGTGGCGGCTCGATTGCGGCGAGTTCGTGATCAAGCAATATGGCGCCTTCTTCTCCGACACCTTCCAATATCCGGCGGGCGCGAAGGACGTCGTCGGAAGCTGCTACCTGATCCGCCACGGCAATCGCTACATGCTGTGGGACACCGGCCTCACCGACGCCCTGATCGGCAACGATTTCGACAATGCGGCACAGACCATCCGGCTCAGGCGCAGCCTCGTCGACCAGCTCGCGCAGGTGAAGGTCAAGCCCGAGCAGATCGAGACGATCGGGATCAGCCACTGGCATTTCGACCATGTCGGCCAGGCCGGCCGCTTCCCGCAGGCGCGGCTGCTGATGGGGAAGGGCGATCTCGCGCTGCTTCGGGCGACTCCGCCGGTGGACGAGGATTCGGCGAAGGGCATCGCCCACTGGCTGACCGGCGGCGGCAAGCTCGAGGAAGTGACCGCCGACAAGGACGTGTTCGGCGACGGCCGGGTCGTCATGCTGAAGCTGCCGGGGCACACGCCCGGCCATTACGCCCTGCTCGTCCGGCTCGCCTCGGGCCCGGTCCTGCTCTCGGGCGATCAATATCATTTCACCGCGCAGGTGAAGAATCGCGGCGTCCCTCCGTTCAATCACGACCGCGCCGACACGCTCGCCTCGTCGGACCGGTTCGACCGCATCGCCGCCAACCTCAAGGCGAAGGTCGTCATCCAGCACGAGCCGGCCGACATCGCCAAGCTCCCGGCCTTCCCGAAGTCGGCGCAGTGAAGGCGCTGCTGTCGACCGCCGCGGGCGGCCCGGAGACCCTCGAGCTCTCCGATCTTCCCGATCCTTCGCCTGGCCCCGGCCAGCTCCTCGTCCGCGTTCGCGCCTGCGCGATCAATTATCCCGATGTGCTGATCATCGAGGACAAATATCAGTTCAAGCCGCCCCGGCCCTTCGCTCCCGGCGGCGAGATCGCCGGCACGGTCGAGGCGGTCGGGGAGGGGGTCGAGGGCTGGTCCGAGGGCGACCGGCTGATCGCGATGATCGGCCATGGCGGCCTCCAGGAGAAGGTGCTGATCTCCACCGCCCAGGCGGTGCCGCTGCCGCCCGAGCGCAGCTTCGAGGACGGTTCGGCGCTGATCCTCACCTACGCCACCTCGATCCACGCTTTGCTCGACCGCGGGCGGCTGAAGGCGGGGGAGACCCTGCTCGTGCTCGGCGCGGCGGGCGGGGTCGGCCTCGCCGCGGTCGAGCTCGGCAAGGCCTATGGCGCCCGGGTCGTCGCCGCGGTGTCGTCGGAGGAGAAGGCGGAGGTGGCGCGGCAGGCAGGGGCGGACGTCGCCATCGTCTATCCCTCCGGACCCTTCGACAAGGACGGCTCGAAGGCGCTCGCCCAGCAGTTCAAGGAGGCAGTCGGCGGCAACGGCGCGGACCTGATCTACGATCCGGTCGGCGGCGACTATGCCGAGCCGGCCCTGCGCTCGATCGCCTGGGAGGGCCGCTACCTCGTCGTCGGCTTCCCGGCCGGCATCCCGAAGCTGCCCCTGAACCTCACCCTGCTCAAGAGCTGCGACGTCCGCGGCGTCTTCTGGGGCGCCTTCGCGGCCCGCGACGCGAAGGCCAATGCCGCCCATATCGACACCCTGTTCCGCCTCTGGCGCGAGGGGAAGATCGCTCCGAAGGTCAGCCGCACCTGGCCCTTGGAGCAGGGCGGCGCGGCGATCGCCCACATGGCGGCGCGCAAGGCGGTCGGCAAGCTCGTGGTGACGATGGGCTGATTGCCTCCCCACGCGAAGCGTGGTGAGGGGGACCAAGCGAAGCCTGGTGGAGGGGTGACCTGGCGGATGGCTCTGGGTTTCTCGCGCGAACCGCAGTAGTCGCAGCCGAGTACCCCTCCACCACCTTCGGTGGTCCCCCTCCCCATCTGACGATGGGGAGGCACAGAGCGTTGCACCGCCTCCGCGCCGGCCCTATCTGACTCCCCAGCAACGCAAGGGAGCGCCATGACCACTTTCGACGACCGCGAACGGGCCTTCGAGACCCAATATGCCCGCGATCAGGACATGCAGTTCCGGATCGTCGCGCGCCGCAACAAGCTGCTCGGCCATTGGGCGGCCAACCTGATGGGCCTCAGCCAGGCCGAAGCCGACGCTTATGCCAGCGACGTCATCCGCGCCGATTTCGAGGAAGCCGGCGACGAGGACGTCATCCGCAAGGTCGTCGGCGACCTGACCTCGGCCGGGATCGACTGCGACGAGGCGAAGGTGCGCGAGGCGCTCGACCACAAGACGGTCGAGGCGCGGCGGCAGCTGATGGAGTCGCAGGGCTGATGGCGATGGCGGCCGAGGAGATCGAGGAGCTGATCCGCGCCGGCATACCCGACGCCCGGGTCGAGATCACCGATCTCGCCGGCGATGGCGACCATTATGCCGCCCGGGTCGTTTCGGAAAGCTTCCGCGGCCAGCCGCGCGTCAAGCAGCACCAGCGCGTCTACGAGGCGCTCGGCGGCCGAATGGGCGGCGCCCTTCACGCGCTCCAGCTCTCCACCGCGACTCCCGACTGAGGAACCTGTAAAATGTCCGACACCAAGGCCCGAATCGACGAGATCGTCGGCCAGCACGACGTCGTCCTGTTCATGAAGGGCACCGCGCTCTTCCCGCAATGCGGCTTCTCGAGCCGAGCCGTCGCCATCCTCGACCATCTCGGGGTCGGCTTCGAGACGGTCGATGTCCTCCAGGACCCGGAGATCCGCCAGGGCGTGAAGGAATATTCCGACTGGCCGACCGTCCCCCAGCTCTACGTCAAGGGCGAGTTCGTCGGCGGCTCCGACATCATGATGGAGATGTACCAGGCCGGCGAGCTCCAGCAGCTGCTCGACGAGAAGCAGGTCGCGAAGGCGTAGGGCGCGTCCTTCGATACGCCATTTCGCCAGGCTCAATGGCTACTCAGGATGAGCGGCTGGGTGATCCATCTCGCTCATCCTGAGTAGGGACTGAGCCTGGCGAAGGCCCGTATCGAAGGACCATTCAGGTCACGCCGTGGCCGGAATCCGCCGCAGCCCGGCATATTCGAGCAGCGCCACGACGAGCACCGCGGCTGCCTGCCCAGCCACGAAGGCCGTGCCGAGCGCGGTGATGCGCCCGCTCTCCGTGGCGATCAGCAGGAAGCTCTCGGCGGTCCAGGCGACATTGCCCACGATGACCAGCCAGACCAGCGGGCGGGGCGGGCTCGGCCGAGTCGCCAGCCAGCCGATGAACGCGGCCAGCGGCAGGAGCAGCAGCCCGGCCCCCAGCAGCAGGCGCTCGCCAAGCCCGAACAAAGGCGAGAGAGCGGCGGCATCGAGGCTGAGCAGCAGCCCGAGCAGCGCGCAGCTGGCTGCGTCGAGCGCGAGGATTCGGCGGAGGAAGACGGTCGGGTTCATGGCTTCGATCCTTTCATCTGAACGACGCCGCTTCATCCGCCTTCCGAGGTCATGCTGTCGATTACGTCGCAGGTAATGGGATTCGCCGGCCGCTCCGGTTAGGCTGGGCCATGGCCACTCACGCCCACCCCGCCGTCGGCGATCAGATCCGCGCCTGGCGCGGCCGCCGCCGCCTCAGCCAGCTCGACCTCGCGCTCGACGCCGAGATCTCGGCGCGGCACCTGAGCTTCATCGAGACCGGCCGGTCGCGGCCCAGCCGGGGCATGCTGCTCAGGCTGGCCGAGCGGCTTCGCCTGCCGCCGCGTGAGCGCAACGCCCTGCTCGTCGCCGGCGGCTTCGCCCCAGCCCAGCCGGCGCGCACCCTCGACGATCCGGCGCTGGCCGCGGCCCGGCAGGCGGTCGACAAGGTGCTCGCCGCCTACGAGCCCTGGCCCGCCCTCGCCGTCGACCTCCACTGGAACCTCGTCGCCGCCAATGCCTGCGTATCGCCCTTCCTCGCCGACGTCGCGCCGCACCTGCTCGAGCCGCCGCTCAACGTCCTGCGCCTCAGCCTCCACCCCGAAGGCCTCGCGCCCCGCATCGACAACCTCGCCGAATGGCGAACCCACGTCTTCCTCCGCCTCGAGGAGCAGATCGAGGCCAGCGCCGACCCGGCGCTCGCGGCCCTCCTCGACGAGCTCCGCGCCTATCCCGGCGGCACCTGCCGCGCGACCGAACCGGCCGGAATCGCCGTCCTCCTCCGGCTGCGCGCGGGCGAGCGCCTCCTCTCGTTCCTGAGCATGACCACCGTCTTCGGAACCCCGATCGACATCACCTTGTCCGAGCTCGCCATCGAGGCGTTCCTGCCGGCCGACGCAGCGACGGGAGAGTATCTCAGGGCTTAGCCCGTCATCCCGGCGAAAGCCGGGATCTCGGGGACAGGAAGTCTCGGCGGGTCTCCATGAGATCCCGGCTTCCGCCGGGATGACGGCCCCGGCCGTCAAAAGGAAAGGGGCGGACGGCGGGACCGGAAGGACCGCTCGTCCGCCCCATTTCGTGTGGAAGCGTGTGGACGCGGATAAGGATACACAAGGCGTGCCAAAGCGTGCCGTTCGCGGATTTCCCGGCGCTGCGATGGTGAACGGGTATTAACGCCTTTTGCTAATTGTAAAGCGGGCCGACATAAACCGTTGCGCAGCCGGGTTATTCATCCGCCGTTCAGCGCCGGAGGAAGAATTACACGTGTAATCGACAGGGAAGGGGATGGCCGTGGAGAGAATCGCCGAAGGCGAATATGCGGTGATGGAGGTGCTCTGGGAGGAGGCCCCGCTGACCGCCGCCGACGTCGCCGCGAGGGTGCCGGAGAATCGCGGCTGGAGCCTCGCCACCGTCAAGACGATGCTGTCGCGGCTTCTCGCCAAGGGCGTCCTCGCCCACGAGGAGGACGGCCGCCGCTACCTCTACCGCCCCGCCATCCGCCGCGAGGATTATGTCGCCGAGGAATCCGGCCGGCTGATCGACCGTATGTTCGGCGGCCGGGTGACTCCGCTCGTCGCCCAGCTCGCCGCCCGCGACAAGCTGACCCCCGCCGACATCGCCGAGATCGAGAAGCTCCTCAAGGAGCTCAAGTCGTGATCGCCTGGCTGATCGAGACGACCGTCGCCGTCACCCTGCTGATGGTGATGGTGCTCGTCCTGCGCGGCCCCGTCGCGCGCGGCTTCGGCGCCGGCTGGGCCTATGCTTTGTGGGCCGTGCCCGCGCTCCGCTTGGTCCTGCCGCCGCTGCCCCAGCTGGCGCCGGACCTTTCCCTTCCGCCCGCCATGCTCTTCATCCCTGCGGCGGCGGAAATGGCCGCACCCCTGCCGGCCGAGGCCGGACCCGGGCAGTGGGTGCCCTTCATGCTCGCAATGTGGGCCGGGGGTGCGGTCATCTTCCTCGTTTTGCAATGGCTTGCGTATCGAGCCTTCCTGGGCCGCATAAGGGCAACTTCCCGCCCCGCGCGGCCCCCTTTGTTCGGCGGCATCCGCACCTGGATCAGCGATTCGGTGGACGGGCCGCTCGCGCTCGGCGTGCTGGAGCGCAGGATCGTCCTGCCCGGCGATTTCTCGCGGCGCTACAATCCGGTCGAGCGCCGGCTCGCGCTCGAGCACGAGCTGGTCCACCATCGCCGCGGCGACATCTGGTGGAACCTGGCAGCAATGCTGGTTCTCGCCATCTTCTGGTTCAACCCGGTCGCCTGGCTCGCCTTCCGCGCCTTCAGGAGCGACCAGGAGCTGGCCTGCGACGCCGCCGTCGCCCGCACCGCCTCGCTCGACGAGCGCTGCGACTATGCCCGGGCGCTGGTCAAGTCGGCGAGCCGGCCCGGTCTGATCGCCGCCTGCGCGCTCAATCCCGCCGGCGAGCTCAAGCGCCGCCTCAGGATGATGCGCGCGCATCGCGCCAGTCCGCTCCGCTCGGCCGGCGGAGTCGCCGCGCTCGGCGCCTTCGCCGCCGCCGGCTTCGCGCTCGGAACCGCCGCTCCGCCGGCCGTAACCGGAACGCCGCTGCAACTCGCCTCCGCTCCGGTCGCCGCGCCGGCGCCGGTCCGGCTCGCCGCCGCGGTCCGCGCCGAGCCGGCGACCGCGCTCGCCGCGCGCCCGGTGGCCAGGCCCGCGCTTCCGGCCGCCGCGCAGCTCGAGGCCGAACCGATGAGCTTCGCTTCCGCGCAGGCGCCGGCGCTGCCGACGACGCTCGCCTCGATGAACACGGTGCTTCGCCACCTGCCTCGAACCGCGCTGGCGCCGCGCGCTCCGCATCCGCATCACGGGCCGGCCTTGGCCCACGCCCCGGCGACGTCGCGGCAGGCAGCGGTGCGGGTCGAGCGCCATTTCGTGCAGCTCATCGGCGATGGGGCTCAGGCGCGGCTGTTCGTCGTCGGCAAGCCGCTCAGCCCGGCCGACGCCGAGGCGCTCCGCGAGGCGGTCAGCCACGCCGTCGCCGAAGGCCAGAAGGCACGATTCCGGATCGAGCGGCGCGCAAGCGGCGGCAGCGGCGAAGGCATTTTCGACATCAACGTGCAGACTTTGGTCAAGGGAGAGTGAGATGACCCGCAAACGGACCGCCGCGTTCGGCGCGGCCGCTTCGCTGCTGCTCGCCGGCGCCGCCTTCGCCCATCCGCATCGCGACGGCGACGGCAACCGCGACGGCAAAAGGGTGGAGCGGGTCGTCGTCATCGGCGACGGCCATGACGGTGAGCCGGGCAGGCACGAGACCCGCCGGGTCGAGATCCACCGGGTCGACGGCGGCCGCCACGGCAAGCCGGGCGGGCCCCGCGTCCGCCGCTTCGAGATGCACGGCAGCCCGCTCGCCGGTTGCGGCGGCGGCGAGAAGATCGTCGACGACGGCTCGGGCGAGGGCGACCGGAAGACCCGGGTGATCATCTGCACCAGGGGCAAGCCCACCGCCGCCACCGCCGAGCGGCTCGAGCAGGCGCTCGCCCGGGTCACCGCCAACGACGAGCTCAGCGCCGAGGCCAAGGCGCGGATCGCGATCGCCCTCGAATCGGCGATCGACCGGGCCCGCACCGCTCGCTGAGACGGGCGCGACTCGGGGAAAGGGCGGGGCGGCCCCCAAAGCCCCGCCCTTTCTCCCCGGCGCTTGGAATCCGTCCCCCGCGATGCCACATCGGCGCGATGGCTGGGAGCGGCACGGTTGAGAGATTGGGGCCGCTCGTGCGCCGGGTCCTCGCGCCCAATCCGTCCCCCTTCACCTATACCGGCACCCAGACCTATCTCGTCGGCGACGGCGAGGTGGCGGTGATCGACCCCGGTCCCGACCTGCCCGATCACGTCGAGGCTCTGGTCGGCGCCTTGGCCGGCGAGCGGGTGGCGGCGATCCTGTGCACCCACACCCACCGTGACCACAGCCCGGCGAGCCGCCCGCTTCAGGCCGCCACCGGCGCCGCGATCATTGGCTGCGCGCCGCTAAGCCTCGACGACAGCGGCCCCCGCGCCGACGAGGCGTTCGACTCCCTCTACCGTCCCGACCGGGTCCTCGCCGACGGCGAGCGCCTGACCGGCGACGGCTGGACGCTCGAGGCGGTGGCGACCCCGGGCCACACCTCCAACCATCTCTGCCTCGCCCTTGCCGGGGACGGCGCCCTGTTCACCGGCGATCACGTGATGGGCTGGTCGACCACGGTGGTGGCGCCGCCCGACGGGGACATGGCCGACTATATGGCCAGCCTGGAGAGGCTGCTGGAGCGCGACGACCTAGTCTATTATCCCGCCCACGGCCCGGCGGTGACTGACCCGCACGCCCATGTCCGCCGCCTGATCGAGCATCGCCGGATGCGCGAGCGGCAGATACTGGACCGACTCGGCCGAGGCGAGGGCCGGATCGCGGCGATGGTGGCGGAGATGTACGCCGGCATCGACCCCCGCCTGTTCCCAGCCGCGGGCCGGTCGGTCCTCGCCCACCTCGTCGATCTCGAGCGGCAGGGCCGCGTTCGCCCGGAGGGGGACGGATGGACCCTGGCCGCCTGAACCTCCGGCTGCTTCTACCGGCCCTCGGGCTCCTTCTGCTCGGCTTAGCGCTGGGCTACGCCTTTCGTCCGCTTCCGGCCGCTCCGCCGCCCGATCCCGAGGCGGTCGCCACCGCCGTTCTGCTGTCCGTCCGCGACCAGGGCCGGCTGGTGCCCTACAGCGCCCGCTTCGTCTCGGTGGCGAGCGCGAGCGAGAGCCATCTCGGACTCACCGCGCGCAAGACCCTGATCATGCCGGGGACGGTCCGCTACGGGCTCGACCTGTCGCGGCTGCGCCGCTCGAGCCTCGCCTGGGAGGAGAGGAGCCGAACCCTCACCGTCACCCTTCCGCCGCTCGAGCTGGCCGGCCCGGAGATCGACCTCAACCAGGTCCAGGAATCGTCCGAAGGCGGCTTCGTCATGGCGCTGGCGGGGTCGGAGAGCGAGCTCGACCGGGCCAATCGCCAGAGCGCCCAGGACGAGCTGATGCTGCAGGCGCGGGCGCCGGCGCCGATGGGCCAGGCGCGCCAGGCGGCGATGCGCGACGTCGCCCGGGCTTTCGCTCTTCCGATGCGCGCCGCCGGCATCGACGCCAGCGTCGCCGTCCGCTTCGTCGACCCGGCCGGCCGCGAGGAGGCGTCTTTCCTCGATCGGCCGAGGCGGACCGAGGAGGTCCTTCGAGATCGCGCGGCGAAGTAAGTCCGCCGGGGCACAAGCTGCTCCCGGTTGAAAATCCCTCCGTTCCCGCCTATCTCCCGCCCATCCACTCCGCGCCTTTCGAGACCACGGTCGGGGCACGCGAGACAAGTCAGGCAACCAATCGGGGACGGTGCGGCCGGAGGCCGGGTCCCTACCGGGAGTGGCTAAGATGAACGCACCCAGCAGGAGCCTCAAGGGGCTCGACCTCGCTCAGGAGATCGACCGGCTGCGCAAGGAGCGCAACGCCGTCATCCTCGCCCATTATTACCAGGATCCGATGATCCAGGACCTCGCCGACTTCGTCGGCGACAGCCTGGATCTGTCGCGCAAGGCGGCGTCGACCGACGCCGACGTGATCGCCTTTTGCGGAGTCCGCTTCATGGCCGAGACGGCCAAGATCCTCTCGCCGCAGAAGATCGTCATCCTTCCCGACATGAACGCCGGCTGCAGCCTCGAGGACAGCTGCCCGCCCGACCAGTTCAAGGCGTTCCGCGAGGCCCATCCCGACCATATCGCGCTGACCTACATAAACTGCTCGGCGGCGGTGAAGGCGCTCTCCGACATCATCGTCACCAGCTCCTCGGCCGAGATCATCCTGTCGCAGATCCCGAAGGACCAGAAGATCATCTTCGGCCCGGACAAGCATCTCGGCGGTTATCTCGCCCGCAAGACCGGGCGCGACATGCTGCTCTGGCCGGGCGTGTGCATCGTCCACGAGGCCTTCTCCGAGACCGAGCTCATCAAGCTCAAGGCGAAGCATCCCGGCGCTCCGGTGCTCGCCCATCCCGAATGCCCGTCGCACATCGTCGACCATGCCGACCTCGTCGGCTCGACCAAGGCGATCCTCGATTTCGCTTTGTCGTCCCCGGCCCAGACGATCATCGTCGCGACCGAGCCGCACATCATCCACCAGATGGAGAAAGCGGCGCCGCACAAGCTTTTCATCGGCGCCCCCGGGGCGGACGGCAATTGCAACTGCAACATGTGCCCGTACATGGCCCTGAACACGATGGAGAAGCTCTACGTCGCGCTGCGCGACCTCGAGCCGAGGATCGAGATGGACGAGGACCTGCGCCTCGCCGCGAAGAAGTCGCTCGACCGGATGCTCGACATGGCCGGACGGACGGTGGGGCAGGGGGATGTGGGACGCCCGATCTTCTCGGGAGACTGACGGCAAGCTTGCGCGGCGATCGCGGCGCGATGTTCGCCGATTGCGTCACGACGCGGGTTATGGGAGAATTCCCGCTTCTGCGGAAGGAGGGTGCCGTGGCTGTCGAACCGTCTCCGGAGCTTGAGAAGATTTCCCGTCGTCTGGCCGTGGAGCAGGGACTGGACGAGGACTCGCGATGCCGACTCGTCCGCTCCTACCTCGACTTCCTGGAGGAGGTCGCGACGGCGAGCGACGATGTCGCCCCCTCGGTCGCCGTCGACGAGATCTGGCACCGCCACATCCTCGACACCCAGGCGTATGAGCGGGATTGCCGGCGCTGGTTCGGGATGTTCGTGCACCATCGGCCGAACTACTCGACCTCGGCGGCAGCGCCGGAGCCCTGGACTTCGGCCGATTGCAGCGCCCCGGCACCGGTGCCGGCCCCGCCATGCCACGGAATAAGCTCGGCCGTGGCGCGGTGAACCCCGCCCCCGTGGCCGCCGAACCCGACGAGTCGGCGCTCACCGAATGGCTGAACCAGGTCGATCTCGACAACGGGCCTCGGGCGGCTAGGGCGGGGGCGGCATCGCCGGCAAGCTATCCGGCGGACTATATCCGCCGCGCCATCATCGGCCATCACCGCGGGGACCGTAAGATATATTCCGGGATCGAGGCGCGGGGCATGCGCTTCGCCGGAGACCTCAACCTCCAGAACCTCGAAATCCCCTTCCCGCTCTTCTTCATCGGCTGCACGTTCGAGGGGGCGATCGACGCTCGCGCCGTCTCCGCAAAGACGCTGGGGTTCACGAGCAGCAAGTTGATGCTGGGCGCCGATTTGCGCAACGCACGCGTCGACGGCCACGTCTTCATGCGTGGAGCGTTCGAAGCCCATGCCCCGGTGTTGCTCAGGGACGCCAGGATCGAGGGCAGCCTGGACCTGACCGGGGGCCGCTTCCTCCATAAGAGCAAAGGCGACCTCGACGAATGCCTCGGCCTTTCCCGCGCCGAAGCGAAAGCCTTGCTCTGGAGCCACGCGCCTCCCGACGAGACCGCCGAAACCCATCGTCCCGAGGTCGCCGCAATGGGGCCGCAGGGGCGGGTGAATCTGCGCGACGTGACGGTGCGGTCGTTCAGGCATGATTTCGCCGAGGCCAAGTTGTCGGCATGGCCGGCCGAGGGAAACCTTATCCTGGACGGCTTCACCTACGAGCATTTCGACGAAGCTTCCGGCGACACGCTGATGGCGTGGCTGGCCCTCCAGGACGGAACTTCGGCCGCGCCTTATTTCACCCTTGCTTCCGTCCTTCAGAAACAGGGCCGCAGGGACGAAGCGGTGAGGATCAGGGCGCAGGTGCGGCGGAACGAGGTCGCCGGCTACGGATGGTTCAAGAAGCTCATCGCCAAAATCTTCTTCTGGCCGGTCGATTATGGCGCGAAGCCGACCCGGGCGCTGTGGCCGATGGCGTTCCTGCTGTTTCTCTATTTCATCGCCGTGGCCCTGCTCGGGTCGAACGGACGAATGGCGCCGTCCGCGAGCGGCCTCTTGTTCAATCCTTGTTACTACGGCGCTGCCACCTGCAAGGAGGACCTCGCCCGCTGGCAACGCATTGCAGTAGACCATCCCAGGGGCACGATCCGCTACGTCCCGCCCGACTATCCGGCCCTGTCTCCCGTCCAATACAGCCTCGAGGCCTTCCTGCCGTTCGTCAATTTCGACCAGAGTGGCCATTGGGAACCGGCTTCGGCCGGGGTCCGGCTGCTCCTCGCCCTGATCGCGTTGACCGGGCTCTTCCTGGGCAGCCTCTTCTTCGCGGCCGTGACCGGACTGCTGAGACCGCGCGAGTCGTAGTGACGGCGGAAGGGTCCAGCGTTAGGCAGGACCCGCCCAACCACCGGAGACCGGACTTGATTCGCTGGAAGCTGCCTTTCGCCGCCGCCCTCATCCTCGGTGTTCATCTGCCCGCCGTCGCGCCGGCCCAGACGCGCTCCGCCGCCGAGGATCCCTATCTCTGGCTCGAGGAGATCGAGGGCAGGCGCGCCCTCGACCAGGTCAGGGAGTGGAACGCGGCGACCGAGACGCTTCTCACCGCCGATCCCAAATATGAGGAATATCGCCGGCGCGCCCTCGCCATCCTCGACGACAAGGAGCAGATCGCGGCACCCGACCAGATCATCGGCGACAGGGTCGTCAACCTCTGGCGCGACGCCAAGAACCCGCGCGGCCTGTGGCGGATCTCGCCGCTCGCCGCCTACCGCGCCGGCAAGCCGCAATGGCGCACCGTCATCGACGTCGACGCGCTGGGCAAGGCGGAGGGCAAGTCCTGGGTCTGGCACGGCGCCGACTGCCTAGCGCCCGACTATCGCCGCTGCCTCGTCTCATTGAGCCCCGGCGGGACCGACGCCGACGTCGTGCGCGAGTTCGACCTCGTCGCCGGGCGGTTCGTCGAGGGCGGCTTCGTCGTCCCGGAAGCCAAGAGCTCCGCGGCCTGGGTCGACTCCGACACTTTGCTGGTCGGCACCGATTACGGCAGGGGCTCGCTGACCGCGTCCGGATACCCGCGCATCCTGAAGCTCTGGAAGCGGGGTACTCCGCTCGCCTCCGCGCGCACCCTTTTCGAGGGCGAGGCCGGCGATGTCTCCACCGATCCGATCGCGATCCAGAGCTCGACCGGCCGCTGGGTCTTCGTCGACCGCGGCAAGACATTCTGGACCAACGAGCGCCATCTGCTGACTCCGGCGGGAGGCCTGGTTCCGGTGCCGCTGCCGGCCGACGCGGAGCTCGAGGACGTGATCGGCGACCAGCTGATCGCCAAGCTGCAGAGCCCGCTCGGCGCGTTCGGCGCCGGCACGCTCGTCTCCTACTCGCTTCGCGACATCCTCGCCCGCGGCCACACTGAGCCGCGGCTGGTCATGGCGCCGACGGCGAAGCAGGCGATCGAGGAGGTCTCGGCGTCGGACAACGTCCTGTGGGTCAAGGCGCTCGACGACGTCTCCGGCAAGCTGTTCGCTCTGACCCCGAAGAAGAAAGGCGGCTGGACCTCGCGTTCGATCGAACTTCCCGCCAACAGCACCGTCCATCTGCTCGCCGTCGGCGGCAAGCCCGACCTCGCGTTCGCGACCGTCGAGGGGATGCTGACCCCGCCGGCCCTCTACGCGGTCCAGCGCTCGGGCCGGCCGGCCCTGGTCCAGCGCCTGCCGGCGAGGTTCGACGCCTCGACCCGAACCGTCGAGCAGCGCTTCGCCACGTCGAAGGACGGCACCCGGGTGCCCTATTTCCTCGTGCGCCGGAAGGGCACGAGCGGCCCGGTGCCGACCCTGATCCACGCTTATGGCGGCTTCCGCGCCGCCCAGACTCCGGGCTATCTCACCGGCCAGCCCTACCGCGCCGGTCCGCTCGGCATGTTCTGGACCGAGGAGGGTAATGCCTATGTGCTCGCCAACATCCGCGGCGGCGGCGAATACGGCCCCGAATGGCACAAGTCGGTGCTTCGCGAGAACCGCCAGAAGAGCTTCGACGATCTCCACGCCGTCGCCGAGGACCTGATCCGAACCGGAGTCACCGCCAAGGGCAGGATCGGCATTTCCGGCCGCTCCAACGGCGGCGTTCTGGTCGGAGCGGCGATGAACCAGCGTCCGGACCTCTATTCCGCCGTCATCTCCGGCTCGCCGCTGCACGACATGAAGCGCTATTCCAAGCTCCTCGCCGGCGCCTCGTGGATGGACGAATATGGCGATCCCGACAAAGCGGAGGACTGGGCCTTCCTGTCCAAATACTCGCCCTACCAGAATGTGAAGCGCGGCGTCCGCTACCCGGCCGTCTTCTTCTACAGCTCGACCAAGGACGACCGCGTCCATCCCGGCCACGCCCGAAAGATGGCCGCCCGCCTCGGCGAATATGGCAACCGCTTCTACTTCCACGAATATCTGGAAGGCGGCCATTCGGTCGGAGCCGACAATGCCGAGGACGCCAAGCGCGCCGCCCTGCTGATGGCCTATCTGAAGCGGGAGCTGGTGAAATAGCTCCCCTCCCTGCACGCAGGGAGGGGAAGCAAAAAGGCAGACCGAAATGACCTTCTCCCTGCCGGGCTTCGACCTCCACCGCTTCGTCCGCGAGACGCTTGCGGAGGATCTCGGCGAGTCGGGCGACATCACCTCCGCCGCGGTGATCCCCGCCGACGCCCGCTTCGCCGGAGTGATGGACGGCCGCGAGGCCATCGTCGTCGCCGGCCTGCCGGTCGCGCAGGCGTTCTTCCGCTCGCTCGACCCGGAGGTGGAGATCGAGCGGCTCGCCGGCGAGGGCGAGCGGGTCGAGGCCGGGGCCGACCTGCTGCGCCTGCGCGGCAGCGCCCGGGCGCTGCTCACCGCCGAGCGCTCGGCGCTCAACACCGTCCAGCATCTCTCCGGCATCGCCACCCTGACCCGCCGCTACGTCGATGCGATCGCCGGCACCGGCGCCATCCTGCTCGACACGCGCAAGACGCTCCCGGGCCTGCGCGTGCTGGAGAAATATGCGACTCGGATGGGCGGGGCTCAGAACCACCGCATGGGCCTGTGGGACGCGGCGATGATCAAGGACAATCACGTGGCCGTCGCCGGCGGGGTGGAGGAGGCGGTGCGGCGAGCGGCGGCCGCCGGGATCGGGCGGATCATCGTCGAGGTCGACCGCCTCGACCAGATCGGGCCGGCGTTGGCGGCCGGCGCCACTCACCTGCTGCTCGACAATATGGACGTACCGACGCTGCGCGAGGCGGTGGCGCTGGTGGCCGGCCGGGTGCCGACCGAAGCGAGCGGCGGAGTCACCCTCGAGACCATCCGGGCCAAGGCGGAGACCGGCGTCACCTACGTCTCCGTCGGCCGGATCACTCAGTCCGCCCCGGCGGCCGACATAGGACTGGATTTCGCCTAATCCTCCCTGCCGCGAAGCGGTGGGGAGGGGGACCATGCGAAGCATGGTGGAGGGGTAGCTGCCGCTACCGCTGAGGACACAGCGCGAGACGGCGAAAGCCTGCGCCAACTACCCCTCCACCACCCTTCGGGCGGTCCCCCTCCCATCTGTGATGGGGAGGATCAGTCGCTCCGAGCCACCACTTCCCCCTCGACGATCATCGTCTCGGGATGGTGCTTGTCCAGCCAGCGCTTGACGATCCTCAGGTTGCGGCTGTTCGACTTGAAGAAGAAATCCGGGATTGCCCCGACCCACGGTATGGCGCCGAGCAGGAAGTCGACCCCGATATTGCCGCCCATCCTCGCCAGATGCCATTTCGGCATCCCGAGGTTGCGCGCCTCCCAGGCCAGCCAGCTGCCCATCGCCGCGGCGACGAGGCTTCCGCCGACCGGGATGAGGTCGAGCACCACGTCGAGGCCGAACTGGCGGTTGGTGCCGGGCAGGGTGAACATCCGCTCGAGCAATTTCTCCATCGCCTCGATGCGGCGGCGAACGGAGGCCGGGTCGCGGCCGACCGGCAGCCGCTCGGCGAGGGCGTCGAACTGGTCCTGCGGGCTCGGCATGCTTCTGCTCCTGTCTCGTCGTCGCGAGCGCCCCGGCGGAAGCGGGGGACGCGGCGATCCGGATTGTAACGCCTGCGCTACAGATTGGCTTCGCCGGCTCGGGGTCTAGGGTTGTTCGTAGATCAGCTCGCCGACCGGGTGGCGGCCGAAGCTATTGGGGCGGAAGCCGGTCAGCCTCGGCGCGACCAGCGACCAGCGCACCGGCGCGGTCAGCGGGATGAACGGGCCGACGCCGGCCAGTATCCGGTCGGCATTGCCGAGCAGGCCTCGGCGGCTGAGGGCGTCGGGAGCGATCCGGGCCGCCGCCATCATCTCGTCGGCGGCGGGATCGCAGACCGGGCTCGCCTCGCAGCTGAAATGGCGAAGATACCAGCTCGCCAGCGCCGCCGGCGCAACCTCGTCGATCAGGCGCAGGTCGGCCGGCGCTCCGGCCGCCACCCGCACCGCCTCGACCCCGACCGCGGCCCAGTCGCGCCGGAGATGGGCGAAGACTAGCCGGAAGCCCGGGCCGGCGGGGAGCGCGACGCGCACCCTGAGGCGCGCCCCGTCCTCGCCCGCGCCGCGCAGCAGCGCGGCCGCCCGGGCGCGCCGCGCCGGCAGCGGGTCGCGGATCCAGGCGGGTCCCGACACCCGGTCGAGCCCCTCCACGCCGGGCGGGAGCAGCGAGCGGCGCTCCTGCAGCCCCGGCACGCCCAGCGCCGCGACCAGCGCAGGCCGGTCGATCGCCATCGCCAGCGCCTGGCGGACCTCGACCCGGGCGAACGGTCCCTCGGCGGCGGTGAAGGCGAGTCCGAACAGGCCTGCCACGGGGTCGAAGCGCAGCGCCGCCGCCGGCGCCCCCGCCGCCCGCGCCAGCGGCAGGTCGGCGAGCGTTCCGCCGAGGACGAGATCGGCCTGCCGCTCGCCGAACCGCGCCACCGCCGCCGCCGCCGGCTCGCCGCGAAGCAGCAGCGAAGGCCCGGCCGGAGGCGAATCCTCGCCTTCCTCCTCGGGCAGGCTGAGGCGCACCGACCCGTCAGGCAGCGGTTCGGCGCGGTAGGGGCCCGAGCCCTGGCCGCCGCGGACGATCGCCAAATCGGGCTGGGCGAGCAGCTGGAGGAAGTTGGGCCGAGGCGACTTGAGGCTGATCTCGATGACGTCGGGCATGGTGACGATCTCGTCGATCGCGCCGAGGATCGGCTTGAGCGGATTGCGGCTCGGCCCCGCCGCGGCGGCCCGGAGCCGGGCGACGACCTGCTCGGTGGTGATCCGGCCGCCGCCGCTCCACTGAGCCTTGCGGAGCCTGAAGATGTAGCGGATGCCGTCGTCGGTGACCGCCCAGCGCTGCGCCAGCGCCGGCTCGATCTCGCCGCCCGAATCGAACCGGACCAGCCCTTGGGCGGCGCTTGCCAGAAGCACCGCCGAGGGCGGGTCGAGCGGCTCCCGGTTCGGGTTGACGAGGCGCGGCGCCGAGCCGATCGCGCTGATCGCGACCGGACCGCTCTCCTCCTTGCCGCAGCCGGCGAGGAGCAGAGTCGCGGCGAGCAGCGGAACGGGCAGGCGAATCCCCATCGGCCGACAGCGATAGCCCAGCCGCACCGAACCGTCATCCCGGCGAAAGACCGGAACGACTCCGGCGCTTTTACCGGCCCTTCATCTTTCGCGCCCAAGGATCGTCCTTTGGACCAGGACCCGCACGCCATGAACGAGTACAAGTCGCGCCAGTCGGGCCGCACCCTCGTGGCGGGGCGAACGCGGTTGCGCGCGCAGAGCTGGTACAGCGTCGAGGTGACGGTCCGCGACGTCTCGACCACCGGCTTCAAGGCGGAATGCCCCGAGCCGGTGCGGATCGGCAGCTACGTCTCCCTCGACATCCCAGGAGTGGGACCCGTCAACGCCCAGGTGCGCTGGCAGCTCGGCGGAAGGATGGGCGGAATGTTCGTCGACCCGATCAGCCTCCACCGCTGCGAATGGACCGCGGTGCCGGCCGAGCCCCCGCAGGAAGCCGCCTGAATCATCCTCCCCATGCGCAGCATGGGGAGGGGGACCATGCGGAGCATGGTGGAGGGGTAGCTGGCCGGGAACCCGAGGCCGCAGGTCGGCGACACATACCCCTCCACCACCCTCCGGGTGGTCCCCCTCCCCACCGCTGCGCGGCAGGGAAGATGAGTCCACTCCACCCGTTTCGGACCGGCTGCGGCCTTGCTGGCGCGGCCGGAGCAAAGGGATCTGTGATGCCGCTTTGTGCGCGGGCGCCGAGCGTATAGGCTGGCCTCCGCCGGACAGCAACGTCCGCATCATCGGGAGGGGACGATGAAGCTTTCGGAGCATTTCACGCTGGGCGAGTTCATCGTCAGCTCGACCGCCGAGAAGCTCGGCAACGACAATATGCCGACGCCCGAGCATCTCGAGAATTTGAAGCGGACCGCGGCGGGCATGGAGAAGGTTCGCTCGATCCTCGGCGGCTGCGCGATCGTGATCACCTCGGGCTATCGCAACCCGGTCGTCAACAAGGCCGTCGGCGGAGTCGCCAACAGCGCTCACGCGCTCGGTCACGCCGCCGATTTCCGCGCCGCCGGCTTCACCGCGATCGGCGCCGCCCGCAAGATCCGCGACGCTCGAGCCCGAGGCGAGATCGCGTTCGACCAGCTCATCCTCGAGACGTCGCGCAAGATCGTCCACATCTCGTTCGACCCGGAAGGCGGCACCCGGAAGAAGGGCATGCGCGGCGACGTCCTCACCCAGAAGCTCGGCGCTGGGACGGGCTTCCAACAGGGGCTGGTCGCCTGAAGGCTGGTGCGGACGGCGGGACTAGCGAGTCCTTCCATGAACCGATGACCCTGCGCAGCGCAGGGTGAAGGCGGCGGCGCGGCCAGCCCGCTAACGGTCCAAATTCGAGACAATCCCCAGTGCCTTTTCTCTCGACAAGCGTAAGTTCGGCACTGGCGACTCGGAGTCGCAAGAAGTCGGAGGGGTGATATGCGCAAACTGTCGATGGGATCGATTGCGTTCCTGATGTTGTCCGGCGCAGCCAACGCAGGAGTGGTTGCGGCAGATGTTGTAAGCTCGACGGAGCCGCCGGATTGTGGACAGATGTATACGCCGCCTTTTGGCAGTTCCACAGATGCCGGGCCACGACCTTGCGCGGAACCGCAGGCTCGCGTCTACCGGCCTCGTTATCAAGGCGTCGGTTATGACGCACTCAATTTGGAGTCGGAAGCCTGCTTCGTTCCTGACAGCGCGTATCAGTTGCTGGACCGTATAGTCGATGAAGTCAGATCGCGAGTCGCTGCTGAAGGACTGAACACGAGGGGCCCAGATCGGCGCCGAATCATGCAGCGAATAAGCGCCCTCACTGGAGAGACATTGGCTGATCTAGGCTTCGGCTTATATATCCCCACGGAGACGCTGAGCGATGCGCTGATGCAGCGCGAGGCGTCCGGGGAGCCGCCGCGCCATCTTGTCGATTGCGATACGAGTTCGCTGATCCTGCTCACTGTCGCGAAATCCTATGGCCTGCCAGCCTCACTCGTGGACATTACCTTGCCGAGCGGGAGCGGCCACAATTATGTGCGCTGGCAGGTAGATTCGAACAGCTATTTCGATTGGGATACGAATGGACGTAGCGAGTGCACGACCCCTTCCGGCCTGCCCTCCTACGAGGGTCGCGGCATGACCCACGATCAGACGAAGGCTTACCTCTTCTTTGTGCGGGCACTGATTTGGAAGAAGCGGCAGAACTACGAGCGAGCGGTCGCTGACTATCGAAGGGCAACGACATTGGACCCGACTCAGCCAGATCCATTGAACAATGTTGCGTGGATGATCGCCACCCGCGATTTCCCCGGCCGTCAAAACGAAAAGCAGTTTGCGCTCAGCGCAGCGACGCAAGCCGTAGCCATACGGCCAAGTGCTAATCAGCTCGATACGCTAGCTTGCACGCACGCTCTCAACGGCGATTTTGCGCAGGCTGCAACCGTGCAAGCGCGCGCTATAGTAGCCGATCCCGACAACTCTGAATTCAGGGAGCGGCTAGCCATGTTTCAGGGCCTAAGTCCCCGCGACTGTACCGGGCTCACGTAACGACCGCGCAATCAGCTGGTGCGGACGGCGGGACTCGAACCCGCACGCCCCGAGGGGCAGGAGATTTTAAGTCTCCGGCGTCTACCGGTTCCGCCACGTCCGCACCGCCACGGCATGCCATGATCGCCCGCCGCGCGAAAGCGGGTTGACAGCGTAGAACATATGTGGAACATAAACCGGGTCGAGTCGCTCCCCCTGGCCATGGCGCGGTTCGGCTGCTCGCCATACTACTCCTTCATCGAGGAAGGTAAGGGGACCCGCCGGCTCTTCACTTAAGTCTGGACGCTTTCGAGTAACGACCGAAGCCAACAAAGTCGTCCAGCCCCGGGTGCCCGTGGCAGAGACGCGCCGACCGTTTTCTCCTCCGTCGCCAGCGGATGCACTCGCGCGCCTGCGAATCTTCTCCTCGCGAAGCGGGAATCCACCCTTGCTACGTTGTGCCTTCGCGCCTTCGTGCCATCTCACAAAACGGGTACCGAAGTCTCGGAGTGACAGGCGACAGCGCGCGGCCGAGTGCAAGGCGAAGGCCGTGAGACCGGTGCATCCAGCGGCTTCGCTTCAGGCCAGGTGCCTGGCTGTTTTTGGAAGGAAGCCAGGCAGGCCCGTAGGCACGGCGTAGAGAAAGGATCCGGGTGCCGCTTCGCTGCGGGCGCCGCTGCGGGCGCTCAGACGTTCAGCCGCTCGCGCATTTCCTTGCCGGGCTTGAAGTAAGGCACGCGCTTGGCGTCGACGTCGACGGCGTCGCCGGTGCGCGGGTTGCGGCCCTTGCGGGCTTCGCGCTCGCGGGTCGAGAAGGCGCCGAAGCCCCTCAGCTCGACCCGGCCGCCATGCTGCAGCTGCTCGGTGACCGAATCGAAAAAGGACGAGACCACCCGCTCGATCTCCTTGCCGGTGAGATCGGGATGATCATCGCAAAGCTTCTGCACCAGCTCGGAACGGATCACAGCTTCCCCCCAATCAAGGAAAAACGGTCGAAGCGGTCGCCACCTCGCCCCCGAAGCGACCCGCTAACCCAAGTTAAACCGGAAATTTGCGGCGAACGCAATATCCCAGGTTGAAAAAGACGAGGAAAATTCGGCCCTTGCCGCACGTCCTGTGCTCAAGGGGCGAGGGCGGACCCCGCCGGAGCCCGCCCGCTTCCCTTATTCCTTGCCCTTGTTTTTCAGCGCTTCGCCGAGGATGTCGCCGAGGCTGGCGCCCGAGTCGGACGAGCCGTACTGGGCGACGGCCTGCTTCTCCTCGGAGATCTGGAGCGCCTTGATCGAGAAGTTGGGCTTCTTCGACCGGTCGAAGCCGATCACCATCGCGTCGAACTTCTGGCCGACCTGGAAGCGCTCGGGGCGCTGCTCGTCGCGGTCGCGGCCAAGATCGGTGCGCTTGATGAAGCCGGTCGCCCCGTCGTCGCCGACCTGGACCTCCAGCCCGCCGTCGCGGACCTCGAGAACGGTGACCGTCACCGTCTCGTTCTTGTTGACTCCGCCGCCCGCGGCCGCGGTTCCGCCCTTGGCGACCCCGCCGCGCTCGAGCTGCTTCATGCCGAGGCTGATACGCTCCTTCTCGACGTCGACGTCGAGCACGACCGCCTTCACCATCTCGCCCTTGCGGTGCAGGTTGAGCGCTTCCTCGCCGGTCACGCCCCAGGCGATGTCCGACATGTGGACCATCCCGTCGACGTCGCCGTCGAGCCCGACGAACAGGCCGAACTCGGTCGCGTTCTTGACCTCGCCCTCCACTTCGGTTCCGACCGGGTGGGTCGACGCGAAGGCCTCCCACGGATTGGCCTGGGCCTGCTTGAGG
Source organism: Allosphingosinicella sp. (assembly GCA_036388575.1). Classification (GTDB taxonomy): domain Bacteria; phylum Pseudomonadota; class Alphaproteobacteria; order Sphingomonadales; family Sphingomonadaceae; genus Allosphingosinicella. The sequence continues at coordinate 56,850 of DASVRO010000016.1, forward strand.
CCGAGCGAGATGCGCCGCTTCTCCTCGTCGACCTCGAGCACCGACACGTCCACCTCCTGCGAGGTCGAGACGATCTTGCCCGGATGAACGTTCTTCTTGGTCCAGCTCATCTCGGAGACGTGGACGAGGCCCTCGATCCCCGGCTCGAGCTCGACGAAGGCGCCGTACTCGGTGATGTTGGTCACCCGGCCCTTGAACACTCCGGCGACCGGATATTTGGCGCCCGCGCCCTCCCACGGATCGGCCTCGAGCTGCTTCATGCCGAGGCTGATGCGCTGGGTCTCGCGGTTGATGCGGATGATCTGCACCTTCACCGTGTCGCCGATGTTGATCACCTCGGACGGGTGGTTGACGCGCTTGTAGCTGATGTCGGTGACGTGGAGCAGGCCGTCGATGCCGCCGAGGTCGACGAAGGCGCCGTAATCGGTGATGTTCTTGACCACGCCGTCGACGACCTGGCCCTCGGCGAGGCTCATGATCAGGCCCGAGCGCTGCTCGGCGCGGGTCTCTTCGAGGATAGCCCTACGTGAGACCACGATATTGCCGCGGCGGCGGTCCATCTTCAAAATCTGGAAGGCCTGCGGGATGTCCATCAAGGGCGTCACGTCGCGGACCGGCCGGATGTCGACCTGGCTGCCGGGAAGGAAGGCGACGGCGCCGCCCAGATCGACGGTGAAGCCGCCCTTGACCCGGCCGAAGATGATGCCCTCGACGCGGTTGCCGGCGGTGAACTCGGTCTCGAGCTTGTCCCAGGCGGCCTCGCGGCGGGCGCGGTCGCGCGACAGCATCGCCTCGCCCTGGTGGTTCTCGACCCGGTCGACATAGACGTCGACGACGTCGCCGATGTTGATCTCGGCCTTCTGGCCCGGGGCCGCGAACTCGCGAAGCGCGACGCGCCCTTCGGACTTCAGGCCGACGTCGATGACGGCCATGTCGTTCTCGATCGCGGTGACCGTCCCCTTGACGACCTTGCCCTCGAAGCTTTCATTCTCGCCGCCGAGGCTGTCGTTGAGCATTTTCGCGAAATCGTCGCGCGTCGGCATCGCCGTGGTTGCCATAAGCTGGATCTTCCTTCGTTGCTTTTATTCCGGCCAGGGGTTGTCTCCCCCGGTCTTCAGAACGTGAAAACCGCGCCCGCCTCATGCGGAACGCGGCGTCCATCGGGCGAGCGAAAGTGGAGGCCCTCACCCTGACTGCTGTCGCAGTCGTCCCTCTCCCCTTGAGGGAGAGGGGGGTCAGAAAAGCAAAAAGGCGCGTCGAGGGCGGGCGTCTTCGCCTCTACCTCCGCGCGCTGAGCCTTAGCCGAGCCTCCACAGGCGCTTAGCGCCCGCTGGACGGAGGGGCATATAGGGGAGGCTGCTGTGAGTGGCAAGCGAGAGTAACGTTCAGAGCCGTGAGTGTCAGGCTCGCTGGACATTGCCCAAGCTTTGTAGTAACGTGGCTACATAACTTTGGGAGCATTCGACCGTGGGCATCACCACCTTGTCGAGCCGCGAGTTCAACCAGGATGCGAGCCGTGCGAAGAGGGCGGCGCAGGACGGACCGGTGTTCATCACCGACCGCGGCCGGCCCGCGCACGTGCTGCTGAAGATCGAGGATTATCAGAGACTCGTCGGGGGCGGGAGGAGCCTGCTGGACGCCATCGCGCAAAGCGACGGGGGCGATTTCGACTTCGATCCGCCGAAGCTGGAAGGGCCGTTCGGGCGCGCGGCCGATCTTCGCTGATGTACCTGCTCGACACGAACGTGGTGTCGGAGCTGCGCCGGGGCCGGAGGGCCGATCCGCGGGTGGCGGCCTGGGCGGCGGCGATGCCTGGAGCGAGCGCCTTTCTTTCGGTGGTCACGATATTCGAGATCGAGCGCGGCATCTTGCTCGTCGAGAGGCGGGATCCGGACCAGGCCGGCCTTCTGCGCCGGTGGTTCGAGACGCGAATCCTGTCAGATTTCGAGGGGCGGATCCTGCCGATCGATACCGCCGTCGCCCGGCGGTGCGCAGCCCTCCACATACCCGATCCGCTGCCCGACCGGGACGCGCTGATCGCGGCTACGGCGCTCGTGCATGGGATGATCGTGGCAACCCGGGACGTCGGCGATTTCGAGAGGACGGGGGTGGGGCTGATGAACCCCTGGACGGCCGGCCAGAAGGACAAGGGATAAAAAGAGCGCGGCCCGGGCGGGCGTCCTCGCCTCTTCCCGTCGCGCTTATCCTGAGCCTCCGCAGGCGCTTGGGCGCCCGCCGGGCGGACGGGCGTATAGGGGAAGGGGGGAGAGGGGCAAGCGGGTTCGTCGTAGCCACTCAGGCAATCTTATCCTGTATGTCGCGAACTGACATGAGGGTGTCGTTGCGATAATCCACACATACGTCGCAAGGGCGGATGACGAACATCCGCGGGGGAGTAGGCAATGGACCTGTCGCGAGCAAAGACCGAACCGATGGTCGCAATGATTGAATTCCACAACCGGTTCAACCGGAACACAAAGGTAAGTTTCGGGGCTCTGGAATCCATATCGAGCGCGCCGGTAGTTGGACATCAAAGCCGTGTGATTGAGCTCCCGACCGGTTCAGAGCCTTGGGGGAGGGTCACTCGGTGGAAGAATCTCCGAGCACCGCTCAAAGAGGCTGCATCCTTTATTTCAGAACTCGGAATCTCCCGCTCTCATTCCGCCTTCGAGGATTATCTCATAGGCGCGACTGCCGAGTTCGACCGCGCTCGGCTTATCGTGTCTCGACAGCATGAAGATGGGGCTTCCCCATTCCAACGAATGAGTGCCTGGCTCGGGATAGCAAGGACAAATCTGACAGAGTTGGAAGTGATGGCCGAGTTTTTCCAAGTTGCTCGGAACTGCGTCGTACACAGATCAAATCGTGCCAGCCCCAAGCTTGTGGAATTATATAATTCCCCCGAGATAGCACGCGTTATAGGAGCTTGGTCGAAAAGGGTCGGGCGATGGACGGTCTCTCTTCCGGATATCAAACTGAATCACTCGATCGAGTGGCAGCCGAGACACGCCATTATGTCTTCAGACGTATTCTACCGGTGCGCGGCATTAATCGACCAACATTTGATATCGAAGCTGGGCTCGAGCGGTGTGGTGGATATGGCGGTCCATTGGACGTTTTTCTCTGAGGTTCATGCGGCTTGCCCAGCCGTGCTCAACCCGGAAACGATGGTCCGTACTCAGCTTGTGCGGCGATATGGGGTCAGGGACGTAGTATTGCGCGAACCGATCGATTTGCTGCGTACATCGGGCCGATGGGAACTCGTTCGTGCAGCCTATTCCCAAATGTTTCCCGACGGTCCTCCTCTTGCAAGATTGCAACGGAAGCGGCGCGCGCGGTGAGCAGCGCATCACGGAAAAACCGTGACAGGTATGTTCTCGCGGTAGCCCCTCAAGATTGCGGAAGTGAGGCTGACGCTATCTCCGGTTTGTTGTATCAACGCCGGATGCGGCTTCGCAGCACTCTTATGCGCTCGTGGCTCCGCGGCATGGTTGGCGCTCTGACCTTGCTCGGCTGTGATCGCGATACGCTCAACCCAGCGGCCAGTCCTGAGCTTGCCGACCGCCAAGCCGCAATTAAAACATTGGGATCCAATTCGAACTGTCCCGTTCGTCCTGCCCGTCATCTCTGCAGGAGGAGCAGCCAGCACCCCTTTTATTGCACCTCCGGCACCCTCGAAACGCCAGCCGGCGCATGCTCTTACGATCACCCCGTTTGCGCGGATTCCTGTGAAGCGCAAAATGGCTCAACTCCGCCGCTGAAGCAGGACTTTGCGCCTTCCATCTGCTCGGCGAATCTCTGGTGCCAGGTACAGAGGGGAAATCCTAGCGGAGGCGGCCGGAGCGTTCGGCGGCGCGGAGGGCGGCGTGGTCTTCGGGGTCGAGGCCTTCGTCTAGAAAGGCGCGCCAGTCGTCGATTCGCTCGCGGGCGGGGGCGAGGTCGGTCAGGGGATCGCTGGCGAGGCCGAGATGGGCTCGGGCGCTCGACCAGCGCCAGCCTTCCGGCCGGCCGCACAGCCGGGCTCGAACGGGATTGAGCTCGACGTAGCGGAAGCAGACGTAGAGACGCCGCTCGTCGAGCGGGACCGAGCCGAAGCGGCCCTGCCAGAAGGCGCCGCACCAGCCCTGGCGCCGGTTGATCTCCAGGGCGTAACGGCGGTGCGCCCGGCCGAGCGCGGCGGCGAGGCCGTCGGGGCACGACGGCACGAGGAGGAGATGGACGTGGTTCGGCATCAGGCACCAGGCCCAGATCGCGGTCCCCGCCTTCGCGCAGCCGTGGCGGAGCAAGGCGGCGTAGCGGGCGTAGTCGTCGTCCGAATAGAATGTCGGCTCCCGCCGCGTGCCGCGAGCGGTGACGTGATGCGGAATCCCCGGCAGGACCAGTCGGGCGGGACGCGCCATGATGCTCCAACTAGCCGAAAAGAGAAAACCTGCGCAAGGGCGCTTCATGGTAAGCATTGGGTGCGGGCTTACGCGAGCGGGTTGTGCCGCCCGCCGGAGCTTGGCTGACCATTGTCGAGAGGTACCAGGCATGAGGAAAAATCGTTGGTGCCAGGCACGGAGGATAACGAGGAAAAATCGTTGGGCCAGGCACCGAGGATACCCCGAGGAAAAATCGTTGGTGCCAGGCACCGAGGATAATCTTTCTCCCGGGCACCGCCAGCTGTGTGGAGCGTTCCGTCTTCATGCTGCTCAACCTGCTTTGCGCCGTCCTTCTCGCCTCCGCGCAGGCCGGCGCCGCTACGCCGCCGGTCGCCGACGTCCGGGCGATGCAGGCCGAGCTGGCCGGTCTGGTCAACGCCTATCGGCGCGAGCACCGCCTGCCGGCGGTGCCGCTCTCGCGGTCGCTGACTGGGGTCGCCGAGCTCCACGTCCGCGACCTCGAGCTCAACCGTCCCGATTCCGGCACCGATCCCCGCGGCCAGCGCTGCAACACCCATAGCTGGTCGTCGGCCGGCCCATGGACACCCGTCTGCTACACCCCCGACCATCGTTTCGGCTCGCGGATGTGGAGCAAGGCGAGCGAGATCACCGGCGGCGCCTATCGCGGCGACGGCTTCGAGATCGCCGCAGGCGGCCCCGGCTTCGCGATGACCCCCGCCTTTGCCCTGAGTTCATGGCAGGCAAGTCCGCTCCACAACGCGGTCATCCTCCAGCAGGGCAAGTGGCGCGAACCATGGCGGGCGATGGGCGTCGGCGTCTACGGCGGCTATGCGGTGATCTGGTTCGGACGCGAGCCGGACAGGGCGCGCTGACGCAGGCGCCAAGGGCGATCCTGGCGGAACTGTCGGTGCCAGCTACCTGCCGGAAAATTCGTTGGTGCCAGGTACCGAGGAAAAACCGCAGGAAAATTCGTTGGTGCCAGGTACCGAGGAAAACCCCGGCGGCCGATCCTTCAACGGCAACAGCCGCGATCAATCCGATGATTGCGCTTTTCAATCGTTTCATACGAGCCACCTCTATCTAATAGCCGCCGTCAAAGCTTCGAGGGTTTCCGCAATGGGCATCCCCGGCGCTGCGGCAACGAGCCGACCATCGGGTTGAACTTCATACCAGGCGCCGAAGCGAACATAGTAGCCGGGCTCCCTACCCTGGCGCGTTCCACGCCCGATGGTGCCGATGGCTCCCTCCGCTAGTGCGGCGTAGAGGTGAGAAGACAGGAACAGGACATAAGTCTTCCCGGTCTCGCGAAGGTCTCCTTCGACTTCGAGGACTCGCCCCTCCTGCGCACGGCCGCTCTCCTGTCTCACCCGTACGGAGGCACCGGGCGCCCCGCCCTTGAGGACCCGCAAATTGGAGAGAGTCGCAGTACTGCGGTAGCGGTCAGCGAGCGTCTCGTCGGTGACGGCGGTGATGGTGCCCATGACAACAAGGTCGGCGAGTCGACCAAGATCCGCGACGGTGTACTCACCGCGCGTAAATCTCGCCGCCGCCGGCACGACGGTAGGGTCCCTGTTAATGTCGCCGGGGTTGAAGCCAAACTGCACCAGCTTTTGCGCAACCTCTATCTCGAAGCTCGATCTGAGCCGCTGAAGCTGTTGGGGTGAAGCTTCGGCCCGATTGGGAGGGGTGATACCTGCGGACGAGACGATCGCCCGCACCTGCCCGGTTATTTCGGGCTGGCCGCCACTGGCGAATTTCCGATCCCGTCTGGCCTGCTGAGCTGCCTCTCGAGCTAAAAATGCCTCGAGAGCGCGCTGCGAGCGGTCCGATACCGAAGGGCCCGTCTGACTTGAAGCGGGAAACACGAGCAATACTGCCAATAATGATGCCGGAGCTAAACGATTAACCCACATCATAGTGTTCCCTGCTGGTATCAAATATTTGGGCTACATACCTAGTCACTGAGTTGGTCGTTCCGATGGACGGTCCTAATCTAATCCATAACGGACGAGAAAGACATTACAGAGCGAGAATGAGGACAGGGTAGACGGTGACAGTCACCAGTGACAGTTACTCGGAGCCCACGTTAGGTAAACGGTGGGTAAACGGTGACTGTCACCGGTGACAGTCACTCGAAGCCAACGTCAGGGCAGCGTTGGAAACGGGAGCATTGCTCAATGAAGATGATCAGCCTCGGAGTGGTCGGGACCATTGGTGCCAGGCACGGAGCAAAAATCATAAATACGAGGCACTGAGGTAAAACTCCGGGTTCGATTTTCACCCAAAGGACCGAAGCACCGAAGGGGCCGGGGCGGTTGCCGGCGGGCGGGCCTGGTATCCGCAGCGGAGTGTGATAGGCGTATTCTGATAAAAGCCCTATTGACTGGCGTGCCGCCAGTTCCTATTATGTTCTTGATCGGGACGTGGAGGGCGTGATGGTCGAGGATGATGATCCGGCTGGGCCGAATGAGGAGAATCCAAAGGAGCCGGAGCCGGAGCCGGAGCCGAAGCCGGAGCCGGAGCGGGAAGCTTGCGCTTCCGCTGAGGATTCGCCGGAACCTTCCGGGGAAGACGGGCGGATCGGGCCCGGCAGGAATCGCGAGGCGCAGGTGCGCCGCGACGGCGAGCGCAAGCTGTTCGACGAGGCGGCGAAGAAGGCGTTCCTCGAATGGTTCGCGGCGACCTGCAATGCCGCCTGGGCGGCGGAGCGGGCCGGGTTCAACTACAAGACGGTGTGGAAGCACCGGATGAACGATCCCGTCTTCGCCGACGCTTACGACCGGGCCGAGGAGCAGGCGCTGGCGCGGCTCCGGGCGAAGAGGCTCGAGACCAAGCGCAAGCCGCTCAAGATCGGGGTGGAGGGCGACTGGGACGCGCCCGAGATGGACGATATCGACCCGATCCTCGCCTCGACCCTGCTTCGCGAGCATGACGGCAAGGCCGGGCGGCCGCGCAAGACCGGGCGGGTGCCGCGGGTGGCGAGCAACGCCGAGGTGCGGGCGGCCCTGGTCAGGCGGCTGGGGGCTTATGGGGTGAGGGTGTTCGGGGAGCCGCCTTCGCCTTCGGCTTCGGCGGCCGAGGGCGCGGAGGCTCCGGGCCCCCTCCACCAGCCTTTGGCTGGTCCCCCTCATAGCGACCCCGATGGGGTCGCTCACGGGGAGGAGTTATGAGCGCTGCGGCCCAGCCCGAGGACCGCGCCGATTTCGCCGGGCTGCTGGCGGTGGCGGTGCTGGCGGCGCGGATGAAGGGCGGCATCGAGGACTTCCTCGCCGGGCTTCCGGGGCCGGTGCTCCGCCGGATCTTCCACGAATGGGGCTGGCAGGCGCATGGCGGCCAGGCCGAGCCGAAGGGCGACTGGCGGGTGTGGCTGATCATGGCCGGACGCGGCTTCGGCAAGACGCTGGCGGGAGCGCAGTGGGTGATGGCTCAGGCGCGGGCCCATCCGGGCGCGCGGATCGCTCTGGTCGGAGCCACCTATGACGAGGCCATCGACGTGATGATCGAGGGGCCGAGCGGGCTGCTCGCCTTGGCGCGGCCGGACGAGCCGATGCTCTGGGAGCGCAAGCGCCGGGTCCTGACCTTCGCCTCGGGCGCCGAGGCGCGGCCCTATTCGGCGAGGGCGGCGGAGAAACTGCGCGGGCCCGAGCATGATTTCGCCTGGTGCGACGAGCTCGGCAAATGGCGGAAGGGCGACCCGGCCTGGGACAATCTCCAGATGGGATTGAGGTGCGGCGAGCAGCCGCGCACGGTGATCACGACCACGCCTCGGACGGTGGCGCTGATGCGGCGGGTGCGCTCGCTCAGGCGGATGGTCGAGACCCGCGGGCGGACGGCGGACAATGTCCACACCGCCGAGGATTATCGCCGGGGCATGGCGGACACCTATGAGGGCAGCCGGCTCGGGCGGCAGGAGCTGGACGGCGAGTATATGGAGGATCTGGAGGGCGCGCTGTGGACCCTGGAGACGATCGAGAAGGCGCGGACGGCCACTCTTCCCCGCCTGGTGCGGATCGTGGTCGGGGTCGATCCGCCGGCGAGCGCCGAGGGCGATGCCTGCGGCATCGTCGTCTGCGCCCTGGGCGAGGACGGCAACATCTACGTACTCGCCGACTGCACGGTCGCCGGCGAGCGGCCGGAAGGCTGGGCCCGGCACGTCGTTCGGGCGGCGCAAGCGTGGGAGGCGGACCGGGTGGTGGCCGAGAAGAACAACGGCGGCGAGATGGTCGAGAGCGTGATGAGGACGGTCGAGCCGGACCTGCCGGTCAGGCTGGTCCACGCCAGCGACGGCAAGACCGCTCGGGCGGAACCGGCGGCGGCGCGGTTCGAGACCGGGCGGGCGAAGCTGGCCGGCCGGTTCCCGGAGCTCGAGGCCGAGCTTGCCGGGATGACCTATGGCGGCGGCTATGAGGGGCCCGGGCGCTCGCCCGACCGGGCGGATGCGATGGTCTGGGCGATGAAGGAGCTCGCCCGGCCTCGGAGGGAGCCGCGGATCCGGCTGCTCTGACCGCTGCTCCTGCCCATCTTCCCCTTGAAAACATTGAGCTTTGCAGTTTCCCGATATGGGACTAGGGCAGGCTCAGCCACCGAGGATTCGGTTCCTTCGGCAGCGGGGGCCGGGGGACGTCGTTACGCGACCCCCGGCCCTTTCGCGCCGCGATCCTGCCGGCCCTCCCTGAACCTCGACTGTCGGTCCCGTTCACCCGCTCATCATCGCGCCTGGTGCAAAGGCTCGCTCGCCCTCCACGGCCGGCGCGGAGTCGACGATGTATGTCGCGCGCCGGCCCCGATGGGCCCCTCCAGTTGCGTAACGGGGGCGGGGCCGGCGTCCGCGAGGGGGCCGGCCCCGGCTTGCGCCCGGCCGCGGCAGGGCGCCGGTGGCGACCGCCGTCCGGGCTCGTGGGGAGTTAGGCGACGGCCGCCGAGCGCCCCTTGCACCCGTTCGGCGGCGGCGTCGGCGATTTTCGCGTCCGGATCGGACGCTTCGAATGATCTCAAACTATTGGCTGTTGGCGGCCGCGGCGTTGCCGTCGCCGGTCTCGCCGCGGGTGCGGACGTCGACGTCGACATTGCCGATCCTGTCGGCGGCGCCCTCGACCGTCGCGGCGGCGTCCTGGGCGGCGTTCCCGGCGCCGGCGGCGGCGCTCGCGGCGGCGTTCTGGAGGCTGTCGGTGGCGTTGTCGATCCGGGCCGCGGTGTTCTGGTCGACATTGACCTGGCAGCCGGCGAGGAGGGCGAGAGCGGGGAGGGCGAGAGCGGGGAGGGCGGCTTTGAGGACGGCGTTCATCGGCGGCTCCTTGGCGGTCGGAAGGCCGGCCACGCTAGCAGGCGGTGGAAGGCCGGGCTAGGGATCGTCGCCGCCACAGGTTCAGCATGGCTGGCAACGCCATTGACGGCGCCCGCGACTTGTCCGACAAATCGCCGCCGCGAAGGGGAAATCATTGCCCAGCCTGGAGCTTAGCAACGTCCGCAAGGCCTATGGCGAGACGCTCGTTCTGGACGACGTCTCGCTGACCATGGAGTCGAAGGAGTTCGTCGCCTTTCTCGGCCCGTCGGGGTCGGGCAAGTCGACCCTGCTGAGGATCATCGCGGGGCTCGAGACCGCCGACGGCGGCGAGGTCCGGCTGGACGGCGAGCGGATCGACCAGCTTCCGCCGGGGCGGCGCGGCGTCGCGATGGTGTTCCAGCATTACGCCCTCTACCCGCATATGACGGTGCGCGAGAACATGGCCTTCGGGCTCAGGAACGCGAAGGTGCCGAAGGACGAGATCGAGCGGCGGGTGGCGGACGCGGCGCGGGTGCTCGAGATCGAGAGCCAGCTCGACAAGAAGCCGGGGCAGATGTCGGGCGGACAGCGCCAGCGGGTCGCGATCGGCCGCGCGATCGTCAAGAACCCGAAGCTGTTCCTGCTCGACGAGCCCTTGTCCAATCTCGACGCGGCGCTTCGGATGCGCACCCGGGTCGAGCTCGCCCAGCTTCGCCAGCGGGCGGACGCGGCCTTCATCATCGTGACCCACGATCAGGCCGAGGCGATGACGCTCGCCGACCGGATCGTCGTAATGAACGACCGGCGGATCCAGCAGGTCGGAGCGCCGATGGAGATTTACGCTCGGCCCGCCAACACCTTCGTCGCCCGCTTCGTCGGCTCGCCGGCGATGGCGCTGGCGCCGGCGGCGCTGGTCGCGGACGGCGGCGGCGAATTCGCCCGGGTGAGGCTCGGCGACGGGTCCGAAGTGGAGACGAGGGTGCCTCGGGCCCGGCTCCCGGCGGACGGGCCGCTTCAGATCGGCCTCAGGCCGGAGAGCGTCCGGGTGGCGGGCGGCGGAGCGAGCGGAACGGCGGCCAAGGTCGAGCTGGTCGAGCGGCTCGGCGAGCGGACCCTGATCTACGCGCGGCTCGCCGACGGGCAGGCGATCACCGCCGAGGACGAAGGATTGAGCCGGGTCAGGCTGGGCGACACGATCGGCCTCAGGATCGAGGGCGGCTCGGCGCACATCTTCGGGCCGGACGGGACTGGCTATCACGCCGAGGCGCGGCCGGAATGACGGGCGCACGGAGCCGCGCCAGGCGGTATGGACATTCAGGCAGGTCGATCAAAGCCCCCTCTCCCCGGCGGGGAGAGGGTAGGGTGAGGGGGTTCGGCGTGCGAGAGCTTCCTCGAACTCAGAGCCCCCTCACCCCAACCCTCTCCCCGCCGGGGAGAGGGGGTTGCACCTCGCGGCGGGTTGAATGTCGATACAACCCAGTCCCTTTCCCGCGGAAAGCGGGATGATGTCGACGCACTCCAGGCGCAGGGACTGGAGCGGGATGCTCTTCGTCCTGCCCTTCCTGACCGCTTATGTCGTCATCCTCATCTACCCCCTGCTGAGGGGGATGGCGCTCAGCGTCCAGCGAGTCGACCTGTTCGGGGGCGGGACCTTCGTCGGGCTCGACAATTATGCGCGGCTGTTCGCCGACGACACCTTCGTCCGCTCGATCCTCAACACCTTCGCGCTCGCCTTGATGATCGTCCCGCTGCTGACGGTGCTGGCGCTGGCGCTGGCGCTGGCGCTCAACCGGGCGACGCGCGGGGCCGCCATCTTCCGCGGCATCTTCTTCTCCTCCTCGGTCCTCTCTGTGACCATCGTCACCTTGATCTGGCGCTTCGTCCTGGCGCCGGACGCCGGGCTTCTGGGCGAGACGGCCCAGGCGTTGGGCGCCGACCCGATCCCGTTCCTCAGCCACCCGACCTGGTCGCTCTGGGCGTTGGCGATCGCGACCATCTGGTGGTCGATCGGCTTGCCGATGATGCTGTTCCTGGCCGGGCTCCAGCAGATACCGGGAGACGTCTACGAGGCCGCGGCGCTCGACCGGGCGAGCCGCTGGACGACTCTGAGGCGGGTGACCCTCCCGGCGCTGAAACGCACCGTCGTGCTGGTGGTGATGCTCCAGACGGCGGCGCAGCTGCAGATCTTCGGCCAGGCGCAGCTGCTCACCGGCGGCGGCCCGGGCGGGGCGACGCGGACGATGGTGCTGTTCATGTTCGAAGCCGCCTTCGGCCGCTGGGAGCTGGGCTATGCGACGGCGGCGGCCGAGGTGCTGTTCCTGCTCATCGTCCTGATCACGCTCACCCAATATGTCACGACGATGCGCGGATCGGAGGATGAGCGTGGCCGGTAGGGCGCATCGCCATTCAACTCGGCTGGAGCCGCATGAAACCCTCTCCCGTCCTTCACGGGAGAGGAGGGGCCCAAGCGAAGCTTGGGAGGTGAGGGTCTGTACACCGGACTCGGCAAGACCCTCACCTCCCACCGCTGCGCGGTGGGCCCCTCCTCTCCCGCGGAAAGCGGGAGAGGGGAAGAAAACGGACCGCTGAATGTCGACACAGCCTAGCCGCACCCGCTGGCCGCTGCTGACCCTGGTCGCGATCCTGCTCGCGGCCTTCGTCATGCTGGCGCCGCTGATCTGGACCCTGCTGCTCTCGCTCAAGGCCAACGAGGCCCTGATCGGGAACAGCGGAGCGGCTCTGGCGCCGCCCTACACGTTCGAGAATTACCGCTCGATCCTGCAGGGCAACCAGGTGTTCCGCTGGCTGATCAACAGCCTGATCGTCTCGGGCGGGACGACGCTCGGGGTGCTCGTGCTGTGCAGCCTCGCCGGCTACGGCTTCGCCCGGCTCGACTTCCCGTTCCGCCGCACCCTCTTCATCTTCGTCCTGCTCGGCCTCGCCATTCCGGAGCAGGCGGTTATCCTGCCGCAGCATCAACTGTTCGCCGAATTGAGGCTCCACAACAGCTATCCGGGCCTGATCCTGCCGGGGCTGGCGGGGCCGTTCGGGGTCTTCTTCATGACCCAATATATGCGGGCGATCCCGAGGGACCTCGACGAGGCGGCGATGCTCGATGGGGCGTCGCGGCTGAGGCTGTTCTGGAAGGTGCTGCTGCCGCTCACCCTGCCGGCACAGGCGACGCTCGGCGTGTTCACCTTCCTGGGCACGTGGAACGCTTATTGGTGGCCGCTGATCTCGGCGACCCGGAGCGACATGTACACGCTCACCGTCGGCCTCGCCGCGGCTCAGATGAACTATGCGCAGACCTCGGGCCTCGGCTTCCTGATGGCGCAGGCGGTGTTCGCCTCGATCCCGATCTTCATCGTCTACATCCTGTTCCAGAAGCAGATCGTTCGGGCGATGGCCGGGACGGCGGTGAGGTGAGGGGGCTTTCGCACCGCTATTTCTCCTCTCCCGCTTTCCGCGGGAGAGGGGGGACCCAAGCCGAAGGCTTGGGAGGTGAGGGTCTTGCCGACTCTGGTGTACAGACCCTCACCTCCCACCCGCTTCGCGGGCGGGCCCCTCCTCTCCCGCGGAAAGCGGGAGAGGGGTTAGGAGACAGGCGATCGGGCCTGCTAGTCTTCGCCGCGCTCGCGCTGGCGAGCTGCGGCGAGGTCGCCGGCCAGGACGACCGCGCGGAGATTTACCTGCAGCGCTTCTTCGGCGAGTGCGGGGCGCAATATGGCGGCGCCACCGACGTGTCCAAGGTGGAGGGCGAGTGCGGGATCGTCACGGCGATGATCAACAAGTTCAACGCCGGCAACCCCGACGTCCATGTCAGCAGCAACGTCGTCGCCTGGCCCGGCTATCCCCAGCTTTCGGCGCAGATGGCGGCGAGGGACCCGCCCGATCTCGTCACCATGCATACCGGCATGATCTCGGACTATGCCGCCGAAGGGCTGCTCGAGCCGATCGAGCCCTACCTGGCCGAGGCTGGAATCGCGCCGTCGGCGCTCACCGAGGCGAGCCGCGGCGCGGTGACGATCGGCGCACGCCTCTACGGCCTGCCGTTCGACACCCATGGCGGCCTCTTCCACATCAACACGAAGCTGTTCGAGCAGGCCGGGCTGATGAAGGGCGGCAAGCCGGTCCTGCCCACCTCGCCGGAGGAGATGCTGGCGCACGCCCGCCAGTTCACGCTGCGCACCGGAAAGCCCTATCTGATCCAGAGCCTGGTGGGCGACAACGCCTATGCGGCCCGCAACCTCTACACTTATTTGCTCGCCCAGGACGCGGTGCTGTTCCCGACCCCGAAGACCATTCGGCTGCAGACCGCGGAGGCGGAGCGGATCGTCGACTTCTTCCGGGCCATCACCGCCTCGGGCACGAGCACGCGCAACCAGGACACGCCCGCGGCCATCGCCAGCTTCATGTCCGGGGAAGGCGGCATCTATCCGACCGGGACCTGGATGATCGGCCAGTTCGAGGCGGAGGCGAACACGCCCGGGCGGCCGCTCCACCAAAGCTACACCGTCTATCCCTATCCGCGGCTGTGGGGCGCGGAGGTGAGCTATGTCAGCGGTCATGCCTGGGTCGTGCCGAAGCGCGAGCGGACGGCGGAGCAGCGCCGCGCCATCGGCCGCTTCTTCCGCTTCATCGCCGAGCATAATTTCGACTGGGCGCGCACCGGCCATCTCCCCGCCTTCAAGGCGGTGGTCGAAAGCCCGGAGTTCAAGGCGCTGCCGCACCGGATGAACATCGCGCCGGTGGCCAGCACGGGCCGGCCGCTGCCCGGCGGGGTCCAGCGCCAGAACGCGATCGAGGGGCTGGTGGGCGAGGAAGTGGCGGCCGCGTTCAACGGCCAGAAGCCGACGAAGCAGGCACTCGCCGACGCCGAGCGGCGGGTCAACGAACTGCTGGCGGGGCTGGATTGAAGGCGCTTTTCGGGTTCTCGCCGACCCATATAGCCATTTCACATATAGACATTCATGTCTACTTTTGGTAGACAGGCGCGTCTATAGCGACGGAGTGAATGCGAACCAGCTCCGCCGCTATCTGGCCAAGCAGGGCTGCACGTTCGAAGAAGGCAAGCGACACACGATCGTGTGGCTGGGCGACCGAATGGCGGCGCTCCCACGCCATGGCGGGAGAAAGCAGCTTGGAACGGGGCTGGTCAACAGCATCATGAAGGACCTGGGATTGTGAGGACCGCAGCAGGAACGATGGACTATCCGGTCGAACTCACGCCTGACGACAACGATACTCTGCTGGTGACCTTCCCGGACGTGCCGGGCGCCATCACGTTCGGCAGCGACGAAAGCGAGGCCCTGGGCAATGCCGTGGACGCGCTCGAAACCATATTCTCCGGCCTGATCACCGATCGGCGCGAAATTCCCCGGCCTTCGGCTCCAGGCGGCCGGAAAACGGTGTCGCCGTCGCTGCTCGGCAGGCTGAAGATCAGCGTCTACCGGGCGATGCGCGAGCGTGGTTGGCGCAAAGCGGACCTGGCCCGCGCGATGTCGCTCAATCCACGCCAGATCGACCGCCTGCTCGACCTTCGGCACGGCTCGACGGTCGCCCAGCTGGAGCAGGCGCTCGCGGCCTGCGGGAAAAGGGTGGAAGTGGACCTTCGGGAGCTTCAGGCGGCCGCCTGAAGCAAGGGCGGTGGAACCGAGCTGCCGGGGAGCTGGATTGAAGGACGAGCCACGATCCGCTATGATAACTATTATCAGAGAACCGGATAAAGGCATCCGAAAATGGCGAGCAGCGTCAATCTGGGCGAGCAACTCGAGGCGTTCATCACCGAGGCGGTGAAGAACGGCCGGTACGGGTCGCGGAGCGAGGTGCTGAGGGAGGGCGTGCGGCTGGTGCAGGAGCGGGAGGCGAAGTGGGCGCGATTCGAGGCCGAAATGCGTGAAGCGCTGACGCAAGCTGACGCCGGCGAGACCATTCCTCTGGATGAGGCGTTCGAGCGGTTACTCGCAAAATCAGTGGATGCGGAGCGCCGGAACGCGGCGTGAAAATAGTCCTGACGAAGAGAGCTTTCGCGGATCTCGACGATATACGTGCCTTCATAGCTCGCGAGGACGCAGAGAGGGCCGACGCATTCGTGCGGCGGCTACATCAGAAATGCGGAACTTTGTCGCGTCACCCTCGCCGCTACCCGGTGCTAGCTTCGATCGACGCGCAGGACGTCCGGAAGTTGAATTATCGAGGATACCTCATCTTCTATGTGACCAATCAGAAGGAGGTAAGGATACTGCGCATAGTTCATGGCGCCCGCGACTGGGCGGTATTGTTCTAATTACGCCCGGGCCGCCGCCAGCCGCTGCTCCACCGCCGCGATCGCCGCGGCCACCGCCTCGTCGCGGCCCATTGCGCTCGTGTCGAGGAGAATTGCGTCCTCGGCCCTGACGAGCGGCGCCGCGGCGCGGCCCATGTCGCGCTCGTCGCGGGCGCGGATGTCGAGCAGGACGTCCTCGTAATGGACGGTGAGGCCCATCCGGGTCAGCTCCTCGAAGCGGCGGCGGGCGCGGACCTCCGGCGCCGCGGTGACGAAGAGCTTGGCGTCGGCGCCGGGAGCGATGATCGTGCCGATGTCGCGGCCGTCGAGCACGGCTCCGCCCTGCTGCGCGGCGAAATAGCGCTGCCGCTCCGCCAGCGCGGCTCGGACCATCGGATAGGCCGAGATCCGGGAGGCGACGCCGCCGGCGGCCTCGCTCTTCAGGTCGGGATCGTCGAAATCGGTCTGCGAGAAATCGCAGGCGCGCGCCGCCGCGAACTCGCTGTCGGGATCGCCGCCGAAGCGGAGCAGGTTGAGGGCGACCGCCCGGTAGAGCAGGCCGGTGTCCAGGTGCGGAAGCCGGTAGTGGCGGGCGATGGCCTTGGCGATCGTCCCCTTGCCGCTCGCGGCCGGACCGTCGACGGCGACGATCATCGGGCGAGCCTCCCGAGCAGGGCGGCGAAGCCGGGGAAGCTGGTATCGGCGGTGGACATGCCGGCGACGCTTACCGGCTGATTGGAATGGAGGCCAGCCACCGCGAAGCTCATCGCGACCCGGTGGTCGAGCCGCGGGTCGACCGTCGCTCCTCCGGCCAGCGGCTCGCCGCCCGAGCCATGGATCTCCAGCCCGTCCTCTTTCTCCTCGACCCGGGCGCCGATGGCGCGAAGCCCGGCGGCCATCGCGGCGAGCCGGTCCGATTCCTTGACCCTGAGCTCGGCGAGGCCGCGGGTGCGGGTCCTGCCCTGGGCGAAGGCGGCGAGGACGAAGAAGATCGGGAATTCGTCGATCATCCTCGGCGCGATCGCGGGCGGAACGTCGATTCCGCGCAGCGGCGAATGGCGGATGCGAAGGTCGGCGACCGGTTCGCCGGCCAGCTCGCGAGCGCCCGAGAAGGCGAGGCCGGCGCCCATTTCGGCGAGCAGGTCGAACAGCCCGGTGCGGCCGGGATTCACGCCGACGCACTCGATGCCGATGTCCGAGCCCGGAACGATCAGCGCCGCCGCGGCGAGGAAGGCGGCGGCTGAGGGGTCGCCGGGGATCGCGAGGCGGCGCGGGGTCAGCCCGGCCTCGCCGCGAATCTCGATCGTCTCGCCGTCGCGGGCGATGTCGGCGCCGAAAAAATCGAGCAGGCGCTCGCCATGGTCGCGGGTCGCAACGGGCTCGACGATCCGGGTGACGCCCGGAATGTTGAGCGCGGCGAGCAGCAGCGCCGTCTTCACCTGGGCGGAGGGGAGGTCGAGCCGGTGGCTGCGCGGGACGGCCGGGCACAGACCGCGGACCGTCATTGGCAGGTGCCCGCCCGGCGCCGCCGTCACTTCGGCACCGATCCGCCGCAGCGGCGCCGCCACCCGCTCCATCGGCCGCCGCGACAGCGACGGGTCGCCGGTGAAGGTGGCGGTGATCGGATGGGAGGCGGCGAGGCCGGCGAGAAGCCGCGCCGAGGTGCCGCTGTTGCCGAGATCGAGCGCAGCCTCGGGCTGGAGCAGGCCGCCGACTCCGACTCCGTCGACCGCGCAGCCGTCGCCGTCGCGGGCGATCCGCACCCCCATCGCCCGAAGCGCCGCGGCGGTGGCGGCGACGTCGCTCCCCTCCGACAACCCCTCGATGCGGCTTTGCCCGACCGCCATCGCGGCGCAGATCAGGGCCCGGTGCGAGATCGACTTGTCGCCGGGGACCCGGGCGGTGCCGCGAAGGGGGCCGGAGGCTCCAAACGCCGTCGGCAGGGGCCCGCTCTTCGCCATGGGGCTTGGCTTTGACAGCGCCCCTCCCATGTGGCAAGCGCGCCGCATCCGGTCGGAAGCGGCCGTCATTTCCAATTACGCAGTGGAGTTTTTCACCGATGGTGAAGCCTGAATGGGGCACCAAGCGCACTTGTCCCAAGTGCGGCACCCGCTTTTACGATCTCGGCAAGGAAGATCCGGTGACCTGCCTTAACTGCGGAGTCGCCTGGGATCCCGAGCCCGTCCTCAAGTCCAAGCAGCCTCTGCCGTTCGACGCTCCCAAGAAGGAGGTCGTCGTCGACGAGAAGGAGGATGCCGATCTGGCCGCCGAGGATCTCGTCATCGACGAGGATGCCGAGGAGAATCCGGACGACGAGGTCGATCTGGGCGGCGACGACGATATCGGCGTGCCCGGAGCCGGGGACGACGACGAGGAGGTTTGACGCGGTAGGGACAGTCACTTTTCCGCACTTCGGCGCGGGATTTCGCACGAGGTGCGGAAAAGTGACTGTCCCTGTTGCCAACACCCGGCGCCTTGCCTAAATCCGGCGCCGCAGCCGCCCTCCCAGGGGCGGCGAAAAAGGTTCGGGGCCGTAGCTCAGCTGGGAGAGCGCTGCAATGGCATTGCAGAGGTCAGGGGTTCGATCCCCCTCGGCTCCACCATTCAAGCGAAAAATGTCGAGGAATCGCGGGTGTTTAGTCAGCCCGCTCGCTGTCCGTCCCACATTTGGTCCCACGTAGCGCTGCGCTCTGATGGCACGCCTTGATACGACTCGCGTGACGTCAAAGGGCTGACCCTAAGCGGGGCGCAGCAAGTTTGGCCTCGTCTCCCGGTTTTCGGACCGCTAGAATTCAATATGGCTTCTCTACTGGTTCCCGCACTTCTCGAAGCGGGTTTTGGCTTCGCACTCGACAAATCCGCTGGCTTCGCTCTTACGAGGCTTCGCGACCGTCTGCGTAGACGCGCGGAGCGGCGCGAGCTCGCGGCTATCACGGCTCGCGCGATCGAAGCGGCGGCGAGCGCGGTGCCGAGCCTTGCGGATGATCTTCGCAGCTCCGGCTTCTGCCAATCCATCTTGGCCCCCGCCGTTCTCGACATAGCCGCAAACCCGCTCGACCTGCCCGACCCGGTACGTTTGGCTGCCACTTTTGTGGACATGATTTCAGAGGGATACACTGAGGATCACGGTGGAGATGAGGCCTTAGAGCGTATTATAGCGGCCGAGCCCGCTACCATGCGACAAGCCATGGTTGCCTTCTTTGCGGCGCTTCGCGACGCCTTGGCGGCTTCGGAACATTGGCGAGACCTAGCGCAACTTCAGGTCAGCGCCGAAATCTTGGCCGGTGTGAACACTTTGCTGAGCCTTCGACCCGTAGCCGGTGGCTCAGTTGATCCAGAGGCGGCGCTCGAAGACGCGCGTCGCGGCTCCGAAGACCTTCGGGCCTGGCCACGGGACATTTGGGGTTCGCAGCTTACACGTCCCGAGTTCGAGGTTGTGGTAGACGCGCTCCGTGAGGACCCGCGCAGCACGATCCTTCTCGTGGGAGAGGCGGGCTCCGGCAAGTCGGCTTTCATGGCCTCACTCGTCGACAGGCTCACTGCGGACGGCCTGGCGGTGCTGGCGATCAAGGCCGACCGCCTTCCTGCCGACGTCCGCGACCTCAACGAGGTGGCGGCAGCACTGAACATGGCTGGCCCGCTGACCGGCGAACTGCGCTCGCTTGCCGCCTCTCGACCGGTCGCCTTGCTGATCGATCAACTCGACGCGGTCAGCGATGTGATGGATCGGCTTTCCGCCCGTATGCGGTTGCTCCTTGGGCTGGTGACTGAAGCTCAAGGTTCAACCACAGACGCACTGCCGATCAGCGTGGTCGTCTCGTCGCGGCCCTTCGAGGCCGAGCACGACGCCCGCTTTCAGCAGCTGGACGCGAGGCGGGTTGTGCTCCGCCTCCCGTCAGAAGAGTTGGTGTCGGCGCTCCTCGCCGAAGTTGGGATTGATCCAGCCAGCGTGCCTGCGGGGTTGGCATCCACGCTCCGTAGGCCTTTCGCCCTCAAACTGTTTGTGGACCTGGTGAAGAGGGGTGTTGCTGTTGACGAGCTGCTCCCGAGCCAATTGCTGCAACGCTGGCTCGACACAGTACCTTTGGACGCTGACATGCGACGGAGCGTCGCGTCGCTGATGATCGATCTCGCCGCCGAGATGGTTCGAACAGAAACCTTATGGCGGCCGGCGGACAGATTCAGTCTTGAGCGGGGACCGGAGCTTCAGGCCGCAGAGGCTTGCGGACTGATCGTTCGGGACGGCACAGGCAATATCGGATTCAGCCACCAGAGCTGGCTGGACGACTTTCAAGCGCGGAGTTTCGCCACCGGGCGGGACTTGGCTGAATTTGGCTGGAGCGGTCAGGACAGCCTTTTCCCGCGGGCAGCGGTCTTGCGAGGCATGCAGCGGCTTCGTCAGGTGGAGGCTTCTGCCTACCTCGACGCCGTCGAACGTTTCCTGGGGGAGCCGCGAACGCGCCGCCACTTGCAGCATCTTGTCGTGGACATGTTAGCGCTCTCGTCCGACCCCCTGCCACGTGAAATCGCCTGGGTGCGGCGGCTGATCGACTCAGATGGGGCGCTCGCCAAGCGTGCACTCTCCAGGATTGTGCGCGTTTGGGACGGGTGGCGCGGCGCGGCGATGTCCTGGCTGCCGGATCTCAGCGGGCGCGAGGAATTCGAGTGGCATGTCGCATCGATGCTCGTCGAGGAGGCGCGGCATGCGCCTGATGCTGCTGCGGCGTTTTTGAGCGAGGAATGGGCAGAAGCGCGTTACGATGGCTGGGCGGCGTTCGTCGCCGAAAAGTCCGGCGAGTGGACCCCCAGTCTGGCCGCGCGACTCGACTTGGCAGTTAGCCGGCAAACTTTTGATCCACACCGTATCGCGCATCTCATTGAAGTTCTCAGGGAGGCTGGGCGAGTGCCGGAGGCGCTTGCATTACTGGAGACATACATTCGTACGGTTGAGGCCACGCCTACCCGCCTGGATATCTATGGCCTTGAGAAGCTAGCGGAAGCTGACCCGCTGCGATTTGCCGAACGATTGTTTCCCTGGTTCGTGGAAATCGCCACCTCTGACGTTAAGCCTGTCGCGTCCTTGAAGGACGGGTTTCCAACCAGCAACTCGCTTGAGTGGGATTGGAAATATGAGGACGGCAGCGGCAGGGTGATTAAGGTCCTTCGGGCGGCGCTTCGGACAACGGGCGAGCGCGATCCGGAGGCGCTCTTCGAGCTATTAAGCCCTCATGTTGGAGTACAGCTCGAAGAGGTGCAGGCGGTCATCGCGGACGCCCTTGCCGCCGCCGGGCCGGCGTTGGCCGATCGATCCTTGGCTTTTCTGCTAGAGGATACGCGCCGCCTGTATGTCGGTGATGCCCATGGCACGGCAACGGACGGTATAGGTCGGACGATAGGGGGATGGACCGCTCAGCAGTTGGTACGCTCGATTGTTCCAGGTCTCGACTTCGCTCAGATGGAGACGTTGAAGGAAACTATACTCCGCTGGAAGCCGTATTCCGACGAGACATGGAATTCGTTCTCGGCGGGCGAGAAGAAGATACGGCTGCCGTGGAACGAGGAGCATCGGTTTGCGCTGCTTGAGGCTCTTCCTTTGGAGGTACTTGGCGCCCGCCTGCGCCGACGCATCTCAGAATGGCGTCGCGAGCAACCCGTGTTCGAAGGAAGGATGAACACGATCGGCATGGCTAGGGTAGTCGGTTCTCCTATGCCCGCGTCGGCAATGGAGAAAGCTACCGACGCTCAGGTCCGTCAGATGCTCGACGAAGTGGATGACGGCATCAACGACACGTGGCCGGAGAGGTCGCGGCGCCGCCCGTATAGCGGTGGAGTAAGTCAGCTCTCGCATGCTTTCGGCGCTTTCGCGAAAAGTTGCCCCGAGCGCGCGGTAGCGATCCTGGAATCCCTCCAGCCGGGGAAGCACGAGCATGCCGCTGGCGCAGCATTGCGCGAACTCGCACCTGTTGCCGAGCCTCGGCGGATCGCCGAACTCATCCACCGTTTCGACGCAATCGGGTTTTCGTCGCCCAACTGGCGCAACGATTGTGGCTGGGCATTCCAGGCGCTCAGCGGCCGAACAGGCGGTCTCGAAGACGCCGACATCGACCTTCTTCAGCGCTGGATCGTGCGCGATAAAGCGCAGGTCGCCGAAGAAGTAGTCAGGAGGCTTGCGCTTGACGAGCGCAACAGAGATCTCAACCCTCAACGGGAGCAGTCAAGGCCTGAGCCGATCCTTTTTGGACGCGGCGGAGGCTCGGTTATCGTACCGCAGAGAAATTATACCTTCCTCGAGGCAATGGCTTTGGGCTGGCTTCAGCGCGATCCGCCAAATCATGGAGCTTGGGCCGACGCGATGGAGCGGCACTTGGAGGAGCCCGAGGACCCCGCCATCTGGGCTCATCTCCTTCGACAATGGGGCCAGAGCCTGTGGTGGATCGAAGAAGCGCAGGCCCACCGTTTCTGGCGGCGTTTCATCGAGCGCCAGCCGGAAGCATTCGATGATGTCTTGTCCGTCGGTGCGCTGTGGCAGCTCCACGGGACCGTGCCAACGGAGGTCCGAGACGCCATTCTCGAGCGCTGGCTAGGAGGCGCGGAGCCTTTGCCTCAAATGGCGGGCGAACTCGCGGGCGGCATCTATGCCATTGAGCCCGACGACCCAACCATCGCGGTCTTCGTCATGGGCATACGGGAAAGGCCCGGCTCGGCCCGGACGGGCTTGTTGTTCAGCCTCGCGGCCGCTTGGCGCGAAGACTCCCAGGCGATCCGTTCCCGGGTCCATGAAGCGCTTTTGGCTCACGCGATCGATGCCCGTGGCGACGAGGCTGCAGCCGTGGCGAAGGCTCTCGACGGACGGGGTGGTTTCCCGGCCGATGCGCGAACGATTGAAATGCTTGCCGCCGTGCGGGGGAATTCGGAGGTGCTGGAAGAAGCGAGCAGCCGTTTCTTGGCTGAGGCACTGCAGCAGCTGCTTCTTCACCCCGGCTTCGATGAACCGGTTATGGATTTCCTTGAGGTGGTCGTAGATCAGTCTCTCGGAAATGAACGACGCCGTTTCGGCGTGGACACCGACTTAGTCCAACTCGCCGTAGCGCTCCAGCGAAACGATGGAACGTTGCGGGCACGGGCGATGGATCTCTATGAAAGGTTGCTCGACGCGGGCGCGTATGGCGCTGAGGAAGCCGCCGAAGCTGCGATGCGTCGTTGAGACTGAATTCGGCTCTTTCACGAATCATAAGATAGGCCATCGTCGTCGCGGCCTTGCAGCTCCTTGAGAGTTTCAGCCCGAACGGTAATTTCGGCTGCGCCGCTCTTCCGCCAATCTCGATAAAGGGTGACGGCCTGGTCCTCATGGGCGTGCCCTTCGAGCCAAGCTTCCACTGCGCCCCTGACCGGCTCGGTTGGCCACCCCCTGCCAATCCATGCCCGAAGCAATAAGTTGGCTCTACCGCGACAGGCATGATCCTTCAGCCAAGACAATACCAAGGGGCCATAGACAGCAAAATCGCCGCCGGAAGTAACTGTGCGACCCAAAAGGAAGGCCGCATCTACATTATGCAAATGAGACTGGAGCCAATCTTTGATGATCGGCTCCAAGCGTGGAAGCGCACATCCAGCCTCCATCAGGGCTTCAAGAGTGTAGCAGGCTTTGAAGTCTTTGGCAGAGATTGCAGGGAGGAGTAACTCCGCATTAGCGATGATATCCCCCATGTCCGTCCCGGACCCGGCCACCCAACTTAGAAACGTAATCGAGTGTTTATCGTGGGGGTGTCGGACCAAAAAGTGCTGTAAAGCGGATGCCACATCCGCGACAGGCACGCCGCCTTTGACCAAGGCAAACAGCATAGGAGCGGCGCTTCGCTTCGTACCGTGCTCGACAAGCCAGGCATCGAGGAACGGCCTAATCGGGCCCCAGTCGCCTCCATACAACACCCAGCGACCATAGAAATGACGCGCATATTCCTTGTCACCATTAGCTTCCAGCCAAGCCACGGCATGCGGCCAGACAGCGTCGGCCGACCCTCCCGCTCGGAGCCAGTTTTCGTAGAGGAAACGCGTCCGCTGGTCCGCCGCACAAACCGCAAGGCACGACTCCATGAAGGGCGTGACCTCCCCAAGAGCGCCACCCATGAATAGCCAAGAAACTATAACTCGGCAGCTAAAGAACTGATCGTCGCTATTCCGCAGGATTTCGCCAATGTACGGCTTAACGGCGTCCGCGTCGCCGCCGTGCTGTGCCCAAGCAGACAACGTGTACGTAATGCGATCTCTGTCTTTGTCATTTCCCCCAAGCCACGTCATTAGATGTGGTCGAACATCAGAGAGAGATCCGTCCTTCTCAAGCCACTTCTGTAGGATGTAGCTTGCCGCCAGTTCCTTAGCATTGAGCGATAAAAAAGAGAGAACAAGTGCATTAACTCCGTCGAGTCCGTAATGGTCAATCCACGCCTGGAGGAGGCGATTCGCGTTATAGTCGTGCGCATGCGTCTTTATCCACGAAAGCGCTGCTGACTCGTTGTCTCCGGCTAACTCGCCTTTTACGAGGAGCGCCTCGAACACAAAGCGCGCTCCCTTACTCTCGTTGTGAGCGGTGACCCATTTATCAATCCAGTGCTGGAAAGTTTTGTATCCTCCGTGTGCGATAATCACGGGATAGAAATAGGACGCGTTTGGCGTGAGACCGTTCGCCTCCAGCCACTTGCAAGCATTGCCGAATATCGACTCGATTTCACCGCCGGCCTGGATCCAGCTCGCCATCACGTAGGAGGCGAATGTAGAAGTCTGGTGCTCGCTCAACCAATCTAGAGTAGCGAACTCGATTTCCGACGGCAGAATTCCATACTCGAGTGCGGCCTGAATCAAGTAGCTCGTGCCGCGCCTTCTTGGTTCGTTCCGAATTCTACTCAACAAAGCCTCGCGGTAGCGCGCAGGGTCAAACATGAATGCACGGCGGAGCATGATATTCGGACTGTGGGCCGCTTCCAAGGCTACGGCCAGTAGCTCGCCGAAGTCTGTGCGCGTCTGGTCTTCCAAGGCGGACTTCTTGCCGGACAGCGCAGCCCATTCGGCTAAGGCAGAGATTTGGTAACGAGCGCCACTGTCGTAGAGGAGCCACTCACGGAAATTGGGACCAAATTCAATAGCTAAAATTATGGCACTTCTAGGCGAAAGAAGTCGGCTACCCAATATAGCTGCGCAAGACTCGAAGACCCTGCCCTCGTCCAAATGAGTGAGCCGCCTAAAAACTTGCATGCCGTCAATCTGGCCGAAGCTTGGGTGTCCCGCGAGACGGTCAATAACGGAAAGAGTTTGCGCGAGGGTTGCGTCCCGAAGGGCTCCTTCCACCAAACGGAAGGCCCTCTCCGTCTCTAGGCCGGGCATCGCAAAGACGAATCTAGATACCATCGCGTCGGCGAACACATCATGCGCAGCGACATATTGGTTCTGGTCTACCCCGACCCAAAGATCGACGCGCAGTATGTCTAGTAGCTTCTGAAACTGCCCATTTTCGGCGCTGGTTTCGCTTCCGAGCGAAATAGCCATTGGCAGCCGTACCGCGAGGCGGGCCAACAATTCGGACGGATCGCCGGAACCGGCGATCGCATGTTCAATGGCCCGCAATCGGCGATTCGCCCAAGTCTGGAAATCCTGGGTTGAGAGCAAGCCTTCAAACTGCTCTCTAAATCGGTCGGGCCGAGCTTTGTAGAGAAATGCGGCAAAGGCAGCTAGTACTGGAAGTCTACCGCACACAGCCCGTAAGCGCTCCGGTTCAGGTAGTGCAAAGTGATTTATGATCTTAGCTACGACCCATTCCGCGAAACCTCGATCCCCTGCACCCTTAACGTCCGCCCCAGCGTCGACGGGAAGCGATCGCAAATCGAGAAGTTCATCGAAAACGCGGAGGCGCATGCTGCTCCTGCAGCTAACGACGAGCCCAACTTTGTGACCGCTTGCCTGGGCCTTGTGGATAAAGTCGGCAGCTTGCCCGAGCTGCTTGAATCGTTCGCCATAATCGACAAAAAGAAGAACTCTAATTGAATTAGCGGACGAAGACAGTATCCGCTCTCCATCGCTAAACGACGCGAAATCATCCATGCGGAATGCCAGCCAGCCTGCGGCCAAGGCTCTTTTCGCGATTTCAAGAGCTAATCGTGTTTTACCGACACCTCCTGGCCCGTAGATCACGAGCGCGTCTGACTTGCTCTCAATGATTTCCTGCGTCCATTCGGATTCCGGATCCGACGAGTTCAGGCCCTCGCTGAGGAATTGGGAACGCGAGAAATAGGGTAGCTCGCTAGATTCCAGGTATGTCTTGAACGTCTCGTTGGATTCGGGGTCGCCGCCCAGGCTGGTGAATCCAGGTGGCGCTCCGCCAAACCACCTATAGAAAAGCGCGGGGTAGGACGATTGGGCGCTAGCAAAGTCGTCCCACCACCAAAGCCGAACCTGCATATCAGCAAGATGGGCGAGCTGTGGGTGTTCCCGCGACAAACCAGAGAAAAGCTCCCCAATCTTCTTAGCCAAACTCCCCCGCCCAGCCGCAGTCGGAGCCAGCGCGGAAAAACAAAGGCGATATTCTGTGAGTTCGGGGTTCAGCCAAGCTCGGTACGCAATGGCGGCTCCGGCTCGACCTCTTGCGGCAGCAACTATATTTGTCTTGAGCCTCTTACCCGTCTTTGCAAAAACATCCGCAGGTTTTGTTGTCGCTTCCCGCCCAAGGAATTTGCATTCAACGTGGGTCGTGAAAGGCGCGTCGGCAGTGAGCAGATCAACGCCGCCGTCAGGACGGCGCACGAGACTCCGGCACATGCGGAGACCCGGCTCCGCCACGTTGAAATACTCTTGGACGAACATTTCAAAATCAGCGCCGTCGTCGGCGCTCCGAAGAACCCGGTCGTCAAACCGCAAAATGTCATTCCCCGGCATGCTACCTTCCAACGAGCCCACGCATTCGTTACAAGATACTCCGGCAAGTCTGGACTCTAATTCTGGTTGCCCAACCGTACTGGCTGCAATGTTTTTTCAGCCGGCGCCGTGTAGAAGAAGGGGTTGCTGATCCAATCTTGGATAGCCGACTCCCGCCATCCCGCACAGCGCGCGGCAATGCGCACCTGCTTTGGGAAAGTGCCGGCTTGGATTTTGCGGTAGAGGGTCGAACGACTGAGACCGGTACGGTCCAGAACCGCGTTAAGGCGAAGAATGCGGTCGGTTGTGTCGAGGGTCATCGTGCCTCCTTAAGGATGAGCTGTGTTGGTGCGTCCTTGGGAGAAATGGCCTGCAGCGAGACCATGCAAGGAGGGGCGGCTTCGCGTTCCTTAAGATGCTGCTTCGTGCGCCGGAGAGGTATTGGGGTTTAGAGAGAAGAAAGCCGTTCGGCGTCCCGCGGCTGCGCCGCGGCCGGGCTCTACCTCGCTTGCGCTCGCCCGAGTCGCACTTCGGCGTCTCGGCGCCTGGCGGCGTGACGATCGGCCTGACGCGGGCCGGCGGGGCCGGCCTGGCGGTCGCCGCGCTTTGACGGCGCGGCGGCGTTGCCTGCGGCCGCGGCCGAGCGGGGGTGGGCGGCGCTTCCCTCTAGGCCAGCCTCGGCGTGCCGCAACCCGGCGCTTGGCGCCGGGTCCTTCACTTCGTTGCGGCCCTACGGGTGCACCTCGCCTTGGATCGGCAGGCCTTCCGGTTCGCTCCTGCCGCCCACCCCGCTCTTCCGGGGCCGGTGCGACTGTTCAGGAGGAGAAGGGATCATGGGACGGACAGGAAGGGCCCCGGAGTCGGAGGAAGTAAAGTTGCGGCGCCTGGAGAAGGCCATCGCGCAGCTGAGGCCGGTTCAGCGCGAGGTGCTGTTGCTCTGTAGGCGGGAAGGCCTCGCCTACCGCCAGATCGCGGAGCGCAAGGGCATGTCCCTCGATCAGGTCGAGCGCCACCTGGCCGACGCTCTGTACGAGCTGGACCGCCGTATCGAGCGCGCCGAACGGCCTTGGTGGCGTTTCTGGTGACGTCAGGCGTCCCCGGGCGGCGCCCGGTTAGGGTGGCTTTGTCTGCGCTTGAAGCTAGGATCGATCCCGATGCGAACCGACCTCGACCACCTGCCCCCGACCAAGCAGCGCGAGCTGGAGCGCGTGGTCCAGATCCTGTTCGAGGAATTCGAGAAGGCGACCAACAAGACCAACGGGTTCGGCAAGCATGCGCGCATCTTCAAGATCGTGCTTTACGGCTCCTATGCGCGGGGCGATTGGGTCGACGATCCCGTGGGCGGCTACCACTCCGATTACGATATCCTGATCGTCGTCAGCCACGATAAGCTGACCGACTTCGTCGATTACTGGTCCGCCGCCGAGGACCGGCTGATGCGCGAGCTGACGATCGGCAAGGCGATCGGCGCGCCGGTCAACTTCATCGTCCACACGCTCAAGGACGTGAACCGGCAGCTCGACCAGGGCCGACCCTTCTTCGTCGACGTCGTTCGGCAGGGGATCGCGCTCTATGAAGCGGAAGGATTCGCCTTCCACCCGCCGCGCGAGCTGCCGCCCGAGGAAGCGCGGGCCGAGGCGCAAACGCATTTTGAGCGATGGCTGCCAAGCGCCGAGACGTTCCTTCAGAACGCCGATGACAACGTCGCGCGCAAGCGTCCCGCCGAGGCGGCGTTTCTATACCATCAGGCAGCGGAACGACTTTACCACTGCATCCTGCTGGTGATCACGCTCTACAGCCCGAAATCGCATAAGCTGAACTTTCTGCGCTCCCGTGCGGAGGAGGAGGCGCCCGAGCTGATCGAGGCATGGCCGCGCGCTGACAAATTCTCCCGGCGATGCTTCGAGCTGTTGAGGCTCGCCTACGTGAACGCCCGCTATTCGCCGGAATACAAGCTCACCGAGGCGGAGATGCGCTGGATCGGCGAGCGGGTCGCCGAGCTTCAAAGGTTGGTGAAGGACGTGTGCGAAAAACGGCTCGCGCCGCGCGATTGATCGCGCCGCGCTCGCAGGCCTGGGGAAATGGCGCGGCTGCTTTCGACCCATCGCGGACATTCAGCTGAGCGACCTAGACAGCCGCTTCAGGCCGCTAGCGGACAGGCTGCTCTCAGGCAGCTCAGATGTGAAAGCCGACGCACAGCTAAGGGAAGCGAGCCTCAAATGGCCGTCGACTCGCCGGTGGCGTTTTCGTGCGGTTGCCGTCGGCCTCGTCCTGACGGGAAAGCGCGACCAGCTCGAGCGTACGCATCGACCAACCGCAGCCGAAACGTTCAAGTCATTGACATCATCACTGTCCAAGAGGCGTGCGGTCCCCTGGCGGTCTCGTATCGGTGAGGCCGGCGGTAGGCGCAATCGTGGGATTGATAGGAAGTCAAGCACGTGAAGCAGAAAAGGCGCGCATTCCTCAAGCCGCTTCTGGCGCTGGTTGCGCTAGGTACGCTCGGAGCCTTGAGCCTGCTCCTCACCGCGGACGCGACCCTCGCGAACATCCCGCCGGAGCAGATTGCCGCCGCGGGCGGGCGCAATGCGGTGAAAGCGGCCCTCCTCGTCCAGCCGATCGCCCTCACGCTCGTCGCCGGCGCCGTCGGGCTCGCCCTTGCCCATCGGGTCGGGCTGCGCTCCTCCATTGTAGACCGGCTGCGCCAGCAGGAGCCGTCACGAGTGCCGCTGATGCTGTCGGTGCTCGTCGGGGCCGCGGCGGGGGCGCTGATCATCCTAGGCGATCTGCTCTTCGCTTGGGCGCAACCGGAGGCTTTCGCCTCCTTGCGGGCAGCGGAGTTCGACCCGCTCTTAGGTCTGGTGCAGGGGCTCCTCTACGGCGGGATAACCGAAGAGATCCTCGTCCGCTGGGGCCTGCTCTCTCTGATTGCCTGGCTCCTGCTGAAGCTTCGGCTTTCCAGGAACGCTGCGGTGTGGATGGCGGTGGTCGCGGCAGCTTTGCTCTTCGGGGTTGGCCATCTGCCTGCCCTCGCGGTCGCCGCGGAGCTGAACGCGCCGCTCGTCATACGAACGCTACTGCTCAATGCGGCGGGAGGGGTCGCCTTCGGCGCACTGTTCGTGCGTCACAATCTTGAGGCGGCAATGCTCGCGCACATGGCCGCCCACGTCGCCTTCTTCGTGGCTCGTCTAGCTGGAGCGATGTAGATGTCCCCGCGCCCTTACGATCTCGCCATCTTCGACTTCGACGGCACCCTTGCGGACACTGCCGAGTGGATGTTCGGAGTGCTGAACGCGCTCGCGCGGCGGCACCGTTTCCCGGAATTGACGGCCGCCGAGGTCGAGATGCTTCGCGGCCGGACCAACCGCGAGATCATCTCCTACCTGCGGATACCGCGATGGCGGTTGCCCTTCATTGCCCGTGACGGGCGCGCGATGGCCCGGCGGGACAGGGACGCCATTCGGCTGTTTCCGGAGGCAGTCGAAACCCTGCAGGCGCTGAAGGTGGCTGGCCACAAGATCGCGATCGTGAGCTCGAACTCCGAGGACACCATAAGGCACGTGCTGGCCAGCCGAGCGAGCTTGGTGGATCATTATGGCTGTGGAGCGTCCCTGTTCGGAAAGGCGAAGAAGCTGAGTAAGGCGCTTGCAGCGACGGGGACGCCCGCCAACCGGGCGGTGGCGATTGGCGACGAGGTCCGGGACGTAGAGGCCGCAAGGGCCGTGGGCATCGACAGCGCTGCCGTGCTCTGGGGCTACGCTACCCGGCAAGTGCTTGCGCAGGCGGAGCCGACCTTCGCGGTGGACAGCTTCAGCGAGCTCGCTTCGGCTCTGATCGGATGCCCATTCTCAGCGCGCATATAGGAGCTGTGGGCAGGCCGGCGGCTGGCGCAACCAGCTAGGCCTCGGCTGCCGTCGAATCTGCGCTCAAGTGCTCATGGACCAGTCGCCAGCCGCGCGAGCTCAGACGATAGACGTTCGTCCCGCAGCCGCTGCCGACGACTGGCTGCCCTTGCCGCGTCCCTTGGAAGGCGTAGCGGAAGAGCACCACAGCGATGTCCGATCCGGAGGGGACCCACTCAGGCTCGCTCATTTCATACGTTTCGTCAGGCAGATCCGACCACGCGGCCTCGAAAGCCGCCCGCACGGCGGCCATGCCCCTGTGGACGATGTTCCCGAACACGCACGTGATCGCAGGATCGATAACCAGCTCTTCCAGGACGTGGAAGTCGTGATCGTTGATGAGCTTTCGGTAGAGGTCGAAAGCCTCTTCAGGTCCTTGCATATCTCACCTCTGGCTAGGCAGCGACGGGCGCGACGGAGCCGATGCTCAGGCGCGGCCGTCGCGCCGCACAGTGACGGCAGACGCCCTCTTCATCCGAAGGAGCGGAAGCGCCCGTCCTTCATCGTCCAGCTCCTTTCGGCCGATCGGCTCGAACCCGCAGCTGCCGTAGAAAGAGCGGGCGGATCGGTTCTGCTCATAGACCTCGACGGTAAGCTCGCCGAGCCGCCCGGACGCATGGTCCAGGAGAAGCCGGCCAACACCGCGCCGATGCGCCGCGGGCGCCACGAACAGGCCGCCGACGTGGTTGTCGGCCAATCCGATGAAGCCGAGGATGGTGTCCCCCTCGACAGCAACCCAATTGTCCGCGTGCGGGAGGTAGACGTCCCTGAGCTTCGGCAACTGCTCCTGGAGTGTCTCCTCGCCGAGAAATGGATGGCCGACTCGGGATGCCTCGAGCCAGATGTGGAGGAGCGCTGGAGCGTCGCCGGGCGCCGCGCGTCGTACGTGCATTGCTTCCAATCTCCGCTTCCTTAGAGTCTCAGCTGCGCCGCGTCCGACACGAAGCCGCTGAGTCCGCGCTCGAGCATCGCGACCAAATCGGGCGGCGCCTGCTCGACGCTGCCGGTGGGGAAGGGCGGCTCGGGGGCATACTCAGCCATCAGGATACCTGCCTCCGCAACCCTTTGGCCATGCATCTCGGCGACGAGCGTCGCGCCGAAGTCCATGCCGGCCGAGACGCCGGCGCCGGTGATCAGCTTTCCATCCCTTACCACGCGCTCCCGCACTGGAATGGCGCCGAAGTTCGAGAGCAGCTGCACGACCGACCAATGCGACGTTGCGCGCTTGCCCCGCAAGGCGCCCGCGGCTCCGAGGATCAGGGATCCGGTGCAGACGCTGGTGACGTATCGGGCACGCTCGGCATGATGGCGAATGAACGCGATCGTTCGTGGGTCGCGCGCGGCCGCAAGCGTACCGGTGGTGCCGCCGGGCGTGAAGATGATCGCGAGGTCGGACGGGCAGTCCGCCAAGGTTGCGGTTGGCTGAATCGAAAGGCCGATGTCGCTCCGCACCGGCCGCAGGTCTGCCTGGTTGGTCACCAGATGGACCCGGGCCCGCGGCATCCCGCCGAGGAAGTGATAGGGGCCGACGAGGTCCAGGGCGGTGAAGCCGGGATAGATCAGCATCGCGATGTTGTCGGCGGGACCGGCTGCCGGGCCTTGGCCAGACGCCTGAGCCGCGACGGCGTCCGTTGAGTTCAAGAGAGCCGGCGCCGCGGTGGCCGCGGCGGCAAACTTGAGAAGATCCCTTCGTGTCATGCGCTTTCTCCGAATTGTGGGAGCGCCAGTACGACGGCCGAGGCCCACGCGCTTGAACGAAACGGCTAAGCTTCTCCGCCCGCCTTGCGGGCCGGGCGCATTGCGGGCCGACGCCGGCTCAGACCAGGCTGCGCAGGAACCCGCTAAACAGCACAAGAAAGCCTCCGACCTCTCCCACAGTGAGCAGGTACATGTAGAAGCTGATCGCTCGGCCGTGCACATTCCGGCGGCCGAGCCGGTGCGGGCGCCTGAGCTGGTTATCGGTGTCGTTTAGGAAGCCGTGGACGGCGTAGATGGCCACCGACGTGCAGAAGAAGAACAAGGGGACCGCGACCCCGATCGCGTTCACCAAGTCGGGCCATGTGCTCAGCCGCGCGAACTCGGCGAGCACAAGGGATGCGAAAGCGTACATGAGCGCCGTGCGATGGCAGATATCCACATAAATGGGGGCCTCTCCCACCTCGCTGGTGATCATGCTCCTATATTTCCAGAAGCCCGTGAGCATCCCCACCAGGAACAAGGTGCCGCAGCCCAGCTGCGCGATCTCCACTGCGCTCATCGATCAGGTCCTTTCGGGGTGAAGCGCCGCGGCAGTTCGACGGCGCGCAAGGGTTCGGCGGGCTATTGCGGGGGCGCGATCGGCGCTTGAACGAAGCGGCTATTGAGCCGCCGCCCCTAATTTTCTGCGGCCTTTTTCTCGTTTAGAGTGCTGTCTTATGTCGAAGGGTCGCGCCAGGATGGCGATTGCGCAGGGGGTCAGCGTCTGGGTGCTGGAAGCGCCGCACGGCTTTGGAGACGCGGCCGTCCACGCGCATCATGCCATCCAGATCACGGCCAGCCTTTCGGGCGAGCTGGCGCTCTCGACGCAAAGCGAAACGCTTCGCAAGCCGATCCTCGCCGTGAAGGCTGACGCGCCGCACAGGTTCGAAGCGCACGGGCTGCTCGCCTTCCTGTTCGTCGAGCCGGAAAGTCAAATGGGGAGAGCGCTTACGACAAGCCTGTTCAGGGAACGGCCGCTGGTCGCGTTGGACTCCGCTCGAACGAGCGGTCTCTTCAGCCCTTTCGCTGCCACTTTCGAGGACGATCTCGAGAAGGACGAGCTGCTTCGGCTGGGGCGCGCCGTCGTCGAGCAGCTGGTGCCCGGAACGCAGGGGCGGCTGCCGGACCCCCGTATCCAGAAGATCATCGACTATGCGTCTGCGCATCTCGACGAGCCACTTAGCCTGGAGAGGGCGTCGCAAGGCATTTACCTGTCGCCGAGCCGGCTTCGGCATCTCTTCGTCGAGCAGACAGGGCTTGCCTTCAAGACTTATGTCCTTTGGCTGCGGCTGGTGCGCGCGGTGCAGGCTTACTCGCAAGGCCAGAGCCTCACTGAGGCGGCCCACGAAGCCGGCTTTTCGGACTCTGCCCACTTCAGCAGGATCTTCAAACGGACCTTCGGCCTGCCGGCGACGACCTTGACTCGAATTTAGCCGTTCCGTTCAAGTTTGCGCGCTGACCCGCCCCTATTTGGGCCTCCTCGCAACTGAGCAGAGGAGAAGTGAAATGACCAACCAGACCGAACAGAAGGACCGCTGCAAGCCGACCTGCACCTGCACCAACTGCAAGTGCGGCTCCGACTGCCGCTGCGGCAAGTAAGGTCTGGCGGCGGGATGCTGAAGCCGAGGATCCGGACCGATCTCGAAGCGACTGCCGGTCTCGAGGCGAGGGATGTCGTGGAGCTCACCGAACGAGCGACGCAGGCGACCTTCTTCACGGACGGGCTCACCGCCGAGCAGGTGGATGCGAACAGCCGCATTCCGCCGCTCGCCGGGCAGGTCTTCTTCGAAGCGGCCGCGTCCGAAGCCCAGCATCTCGCCGCCGCCTTCGCCGGAGACCGGCTCATCGGCTTCATGATCGCGACGCGACATGGTCCGGAGGACCTGGAGCTCGACTGGCTCATGGTCGACCCGGAGTATCATGGCACAAGGCTCGCCGGCTCCCTTATCGAGGCAGGCATAGAATGGCTCGGCAGCAGCCGCGCCATCTGGCTGACCGTGATCAAGCACAACGCCAGGGCGATCAGCTTCTACCGGCGGTTCGGCTTCGAAATCGATACCGCCGCCGAGCTGAAACGGGTGGTGCCGACCTGGATCATGCGTCGCCCACCGCGCCTAGGGTGATTGGCGCACACACGACTGCGTGCGCCGGGACAGGAGCTGCGGATGAAACGCATCGCACTCGTGCCGCTCGCGGCGCTTTCCATCGTGACCGTCGCAGTGTCCCAGGATTGGGTGAGACCGCGGCTGGACGCGCAACTGGGCTGGGACCCGCGCAGCGGGTTCGACTTCGACCTCAACGTTGCAATCGAGCTTCCGCTCGGACTTGCTTTGTAGCGGCCTTTAGAGGGCACCCTCGGCTACGGCCGGTGGGCAGGAGCGGCTCGTCAACCCTCGCGGGGGGAGCGGCTCTCATACGTCAAATCGTGGAGAATTAGGAATGGCCACATTCGTTCTGATTCATGGGGCCTGGCATGGCGCCTGGTGCTGGGAGCTGCTGATCCCACTTCTGGAGGAAGAGGGGCATCGGGTCATTGCGCCCGACCTGCCGGGAATGGGCAATGACCCTACTCCGCTCGACCAGATGTCGATCGAAAGCTGGGCCGGCTTCGTGGCGGACATCGTCGTCGCTCAGCCGGAGCCCGTCGTTCTGGTGGGCCATAGCCGCGCCGGGATCGTCATCAGCCGCGCCGCCGAGCTCGCCTCGGCCAACCTGCTTGGCCTTGTCTACCTTGCCGCCTTCATGGTTCGGGGCGGGCAGACGCTTGAGGAGGTGATGCGGCAGATCCCGCCGCGCCCGGAGGCAGCCAATTCCCTGCAGATGAGCGACGACCGCAGGTTCTCGACCATCGCGCCCGACGCGGTGGCGCGTGTCTTCTACAACAGCTCGCCGGCGCATCTGGTGGCTCGCGCGCGGGCGCTGTCGGGCCCTGAGCCCATGGCCAGCTTCACCACTCCGCTGCGGGTGAGCGAGGAGGGCTGGGGCAGGGTCCCCCGCTTCTATATCGAGTGCTCGCAGGATCGGGCGATCGCCCCGGACCTGCAACGGCTCATGCAGACCGCTCTGCCGTGCCGCCGCACGATCAGAATGAGCACCGACCACTCGCCTTTTTATTCCGCTCCAGAGGAGCTGGCAGGCCATCTGCGCTCGCTGGCTGAAGAGCTGGCCCCGCAGACCATGTGCAATTGAGATCCGACCGATGACCGGAACACCCGAGTTCATCAGGAACCGCGGCTCCTCTTTCTGTGAGCGAGCGGCGCTGTTCCGCCGAATCGTTGCAGCCGCAGGGGCTGCCCTAGCGCTGATCACCTGGTCGTCGGCGCTCTCGCAGGTCTCACCTTCGGCGAGCGCTGCGCCGGCGCCCGCTGACGAGGTCATGCGGGCGTTTGAGGCCGCGCAGATCGGAGACCTCAACCTGGTGGACGAGCTGTTGCGGCACAGCTCCCCGCTCACCGCCGAGGCTATGCTTCTCCGGGCGCAGCGCGCGGCCGCGCTCTTGCGGGAGGACGAGGCCCGCGAGGCGCTGGCGCACTATTTCGCGGCCGGGGACGTTCGCCCGGACCGAGTCCGACATGCCCGGCAGCTCGCCGCCGGCAGCGCGTTTTTCGCGGGCCGTTACGCAAAGGCGGCGGCGCACGCGTCGCGACTTCTGGCGGACCATGGCGAGCTCACCGCCGATGAGATCACGGGAATGGAGCGCCTGAACGGGATCGCCCGGTTGCTTTCGGCTGCGCCCGTGCAGCGGCTCGAAACGCGCGGCTCGGGCCATCCAACCGCCACCATTCGGGACAGGGTGGGCCTGATCAGAGCGCGCATCGCGACGGGCGCCGCGACTGAAGAGGCGATCATCGACACCGGCGCCAATCTTTCCGTTGCAAGCGCGAGCGCCGCGCGCCGGCTCGGGCTTCGGATGCTCAACGGCGATGCCGCGGTAGGGAACTCGCTAGGCGGCGGTGTCGGCGTGCGGCTTGCGATGGCCGACCGGCTGGAGCTGTCCGGCGCCGTCCTCAGAAACGTCGTCTTCCTGGTGATGGAGGATGCCGCGCTCACCTTCCCTGTTCCCGGGGGCTACCGGATCGACGTCATTGTCGGATTGCCGGTGCTGCGGGCGCTCGGAAGGATCAGCTTCGGCCCCGGCGAGACCCTGCGGGTCCTCGAACCGGGCACGGGCGATGACGCGCCGAGCAATCTGCGGATGGTCGGAAGCAGCCTCTATGCCCTCGTCGCGGTGGCTGGAAACGAGCGTCCATTCTTCTTCGACAGTGGCGCGAACAGCTCCACCATCGCGGCGCGATTTGCCGAGGAGCAGCCCGAACTTAGAGGAACTCCGGCCAGCGGGACTCAGCGGGCAGGCGCCGGCGGGACAACACGCGTCAGCAACAACAGGATCGGGCGGGTGATTATTCGCATCGGCGGAGTTGAAGGCACCGCTTCCGAACTGCGTGTCGAGAATGAACCCACGCGGGGAGAAGAGCGCCGTTACGGCGTGCTGGGAGCGGATCTGCTCCGTATTTTCGAGAGCGCCACTATCGACTTCAGCACCATGCGCCTAGAGGTAGCGCCGCCCTCGCGGCAGCAATGACCGTCGCAGTTGAAGCCGCACCTCGGTGCTGGCAACGCGTCTGCTTCCGGGAAGCCGAAAGCGGCTGCTGAACGACTGGAAGTGGCGCTAAGCTTCCGACGTGCGCGGTCGCCCGGAATGTCCGCTTTCCAACAAAAGCGAACCTTGGACAAAGGCCGGCAAGGATCTCGCGCGGTCTCAGGAACACGGCTCGGCGGGCCATTAGCCACACGCCGCTCGCATGATCCCTGACGGCTCAGCCGTCAGTATCGATTGCCAGGCCACGGAGAAGAGCTGCGGCCGGATCGAGCAGCTCCGGACATTCCTTTTGCAGCGCGTGCATGGCCATCGTCAGGTGAGCGCCGGGTTCGTGCAGCCGCAGTTCGTCAGCCCACTGGAGGAGCACGACGGCTATCTCGTGGATGACCACGATGCGCGCCAGGCGGCGCCGGTCCGCTTCGCTCAGGTTTGGGGTCTCGGAAGTCGGCTTCGCCATGATCACATTCCCTTCGAGGGTATGACGACGCCGGCGGCCGATCCCCTACTTCAACCCCGCGCGGCGGCGCAGCGAGGCAGCCGAAGGCGACCTTGGACTTATGGTCCTGCCGCGAGCGTGAGGAGGCTATTGCAATGCCAGAGCGAGGGCCGCCACGAAGTCGGCTTTGTGCTACCCGTGACTTTCTCCATTGCTCTTTGTCCGGTTGCTTCGACCGCCCATCCGGCCTGTTCGATCTGGCTGTCTGGCAAAGCGGGTCGGGCGCGTCCCACGCCCCGGCCTGATGCCCGCAACGGCACCGCTTTCGGCTTTCTTCCCCGCCGCTTGGCGGCTCCTCGCGCAACAACAAAGCCTTCTCTCTGCCGTCCTCCACTTCGTTGCGGCCCTTCGGGTGCGGCCGGCCGCCGCCTTGCCTGGTCGACGCCATCGAGGCCGCATCGGGCGGCTTCCGACCAAGGAGACGGACAATGGCTCAGATCGGCACCTTCAAGAGCGACAATGGCGGGTTCACCGGCATCATCAGAACGCTCACTCTCAATGCCAAGGCGACGTTCCGCCCGTCCGAGAAGGACAACGACAAGGCTCCCGACTATCGCATCTTCTCCGGGGCGATCGAATGCGGCGCGGCCTGGAAGAAGACCTCGCGCGACGATCGCGAGTATCTCTCGGTCAAGCTCGACGATCCCAGCTTCACGGCACCGATCTACGCCTCGCTTCTCGAAGGCGAAGGCGGCGAGCACCGGCTGATCTGGTCCCGCTAGGCAAACGGCCGCGGCGCCCCTTCCGGGCGCCGCGGCCAAGCGCCTGCGCTCAAGAATTGGCGTCGTCGCGGAGCGCCGCATCCGCCTCGAATGCGCGCCGGCCACGTCGCCGCCATCCCGTCAGCGCCTGCTCGCGTTCCTCGGTGCGCAGCATCGCCGCGCCGCCAACGAGCAGGCCGAAGATCACAGCGCGATCATCGTCGGTCAGCTCGACAATGCCCGACTTGGCGACGAGGCCGCCAAGCTCGATCAGTTGGCGCGTGCGCTCGCGCCGCTTCACGACCCAATCCCGATTGTCATGCCTTGCCCTGCTCAGCGCCAAGCGGGAGCGTGCCGCCTTGAGCCGGCGCACCGCCGCGCGCGCCGTCGCCAGCGCCGCCAGCACTGCCGCGCGCCGACCGCTGAAAGAAGGCGGCACCGCGCCGACGCCACGCCTCCTTCGTCGCATTGTCCTTCGACTCGGCGGCGGCGAGCAGCGCGCCGGCCAGCATCTCGACGTCCAGCGCGTCGGCTCCGGTCGCGATGACCATCTCGCCGAACTGGCCAAGCCTTCGCTCCCGCAGCTGCTTCGCTCGCTCGTCCAAGGCCCTCAATTCGGCGTCAAAGTCGCGTGGCTTGCGCATGGATCGTCCTCCGATCTGTGTGGTGGACAGTGCAGCTATCGGGGCTTCCGGCCGACCTCAATTCGCTGGGACCATATGGGATCGGGCCTGGTCCCGAGACGAACCAGATTCGTCGAGGGCGCGCTTATACGTCGTGCCGACGTGCGCTTTGATGGGATCGCGATGGCGATCTACCATTTCTCGGCGAAAGTCATTTCCCGCGCGGCGGGGTCGAGCGCACTTGCCGCCGCCGCCTATCGCTCCGCGTCCCGGCTTCACGACGAGCGGCTCGATCGGCATCACGACTTCTCGAACAAGGCCGGCGTCATCCACTCCCAGGTGATGCTGCCGGAAGGCGCGCCCGAGCATCTCTCGGACCGGGAGCGGCTCTGGAACGATGTCGAGTCGGCCGAGAAACGGATCGACGCGCAACTCGCGCGCGAGGTCGAGTTCGCAATCCCCCGCGAGCTATCCCCAGAAATGGGCATAGGTCTGGCCCGCGACTTCGTGCAGCGCGAGTTCGTCGGACTCGGGATGATCGCCGACCTCAATGTCCATTGGGACATCGGCGCGGACGGCGAACCCAAGCCACATGCGCACGTCATGCTGAGCATGCGCGAAGTAGGCTCGGACGGCTTCGGCGCGAAGGTGCGCGACTGGAACCGCACCGAGCTGCTTCAGCACTGGCGGGAAGCCTGGGCCGATCACGTCAACGAGCGCTTGGCCGAGCTCGATATCGATGCTCGGATAGACCATCGATCGCTCGCAGCGCAGGGGATCGACCTAGAGCCGCAGAACAAGATCGGTCCCGCCGCAGCGCGAATGGCCGAGCGCGGCCTCCAGCTGGAGCGCGCCGACGACCATCGCGAGATTGCCCGAGCCAATGGGGAAAAGCTGCTCGCCCGACCCGAGCTTGCGCTGGACGCGATCACACACAGCCAAGCGACGTTCACTCGTCGGGACGTCGCGATGTTCGTGCACCGCCATAGCGAGGGCAAGGAGCAGTTCGACCAGATCATAGGCGCGATCAGGGCATCGCGCGAGGTGGTCTACGTCGGGAAGGACGGCCGCGGCGAAGAGCGCTTCACCGTTCGCGCAATGATCGAGACCGAACAGCGGCTTGAGCGAGCGACGGCCGGGCTCGAGGCGCACCGCAGGCATCCGGTGGCTGAGCAGCTCAAGGAGCGCGCACTGGCGCGGGCGGAGGGAAGGGGGCTGCGCCTCTCCGTCGAGCAGAACACCGCCTTCGAGCACGTCACCAGCGCCAAGGGGCTGGGGACCGTTGTCGGCTACGCGGGCACGGGCAAGTCGGCGATGCTCGGCGTCGCGCGCGACGCCTGGGAAGCAGCCGGCTACGAGGTCCAGGGAGCAGCCCTCTCGGGTATCGCGGCGGAGAACCTTGAGGCAGGCTCCGGCATCCGCTCTCGCACGATCGCGAGCCTTGAGCATCAATGGGCGCAGGATCGGGATCGACTCTCAGCCAGGCACGTGCTCGTGATCGACGAGGCCGGCATGATCGGCAGCCGCCAGATGGAGCGTGTGATCGCCGAGGCGGAGAAACGCGGCGCTAAGGTTGTGCTGGTCGGAGATCCCGAGCAGCTTCAGGCGATCGAAGCCGGCGCCGCGTTCCGCTCGATCGCGGAGCGGCATGGCTGGGCGGAGATCACCGAGATACGGCGCCAGCAGGAGCCGTGGCAGCGCTCTGCCACGCGCCAGCTCGGGACCGGCCGCACTGGCGAAGCGCTGGCGGCATATGACAAGCATGGCCATGTCCACGCGGCGGAGAGCCGCGAGCAGGCCCGAACCGAGCTGATCGAGAGGTGGGATCGGGACCGCGCCGCCTCGCCAGACGCGAGCAGAATCATTCTCACCCACACCAATGGCGAAGTGCAGGCGCTGAACCAGCTTGCACGCGAGCGGCTGGCACAGAGTGGCGAGCTTGGTGAGGAGCTGCAGATCCAGACTGTCCGCGGCGCTCGCGACTTCGCGCCCGGCGACCGGATCATGTTCCTTCGCAACGAGCGGAGCTTGGGGGTGAAAAACGGCTCGCTCGGCCACGTCCAGAGCGTCAGTTCGGTGCGCATGGCGGTGCTGCTGGATGACGGTCGAGCCGTTGCTTTTGACATCAAGGACTATGCGCACGTCGACCACGGTTACGCGGCTACGGTCCATAAGGCGCAGGGAGTCACGGTCGACCGAGTGCACGTGCTTGCAACGCCGGGATTGGATCGCCACGCCGCTTATGTGGCGCTGTCGCGGCACCGGGAGCGGGTCGACCTTCACTATGGCCGCGATGACTTCGGGGACCGGGGAAAGCTCGTGCGGGTCCTCTCACGCGAGCGCGGCAAGGACATGGCGTCTGACTACGGGCGAGTGACGCCCGACCCGAGCAGAAGCCGCAGCGCCTCCGAGCCTGTACGCAAAGGTCGGCCGGCGCCAGCGAATGGGCGTGACCGCGAGACGCCGACTAGGCTGGGCCCTGCGGTCCAGCGGGTGGCCCGCGCGGTGGCCCAGATGATGGAGCGGCAGGAACATGGCCGACGCGAACTGCCTCAGTATCGCGCGGAGTTGGATGCGGCGGCGAAGGCGCTGAACGCCCTGAAACCTGAAGTGTCTCGCGACCTTCGCGCAGCGTTCACGCGAGACATGCAGCTCATCGGCGACGCAGCAGCCGGCAACGCCGGGCCTGCGATCAAGGCGATGGAACGCGAGCGGCGCTACCGCACCGACCCGCAGCTTCGCGCAGACCGGTTCGTGAAGATCTGGCGAGAAC
Organism: Allosphingosinicella sp.; assembly: GCA_036388575.1. Taxonomy (GTDB): domain Bacteria; phylum Pseudomonadota; class Alphaproteobacteria; order Sphingomonadales; family Sphingomonadaceae; genus Allosphingosinicella. The sequence continues at coordinate 98,491 of DASVRO010000016.1, forward strand.
TAGGCGATCGGCATGAGATGTTCGAGCGGCAGGGAAATGAACGGGCGGCCGACGGCGTGCGGGGCCAGATGATTGCGTTCGCGAAGACGCTGGAGCGGGACCCACAGGTCGAATCGTTGCTGCGAGGGCGGAACCGCGAGCTTGGGATGCCGCCTCATGTGGAGCGGCCGCTGCCGCAGGCTCTGCCGGACTGGATTGGATGGGGAAGAGGACGCGGGCTGGAGCGGTAATGCAGGAAGTCCGCTTTGCGCCAATCTCGGCCGCAGATCGCGTGTTGCGAAGTTCCCGTAAGCTGCCGTAGGCCATGGCACGATGTTCGACCTTGCATATCAGCGGTGTGCCGGCTTTCAGGCCGATGGCAGTACCCGACTTATTTTGACCTGCTCTTCTCGCCGGGGCTCCAGAGAGGTTAGTTTGCACGTTGGAGAGGAGGTAATTGTCGATGGATGAGCCAGCTGACCCGCCGGTAAAGGGATACAGCGCTCAAGCGCCAGCCAATTCGGCCGATCCTTCCCACGTTCGTAACTGGAGCGACCCCGGCGACGCGACAAGTCGAAACTACCGCTATCAGCACGCCTATGGTGTCATCATCATGGTAGCAGCTTACCGAGGTTTGCGGCCGTATGTAGCGATCTGGTGTGAGCATCACGAAGACTTTCTGGCCCAGCGGAGCGATGACGTTTTCGATGGTTATCAAGTCAAGACCGCCCGTCCGGAAAATGGTCCGTGGAAGTTGACGGACGGAGAACTGACAAAGTCCATTGGGCGCTTCATCGATCTGGTCGAGGAGTTTGGCGATCGCATCGGCAACCTGTTTTTTGTATCGAACAAGGATTTCGACCGAGTTACGCCACAGAGCAAAAATCAACGGCAGAGAGGTCGATGTCCCGGGCTTTTTGTAGAGCATGTCAAGCAATGTTCGGCCCGTGCCGAAGTAGCGGCACCCTTCGATGACGCTTTTGATGAGCTTCAGGCCACATGCGGTTGCAGCCCTGAGCAACTGCTGGCGGTCCTGCACAGGATGGATCTGGTTCTCGGCCCGTCACGCGGCGAGTTCGACGCGGCCATTTCCAATGAACATCTCGCTCAATTAGACGGTTGCCGGTCTCTGAGCGCCGATCAGCTGAACGAATTCCGTGACGACCTTGTCGCGCTGGTCCACCGTGCCTCATCACTGCATGTCACTGACCCCATGCGGCGCGGGCTCGATCTCCCGTCAGGATCGGTCGTTCGTTGTGAAGATGGCTGAAGGATATTCGCGAAAGATCCAGTCGTCTCCGCCCCCCGCCTCGTTCAAGAGTCTGACGGTGCTTTCGATCATGTCGGGATTTCCGTGACCGTTCGGCAGCGGATATTGGCGGACGAGGAAGGCTGCGGGAACCCGGACGCCGGCGTCATGCTCCCAGTCCTTGATTCGCTCCAGGAATGCCTGGGTCCGGTTGTCGGCGATGTCGGGACGCGCGCCTTCCGTATAGGCGACATAGACTAGGCCGAATTCCCCCCGGGGGATTTGGGTCACGGCCTTGCCGAAGAGATTCACTGGCGCCCGGCTCCGCTTGATGATCGCGGCTTGCGCCACGACCCGCCAAGCGAGACCGAGAGGCAGGCGGACTTTGTCGAGTTCTGCGCCCGGCGGCGCGTCGATCTGGCAGATTAGCCCATCCCAGTTTGGCATTTCCATGTTCCAGCCAAACACCTGTTTCAGCAGGGTAGGGCTGTATGCCTTTGTCGGGCCGTCTAAATCGAGCCGCCCCGGCAACGCGCGGAATGCGACCGATCCCCAGGGATAGTCAAGCGCGCGTTCGGGACGCGCCGAGAGGCGCTGGAGCAAGCACTTCGTCGCGATATCCTGTACGTTCAGCCGGCTCGCCTCGACGGTCAATTCAAGTTCGAACAGGCCGAACTGGCCGCGCTTCAACGCGCCTTCTTGGAGGTGCTGGAACAGACTCCGCATCCTGGCTTCCTCCGCGACTTCATAATCCGACAGTGCACTGCTGCGCTTGCATTCCACGACCATATTGAATGGGTCGGTGCAACGCAGGTCAGGCGATTTCACATGAGTCGGCTCGACGAAGCTCATCTCGCGACCCTTTGCGGCGCAGGCGGCTGCAACGAGAAGCTCCAGCATGACCGCGTCGGTCGCGGCACCCGAAAATAGTGCATTGAGGCGCTCCTGGGAGCCTTGCACTGCGCCCAAGGCTTCAGCGCGGGCACCAAGTTGTGCCAGCTGAGTGACCGCAAGCGCCCCCGCAAAATGATCATAGCGCGTGTCGTTGGCGAGATAATCCTTGGCTAGAACGATCGACTGGCGGAGACGATGACCTGTCGGCCGTTCGCTTTCCAGCCGTACGCCCTTCACAATCGAGATTGGGCTGCCGTCCTTCGTGGCGGACAAGCGAAACAGGTCCGCCGGCTCCCGTTCCAGCCAACCGGGCGGCGCGCGCCGCTCAATCATCGCGATCGCCTCCGGCAGATAGTCCTCGACAAAGGCCGAAGCAGGAGGCGCCTCGCCTATGACGGACGCCCGACTGATCCTCGGAAACGGGTCGCCGATGGGCTCGGCCGCCTCCTCCTCAAGATCATCCGGATCGATTCCGCTAGCTGCGATAAGCGCACCGAGCGCGGTATCGAGATCGGACTTTGCCATGACGGCATGTTCCGCCGCAGCGTCCATGGCCGCCTTGGCGGCCTCAGTCCTTTCGACGAAATAGTACCGACGTTTCTCTAGCACTTTTGGCCACAGGGCATCGAATGCCTGTTGGCAGCGGTCCACTTCCTCCGCGAGCAATCGCAGCGGCTCCGGCAGGTTATGGGGTAGGTGTGGAAGCGAGGGCATGTCTGTCTGATTGGTGGCGGCGGACGGTGCTAGTCAAGAAAGCCCACCCATGTCAGATCGGCCCTGTCTGACCAAGAAGCCACTAGGAGGCTCGATCTTTATGTGGGGGAAATTGTGGGATCGCTTAGACGCTTAGAACGTCAAATCCACAGAAAAAGGGCCATTTTTTCTTGATTTTGAGAGCCGTGATAGGCGCTCACGTCCCGAGCCTCGATCCAAGTTCGTGTGAGGTGGTAGAGGTCGTGCAGATTGACGGCTTTCCCGAGCGCATCTCGCGCGCTCCAAGGTTCTTCTGGGTCGGCTGCCGTCAGCTTCCGTTCCACGCCGGCAGGCAGGAACCCGGAAAGGTGGGCGCGCAGGGACGGCAACCATGACGCGCCATCATCGAAATCCAGATCAGCACCGTCAGCCATCGGCACGTCGTACTCGCAGGATTGTACGGAGCCCTAGAAGCGAGGACCGGTCCTCCCGAGCGCTTCGCGCATGGCCAGACTGGTGCGATCGAGGCTGAGGGCCGCAGGCATGGCGACGCTGCCCCTGTCCATTCCCAAGGCCTTTTGAATTGCTCTGCTGGCGCAATCCGTGCCCAAGGCCGCACGAAAGGATGCGCTGCCCTGTCCGTTACCCATGGCCTCAGCAACAAACTTGTCGATACCGAGAGCCGCTTCGCGGACGGCGCTTGGATACGCGCCCTCTCTCGCCTCACATCGAGCGCGCGCAGTCAAACTTCCATAGCCTCCGAGCAGCGACTGCATCTGCTCATTGGCTTCCCGCATCGCACGTTCAACCGTGCTCTCCCGGCGTAATGGTCCGCCGAGGACGGCGAGCCCTAGATCAGCATATGCCTGGTCTAGCGGCGTCCGCCTCGTACCCCTGTTTCCAGCTGGCAGGCGGGGCGGTGCCGAAAGCCTGTTTTCGAGTGCCTGCCGAGCCCGCGCCTCAGCGAGATATCGAGGCGAGGACGCCCTCCATTTGACCTGGAGCCTTCGGATGAAGGAGGGTCCGGGGTTCTCCACTATGCGCTTGAGCGCGCTGGTAGGCCGTAGCCGCGGATCGGCGAGGATGAGATCCGCCATCCTTCCCAGCGTCACGCTATCATCGAGGCCGGTCCCGACCGGTCGCCCTCGACCCCGCTTCGCCTTTGTCATTGCCGTTCCTTCCCTTGCTGCGCCTAGGATCGGCCGCAAAATCAGCAAGTTCAAGCGAGAAGAAATCGATTCCGAGGCGAAGCAAATTACGGGTGATGCCCTGCGATCATTTTCCTGAAGCGAGCAAAATTACATCGGCACAGCTTTCGGCGGCTAAACTCCCATGCAGACAGGCTGCCTAGGGCTGCTCATCGTCCTCGGCCGCAACCTTCCAAAGGCGCTCAATCTCGTCAGGCGTCTGCGCCTCGATCTCGATGTCACCCTTCTTGAGGCGAACCTTTCTGCCCGCGCGACCTTTGACCCACTCGACAAGTACGGGTACCAAGGACTTGGCTGCCACCGAAACGAAAGTTGCCGCTGCGCCCACATGAACAATGAAATCACCCGTAAGCCAGGAGCCGAGGTTTGCCGACTTCTGGAACCCTGAGCCTACAGCGATATCCAGCCCTTCGTCACGCAGGGCCTGCTCGACGTCCCGCAGCTCATTTTGATATGCGCTGTCGCGCGGATCGGCTTCATCACTGCTCGCAACGAGCGACAGCCTAAAGTCCCGTTCGCTCTTCGGAACCATCGAAATAGACCTAACTCGAATGCCGCTCATGTGGGTCCCTTACTATTCGGCGAGCCGAGCCGCCAGCCCGGAGAAGCCGAGATAGCCGAGCAATGCCAGAACGAGTAGGGGTGTTAAGAGCCTCATCATCCCTGCAAATGCGGAACCAGCCGCCCTTCCGGACAGCGCATTTGCAATGTCCGTGATGTTCCTGTGTGTCTTCACCCCTGTGAAGCCGCTATCCGTTTGCTTGTACTTCGCGAAGCGCAGCCATTGCACGCGCAATCGCTGGCGAAGAGTCGGGCTGGTGTCGAGGCTGCCAACCATCTCGTAGGCCACTAAGTCTCGCAAGTCGCGCTCAAGCCGGTCCCTCAGGCGAGCGGCTGAGATCCGGCCTATCCGCAGGAATATCAACTTCTCGTGGACCTTTGCGATGTCCGACTGGGGCGGATATAGCGCCACGATGCAGTGGCCCGTGGGGCCAGCGGAATATACGAGGGAAGCGCCATTCTCGGACGCCGGCTTGCCCTCTAGCGTCAACCTTCTCATTGGCCGGTGTCCGAAGGAGAATTGGAGCGTCTCCTTCACCTCGTCGAAGGCATGGAAACCGGTATAGGCCTCGAGCTCGGCGAAGCCGCCGATCCTTGTGCAGATCGCCGGAGCATCGCGCTTTGCGACTACCTTGAACGCCCTCATCTCGTGTTCGTAGTCCTTGTAATCACGCCATCCCCAATAGAACGGGTTTTGCAGGCGCGGACCCGGAGCTGAGGGAAGGACCTCGTCGGCGGTGATCGATACGTCCCGATTCTCGCGCACTCCACTCGTCCCCGCTAAAGCCAAGTTCAGAAGGTGGTGGCGCGGATCGCGAGCGCAACCCGCGCATCTCCACACGGATTACCGTCTTGGTGACTGCCCCGACTGGCGAATGTAAGGCGGAAAAATGATCGCCCAAGTTCCTTGGTGGATGACAGTGACCTGGGCTCTCGCCTTGATAGGCGTAGGGGTTGCTATACTGGCTTTCCGCCGATCGCGCCTCCCGTCGCTGAGGGTGCACAGGATACGATCAGATTGTATCGGAAGGCATCCCGGATATGAGATGCACGACTACCTCAGGGTTGAGTTCGTTTGCCGAGGTTCCGATGTTTTTGACCTCAGGCTGGTGCTGGCCTGCGATCATTCCTATTGGTCACGCGGCAAACGGCAGTCTCTGATCCGAGAGCATCCCTTCAAAGTCGTTGGGGACTTACCCAATCCTCTGAAGGCCGGCCAGCTGGCTCGGTTCGAACTGGGCGACCACCACTGGCGAGATCTCCGAAAATGGTACGATCCTCGACTTCCGTCTGAGCTTAAGCCGTGGAAGGTGAAGCTGATTGCGTATCAAAGCGGAAAGCGGAAGATATTCAGCCGATCCTCTTGGCGTTTTCGATCTGCATTGCGGGCTTTCGATAACCATCCCGTCCAGCGCTAACGGGGTAAGCAAGGCCGAGCCGTGAGGTATCCACATGCAGCCGAGACGTGCGTCGCTACGCCGCCAGCAGCGCCGTCTCGCATGGCACCAGAAAACCGGACCAGGTTGACATTAGCTGCCGTCGGCGTTCGAAGAAGTTGGTCCGGCGATAGGCCGCCTCAACGCGATCCACGAGCTTATGCGCCAGCGCCTTGTCCACGACCTCTTTCGGGAACTCTGTTTGCTCAGCGGCCCAGTCCGTGAAGCTGCTGCGGAAGCCGTGGACGGTGACCTTGGGGAGGCCAAGGTCCCGGAGGACCTTCGTCATGGTCATGTCGCTGAGCGGCTTCGTTCCCTTGGTGGAGAACACCAGGCCCTCATCCGACTCCCGGAGCGGCCACCTTCGCCGAAGTATGGCCACCGCCTCGGGTGAGAGCGGCACGGTATGTGGCTGCCGCATCTTCATCCGAGCCGCAGGGATCGACCAGATCGCCGCGTCCAAGTCGAACTCGGGCCATTTGGCGAGCCGTGTTTCCCCGGAGCGCACTGCATTATAGATCGTGAACAGGAGAGCATCGCGGCCGGCGGTGTCGGGCAGTGCTTCGAGCTTCCGCACCAAGTCAGGGACGTCCGAATAGGGCATCGCAACGAAGTGGTTTTCCTCGACCGGCTGGCGGGGAAGGCCCTTCGGAACCGACCGGAGCGACGCTTCATGCGGGCACCAGCCCATGAGATGGGAATATTCCAGCACCGTTCGAATCCTTTGCAGGATGCGCCTAGCGGTCTCAGGTATGACGAGCCAGATCGGCGCCAGTGCGTCCCGGACGTTTGCGCTAGTGACCTCATTCACCTTGAACCCGCCTATGCGCGGGAAGATGTGATTGTCGAGGGACGCCAGCCATGAGTCGCTATGGTGCTTGTTGCGCCAGCCGCCTTTGATCGCTTTGTGACATGCGAGGGCCGCTTCCGAGAAGGTGGGAATGATGGCCTTAGTCGGGCGAACCCGCGGCTCGATCTCTTGACCGCTCTTGAGCTTGGCCCGCAGTTCCTCCGCCTTCGCCCGTGCCTTGGTAAGCGATACAGTGGCAGCCGATCCTAGGCCGAAATCCTGCCGTTTGCGATTCACCTGCGTGCGGAGCACCCATGACCGCGCGCCTTTGGACCTCACCACTAGGTACAGTCCCTCGCCGTCCGCGTGGCGGCCGAGCTTTGCATGTTTGACTTCTAAAGCCGTGAGCATCTGCGCCTCCCGTGTCCCTCATCGTGTCCCACATCGGCCGCTGGCTTCTGTGGGATTTCGATGGGCAGTCCGAGACGACCCGATTGCCGAAAATGGAAGAGAAGCAAATACTTAGGGACGTCTCGGGTTGCCCTGAGACACCAAGATTATAGACCTCGGCTCCACCAGCCTTCGCTAAAGCTTCGGCTGGCAAGCCAGCCAGACGGAGCTTTGGCGTAGGCTGCCGGCCGTAGCCTTGGCCAAGGAGCGCTAGGGCGCTCCGCCGTCAGCCCGCGCTCGCCTCAGGGGAGTGTCGCGGGCCGAGTTTCAGAAGAAGTTCGCTGCGAGGATCAGGAGGAGAAGCACTGCGAGCACTCCCGTAAGCTGTTGCACCACCTCCCATGCCGTGACCGACCAGGGATAGGGACGCCCCACATACATGAGCGGCGTCAAAACTTCCGTCGCGGTAAGCACTCCAAGCAGCACGGCGGACCAAGGTTCCGGCAGCAGGAGCGCGAGAAGCCAGACGGGGATCCCGTTCAGACAGAAGCTGAGCCGAATCCTGTAGATCGCCACGCGGAGCGGCTCTCCCCAGGCTCGTACGTGAGCAAACTTCGCTCTCAGGAATGCCGTCTGAAAGACGGTGAACACCACCAGCAGGTGCATCTCGACCGGGGTAATTCGAATCCAGTCGATCGGAAGCCAATTGAAGAGAAGATCGGCGGAGGCGGCGAGGAACTCCGCATAGGCATCCAGCCATGACTTAACTCGCCCGGAGAGCTTCACCCACGTCATGTCCTCAATGAGGTTGAGAACGGCTGCCGCTCCGAGCAGCCAGCCAATGAACGACGACGCGCCAAGCTTTACCCGAGGCGGAGTCGCTGGGCGCTCACTGCTCCCCCCCGCTGACCGCTGCAGGTAAGGGGTCATGCTCGCCGCGCGTGCGATCAGCTCCTCGCGCTGGCGCCGCCGTACCTGCACCCAATCGACGATTGCGCCCCAAAGGACGGAAATGACATCTTTCATAAGTTCTTTTGCTGAGCAGGAACGTGAAGGACCTTGCGCAAAGGCGGCCGCACGTCTCTCGGGCGCCTGCGGGGCGACCCGATCAGCGTGGCTCGGCGACCCCTCTACCCTAAGCGGCCACCGTCACCAAGTGACACCCGTCCTCCTTCTCCTCGAAGGCAATCCGCACATCCAGGAACTTCGCGATCACCTCCGCGCCCGTTCGGCTGTGCTGGGACGGCTTCACCGTGGTGAAGCTGCCGCCGCCGGCGAGCGCCATGGGGAGGAGGAGCTGGTCCTGGAGATAGGGGCCGGCCACCGCGCTCGCCGCCAGATAGCCGGCCATTCGCTTGGCGGCCTTTTCGCCGACCGTGTGGGCGGGGACGCCGAGCTGGCCGAAGCCGCTGACCAGCTCCGTCGCGCCGTCGAAGACGGCTTCCAGCATCAGGATGTTGCCGGGGCCCTGGCGTTCGGGGAGCTGCTCGATCCTGAGCGATTCCCCGGGCCAGCCGAGGACCTTGCCGACGGCCTCGAGCTCGCGCACGGCGATTTCGCCCGGAAGCGCGGCGACGAGGGCGCGGGCGCCGACCGAGCGGAGCTCTCCGCGCTCGAGCAGGTCGAGGCGGGTGAGGGCGTGGCAGGGGTCGATCTCGACCTCGATTCGGCCGCCGCCGGCCGGGTAGAAGCCGGGGCGCACCAGCTTCGCCGAGATGCGCGGGCCCATCCGGTTGAGGACGGGCAGGAACACGCGCTCGAGGAAGTCGAAGGGCGGGGCGTGGATGTTGTGGGTGCCGCCTTCGAGGACGAGCGAGGAGGGCCCCTCCGCCAGCATCAGCGGCGGAAGGATCGTCTGCAGGACGAGGCTCGTGCTTCCGGCGGTGCCGACGGCGAAGCGGTGCTCGCCGGGCTTCACTTTGCCGGGGACGAAGGTCAGCTCCGACGCCCCGACCGCCAGCTCCTCGCATTCCGCACCGCCGATCTCGCACGCCGCCTCGACCGCGGTGACATGCTGGCGCATGACTCCGGGGCGGGAGCGGTTCGCCCGGATCTTCTCGATCCGGAAGGGCTTGCCGGTGAGGATGGAGAGGGCGAGCGAGGTGCGAAGCACCTGCCCTCCGCCTTCGCCCTCGGAGCCGTCGATGGTGATCATCTTCTTGTCCTTAGAACCAGTCCTCCTCGTCGCCGAAGGCGATGGGGAGGGGGATCGCGCGAAGCGTGGTGGAGGGGCGAGGCCAGGCCCTGCCCCTCCACCGGCTTTCAGCCGGTCCCCCTCCCCACGCGCTTCGCGCGCAGGGAGGATTAACAGGGGGTCACCCCTTCACGCACACCACCTGCTTCAGGGTGTGGACGATCTCGACCAGGTCGGCCTGCGCCGCCATGACGGCCTCGATCGGCTTGTAGGCCGCCGGGGTCTCGTCGATCACGCCCGCGTCCTTGCGGCATTCGACGCCCTCGGTCGCCAGGATATGGTCGTCGAGGGTGAACTGCTTCTTGGCCTCGGTTCGGGACATCAGGCGTCCCGCGCCGTGGCTGCAGCTGTCGAACGATTCGGCGTTGCCGCGACCGCGCACGATGAACGATTTCGCGCCCATCGAGCCGGGGATGATCCCCATCACGCCCTTGGCCGCGCGCACCGCCCCCTTGCGGGTGACGAGCACGTTCTCGCCGAAGTGGTTCTCCTTCTGGACGTAGTTATGGTGGCAGTTGATCGCCTCCAGCTCCGCCTCGAAGGGCTTGGTGATGACGGTGCGGATCGCCCGGATCACGTTGGTCATCATCATCCGGCGGTTCAGCGCCGCGAAGTCCTGAGCCCAGCCGACCGCCTCAACATAATCGTCGAAATGGTCGGTCCCTTCCGGGAAGTAGGCGAGGTTCGCGTCCGGCAGGTTGACGTGCCACTTGCGCATGTCCTGCTTCGCCAGCTCGATGAAGAAGCTGCCGATCGCGTTGCCGACTCCGCGCGAGCCCGAATGGAGCATGATCCACACCTCGTCCTTCTCGTCGAGGCAGAGCTCGATGAAATGGTTGCCGGTGCCGAGCGTGCCGAGATGGACGAGGTTGTTCGTCTTCTCGAGCTTGGGGTATTTGTCGGCGATGCGCCTGAACCGCTCGGCGAGCGTCGCCCAGGCGGCGGCGATCTCGGGCGGCGGGTCGCCCCAGCTGCCCTTGTCGCGCTTGCCCCGGCCGACGTCGCGGCCGTGCGGAACCGCCTGCTCGATCGCGCTCCGGATCCCCTCGAGGTTGTCGGGGAGGTCCGCCGCGTGGAGCGAAGTCCGCGCCGCCATCATCCCGCAGCCGATGTCCACGCCCACGGCGGCGGGGATCACCGCGCCGCGGGTCGGGATGACCGAGCCCACGGTCGCGCCGATGCCGACATGGACGTCGGGCATGACCGCGACATGCTTGAAGATGAACGGCATCCGAGCCGCGCTGGCGAGCTGCTCGCGCGCCTTGGGATCGACCGCCACGCCCTTGGTCCACATCTTGACCGGCGCTCCGCCCTCGACGGGCATATATTCGAAACTCTGCTCGGCCATCTGGCCCTCCTGTCTTCGGTCAGTGTAATCGTTCGTCGTTCACGCGAAAGCGGGAATGACGGAATGGCTCGGCGACGAGTGGTGGCTGGACCTTCTTCCTGAGCTATCCGGTTGCCCGGAGGCGGAATCGAACCGCCGGCCTCCTGCCCCTTTCGGTGCAGGCGCTCTAACCATGTAGTCCAGCCGGCATTCGCCGATCTTCGCCTTCGCAGGGGGACGAGTGGTCGGCCGGAACATCGTGGCAAAGATGTAGTTTCGGCCTGCATTCCCGCAGCTTCGGCAAAAAAGCGTTCGCGGCGACGAGGTTTTGAAGCGACGTTCCTGCTCTACCAACTGAGCTACGGGCCCACAGATGTTGGACCCGACGGGACTCGAACCCGCGACCTGGTCAGTACGATGATGTAGTCGCTTCGGCATTCGCCGCGATTGTTCGTTCCAGATGAAGGCCGTGGCGACGATCGTGGCGGGACAGTCCTCATGCTCTAACCGCTGAGCTACGGGCCGAAGCCCGGCCGGATTCGAACCGGCGACACTGAAGTCCCATGTAGTCCCGCCGGCATTCGCCACGCCTTCGTTCCTCACACCTCCGTTTCGTTCACTTCGGCGATCCAGTCGGGCTCCCCCTGGCCATCGGCGAAGCGGAAGATCGTCTCGAACACCGCGTCGGAGAAGCCCCCGACGTTGAGGATGTCCTCGCGGTTCCTCGCCTGCGTGGTCCCGTAGGGCTGGAGATCGATGCAGACGAGCTTCGCCGCCGGGCACCTCTTCTTCAGCCGGTTCCACTCGTTCATCGTCGCCGTGGCGCCGTGGCGGGTGGCATCGACCCAGGATTCGTTGTCCGAGACGATCACCACCAGGTCCACCTTCGCCCCTTCCTCGTTGAGAAGGGCGAGCGGAGCCGAGACGTTGGTCCCGCCGCCGCCGATCGACGCCAGCTTCGCGGCATTGACCGCGACCCGGGCGAACGGATCGAGCTTCAGCGGCACGACTCCGACCTCGAACGGCAGCAGCATCGCGTCCCGGTTCCGGCGGAGCACCGCCGCCGCGACCAGGGCCGCGACATCGATGCACCTCACCTTCGACGAGGCGCCCTTGCGGTAGCCCGTCACCGGCGAGGCCATCGATCCCGACACGTCGGGGGCGACGACCACCCGGCCTTCGAACGCCGGAACGTTGGCGAGCGAGGCCTCGAGCGCCGTCTCCAGCGCCGCCTGGACCTTGAGCGGAACGCCGTCGTCCACCGAGCCGAGCGCCACCATCAGCTGGTACGGGAGGACCCGCGCCTTCGACAGCGCCGCCGGATCGGCGAGCCGCTCCGCGACCCTGTCGACCGTTCCCTCGACACCGAAAGCGCCCTTACGCGCCAGCGTGTTGAGGTTCATGCGCAGCGCCTGCCAGCCCATCCGGCCGGCGAGCTCCGCCCATCGTTCGGCCGAGAGCTCGAAAGCGGTCAGCCACTCGAACGGCACCTCGGGCAGGGGGAGCGAGGGATCCCGCTTCCACGCCTCGAAGGCGGCGATCTCGGCCGGCAGGGCGCCGACGTCGTACGGCTTGCCGATCAGCCAGGCATAGAAGGCCCGGCGGGACTCGTCGGCCGGCTTCGGGTGGACCATCCTGACGATGTCGGCGAGCGACGGGTCGTTCCCCGTCGCGGCCTGCATCAGGGCGCGCATCGAAGCCCGCTCGAGCCAGTTCTTGACGAGCCGCTTGGGACGGGTGCCGAGCGACTTCCGGCCGACCGCTCCGGAGCGCATGATCTGCACGAAGTTGCGCAGCATCCGCCCGTTGTCGATCACCCGGTCGAAGACCCGGACCGCGAGGTCCGGCTCCGCCACCGTCAGCCAGGCGGCCAGCAAGGCCGGCATGTCCTTCATCGCGCCTCGGGTGCGGGCATAGACCGCGGCCCTGGCGGCGAAGAGCGGATCGACCGCGCCGGCGGCGTCGAGGACGTCGGCCAGCTGGGTCTCGGCCCCCGCGTAGAAAGCATCCTGGAGGGTGCCGGTCGCGGCGAGCTGGGCGAGCTTGTGCTCCGGCCCATAGGCATAGGCCGGCGACAGCTCCCGGTTGAGCGTGTCCGCGGCCGGAGCGAGGAGCCGGGCAACCGCGGAAGCGAAAAGGCCCTTGTTGGCCATGGCATCTTCCTTTCGTTCGGCATTCGGGGCGGCCGGCCCATTCCGGCCGCCCCTTCCTTCGCCGCTTGCCGGACGGTTCGACGTCGCCCGGCGCCGACAGCAGTGCAGAGGGCGTGCCAAACGGGGCCGGGCTGCCGAAAAAATTCCTATGTCATTGGCAGGGAAGAGCTTTCGCCGGCCGCGGGTAAAAGGCGCGTCAGATCGGCTCCGGTGTTTTAGTATCGACAGGGATAAGACTTTATCCCATGATCTAACAATGAGACCCACCGTTGTCTTCGGCTTCGTCGGCTCCACCCTGGACGCCAGCAAGATGGCTTCCGCGCGCTGGAACAAGTGGCGGCCGAGCGTCGGTCTGTGCATGCACGAGGATCTGAGGGTCGACCGCTTCGAGCTGATCCACGGCGGAATTCACGAAGGCCTCGCCCGCTACATCACGTCGGACATCGCCGCCGTGTCGCCCGAGACCGAGGTTCGGCCGCATCGGCTCGACTTCGCCGATGCGTGGGATTTCGAGGAGGTCTACGGCAAGCTGCTCGACTTCGCCCGCGCCTACAGCTTTGATCCGGAGGCCGAGGATTATCTCGTCCACATCACCACCGGCACCCACGTCGCCCAGATCTGCCTGTTCCTGCTGACCGAGGCCCATTATCTGCCCGGGCGCCTGCTCCAGACCCATCCGCCGCGGGGCGCGCCCAGCGCCGTCGGCAGCTGGAGCGTCATCGACCTCGATCTGTCGCGCTACGACAGCATCGCGACCCGCTTCGCGGCCGTCGCGGCGGAAGCGAGCTCCTACCTCAAATCGGGCATCGAGACCCGCAACCCCGCCTTCAACCGAATGATCGACGAGATCGAGCAGGTCGCGCTGCGCTCGCGGGCGCCGCTGCTGCTGATGGGGCCGACCGGCGCCGGCAAGTCGCAGCTCGCCCGGCGCATCTTCGACCTCAAGCGGGCCCAGCACCAGGTCTCCGGCGAGTTCGTCGAGGTCAATTGCGCGACCCTGAAGGGCGACAGCGCGATGTCCGCGCTCTTCGGCCACAAGAAGGGAGCCTATACGGGCGCCGCCGCGGACCGCCCGGGCCTGCTTCGCGCCGCCGACAAGGGCGTCCTCTTCCTCGACGAGATCGGCGAGCTCGGTCTCGACGAGCAGGCGATGATCCTTCGCGCTATCGAGGAGAAGAGGTTCCTTCCGGTCGGCGCCGACCGCGAGGCCGCGTCGGACTTCCAGCTCATCGCCGGCACCAATTGCGACCTCGGCGGCGCCGTCGCCGCCGGGCGATTCCGCGACGATCTGTTCGCCCGCCTGAACCTGTGGACGTTCGAGCTTCCGGCGCTGCGCGACCGGCTCGAGGATATAGAGCCGAACCTCGATTACGAGCTGGACCGCTTCGCCGAGCGCGAAGGGACGAGGGTCAGCTTCAACAAGGAGGCGCGGCGCGCCTTCCTCGCCTTCGCCACCGCGCCGGACGCGCTGTGGAGCGGCAATTTCCGCGATCTCGCCGCCAGCGTGACCCGGATGGCGACCTTCGCTCCAGCGGGCCGGATCGACATCGCCACGGTCGACGCCGAGAAGGAGAGGCTGAGGCGCTTCTGGTCGACCGGGACGACCGCGCCGGACCCGCTCGACCGGCTGCTCGACCCCGCCCGGCTTCAGGAGATCGATCCGTTCGACCGGGTCCAGCTCGCCGAGGTGATCCGGATCTGCCGGCGCAGCCGCTCGCTGTCCGAAGCGGGCCGAACCCTGTTCAGCGCCTCGCGCTCGCGCCGCTCGTCCGCGAACGACGCCGACCGGCTGAGGAAGTATCTGCAGCGTTACGGGCTGGACTGGCCGAGCCTGCAGTCCGGATGACGGCGGGAATTACGAGGCCGGACCGAATCGGCTAGCCAAAGGCGCCGATTCAAGGCATTCTTTTCATTATGAAACTGGCTGCCGGGGCGGGCATGGCCGCTGTCATTTTCGCGATCGCGGCCGCCCGGGCGCAGGGCGAGGGCGAGGCTCGCCCGCAAGCCCCCGCGGCCAAAGCGGAGCGCGCCGACTGGGGCGAGTGGACCCGGCCGCTGCAGCCGCGCTCGGCGCGCGCACCGGTCGAGGCGCCGGCTTCTGCCGCGGAGCCGGCCGCGCCCGCCGCGGAGATCGACGTCGTCGACGCGCACTGGATGGCTCTGACCATGTGGGGCGAGGCGCGAAGCGGCGGCGAGGCGGCGATGCGGGCGGTCGGCCACGTCATCGACAATCGGCGGCGCAGCGGCGCCCACGGCACCTACGCGACCGAGACGGTCAGCGAGGCCTGGCAGTTCAGCGCCTGGAACAGGAACGATCCGAATTATCCGGCGATGATGAACATCCACACGCTCCGTCCCGACAGCGAGGACCATCGCATGTGGCTGGCGGCCAGGCGCGTGGCGGAGGAGATCCTTTCCGGAGCGTCCGAGGACCCGACCGGCGGCGCCCTCTTCTACCACACCGCCGCGGTAGCGCCGCGTTGGTCCTCGGGCCTGGCGCCGGTCCGGGTGATCGGCGGGCACCTGTTCTTCCGAACGGCGCGGTAGGTTCCCTCATCCTCGCTGCCGGCGGAGCCGGTGGGGAGGGGGACCATGCGAAGCATGGTGGAGGGGTAATTGGCGCCGGCATCAGCCGTGCTGCGCCGCACCCTCCACGTCTGAGCCTTCTACCCCTCCACCACCGTTCGGGTGGTCCCCCTCCCCATCTGCGATGGGGAGGATGAGAATCAGAACCTCGTTCCCACCCTGAGGCCCAGCGTCCGCGGCCGGAAGGGCACGATGTAGACCCTGAGGTTGCACTGGCCGCATTGCTGGTAGCGGGTCAGCTCGGCTCTCGTGTCGAAGGCGTTCTCGAGGAAGATTTCGCCGGTATACTTCCCCCACTCCATGCCGAAGGCGAAGTCCGCCATCGTATAGGCGTCCAGCCGGCCGAGCACCGCCGCCGGCCCGACCCTCAGGTCGGCCGTCGAGGAGCTCTGGTGGGTGAGCACCGTCTGCACATGCCCGCTGCCGCTGCCGAGCGGGAATTCGTAGCGGCCGGTGGCACTCGCCTTGAACTTGGGAGTGACCGGGAGCCGGGTCCCCGCGGGCGCCGCGATCCCGTTCGCCTGCCCCTGGGGACCGGGCGCGGTGCAGGCGAAGGTCGGGTCGTCGAAGTCGCAGACGTTGGCCCGCACCTTGGCGTCGGTATAGGCCGCGCTCGCGGTCAGCGAGAGGCCCCGCACCGGCCGCCAGGACAGGTCCATCTCGACGCCCTTGATCCGGGCGCTTGGGCCGTTGTGAATTTCGGTGAAGCTGTTCTCGCCGAGGAAGGAATATTGGAAACGCTTCCAATCCTGCCAGAAGAGCGCGGCATTCAGGGTGAGCCGGCCCGGCCAGCTGGTCTTGAAGCCGAGCTCGTAATTGGTGAGCGTGTCCTCGTCATAAGGCGGCAGGGTGCCTCGCCGGTTGATTCCGCCCGGGCGGAAGCCCTTCGACCAGGTCGCGTAGACGAGGTGGTCCGGAGTGATTTTCCAGTTGAGGTTGAGCCGGTGGGTGATGCCGCTGCCTTTGACCTGCCTCGGCACGACCTGGCCGTCCTCGTAGTCGCCGAGATTGGTGCAAGGCGTGCCCGGGACGATGCCCGGGAGCACGGTGCCTGTGATGTTGTCGCGAAGGCGCGCTCCGGTGCTGGTGAAGCATTGGATGAAGCCGGTGCGCGAGCTTCCCACCGCGTTGAACGGCCCGTCCGTGAAGCCGCCGCCCGGGTTGCGGCCGAAGCCGAAGAATCCGATCAGCGAGTTCCTGTATTTATAGCCGCGCAGTCCGCCCGTGAGGGTGACCGTCTTGGTGATGTCGAAGCTGGCCTCGCCGAACGCGGCGTAATCGCGGTCCACCCGCTTCTGCTCGGTCAGCCAGAGCGAGCCCGGGAAGCCGTTCACCGACAGCTCGTCGGCGAGGTTGGTGACCTGGTAATCCTGGTGGATGCCGTGCGACTGGCGCTGGTAGAAGAGGCCCGCCACCAGCCGGAACCTCTTGTCCGCCGGCGACGCGATTCGAAGCTCGTGGCTCATCTTGCGGTAGCGGTCTCGGCCGATGATGTGCTGCGAGGAATCGATCGTGTTGCCGGCGTTGTCGAAGAAATAGAGATAGCCGGCGACCCCGCCGTAATCGGCGTAAAGGGCGTCATAGGCCTCGGCATAATCGGTATAATCGTTCGAGCTGTCGATCTTCCGGATCAGGTAGGCGCCGGCATAGGTCAGGTCCCAGTTGCTGATCTTGCCCTCGACGGTGAGGGCGGCCTGGAGGAAGCGGTCGTGGCGCTTGTCGGGGAAGAAATGCTGGACCTGGAGGTCGCCCACGCTGGGATCGAAGCCGAAGATCCCGTCGCTCTTCTGGTCCTGGCCGATCAGGCTGGCGGTGGCGGTCCAATTGTCGTCCAGGTCGATGCCGAGCGCGGCGCGGCCGCCGACCACGTCGACCTCGTTGAAATTCTCCTCGATCAGGGCGCTGTTGTTGATGACGATTCCCCCCGGCTGGGGAAGGAAGGCCCGGGTGCCGGCGACATTGTCGATATAGCCCGCGTCATGCCGGTACCAGCCGACGACGCGCAGCGCCGCGCTGTCGCCGAGCGGCGCGTTGACGAAGCCCTGCAGGCCGTAGCCGATGCCGCCGTGGCGGACCGTGTTGACCTCCGCGTCGGCGCCGCCGGCGAAGCCGGATGGATCCGGCTTGTTGGTGATGATCCGGATCGTGCCCGCTTCGGAGGAGGCGCCGTAGAGCGTCCCCTGCGGCCCGCGCAGAACCTCGATCCGGGCGATGTCGTAGATGTTGATGTCGAGAGTGCCGCCGATCGTCGTCACCGGCTGCTCGTCGAGATAGACTCCGACGCTGGGAAGCGAGCCCGAATGGTTGCCGTCGCCGCCGCTCGCCACTCCGCGGATGTAGACGTTGGCGGTGCCGGGGGAGGCGGTCTGGAAGGAGACGCTCGGGGTCAGCTTGGTATAATCGTTGAAGCTTGTGACGTTGAGCTCCTCCAGCCGCTGGGTGCCGAGCGCCTGGATGCTGATCGGAACGTCCTGGAGATTCTCCTCGCGCTTGGTCGCGGTGATGATGATGTCGTTGCCGTCGTCGTCGTCCGCGGCGGCGTTGCGGTCGCCCTGGTCGCTGGCGCCGCTGCCTTCGCCCGTGGCGGGGGGATCCTGGGCCGGCGCGTCCTGGGCGAAGGCGGTGCCGGAAAGAGCCGTCGAGGCGAGGAGGAAGGCGGCGAGGCCGAGGCTTGAAGCGAGGCGCATGGCGTCAGATCCCCCAAACGTGCGTCTGCTTCGAAATCTGTGCCGCTTGCCGGCGGGCGTCAAACTTATTCTGCGGGCGAAACGGTCTCTGTCTCCGAATGTGGTTTCGAGGTCACTTTGAATCCCCTCTCGCTATAGGGGAGAGGGAGGGGCCCGCGAAGCGGGAGGGTGAGGGCCTGTGGCAGCGAATCGGTAAGCCCTCACCCTCCCACCGCTTCGCGGCGGGCCCCTCCCTCTCCCCTATAGGGAGAGGGGTTGGCTCGGCGCCTCGGGATATGCCTCCAGCACCGGCCCCAGCGCCTCCTTGAGCGGCCCCAGCCAGCGCTCGTAGGGGCGCCATTGGTCGACCCCCTCGCGGTTGATCGGGCGGCGGACCTGCTCGGAGCTGGCGGTTCGGACGGCGCGCCTGTTCTCGTGGAAGGCGAGGCAGGCGGGATCGAAGGGGAGGGCGAGGGCGTCGAGCAAAGCCCTGATCTCCGGCTCGGGATGTTCGATCAGGCGCTCGTGGATCACGCGATGGACCCGGCCCGGAAGCACCCGGTCGAAATGGGTCATGAGCCGAACATAATCGGCATAATAACGGCCCATGTCGGCGAGCGAGTAGCTGAAGCCCTGGCCCCGGGCATAATGCTGGCGGAAGTTGGAGAAGCAGCAGTCGAGCGGGTGGCGGCGGGCGTCGACCATCCTGGCGTTGGGCAGGATCAGGTGGATGAGGCCGATATGGGCCCAGTTGTTGGGCAGCTTGTCGATGAAGAAGGGCTTGTCCGTCTTGCGGTGGATCCGGGCGCGCTCGAGATATTCCTCGCCGAGCGCGCCCAGCTGTGCCGGGTCCAGGTCCGCCAGCACTTCCGGATAGGCTCCTTCGTCGGACCTGCGCGCCCGGCCGCCGAGGCGCTTCACCAGCGCGGGCAGGTCGGGCAGCTCCATCGTCCCCTCGACCTGGGGATGGCTGGCGAGGATCTGCTCGAGCAGGGTCGAGCCGGAGCGCGGCATTCCGAGGATGAAGATCGGGTCCGGCGCCGGGCAGCCCCCGCCCCCGCGCCCGGCGAAGAAGGCGGGCGTGAACAGGGCGATGGAGCGATCGACGTCGCGGGTCGTGGAGTCCGAGTCGTAGCCGATCAGCTCGCGCCGAAGCCGGTTGCCCTCGCTATAATGGCCGAAGGCCCGCTCGGCATCGCCCGCATCGTCGTGCGCCTTCCCCAAGGCGAAGTGGAGGTGGAAGAGATCCTCGCGCGACAGGTCCGGCGCTTCGAGCGCTTCGGTCATGGCGGCGACGTCGGCGGGGCCGAGCCGCACCGTCTTCAGATTGGCGAGGCTCCACCAGACCTCGCCGAGCGCGGGGGCGACGGCCAGCGCCCGGCGGTAGGCGGCGATTCCGTCCTGGAGCCGGCCGACCGTCTTCAGGACGTGCCCGTAGCTCATCCATATCTTCGGCTGGTCGGGGAAGCGGGCCAGCACGGCCTCGTAAATGCCGATCGCTTCCTCGAAGCCGCCGATCCGGCCGAGCGCGGCGGCCTTGAGATTCTGGTGCGCGGCATTTTCCGGCTGCTCGTCAAGGAGCCTGTCCAGGACTTCGATCGCCTCGGTGGGACGGTTCTGGCGGTAGAGCACGGTCGCGAGGTTCGCCCGGGCGGCGGTGAAGCCGGGCGCCAGCTCGAGCGCCCGGCGAAGCAGATGCTCGGCGTCTCCGTAGCGGCCGAGCCGCCCGGCCAGCTCGGCCATCATCCTGATCGCGGCGATGTCGGTCGGCTTCTCCTTGAGGTGGGGGCGAAGCAGCCGCTCCGCGACGGCGAGCTCGCCCTCGACCAGGGCGAGGCCGGCCTGCATCAGCCGCGGGTCGCGGATCGAGGCGGCGAGCGCTTCGTCGACGTTGGGAACCTGTGCTTCGCCGGCCATCGCCCGGCTATAGAGGAGAGCCGCGGCGGCGCGCGAGTCCCGCCTGAGCGGAAGGTTCGGCGAGGCCGCTGTGCCGAGGCGGGACAGCGGCGTTTGCGGCGGATTCGGCCTCTTGCCGCTATGGTGAAGAGCGCGTTAACCCCCAGGCCATGGACCGCCTGATTCCCGACTCCGAGGACCTCCGCCTCTTCCTCATGACCTTCGCCGGCGGCCTGGTCTTCTTCTCGGCCTTCCTGGCCTGAGTAATCCTCCCCCGGTTTTCCGGGGGAGGGGGACCACCCGAAGGGTGGTGGAGGGGTCTTCGGGCGCCTGAAGAACCCCTCCACCATGCTGCGCATGGTCCCCCTCCCCGGCAAATGCCGGGGAGGAATTCAGGAGCTAGTCGCAGGCCTTGTGGAGCTTCCAGGCGAGCCAGGCGGCGCCGAGGCTGGAGACCGCGACGAGGAGCAGGGTCTCCTCGACCGACACGCCCATCTGGACCATCGCCGACAGGACGAGGGCGGCGAGCACCATCCCGCCCGAATTGACGATGTTGTTGGCCGCCACCGTCCGGGCCGTCTCCGACTTGGGCACGGTGGTGGTGAGGAAGGCGTAGAGCGGGACGACGAACATGCCGCCCGAGACGGCGACTCCGAACAGGTCGAACATCACCCATTCGGCCTTCGGGTTGAGGATGAAGGTCCCGACGTCGATCAGCTCGCCGCCGCCGGTCGGCCAGCCCCGCGCATTGTAGTAGAGGTGGCAGATGAACAGGCCCATGGCGATTGCCGCGGCCGGCGAATATTTGGCGAGGACCCGGCCCTTCAGAAGCCGGTTGATCAGCACCGAGCCGAGGCCGACCCCGACCGAGAAGATGGCGAGGAAGAGCGTCGCCACCTGCTCGTTGGCGTGGAAGACGTTCTTGACCAGGGGCGGGAATTGCGCGGCGAGGATCGCGCCCATCATCCAGAAGAAGCTGATGCAGACGATGGCGAGGAACAGGCGCGGAATGTGCAGGGTGGCGCTGACCAGCCGGATCGAGGCTCGGATGATGTGCCAGTCCATCTTGGCGACCGGAGCGTCGGCCTCGGGCGGGGCCGGCGGCACCTGCCGCCCGGCGAGCCAGCCGACCAGAGCGACCAGCAGCACCCCGGCGGCGGCGACCGGCGGTTTGACCAGCCCGCCGGCGATCGTCCCCATCAGGATCGCGATATAGGTCCCGGCCTCGACGAGGCCGGTGCCGGCGAGCACCTCGTCCTTCCTCAGATGCTGCGGAAGGACGGCATATTTGATCGGTCCGAAGAAGGAGGAATGGACGCCCATCGCGAACAAAGCGAGCAGCATCAGCGGGATGTTGTGGAGCAGCAGCCCGGCCGCCCCGAAGACCATGATCGCGATCTCGGCGGTCTTCACGATGCGGATGATCCGCGCCTTGTCGCTGGAGTCGGCGAGCTGGCCGGCGAGGGCGGAGAAGAGGAAGAAAGGGAGGATGAAGACGGCGCCCGCGACGGCGTTGAACGTCGCTTCCTTGGTCGGGTCGGAATAGACGTAATAGGTGACCAGGATCACCATCGCCGTCTTGAACAAATTGTCGTTGAACGCCCCCAGGAACTGGGTGACGAACAGCGGCAGGAAGCGCCGCCTGCGGAGCAGGTGCATCGAATCCTGCACTTACGGCCTGGAGCGGGCGGCGGAGAGGCGTGACAGCATGCGCGGGCGGTCATAGCCGCTTCCCTGCGCCGGTCAAACGTTCAGCGCGGGTGCCGGGGAACGAGCCGTTCACAGCCGCCCGCCGACCCGCTAAGGCTGGGCCGAGCGATGCTGACACTGCCCAACATCCTGACCATGTCGCGCATCCTCGCGGTGCCGCTGCTCGTCTTCCTGCTGTGGAAGCCGGGCTGGTACGATTATGCGGTGACCTTCGGCCTCTACTGCCTGGTCGGCATCACCGACTATTTCGACGGCTATGTCGCCCGCGCGCAGGGGACGGTGTCGAGGCTCGGAATCTTCCTCGATCCGATCGCCGACAAGATCATGGTGGTCGGCGTTCTGGTCATGCTCGTCTCGACCCGCCAGCCGAACGCCGAGCCGGTGATCCACGGCTTCCACATCGTCCCGGCCCTGATCATCCTGCTGCGCGAGATCGCAGTGTCGGGGCTTCGCGAGTTCCTCGCCGGGCTGCAGGTGTCGCTTCCGGTCAGCCGCCTAGCCAAGTGGAAGACGGCGTTCCAGCTGATCGCGCTGGGCGCGCTCATCCTCGGCGGAGCGGTGCCGCAATGGCCGTGGGTCCACTGGGTCGGCCTCGGCAGCCTGTGGGCCGCGGCGACTCTGACCCTGGTGACCGGGTGGGATTATCTGCGGGTCGGCCTGAAGCACATGGACTGATAAATTCCTCCCCCGGTTTTCCGGGGGAGGGGGACCAGCCGAAGGCTGGTGGAGGGGCACTTTCTGAGCCTGAAGAACCCCTCCACCGCGCTTCGCGCGGTCCCGCTCCCCGCGAAATCGCGGGGAGGAATTTGGATCAGAACGGCTTCACCCGCTCGAACCTGGTGCCCTGCAGCTCCGGCAGCGCCTTGAGCTGCGGCTCGACCTTGGCGAGGTCGCCGACGACGACGATGGTCATCCGCTCGAGCGGCAGCTGGCGGCGGGCGATCGTTTGCATCGCCGGAGCGTCGACGGCGAGAACGCCGGGGATGTAGCTTTCGAGCCAGTTCGCCGGCAGGCCGTGGAAATCGCGCGTCGCGACCGAGTTGATCAGCCCGGCGGGGCTCGCATTCTGGAGGACGAAGATGCCCGCCATGTAGGTGCGCATCCCGGCCGCCTCCGCCGCCGTCGGCGGCTCGGTCTGGAGGCGCCTGATCTCGCCGATCACCTCCTTGAGCGCCGGGCCGGTGACGTCGGTGGTGACGTCGGCGTTGAACGTCCACATCGCCTCGCCCGGGTTCCAGGTGACGCCCGAGCCGGGCGAATAGGTATAGCCCCTTTTCTCGCGGATGTTGGTGGTGATGCGCGAGTTGAAGGCGCCGCCGAGCAGGGCGTTGGTGACGCGGAACTGGAGGTCGCTCGGATCGCCGGCGATAGGCGCCGGGAAGGCGATCCGCATCGTCGACTGCGCCGCGTCGGGCCGGTCGACGAGGATCAGCCTCGGCCCCGGCTGGGGCTGCGGCGCCAGGCGAAGCCGCTCCGGGCCCCCGGCCCAGTCGCCGAAGGCGAGGTTGATCGCTTCCTTGACGGCCGCCGGGTCGAACCGGCCGGCGACGTACAGGCGGGCCCGGCGGGCGCCGAAATTGGCCTGGTGGAAGGCGCGGGCCTCGTCGAGCGTATAGCCGGTGAGCTGCGCCTCGGTCGGGAAGAGCCTGCCATAGGGATGGCGGGGGCCGTAATAGGCCGCCGCGAGCGCGGCGTTGGCCGCCGGCTGCGGCTGCGATTTGGCGACGGCGAGGTTGCGCAGGAGCGAATCCCGCACCCGTCCGAACTCGGACTGGGGAAAGTCGGGCCGCCTCGCCACGTCGCCGATCAGCCGGATCGCATTGTCCGCATGTTCCGAAAGGACGCTGAGGCCGAGCGTGGTATCGTGCTGGCTCGTTCCGATGCCGAGCTGCCCGCCCATTCCGGCCGCGGCTTCGGCGATGGCGGCTCCGGTCCGCCCGGCCGCGCCTTCGCGCAGCATCTGGGCGGTGAGCGTGCTCAGCCAGCGGTCCTCGCCTTCGTTGAGGCCGCCCGCATAGACGTAAAGGCTCACCGTCGCCTTGGGGATCTGGCCGTAGGGGATGAGGGTGACCTGCATCCCGTTGGGGAGAGCGTAGGTCTCGGACGCCGGCACGGTGAACGGCCTGGGCGTCCCGGCCTCGGGCATGGTCGTCGGGAAATCCTGCGCCGGCGCGGCGGCCGGTGCGAAGGCGAGGCCGGCGGCGGCGAGCGCTGCAAGGAGGCGGCGGATCATTTCGAAGCTCCCGTCTTGGCGCCGGTCGGCTGGGGCGCCGGCTGGATGACCAGGATCGACCGGTTGGTCGGCCGGAGATATTCGCGCGCCGTCGCCTGGATCAGCTCGGGCGTGACCCGGTCGAAGCCGGCCTCGAGCCGGTTCACCCATTTCGGGTCGTTCTCCCACATCGCTCCGACGGCGAGCAGGTCGATGAGGCCGAAGCGGGTCGCCGGGTCGGCGATGTTGTAGAGGTTGGAGCGGATCTTGGTCCGCGCCCGCGCCAGCTCGGCGGCGCCGACCGGATTGGCCCGGATGTCCTCGATCACGGCGTCGACCGCGGCGGTGATCTCCTCGTGCGACTTGCCCGGATCGTGGATCAGCCCGATCGTCCAGAGCATCGGGCCGTTGTAATTGTACATGTTGCCGAGGCCGATGTTGATGCCGCCCTGGATGCCGCCGGCGAGGCTGCGCTTCCTGACCAGCTCCTCGAACAGTCGGCTGTCCTGGCCCTGGACCAGGATCTGGTCGATCAGGCCCATCGCATACCATTCGGGGGTGTTGCGCTCGGGGACGTGCCAGGCGGCGGAGTAAGCCGGCCGGGGCGCCAGCTTGTCCTGCTTGATCCTGAACTTGCCGGCGACCTGGCGGGGCTCGGAGATGTCGGGGAAGACGACCTTGGCGCCGCCCGGGATCGGCCGGAAATAGCGGTCGATCATCGCCCGGGTCGCGCGATAGTCGATGTCCCCGGCGACGACGAGCACGGCGTTGCTGGGCCGGTAGAAATCGCCGAAGAACTTGGTGGCGTCCGCGACCGTGGCGGCCTGGAGATCGGCCAGCTCGCCGTAGAAATTATGGGCGTTGTGCCAGTTGACGTTGGCGAGCTGCGGCATGTCGAGCCACGGCCAGCCGCCGTAGGGCTGGTTGATGACGTTGACCTTGACCTCGTTGGCGACGACGCCCTGCTGGTTGGCCAGCACCTCCTGGTTGATCACCGGCCGCGCCATCCGGTCCGCCTCGAGCCACAGCACCTGGTCGAGCGCGTTCGAGGGCACCACCTCGTAATAATTGGTGAAGTCGAAGCGGGTCGATCCATTCATCGCTCCGCCGGCATTGGTGATCGAGCCGATGAAGGTGCCCTTCGGGGCGTGCTGCGAGCCCTGGAACAGCAGGTGCTCGAACAAATGCGCAAAGCCGGTGCGGTTGCGGGGCTCGATCCTGAAGCCGATGCCGTAATAGACTCCGACGGTCGTGGTCGGCACCGACGGGTCGCGCGAAAGCACCACCTTGAGGCCGTTGGGAAGCGTGTAATATTGGCTGTCGATCCTCAGACCGGCGGGCGCTGCGGCCGCCGCCGTCCTTGCATCGGATCTGCCGGAATCGCTCGCGCAACCGGCAATTGCCAGCCCGAGCGCGGCCGCGACGATGACGGGGATTCGCATTGTTTCCCTCTCCTGTTTTGCGCCAGCCCTAGGCTGCGTGCCGGGCCCGGTCAATTTGCAGTTCTTGCTTGAGAATCAGGCTTTCACAGCGGCCGCTTGAGGGCTTCCGCGAGCAATCGGAATTCCTTCTCCCTCGGGCTCGCCTTGCGCCAGAGCAGGGCGATGCGGCGAAAGGGATGGTCGGCCTCGAGCGGTCGGGCGGCGACTCCGGTGCCCTCGAGGATTCCGGCGGCGAGCGCCATTTCCGGCACCAAAGTCTGGCCGAGGCCGCCGGCGACCATCTGGACGAGGGTGTGGAGCGAGGTGCCGAGCATCGTCGCCTCGGCGCGCAGCTCCGGCCGGTTGCAGGCGGCAAGCGCATGCTCCTTGAGGCAGTGGCCGTCCTCGAGCAGGAGCAGCCGGTCCTCGTCGATCGACGCCGCCGCCACGGCCGCCTCGCCGTCGGGGGCCTCGCCGGGCGGGAAGGCGACGAACAGCCGATCGTCGAAGAGCGCGGCCGTTTCGACCTCGCCGCAGCCATAGGGAAGGGCGAGCAGGACGCAGTCGAGCTGGCCGCGATGGAGGCTGTCGCAGGCCGCCTGGCTGGTCTCCTCGCGCAGATAGAGCCTGAGCTCGGGGAATTCGCGGCGAAGCCTCGGCAGGAGAGTAGGCAGGAGGAAGGGGGCGATCGTCGGGATCACCCCCATCCGCAGCTCGCCGGCAAGCGGCCTGCCGGCGGCCCGGACCATGTCGGCCAGCTCCTCCGCCTCGCGAAGGATGCGCCGCGCCTTGGCCGCGACCCGCGCGCCGAGCGGAGTGAAGCGCACCACCCGCCTGGTGCGCTCGACCAGCACGATCCCGATCAGGCTCTCAAGCTCCCTTATCCCGCCCGAAAGAGTCGACTGGGTGACGAAGCAGGCGTCGGCGGCCCGGCCGAAATGGCCCTCCTCCTCGAGGGCGACGAGATATTGCAGCTGCTTGAGCGTCGGGAGGTGCGTACTCATCGGCTCATCGGTCTATCCGATCAAAGAACGCGAACTAATCAATTTGTCCAATCAGCGCCAGCCCCCATATGGGCGTCAGGGCAGTCATGCTGCACCGCAATATCATCCATAAAAGACCCCAACAGGAGGCTCGACTACATGCTTACCGTCGGCGACAAGTTCCCCGCCCTCAAGGTTCCCGTCCAGCAGGGCGACGCCCTTCCCGCGGGCGAGACGCTCGACCTCGCCGAGACCAGCGGCAAGTGGAAGATCGTCTTCTTCTGGCCGAAGGACTTCACCTTCGTCTGCCCGACCGAGATCATCGGCTATGGCGAGCTGCTCGGCGACTTCGCGGATCGCGATGCCGTGCTGATCGGCGCCTCGACCGACAGCGATTTCGTCCACCACGCCTGGCGCAAGGCCGATCCGCGCCTCGCCGCCTGCGACTTCCCGTGGATCGCGGACAATAAGAAGGAGCTGGCCGAGGCGCTCGGCATCGTCGACCGTGAGGCCGGCGTCGCTACCCGCGCCACCTTCGTCGTCGACCCCGACAACGTCATCCAGCACGTCACCGTCAACGGTCTCAACGTCGGCCGCAACCCGCAGGAGACCCTGCGCGTGCTCGACGCTCTCCAGACCGACGAGCTCTGCCCCTGCAACTGGCAGGAAGGCGAGGAGGTCCTGCGCCCGGCGGCTTGAGCCCCCCTGGGCCGCTGAGGCAGCAGACCTCGCGACGGGGGGCGCGGGAGCTTCGGTTCCCGCGCCCCTTTTTCATTCAATCCTCCCCGGAACGGGGAGGGGGACCAGCCGCAGGCTGGTGGAGGGGGCCCGCCTCTCCGCAGCTCCTGCGCCGGGCCCCCTCCACCACGCCGCTTCGCGTCGCGGTCCCCCTCCCCGTTCCGGGGAGGAGCAAGAAAGGTAGATCATGTCCCTCAAGCAGTTCGCCGACACCCTTCCCGATTATGCGAAGGACCTTCGGCTCAACATCTCGTCGCTGCTCAACGACCAGACGCTCGGCGACCAGCGCAAATACGGCCTCCTGCTCGCCTGCGCCCACGGCACCGGCTACAAGCCGATCGTCGCCGCCGCCGAGGCCGAGGCGGAAGGCAAGCTGAGCGCCGAGGCGGCGACCGCCGCCCGCGCCGCCGCCGCGGTGATGGCGATGAACAACGTCTATTACCGCTTCGTCCACCTCGCCTCGAACCCGGAATATGCCACCCTTCCGGCGCGGCTCAGGATGAACGTGATCGGCGCTCCCGGCATCGAGAAGGACGATTTCGAGCTGTTCAGCCTCGCCGTCTCGGCGATGAACGGCTGCGGCATGTGCATCGACAGCCACGAGCGAGTCCTCCAGCAGCACAAGGTCAAGTCGGAGACGATCCAGACCGCGGTGCGGATCGCCTCGGTGGTCAAGGCCGTCGCGACGGTCCACGCCACGCTGTAGGCGCGATCGGCCCTTCAGTCCCTCTCCCGTCCTTTACGGGAGAGGAGGGGCCCGCCGCGAAGCGGTGGGAGGTGAGGGTCTTGCCGAGTCCGGTGTACAGACCCTCACCTCCCAAGCTGCGCTTGGGCCCCTCCTCTCCCGCGAAAAGCGGGAGAGGGGCTTGAGTCGGCGGCCGCGGCTTGCTCGCGGACCTCGTCGAGGCGGCGCTGAACGCCCTCCACTCCCAGCCGCCGCGCCGCGCGCGCCTCGCGGACGAACCGCTCCATCGTCGTCTCCCACGGCGGCAGATAAGAGACCCCGTCGTTGAAGGCGAACAGCGGCTTTTCGGCCGGGCTGCCGGTCGCGACGATGAGATCGGGGTCGCGGTCGGCGACCGCCGCCAGAGCCTCGGCGAACTCGAGCTCCGACAGCCGTTCCGCCGGAACCAGGCTCACCGGCCCCGTCACCCCGTCGAGGAGCAGGTCGAGCGCCGCGTCGACGACGTCCGGCCCGTAGACCGGCTTCCATGGCGCGGCCGAATCGACCTCGGTCCGCTCGCCGGCGTCCAGTGCCTCGAGCAGGGCGACGGCGCGCGCCGAGCGATCCCACGGCTCGAACAGCGGCCGGGTGCGGATCTCCAGCAGGCCGGGCACGTCCGTGGCCGGCGCCCAGGCGGCGGTGCCGGTCAGGGCGAGGCAGGGAATGGATCGGCCGGCGCAGGCCCGCGCCAGAGTGAAGGCGCAGGCCGGGCTGCGCCGGTCGCTGCACAGGCCGTTCCGGTCCCGCGCGTCGAACACCGCCCAGGGCGAAGCCTCGTCGAGCCGCGCCGGGGCGTCTTCGCCGCAGCGGATATAGTAGAGGCCCCGGGTCTCGCAGGCGCGCACCGCCAGGTGGCTCAGCCCGCCGCCGTCGCCGACGATCATCAGCGGCGCCGGAGCGCCGCCGGAGCGGGCTCCGACGGGCAGCTCATATTCCGGTTCGGACTTGGGCGCCGCCCGAACGAGCCTCGATTCCCGGCGCCACCAGCCGGGACCGGCAAGGGCGGGCAGGGTGGGCTTGCGGCCGGCGGCGAGGTCCATGAGCACGGGCGCGAGCAGGGTCGGCCGGGGCGATCCGGACCGGCAGTCGAACACGCCCGTCTCGTAATGGCCGATGAAGCGGGTCACCATCCGGTTCCAGTCGTGCGAGCCGAGCAGCGACCAGGCGGTGACCGCGCATAGGTCGACGCCTTTGCCCCGCAGCGCCTCGGCGCCTTCCCACACTTCGAGGAACCAGCGCACCTGCTCCTCGCGCGACGCGCCGTTGTGGCATTCGGTGATGGCGAGGGTCCGGCCGTAGCGCCGCCACGCCTGCTCGACGAGGGCAGGGAGGCCGAGCACCCCTTCCTCGCGGAAGCGGATCGCGTCGACATCGACGAAGCTGATGCCGTCGCGCTGCCCGACCTCGCGGTCGGCGAGCGCGCGGTCCGGATAGAGCTCGACCCGGTGGTCGCGCCATCGCTCGCTGGCGAGATAATGGTTGATTCCGATGACGTCCGGCGGACACGGGTCGTCGGCGATCGCCTCGAGCCGGTCGCGGAGGCCGAAGCCGGCGATCCGGTCCCACAAGGCATGGCCGGGGACGACCGTTCCGCACAGCAGGTCCCAGCCGATCCAGCGGCGCTCGTTCTGGAAATCCGCCTGGGCCTGGAGGGGCGGCGTGGCGTGGCAATAGCCGAGGTCGTCGGTCTGGATCAGCCTCGCCTCCGGATTGACCGCCCGGATCGCGCGCATCGCCAGCCGGGTCGCGTCGATCTCGTTGAGCAGCGCGGTCCAGAACAGCCGCTCGTCTTTGGTGTGCGGATACCAATAGCCGTAGAGGGCGCTGAAGCGGGCGGTGGTCAGCGGCTCGTTGACCGGGGTCCAGTCGCGGACCCAGGGGTAGCGGGCGGCGACGGCGGCGGCGTGGGCCGCGAGGCCGGGCGCGAAGCTCGGCTCGCACAGGCCGGTGTAGGCGGGGCCGCTGCCGTGGTGGCAGAGCGTGAGGATCGGGTTGATGTCGAGACGGCGGATCTCGGCCAGCCGCTCGTCGGTCCATCGGAAGTCGCGGATGTCGGGGCGGTCCGGCGAAATCCGTTCCCACAGGGCGGGATAGCGGAGCGAGCGCAGGCCCAGCGCCTTGAACAGCGCCAAGTCCTCGATACGATCTTCATGGCCGCTGCGCGGCGTCTGATCGAACCAGCTGTCCCTTACCCTATTGACCGTACATTCATACCCGCCCCATAACTCGAGTGAGTTCATGGAATTTACCTCATCAATACTTTTTATTGTTTGCCGCCAGACGCTTGCGGCCACAGATACATGATCGTTAACCTCCGGAAACTATTCGGGTTCCGGCAGGGGCAGGTGATTTAACCTGAGATAGTATCTTTGTCGGCCGAGTTTAACTTGAGCTAATCTCCGCGGCGGCGCAGCGGCACGGGCCCGTCGCTGATGCACCGGTCGCCGGGCCCGCCGGCGATGAAAATCTCGGCGCAGATCCGCTCGTTCGCGGAGAAGCTGAAGCGGGTACGGGTCAGCAGCTCGACCTCGTCGTCGGGCTGCCTCTCGATCTTGATCTTCACCCAATAATCCGCCTGCCCAACCGCGTCGGCCTGACCGGCCTGCTGCATCCTTTCGCGGACCGCGGCGAGGGTCACGTCGTGGGCCTCCCAGATTCGATCGCGGATCAGGGTGGCCAGCCGCTGGGGCCTGATCGCTCCGGGGTGGGTCCGGCTCCAGCTTCCGAGGCCGGTGTCGTCGGCGAGCCACTGGCGGATGCGCGCGCAGTTCAGCCGCTCCAGCGGCAGCGCGTCGCGGACCAGGGTGAAGTCCGGCTTCAAACGCGGGGCTCCTTGAAATCCTTGTAAGTGATCCTGAGGCGGCGGTCGGCCGGCGCCGCCGCGGCGCCCGCCGCCGCCGTCTCCTCGGCCTCCTCCTCTTCCGAGGCCCGGCGGAGGCGCCGGCCGGAGGCGGCCGCTCCGGTCGGGACGACGCCGGCGGCCGCCGGCACGGCGAGCAGGTTGAGGTAGACCATCGCGTAGACGAGCCCGCCGCCGGCGACGGCCGGAGGGCCGTTCCTGGCGAGCCAGGCGGTGGTGCCGGCTTTCGGCTGGGCTCCGGCGCCGGAGGGCCCGGGAGCGGGATCGGGATTGGGATCGGCATCGCCGGTCGCGTCGCGGCCGGGCGGCCCTTCGTCGCCTCTCTCTCCCTTTTCGCCCTTTTCGCCTCCTTCGCCAGGGTCCCCTTTGTCCCCTTTGTCCCCTTTGTCCCCTTTGTCGCCTTTCAGCCAGATCGGCGGGGGAGGAGGCGGTGGGGGCGGCGGAGGCGGAGGCGGAGGCGGAGGCGGAGGCGGTGCGGGCGCGGGCTCGGCGAAGGCATGGACGCTGCGCAGCGGACCCTCGCCCGCTTCGGCATATTGGGTGAGGGCCGAGCGGACGACCCAGTCCGCCGGCGGGTCGGCGAGGCCCTGGTCCCAGTCGAAGTCGGCGCCGCTGCGGTGAACCGTCAGCTTCACCGGCGGGCAGCCTGTCGCCGGGATCGAGTCGACGAACCGCTTCAACTCATCGACGGTCCAGCCGGCAGGAACGACTCCGCTCCACACCATCGAGCAGCGGCGGGCGGTCGTGTCGTCCTCCGGCTGGGGCGACCGCTCGATCCGGCTGTGGTAATTGTAGGTGCAGCCGCCGGCGAGCAGAAGCGCGGCGAACGGCGCAAGTCGAAGGCTTCGCACGGCCGTCATGTCTTTTCTCCCCGCGCGCCGGATGTGCCGCGGCGCGAGAGCTTGCCGAGCACGTCGTACCAGAAGGGGGCGCCGAGCGCCGCCAGAAGCGCCGAGAGCAGGATTCCGAACATGATCCAGAGAATGCCCGGGATGTTCGCTCCCGTCGGCTTCCCGTCTTCGCCGTACAACCAGACCTTCTTGTCGTTCCAGACGGGCCCGACATTGGGGATATCCCGGATGAACCTGGCGACCGCTTCCGTTTCCCCCTGCGCCTGAGCCTGAAGCCGCTTCAACAAGCCGGGAAGGTCAGCGGCTTCTTCCTTGGGGAGAGTGCCCAAGAGGCTCAGGGCGAGCCTGTGCGCGGCTTCGGGATGCCAGAAGAAGCCGGAGCTGCTCCAGATTGCGTCCCACGCGTCCCTGCATTCCCGCGCCGGAAGCCTTGAGTCGGCCTTCAGGCAGGATTCCAGCTTCGCCTTGAATACCGGCGTGCAAAGATCCGGATGCTCGACGCATGCGGTACGAATTTCCCGGACCTGGGCGAGCGCCGCTTCCGAAAGCTCGACGGTGGCGGTCACGGCCCCGGCCTTGGGCGCGGTGGACGGAGTTGCGCTATTGGAGGCGGGCGGAGACGGAGACGGAGCCGGAGACGGGGTAGGGGCCGGGGACAGGGCCAAGATCTCGTCGCTGAAGAGGCTGTCGACCTCGTTGAGCTTGGTCGAATCGCGCCATAGCGCCCGCAGGAGCCGGCGCGCGCAATCCGGTTGCAAAGGCGGAGCCGTGGTCACGCAGGTGGCCTGGGCGAAGTCTATCTTCTGGCTGAGCGCCTCGATTCCGCCGGGCCTGGTACCGACCACCTGGGCCGCCGCGACGCCAGCCCTGCGCAGCTCCGGGCTCGCCATCAGGGCGCTGAACAGGTTGATCGCGTTGAGGTTGAACAAGGTGCAGATGACCAGCGCGACGAAGAAGACATAGACGAGGGCGGTGCGCTTGAAGCGGCCGGTGACTCGCGCCATCGCCTCGGCGTACCAGCGGCGAAGGCCGCCGCGGAATTCGTCGAGATCGTTGTCGGCGTCGCGAAGCAGGGTGATGATCCGGGTTTCCAGCGGGTGCGGGACGAGCTCGTTGGCGCGACACATCTCGACATAGCGCTCGGCCGGATCGCCGCCGCCGGGGCCGCTGTGGATGTCGACCCGGCTGTCGAGGAATTCCTCGTTGAGCGGGAGGTCGAGGCCGAGCTGTCCGAGGAGAGCGCGCCAGGTCTGGCCCGCCGTCAGACCCTGCCGCCATCGGATGAGCTTGCCGATCGCCGCGTCGAGATCGTCGTCCGCGACCGCGGAGGCATCGGCAAGATTGGCCTTGAGCAGGCGGCGAAGCGGGTCCTCCGTGGTCGGCCACGGGAAGGGATTCATCACCACCGCCGCAAAGCTTTCGGGGGCGATATGCCCCGGCAGCCGTCCGGGCGGGAAGCGGGCTTCGGAATCGGCCGGCGTCTCCTCGCCGCGGCGGGGGAACCAGCCGCTGATCCTGCGCCAGGCGGAGACCAGAGCGCTCGGCTGGGTGAGCGGCACGATCATCGGGTGCCAGTAGAAATAGCGGGTGAAGCGCCCCTTCCTCGGATCGCCCCTGCCGTCCTCGCCGAAGCAACGTTCCAGCTCGTCGCGAAGCATCTTGCCGTGAACGTTGAAGGTGAGCTGGCCGAGCTCGACGATCTTCGAGGAGACCCACGCGACGATGACGAAAAGAACCGCCATGCTGACCGCGGCTTCGAGGAAGCTGTCGAAAAGGCCCGTCACATCCGGCATGCGCGCGACTCCCTGAAGACCATGGTCGAACGCGGGCTCGCCGGATTATCGCATTCGGCGACGACGGTCCGGCAAGCCTGTCAGTCCACTGCCGCCATTCAACCGGAATCCTCGGCCCGCCGCCGTGACGGAGATCACGCCCGGCGGCGGATCGCGCGGGCAGGGGTCCCGATCCGGTTCAGGCGGTCCGCGCGGCCAGCGCCGCCTGCACTTCGGCATGGGCCTCGCGGGTCAGCGGCCAGCGCGAGGCGATCCAGGCGGCGGCGAGGACGAGCAGGGTCGGCGGGACGATGAACAGCAGGGTCATTCCGAAAATGGCCCCTTCGCTATTGTCGTGGCCCGGCTTCGGATCGAAGCCGATCAGGGCGAGCGCCGGGAAGATGATCGCGACGGGGAGCGCGTAGCTGATCTTCTGGGTGGTGGTGAGCAGGGCCTGGATCAGGGCGTTGCGGTCGAGCCCGGTCTCGAGCCGGTCGACGTCGCTGGCGTCGTTCATCATCGCCCTCAGCAGCGAGGGTCCGGCGATATAGGGCAGGCCGGCGATCGCCATCGCCGGCGCGGCGACGAGGAAGCCGGCGGGCGGAAGCAGGCTCAGGCTGAAGTGGAAGGCGGCGAAGCACAGGCCGGCGACGGTCAGGGCGCGGTGCTTGCCGATCCGCCGGGCGAGGGCGATCCACAGCGGCGCGGCGGCGAAGCCGGCGACGAAGTAGATGAGAAGGAGCAGGCTCGCCTGGCCGCCGTCGAAGCCGAGCCGATGCTCGAAGTAGAAGAGGAACATGGCGCCGGTGATGCCCGGCGCGATGCTGGTCAGGATGTCGAGCACGATGACGCGGACGAAGAGAGGGTTCCGGGCCAGCGCCTTCAGCTCGGCAAGCCCCGCCTTGGGCCGCTCGGCCTGGCATTCGCTCTCCGGCACCGCCGCGGCCATCAGCAGGGCGGTCAGGGGGGCGAGGACGATGACGAACCAGCCCATCGCGTGGATCTTGCCCGGCCCCCCGCCGACCATCGCCGCCAGCACCAGGACGAGGATCATTCCGAGCACCTGGACCGCCATCCACCAGGAGAAGATCCGCGATCGCTGGTGGTAGTCGCCGGAGAGGGTCGCCCCCCAGCCGACCTGCGCCACCACGGTCAGCGACAGTCCAAGATAGAGGAGCATGAGGGCCCCAAAGGTGTAGGCGGCGCCGACTCCCGGCTCGGCCATGAACACCAGCCACGCCCCCGCCGCCAGTGCGAAGCCGCCGGCGACCAGCCAGGGCCGGTAGCGCCCGTAGCGGCTCCGGGTGCGGTCCATCCAGTGGCCGAGCAAGGGGTCGAGCGGCAGGTCGATCACCCGGACGAGGAAGAAGACCAGGCCGACCACGGCGAGGTCGAGGCCAAGCGTCCCGGCATAATAAGGCGGCAGGTAGACGATCATCGGCAGCCCGACCGCCGCGATCGGCAGGCCCGGCGCCGAGAAGGCCGCCAGGGTTCGACGTTTGAGCATAGAGCCTCCCCTGTCCCGCTGCCGCGAGAACTATGGCGGAACCGCCTGCGAGGCAATTGAACTCGCGCTCGGGGCTGTGTTAGCGCCTCGTCTGCGCGGCAATGTTCGCCGGGCTTAGGGAAAGGCGTGGGGCCGTGTCGCAGCGGGAAGTCGAGGCCGACCGCGCCGAACGGACCGCCGAGGCGGCGCTTCGGGCGAGCGAGGAGCGGCTTCGGGTCGCCCAGGCGGCGGGCGGAGTCGGCACCTTCGAATACATCCCCGAAGGCGAGCGGATGCTGGTCTCCCCCGAATTCTGCCGGATCTGGGGAGTCGACGTGGTCGAGGAAGCGCCGATCGGCTTCTTCATGTCGCTCATCCACCCCGACGATCGCCGGCGGGTCGACTCCACCCATGACGAGCGCGCCGAGAACGCGCTCGACTCGATAGAATATCGGATAATCCGTCCGGATACGGGTGAGATACGCTGGCTCGCCCGGCGCGGCGAGCCGATCCGCGATCCGGCGACCGGCCTCGTCCGGTGGTACGGCGTCGTCTTCGACATCAGCGACCGCAAGGCCGCGGAGGAGGCGCTCAAGGAGCGCGAGGGGCAGCTCTCCGCCTTCATCGACCAGGCTACCGCCGGCTTCGCCCAGGTCGACCTCACCGGCCGCTTCACGCTGGTCAACGACCGCTTCTGCGAGATTGCCGGCCGCTCCCGGGGGGAGCTGCTGGCGCTGACTCTGCAGGAGATCACCCATCCGGAGGATCTTCCCGCCAACCTTGTGAAGTTCGAGCGGGCCGTCGCCGACGGAACGCCCTTCGCGCACGAGAAGCGCTACATCCGTCCCGACGGCTCGATCGTCTGGGTGAACAATTCGGTTTCGGTCATCCGCCGCCGGTCGGGGGAGCCCTACGGCATCCTCGCGGTGACCATCGACGTCACCGAGCGCCGCACCGCCGAGGCCGCCGTGCGCGAGAACGAGGCCCGGCTTCGCGCCCTCACCGACAATCTGCCCGGCGGCATGGTCTATCAGGTCTCGACCGGGATCGACGGAAGCGAGCGGCGCTTCCTGTTCGTCTCGCAAAGCTGTGCCAGGCTCACCGGCCACAGCGCCGAGGCCATCCTCGCCGACGCCTCGGTCGCCTACCGGATGATCGAGGCCGACGACTTCGCCATCCTCGCCGCGGCGGAGGAAGAAGCCATCGCCGAGGGACGATCGTTCGACGTCCAGTGCCGGTTCCGCCGAGCCGAGGGCAGTCTTCGCTGGGCCCGGATCATCTCCGCTCCCCGCGCGGCGCCCGACGGCACGACGATCTGGGACGGGATCATGATCGACGTCACCGATCAGAAGCGGGCGGAAGCGATGCTCCGCGATCTGAACGAGACGCTCGAGCATCGGGTCGCGGAGCGCGCCGAGGAGCTCGCCCTCGCCCAGGAGGCGCTTCGCCAGGCGCAGAAGATGGAGGCGATGGGCCAACTGACCGGGGGAGTCGCTCACGACTTCAACAACCTGCTCACCCCGATCCTCGGCAGCCTCGACCTGCTCCACCGCAAGGCGCTGGGCGGGCCGCGCGAGCAAAGGCTGGTCGAAGGGGCGTTGCAGTCGGCGGAGCGCGCCAAGACCCTGGTCCAGCGCCTGCTCGCCTTCGCCCGCCGCCAGCCGCTGCAGCCGGGTCCGGTCAACCTGTCGGAGCTGGTCCAGGGGATGGTCGAGCTGGTCGCCAGCACGTCGGGCCCGCAAATCCGCATCGACACCCGCGTGGACGCATCGCTGCCGCTTGCGCAGGCCGACGCCAACCAGCTCGAAATGGCTATTCTCAACCTCGCCGTGAACGCGCGCGACGCGATGCCCGGGGGCGGGACCCTCACCATCGCGGCCACTGCGGAGACGGCGGCCGCAGGCGAGGTCGCCGGCCTCGCTCCCGGCCGCTACGTCCGGCTCGCGATCGCCGATACCGGCATCGGCATGGACGAAGCGACTCTTCGGCGCGCGGTCGAGCCCTTCTTCTCGACCAAGGGTGTAGGCCGAGGCACCGGGCTCGGCCTGTCCATGGTCCACGGCCTCGCCGCGCAGCTCGGCGGGGCGCTGACGCTCGACAGCAGGGAAGGCGAGGGGACGACCGCGGCCTTGTGGCTGCCGGTCTCCGACGCGATTTCCGCGCCGTCCGTCGCTCGGCCGGCGCCGGAGCAGGCGGCGCGCGCGACCGCCGGCCGGGTTCTTCTGGTCGATGACGAGGCGCTGGTCCGCGCCAGCACCGCCGACATGCTCGCCGAGCTCGGCTACGAGGTGGTGGAGGCGGAATCGGGGCAGGAGGCGCTGGCGCTGATCGAGGCCGGCGAGCCGGACCTCGTCATCACCGATCACCTCATGCCCGGCCTGTCGGGGACCGATCTTGCCCGGATCCTCGCCGCCGGGCGGCCGGGCCTGCCTGTGCTGATCGTTTCCGGCTATGCGGACCTCGACGGCCTGCCGCCGGACCTCCCCCGGTTGACCAAGCCGTTTCGCCAGGCCGACCTCGCCGCCTGCATCGCGCAGATGCGCTCCGGCCGCTGATACTTATTGCGACAATAAGACCGGGGGGCGGGGACGAAGCCGCGACAATCGCCGTCCATTGCCACAAGGCGCCGGTGACGGCGCTCGACAAAGGAGATTCCTGAATGACCAACCTATTGAGGACGGGCCTGGGCGCCGCCGCGGCCGTCGCCCTGCTTGCCGGCGGAGCGGCGCTCTACGCCAATACCGGCGCGCGCGGGCCGATGGCCGAGTTCGACTCGGACTCCAACGGCGCGATCAGCCTCGCCGAGGCCCGGGCCGGCGCGGCGAAGATGTTCGCCGGCGCCGACGCGGACAAGGACGGGCGGGTCACCCATGAGGAGATGCGCACCTTCCACGGCAAGATGGGCGGCCATCATCGCGGCGGCGGCCATGGCGGTTCCCACGGCGGTCCGCCCCCGCACGCCAAAGGCGAAGGCAAGCCGGGCGGGCCGATGCATCTCGATTCCGACGGCGACGGCGCCATCACCCTCGCCGAGGCGCAGGGCGGCATCGAACGCCATTTCGGCGAGCTCGATTCCAACCGCGACGGCTCGATCAACGAAGCCGAGATGCGCGCCGCGCACGAAAAGCATCGCGCCCGGAGATGAAGTCACGGGGACAGTCACTAGTGACTGTCCCCGACTGTCACTAACGTGCCGCCATGGCGACCGACGAAGAGCCCCATATCCTGCTCGTCGACGACGAGAGGTCGATCCGCGATCCGCTCGCCCAGTATCTGGCGAGGAACGGCGTTCGCGTGTCCAAGGCGAAGGACGCCGCCGAGGCCCGCCAGGCGCTCGCCGCCTATGCGGTCGATCTCATCCTGCTCGACGTGATGATGCCGGGGGAGGACGGCCTCGCTTTGTGCGCCCATGTCCGCGCGACGAGCGGCATTCCCGTCATCCTGCTCACCGCCCGGGCCGAGGAGACGGACCGGATCGTCGGCCTCGAGATCGGCGCCGACGACTACGTCACCAAGCCGTTCAGCCCCCGCGAGCTCCTGGCGAGGATCAAGACGGTGCTTCGCCGCGCCGGCGAGCGGCCGTCGCGGCTGCGCGCCGCCGATGCCGACGCCTATGCCTTCGGCCCCTGGGTTCTGCGCACGGGGGAGCGCGAGCTAATCGACTCCGAGGGAGTCGCCGTCCCGCTCTCGACCGGCGAATATAATCTGCTGCTCGCCCTCGTCACCCACGCCCGGCGCGTGCTCACCCGCGACCAGCTGCTCGACCTCGCCCAGGGACGCGAGCTCGCCGCGTTCGAGCGCAGCGTCGACAATATGGTCAGCCGGTTGAGACGCAAGATCGAAGCGGATCCGAAGCAGCCGACGCTGCTCAGGACGGTGCGCGGCGGCGGCTACATGCTCGCCGCCGAGGTCCGCCGCCCGTGAGGCGGTGGCTGCCGTCGAGCCTGCTCGGCCAGATGCTGCT
Source organism: Allosphingosinicella sp. (assembly GCA_036388575.1). GTDB lineage: Bacteria > Pseudomonadota > Alphaproteobacteria > Sphingomonadales > Sphingomonadaceae > Allosphingosinicella. Next base: position 137,234 of record DASVRO010000016.1, read on the forward strand.
TCTGATCGGGGCGGCCCTGCTCGTCGCCCAGGCGGTCAACCTAGCCTTCATCCTCAACGAGCAGCAGAAGCTCAGCCTGGCGCGCAGCGAGGGGCCGGCGATCGGCCGCTTCACCCAGGCGGCGGCGGTGGTCGCCTCGACCCGGCCGGAGGGGCGGGCGCTTCTGCTCGGCGCCCATCGGGGCGGACCGGGCGCCGACTATCGGCTGGTCCACCGGAACAGGGTCGACGGCGAGGGCCTCAGGCGGGACCCCCGGATCGAGGAGCGGCTCGCCGCCGCGTTGAGCGAGGCCGGCGTTCGGGTGCGGGCGGTGCGCGGCGCGTCGAGCGCCGAGCCGGCGCCGGGCGGCCACCATCTCCCCGGGCACCGGCGGCGTCACCGGGTGGTGCTGCTCGCCGCCCAGCTCGACGACGGGATCTGGCTCGACGCCCGGCTCCACGCGCCGGGCCCGGATCCGTTGCTGATCCACCGCCTGCTGCTGGCGACGGCGGCCCTGTTCCTGCTCGTCTTCGGGCCGGCGTGGTGGATCGCCCGGAGGCTGGCGCGGCCGCTGAGGGATCTGACCCGCGCCGCGGAGGGCTTCGAGGGCCGCGGCCCGGCCGAGCCGGTGACCGCCCGCGGGCCCGCCGACGTCCGCCGGGCGGTCGAGGCGTTCAACGCGATGAACCGGCGGACCCTCGCCCTGCTCGACGAGAAGGACCGGATGCTCGGAGCGATCGGCCACGATCTTCGGACCCCGCTCGCCTCGCTTCGGATCCGGGCGGAGAACATGGGGCCGGAGGAGGAGCGCGAGCGGCTCGCCGCCACTATCGGGGAGATGGCGGCGACGCTTGAGGACATCCTCACCCTGGCGCGGACCGGGCGGGCGCGCGAGCCGGTCCGGCCGGTCGACCTCGCCGCGCTCGCCGATGCCCTGGTGGAGGAATATCGCGAGCTCGGCCGGCCGGCGGTGTTCGAGCCGTCGGAGCGGGCGGTGCTGGCGGTCCAGCCGAACCTGCTTCGCCGGGCGCTGCGCAATTTGATCGACAATGCCGTCGCTCATGGCGGCGGAGCGACGGTGGCGGTCGCGGAGCGGCCCGGCGAGATCGAGATCCGGGTCGAGGACGACGGTCCCGGCATCCCCGCCGAGCGTCTCGCCGAGGTGCTCGAGCCGTTCCGCCGCCTCGACGAATCGCGCAGCCGCGACGGCGGCGGCGCCGGCCTCGGCCTCGCCATCGCCCAGGCGGTGGCGCAGGCGCATGGCGGCCAGCTGACCCTGACCAACCGCCCCGACGGCGGGTTGCGGGCGAGCCTGATCCTGCCGAAGCTGTAATTGGTGTCAGACACCAATTAGCAAGTGTCTGATTTTGCTAGGTGCCCTACGATTAATTGGTGTCAGACACCAATTAGCAGGCCCTTGTTTTCAGGCGCTTTTGGCTTGGAGGAAGCGCTCCGGGGGGCGGTGCTCGCGGATGAAGTCGATGAAGGCGCGCAGCTTGGGGAGCATCTGGGTGCGGCTGGGGTAATAGAGATAGGCGCCCGGCGACCAGGCGGCGTGCTCTTCCAGCGCGAGCTGGAGGCGGCCGGCGTCGAGATGCTCCCTGACCAGCGGCTCGGCGAGATAGGCCAGGCCGATGCCGCGCAGCGCCGCCGCCTTGGCGACGTCGAGATCGTTGACGATCAGCGGTCCTTCGACGCTCATCTCGAGCGGCTGACCGGCGACGTCGAAATGCCAGCGGAAGATCGCGCCGGTGGTCGGCGCCCGCGAGCGGATGCAGCGGTGGCGGCGGAGGTCCGCCGGAACCGTCGGCCGGCCGTGCCTGGCGAAATATTCGGGCGAGCCGGCGACGACCAGCCGGAAGGGCGGAGTGAGGCGGATCCCGATCATGTCGGCCTCGAGGTAATCGCCCATCCGGATGCCGGCGTCGAAGCCGCGCTCGACCAGGTCGATCAGCTCGTCCTCGCCGCAAATCTCGACCTCGACGTCGGGATAGGCGCCCGCGAACCCTTCGATGACCGGCTCGATCAGGAACGGGATCGCGGCTCGCGGGACGTTGAGTCGGAGCAGTCCCGCCGGCCGGTCGCCGAAGCTGCGGGCCGCCTCGAAGGCGGCGGTGAGCCCGGCGAAGGCGGGCAGGGCGTGCTCGAGGAAGCGCTCGCCGGCCTCGGTCAGGCCGACGCTCCGGGTGGTCCGGGTGAGCAAGGGCACTCCGACCCGCCCCTCGAGCGCCCGGATCGTCTGGCTGATCGCCGAGGGGGAGACGCCGAGATCGTCGGCGGCGGCGCGGAAGCTGCGCCGCTCGGCGACGCGCAGGAACGCCTCCACCCCGTCGAGCTGGTTGCGCGTGATTGTGTATTCCTGCTTCATGGCCCATCGATATTATGGCGGATTATAAAATAAATCCACCGCGCCTATTCCAGCCCCACATTCAGGGAAGGAATACAACATGCGCAACCTCATCGTCACCCTCGCCGGCCTCGTCCTCACCGGAACAATCGCTCTCGCCTCGGCCCCCGCCGCCGCCGCCGATCCGCGCTGCGAGGCGATGCCGCAGCAGATCCGCGGCGCGCTCGCCGGCGCCGAGCCGTCGGTCGCGAAGAACGCGGCGCGCCGCCTCAGGACCGGCGAGGCCCTGTGCCGCGCCAACAACCAGCGCGCCGCCGCCAAGGAGTTCCAGGTCGCGTTGAAGCTGCTCGGCGCCAACGGCTCGGGCACGTCGCTGGCCGGGAAGTAAGGGATAACCCCTCTCCCCGCAGGGGAGAGGGAGGGGCCCGCGAAGCGGGAGGGTGAGGGGCTGTACCCCGACGGAGCCGGCAGGCCCTCACCTCCCACCGCTTCGCGGTGGGCCCCTCCTCTCCCCTACAGGGGGAGGGAAGGCTACAGATCGGCCTCGATTTCGCAGACGAGGCCTTCCGGATGGAAGTCGAGCCTCGCGCTGCCGCCGCTCTCCGCGGCCAGCGCCCGTTCGATCATGCGGGTGCCGAAGCCGCGGCGCCTGGGGGGTTCGACCCTCGGCCCGCCGCTTTCCCGCCAGGACAAGGCGAGGCGACCGGCCTCGCCGGTCCAGGCCACGGCGATCCGGCCGCCGGGCGCCGACAGGGCGCCGTATTTGACGGCGTTGGTGCACAGCTCGTGAAGCGCCAGGGCGAGGGTGACGGCGAGCTTCGGCGCGAGCTGAACGGGCGGGCCGTCGATCGCCACCCGTTCGCCGCACTGGGCCGCGACGACGGCGACGACGAGGTCGCCTAGCTCCGCCCCCTCCCAGTTCTTGCGGGTGAGCAGGTCGTGCGCGGCGGCGAGGGCGGCGAGGCGGCCCTCGAAGCTGCTCCGGACGTCGACCGACACGCCGCCGCCGCGGAAGCTCTGCTGCGCCAGGCCCTGGACGATGGCGAGCGTGTTCTTGACCCGGTGGTTGAGCTCGTCGACCATCAGCCGCAAATGCCGCTCGCTGTCGCGAAGCTCGGCCTCCGCCCGCCGGCTCTCGGTGACGTCGACCGCCATTCCGACATAGCCCTGGACCTCGCCGTTGAGGTCGAAGCGGGGAGCGCAGCTGGCGTGGATCCACAGCCACTGGCCGTCGCTGCGCTGGAAGCGGGCCTCCCAATCGTAGGTCGAGCCGGTCTTCCAGGCCTCGGTGCGAAGCTCGAGGATGGCGGGTATGTCCTCCTCGTGGACGTAGCCGATCCAGCTGTTGCCGAGCAGCTCCTCCACCGGCCGGCGGGCGAAGACGCCGTAGGCGCGGTTGGCGAACTCGACTCCGTCGGGACCGGTCACCCAGACCGGGGCCGGCGCGCAATCGGCGATGGTCCGGAAACGCGCCTCGCTTTCGGCTAGGGCGACCTCCGCGGCATGGCGGGCGCTGTCGTCGCGCAGGGTGAGGATCGCGCCCTGCTGGATCCCGGCGGAATCGTAATAGGGCCGGGCGTTGCCGATCGCGACCAGGTCGCGTCCGTCGGGCCGGCGGATCCGCCAGCGCGCCTCGCTCACCGTCTCGCCCCGAGCCGCCCGCGCCAGCGGCAGCTCGGCGGGAGGGTAGGGCTCTCCGGAGAGCGTGAACAGGCCGTAGGCCGAGCTGTACGCTTCGGGTCCGACCCCGAGCGACCTGACTCCGTGAAGCCGGTCCGCCGCCTCGTTGACGAAGACGATCCGTCCGTCGCGGTCGGCGACGATGACTCCGTCGGGTATCTGCTCGAGCACCGCCGCCGCTCCGAGCCAGTCGGTGGTTCCGCCCTCGTCCAGCCTCTCCGGCATCTGCTGCGTGGGCATCGCTTTCCCCGGGTTTTCCGTGCGATAGCTCAAAGCCGTCGGCCGGGCCAGCCCGGCGCAGGCGCCGCCCGACGTCCCAATCCGGGAGCCTGGCCACTGGGGTCTTAGCGGTCCGCGAGCGGCGTGCTATCGCCGGGGCGATGCTGCCCCGACCGCTCCTTGCCGCCCTCGTGCCGCTGGCCCTCGCCGCCTGCGGGAGCGAGCGGGCGCCGACTCCGCCGGCGGCTCCCGGCAAGGCCGCCGTCGCCGGGCCGCCGGTGCGGGTCCCGGCCGAGATCGCCGACTTCTACCGCGAACGCTCCAACCAGCCGCTCTGGGTGACCCGCTCCGGCCCGAGGCCCGAGGCGCTCCGGCTCGCCGCCGAGATCCGCCGCGCCGCCGATCACGGCCTCGACCCGGAGCGCTACGGCGCCGCCGACCTCGCCGCCGCGCTCGAGGCGGCGGCCTCGGGCGGCGCCTCGGCGCGCGCCCGGGCCGAGCTGCTGCTGTCGCGCGCCTATCCGGCCTTCGTCCGCGACCTGCGAGTCCCGGCCGCCGGCGGCAAGGGCGTCGCCTGGGTCGACGAGGAGCTGGCGCCGAAGCCGCCGGAGGCGCGCGCGCTGCTCGATGCGGCCGCTTCCGCGCCGGACCTTGGTCGCCATCTCGACGAAGCGCTGGCGGTCAACCCGCTCTACGCCGCGCTGAGCCGCGGCTATGCCCGCCGCCGCGCCGCCTCGCCCCGCCTCGGCGCCGGGGAGGAGGCGGTGATCCGGGCCAATCTCGACCGCGCCCGGCTGATCCCCGCGCTTCCGGGCCGCTACGTCATCGTCGACGCCGCTTCGGCGCGGCTGTGGATGATCGAGGGCTCGAAGGTCGAGGGGCCGATGCCGGTGATCGTCGGCAAGCCGAACATGCAGACTCCCGCGATGGCCGGCCTGATCCGCTACGTTACGCTCAACCCCTGGTGGAACGTGCCGCCCGACCTCGCCCGGGAGCGCGCGAAGCGGGTGCTGAAGTCGGGGCCCGGCGTGCTTCAGCGGGAGCGGATGGAATTGCTTTCGGACTGGAGCGACGGGGCGCGGGTCATTCCGGCTTCGAAGGTGAACTGGCAGTCGGTGGCGAGCGGGCGGACGAGCCTGAGGATGCGCCAGCGGCCCGGCGGCGGCAATGTGATGGGGGCGATGAAGTTCATGCTGCCCAACCGACTCGGCATCTACCTTCACGATTACCCCGACAAGAGCCTGTTCGCCCGCGACGACCGGCGGCTGAGCTCGGGCTGCGTACGCCTCGCCGACGCGCCGCGGCTCGCCCGCTTCCTGTTCGGCGGCGCGGCGCCCAGCCCGTCGGGGCCGGCGCCCGAGCAGAAGGTCGACCTGCCCGAGCCGGTGCCGGTCTACATCACCTATCTGACCGCTTTGCCCGATCCGAAGCGGGGGGTCGCTGTGCAGCGCGACGTCTATGCGCGCGAGACCCGTCGGACCTCGCGGCGGGCGGCGTGAGCGGCGGGCTTCACCGGCCGCCCCGCTTGGGCTATCGCCCGGCGATGCGTAGATCCGGACCGATCCTGTTGACCCTCCTCCTGCTCGCCGGCTGCGCCGGCTATGCGGCCGATTACTGGAAGCCCAAGGACAGCCTGATCGCTCCGCAGCTGCCCCGCTACGGCATCAGCGCCGAGGACAGCCGCTGCGTCGGCGAGCGGCTGACCAAGAATCTCAGCGTCTGGCAGTTGCGCCAGCTCGCCGACATCGCGCGGCGGCTGGTTCCGAAAGACGGCAGGGCGCTGTCGCCGCGCGACCTCGCCTCCATGGCCGGACTCGTCCAGGACCCGAAGGTCGGGCCCGAGGTCGCCGCGACGCTCGCCGCCTGCAACGTCGCGCAGGGCGCCGCCCCGCCGGCCTCGACCACGACCTCCGATCCGGCGGCTTCGCAGCCCGGCCTCGTCCCCGGAGCGACTGCGCCGCAGGCGCTGCGCTGGATCGACCTCGGCGCCGCCGAGACCGGCCAGCGCATCGCCGTCGACATCTCGACCGTCGTGATGACCGCCGAGAAGAGGGAGGGCTGGTTCCGCCTGTCCAACCCGGGCGAGGCGAGCCCGAGCGCCGACGGCTATCGGCTTCGGGTCGACTGCGCAGGCCGGACCATCACTCCGACCGCGGCGCGCAAATACGATGCCGAGGGCAAGGTGAGCCAGCAGGAGGATTATACCGCCGCCTGGCAGCAGCCGCTGCCGATCGAGGCCGGGACGGTGATGGAGATCGCCTGGAAGCGGCTCTGCGAATAGGGCGGGGGGCCGCGCTCGCTATTGGCGGGCGGACCTGCTACGCCTGCGTAATCACCTGACCGAGCCTGCAAGCCTCGCGTGACAGGGAGACCCAGTGCTCCCGCTTGCCGTCGCGAAAGTAGCGTCTCATGGAAGATATTCACCGGGCGGCGGACGTCCGCCATTACACCCAGCTGGAGACGGGCGCGCGCTGGCTTGCCGCGCGGGTCGCGCCGGGGGCCGAGCGCAACGGGCATCTCGCCCATGCCGAACGCTATTCGCGGCTGCGCTTCGACGCGGAGGGCTGCTGACATGGCCGACCTGCCGAACCGGCCGAGCACGGTCGAGCGCGCCTTCGAGCTGGCCCGCTCGGGCAGCTGCGCCAACGTCCCGGCGATCGTCGCTGCGCTCAAGGGCGAGCGCCACGAATCGGTCGACGCCCATCTCGCCGGCCCGTCGATCCGGCGGGACCTGAAGCGGGTGTGGGAAGCGGCGGCGGAGTAGCCGCGGCGAGCTAGCTTTCCTCGACATGCGCCTTGAGGCGGCCGAGGGCGTCCTCCCACTGGGCGCCGATCGAGTCGAGCCAGTCCCGGGCCTCGGCGAGCCGCTCGGGGCGGAGCGCGTAGAGCGTCTGGCGGCCGGACGGGCGGCGGGCGACGAGGCCGGCGCCGCGGAGCACGGCGAGGTGCTTGGTGACCGCCTGGCGGGTCAGCGCGCTTCCCGCTGCGAGCGCGACGATCGGGCGCGGCGCTCCGTCGGCGAGCCGCTCGACCAAAGCGAGGCGGGTCGGGTCGGCGAGGGCGGCGAAGAGCGGCGCCGCCGATTCAGCGCTCGACATGGGCCTTGACGTTGCCGACCTGAGCCTCCCAGCCGCCGGTGTTCATCCGAAGCGCCTCGTCGCGCCGTCCGGCGGGAATCGAGTCGAAGCCGCTCTCGGTGACGGTGAGGCGGGTGCCGCCGGCGTCGGCCTCGAGCCGGAACTCGACCCGGGTCGGCGGCTCGGCCGAATAATCCGTGTCCGGATCGACCGCATAGGGGTGCCAGGTGAAGGCGAAGAGCGAGGGCGGCTCCATCGTCACCACCCGCGCCTCCCAGGCGAGATGCTCGAAGCCCGGATAGGTGATCCGCCCGGTCGACAGCCCGCCCGGCTCGAACGGCCCGTCGAGCCTGACCCGGAACCACTGGCCGAACTCTTCGAAGTCGGTCAGCGCCCGCCAGACCCGCTCGGGCGGAGCGGCGATGTGGATGCTCTTCACGATCGAATCGGTCATCGGCAACCTCCTGGTTGCTCATCGATTAGGCCGACCGACGCTTATTAGCAACCCCATAGTTGCCTGTTGCCTGCCGCGCCGGGAGGTGCGAAGCTGGCCCGATGCCGGACAGCCAGCCATGATCACCCTCACCGCCTTCAGGCGGGTGCCGCCTTTCGCCCAGGGCCTCGTCCGCGACCTTCGAGTGCGCTGGGCGATCGAGGAAGCGGCGCTTCGTTACGAGGTCAGGCTGCTCGGGGACGGCGAGACGGACGGCGCCGACTATCGCTCGTGGCAGCCGTTCGGCCAGGTTCCGGCCTATGAGGAGAACGGGCTCAAATTGTTCGAATCGGGGGCGATCGTGCTTCGGGTCGCCGAGCGCAGCGAGACCCTTCTGCCGGGCGACCCGGCGGCCCGGGCGCGGGCGGTGGAATGGCTGTTCGCGGCCCTGAACACGATCGAGCCGCCGATCGTTCAGCTGGCCTCGATCGACCTTTTCTACCCGGAGGAGGAATGGGCGAAGCTGCGCCGGCCGGGCGCCGAGGCGGCGGTGGCGAAGCGGCTCGCCGAGCTTGCGGCGGCGCTTGGCGACAAGGCTCATCTCGACGGGCCCCGCTTCACCGCCGGCGACCTGATGATGGCGACGGTGCTGAGGATCCTTCGCCATACCGGGCTGGTCGCCGCCGAGCCGGCGCTCGCCGAATGGCTCGGGCGCTGCGAATCGCGGCCCGCCTTCCAGCGCGCGCTGGCCGGGCAGATGGCCGACTTCGAGCCTGCCGCCTAGCCGGCCACCCGGCGGGTCGAGCGTCGGCGCGAGCGCGACTCGGCAAGGCCGATCGCGACTCGCCGGCAGGGCGTTTCCGCTTCCTAGCGCCACCGTGTTCTAAGAATTGGTGTCATACACCAATTTCTAAGATGCTGGGATTGTTTGGAAAACGGACAGGAAAAAATAGGATTTGCTTTGGCTGAGTTCCTATGTTCTAATTATGTTCCCGACATCCCAGGAACATGGGAACAGCGACGACATGGCCACTCCCGAGTTCACCTATGCCGGCGCCCAGGCGGCGACCTTTCCCGCTTCCGACAAGGCTCTGACGGTGACCGACCGGGCCCGCTCGGTCTGGCGCCGGGCGGCGGCGCGGCCGGCCCATGCCGCTCGGCTGCGCTCGGCCGACCGCTTCATGCCCCACGGAAGCAGCGACGCCGTCAACGGCGGCTGGTGGGAGCTCGACCCGGACGTCCAGATCGTCACGCCGGCGATGTTCAGCTGCGGCCCGGCGGTCGCCGACAACGCCCCCGGCCTGACCGATTTCTACGCCTATCTCGAGACGTTCGGCTGCCTCGGCAACCACGAGGGCCTCTATCCGGTGCGGAGCAACGTCGTCATGGGCTGCGCCATCGGCTGCCCCGACGATGGCGAGATCAACGGCTCGATCATCCTCGGGCGGCTGACGCTCGACGTCGCCGCCCCGATCAGCGGCGCCGTCGTCACCAACCGGATGAAGCGCGGCACCAGGATCGAGGGCCTCTCGATCGGCGGCGGCGGCTCGCTCGTCTATGCCGACAAATTATTCGACTTCGGGCTTCTGCTCGAGGGCTCGGCGCAGATGCACATCATCGGCCATGTGCAGGTCGCCTGCGCCCGCCTGTTCGGGGTCTTCCTGAGCGGCCACGGCGCCGGCAACGACGTCTTCGGCAATTATTTCGGGACAGCCTGCGTCTACGGCTGCGGCTCAGGCTGCGAGGACAGCGCCTCCAGTCCGGCGCCGGCCGGGGCCTTCCTCCAGGCCGAGTACAGCCTGCTCACCGCCGGCGGCGCGTCCGGCGCCTTCTACCAGACCACCACCTTCCAGCTGAAGCCGGGCTCCGCGCTGCCGCCGCAGGCGGTCGACAGCTTCGGAATGCTGACCTTCGTCCGGGTCGGCGGCGAGGAATTACCGGTCGCCGCGTTCGACCGGACCGCGAACAGCGTGACGGTGTGGGGCTGGGCGCCGAGCGGGACTCCGGCGAGCAACGGGACAATCCGGTTCGTGTTCGGCGGCGGCTGGGGCTCGTCCGGCGGCGGAGATACGGGAGCCCAGGTCGGCCACCTCACCGTCACCGGCAATGCAATCGGCCACCAGAACGGCGCGTTCGATCCGGCGACGATGCAGGTGACGATGAAGCATAATTATATCGGCCAGACCATCGGCTCCAGCCCGGCCGCGGCGACGGTCGCCGGAGCCACCTTCGGCTGTTTCGAAGCCAACAACGCCGACCTCTGGTTCCTCGGGAGCCCGGAATCGGGCGACATCCACTATCGGGTGGTCGCCGACCAGGCGCTCGGCCCGGCCAAGGTCCGCTACCACTGCGGCCGGAGGAGCGACGGCTCCAAGGTCCATTCGCACATACCCAAGGGGCTGACGTTGAGCTATCGGAGCGAGAACCATCCCTTCGCGCTTCAGCCCGATGGCGACGGCCCCTGCGACGCCACACATTGAGGCCTGTGAGGTGGTGGAAGGTCGACGGTGGCGACGGAAACGCGCGGGTCGAGCGGGTGTTCAGGCTCATCCAATCGGCCTGCCCGGCCTCAAAGCTGGCCAGGATCGTAGGTTCGAACGAAGCTCGTAACATCGAATCCGGGCCCCGGACCCGATGTCTTCAGGACAGTGGATTGGCCGCGTTGCATCAGCTCCAAATGCCAATAGAAATTGTGGCGACGCACTGTCCGCGGCAGGCCTTTGAGAAAACGACGGAGAGCCTTCAGAGGAATAGCATAATATATCGGCCGGTCCGTCGGCGCGAGGATCAGAAAAGACCTTTCGCCTTCCACCAGGAACTGATGCGCAGAGTCGTAGTAGCCGAACCAGTAGCGGCCTCGATCCGCCTTCGCGTCATGCCTCTTGGAAAGCAAACAAACGGCCCGGACTCTGCCTTCATTCCCCCAGAAGCGCGTGCCTCGCTCCTTCCACAGGGCGAAGCCAAGCTCTTGTCCAAGATGACGCATCAATCGGACCCGCAGCAACGCCAGGCTCGTGGACGATGTGCCGTCGATCGAAGGTCGGCGCGCGCTGCCATCTTCCGCGAAATCCCGAATAGCCTGCTTGTGCGGGTGGCGTTTGCCGAGAGCCAGCCATTCTGAGGCTTGCCACCGTAGCATGGACCTGGGTTCAGGCGTCCGGCGACCGATGAACTCGATCAGAACGGTGGGCCAGGCCGAAGTGCGTACGTCGGAGTTCGACAGCCACCTCTCCGCAACATCGAGTGCCGAGGGTTCATCGCCGTTCCGGATCAATGCCAGGCAAATCCGCGGCCACGCAGGGTCCTGCTCCGGAACGACGCTCAACCGTTGCAGTCCCAGCCATATCGCCGGTTCATTATGTGCAATCGCCTCGAGCACCGCCTCGTAAACGTCCGACCAGGACCGTCGGCAGGGGTCGGTGGTTTCGAGCCAAGCGTAGAGGGCCTGCGCAAGGGAGGGCAGGTGCCGCGACTGCCCGAGCAGTGGAACCAATATCTGAGTTACGAAGGGCACCGACCGCAATTTTGCCGATGCGACTTCCGCTGCGCTCAACAGCAAAGTCTCGAACTGCGGCTCGATCGACAGTGACTTCCACAATTCCACCCATGCACGCTCAAGCGCATGATGGGGCGGGCCGTCTTCTAGTAGCCTGGCGAGCAGACGCTCCACCCACGACGCGCCCAGCGCCAGGAGGGGCGGACGTTTCGGCGCGCTGCGAAGCACCAGCCTCCATAGATACACCCAGGTCGTGTCTTTGACAGGTTCGGCTTGGAGCCAGCGATGGGCAACTTCCAGCACCCCGCCGACCTGAGCTGTCGGCGTTGCGAGGATAGCGATCATGGTCAGCGCAGCCTGCTTTCCAGACCTGCCATGCGTCTGGAGCCACCATTCCGCCAGCTCCAGCAGCAGGGGATCGCCTCTGAACTCGTACCAGGCGAGACGGAAGTGGATGTGCCAGTCGTGCGACCCCGCGCGGCGCTCCAGCTCGCGCAGTACCTCGTGAAGATCTTTGTCAAGCCGATGGGGGGGCGGAGCCAGTCCTATCGAGCCGGAAAGTAGGCTTCCTTCCGCCAGGCCAGCCGCGAGTCGGGTCTCTGCCCGCCGAAAATCTTCCCCGATGAAGTGACTTCCCGAGAACGATTCCTCACGGACCTTAGCGCCTTGGAATCGACAATTCTCAAAGATCGACCCGGTAAAATCGAAGTGACGTAGGTCAGATCCGTTGAAATCTACGTTTCGGAGAACTTTGAATTTAAAATCTTCCTTAGGCTGAAGCCCGGAATATAGGACTAAATCTCCAAAGTTATCCGAGGAGCAATCGAGGATCCTGTCGATCCTTGTGGCGGTCTTGACTGACACTTTAGGCATTTTTCGTACCCGCCAACACGATGGAGTGAGTGGAAAGATCGATCCGGCCAAATTCGTCGCGGCCCTGGGCGATCTCCAGCGAGCAGACCAGCTCAATCAGAGCTAGCTTATTGGCCGATAGCGAACCCAGGCCTGGCTCGATGGATACGCTGCCGTCGAAGAGGCTCGCGTACAGGACGCTGTCGATCCGGTCGCCGACCCCGTACCCCCTGAGGCTCGCAAGCGGCGCATCCTTGGTATTGTATTCGCCGTCCAGCACGTCGTTCGCCGGCCCGGTGCAGGCGAGCTCCCAGCAGGGCAGCGAGGCGGTCCCCCGCCAGACGAGTTCGGCATTCCCCAGCCGTGCCGGTTCGCCCTGGCCGAGCGCCACCACCGCCTGGAGACCGGTTCCACTGCTCAGGCTCAGGCGCAGGCGAACTCGCCGAAATCCGTAGCGGATACCGGCTCGGTCGACGAGCGATCCGAAGCTCGCCTCCATGAGAAGCAGGAAATCGGCCGGCAGAACCGTCGCCTGGCCACCGTCCCCGACCTGATGGCAGGCGAGATCGCGATCTCTAGCATCGACGGCGGTCGTTACGGCCCGCAAATGCGTCGGTGAAGGGCTCCAGATCTGCTCGAACATCTGGCGGAACGCTGCCACCGTATCCCGCCCGCGATACTCCGCGGTGGCTTCGATGCGCTGGTCGTCAGTCATCGTCAGGTCGCACCATGCAGGGTCGTACGATTGGAACCGGCCGAGCTCACACAGGCGATTTTCGACCTCGCCCGAGATGCGGCCGGTTTCGGTGGAGGATTGCAAAGTTCGATATTTGACGTGAGCCGCTTCAGACAGGGCTTTGAAAGTGCGTGCAGGAATGGTCTCTGCTGCGCAGAGAATGTCCGCCATCACCTTGAGCTTCTGGTCGAGGTGGCGGATGGTCTTGCCGCGGCCCTTCATGCGGCATCTCAATTGAGCGCGATGCTGAACTCGTCAACATCCGCACGCAATCCTGCCGGGATTTTCTTGTCGTATCAGTGGGGCGGGCGAGGGCTGGCGGACGACCTCGTCGCGATGGTCTCCTGCCGGTGCATCCTCGATCGGATCGGCCCAATTTACATGCCATGACCACCAAGGAGGTTATCATGCACTGGATCGAATTCCTGCTCGGCCTGATTCTGACAATCATGTCCTTGTTGAGGGCGCTGCACTGCATCTAGCGACAAGGCTTCTGCGTGAGGGCTCAAGCTCGCCAAGCTTCGAAGAGGGCGCCGCCGGCATATTTCCGGCGGCGCTTTCTTGCGCCTGGCCGGCCCCGCTCGTTGCGTAGATATATGTCCTCCGCAGGGTCCGGGCCGGCCTAGCTGGTCTCCGCTGGGCGGCGGGAGTTAGGCGCCGGGATGGGAGACGGTGCCAGGGCCAACGGTGGGAATCGCCTCACTCCACCGTCACGCTCTTCGCCAGATTCCTCGGCTGGTCGACGTCCGTGCCCTTGAACACAGCGACGTGATAGGCGAGGAGCTGGACCGGGATGGCGTAGACGAGGGGGGCGATCAGGGGGTGGACCCTGGGCATCTCGATCGTCGCGAGGAGGCGGTCGTCGGCGGCGGCCTTGAGCCCTTCCGCGTCGGAGATGAGGACGACCTTGCCGCCGCGGGCCTGGACTTCCTGCATGTTGCTGACGGTCTTCTCGAACAGGGGGCCGGACGGGGCGAGGACGATGACCGGGACGTTGTCGTCGATCAGCGCGATCGGGCCGTGCTTCATCTCGCCGGCGGCATAGCCTTCGGCGTGGATGTAGCTGATCTCCTTCAATTTGAGCGCGCCTTCCATGGCGAGCGGGTAGTCGGCGCCGCGGCCGAGATAGAGGACGTCACGGGCCTGGGCGATCAGCGGCGCCATCGCCGCGATCTCCTCGTCATGGCCGAGCGCGGCGTTCATCGCGGCCGGCGCCTCGGAGAGATGGTCGACGATCTCGCGCTCCTCCGCCTCGGAGATCCGGCCCTTGTCGCGGGCGAGCTTGGCGGCGAGCGCGGCGAGGACGGCGAGCTGGCAGGTGAAGGCCTTGGTCGAGGCGACTCCGATCTCAGGCCCGGCATGGGTCGGGAGGAGGAGGTCGGCCTCGCGCGCCATCGAGCTGGTGGGCACGTTGACGACGACGGCGATGCGCTGGCCCTCGGCCCGGGCGTGGCGGAGGGCGGCGAGGGTGTCGGCGGTCTCTCCGGACTGCGAGATGAAGAGCGCGAGGCCGCCCGGCTCCAGCACCGGCTGGCGGTAGCGGAACTCGGAGGCGATATCGAGCTCCACGGGCACGCGGGCGAATTGCTCGAACCAGTATTTGGCGACCATGCCGGCGTAGAAGCTGGTCCCGCAGGCGACGATGGTGACCCGGGGGACGCTGGCGAAATCCTCGTCCATGGCGGGCAGGGCGACCTTGCGCTCGAACGGGCGAAGGTAGGAGGAGAGGGTCTGAGCGACCACGATCGGCTGCTCGAATATCTCCTTCTGCATGAAATGGGCGTGGTTGCCCTTGTCGGCGGCGGCGTCGGAGGCGCCGGAGGTGACGATCTCGCGGGTCACCGGCTGGTTGTCGCGGTTGAAGATGCTCGCGCCGTCATGGCCGATCACCGCCCAGTCGCCCTCGTCGAGATAGGCGATGCGCTGGGTGAGGCCGGCGAGGGCGAGGGCGTCGGAGCCGAGATAGGTCTCGCCCTCGCCATAGCCGACGGTGAGCGGGGCGCCCATCCGCGCTCCGATCAGCATGTCGGGATGGTCGCGAAACAGGATGGTGATGGCGAAGGCGCCGTGGAGGCGGGGGAGGACGGCGGCGACCGCGTCCTTCGGCGATCTGCCCTGCTCGAGCTGGTGGTCGATCAGGTGGGCGACGACCTCGCTGTCGGTCTCGGACCGGAAGGTCCGGCCGGCGGCCTGCATCTCCTCGCGAAGCGGTCGGAAATTCTCGATGATGCCGTTGTGGACCAGGGCGACCCCGCCGACGATGTGCGGGTGGGCGTTGCCGACGGTCGGGGCGCCGTGGGTCGCCCAGCGGGTGTGGGCGATCCCGATCGTCCCGGCGAGCGGGGCGGCGGCGAGCTCGGCGGCGAGATTGTCGAGCTTGCCCTCGGCCCGGCGGCGCTCGAGCGCGCCGTCGAGGATCGTGCAGATGCCGGCCGAGTCATAGCCTCGATATTCGAGGCGCCTGAGCCCCTGCATGAGCCTCGCGGCGACTTGCCCGCGCCCGACGATGCCGATGATTCCGCACATGTTACGCTCGTTTCCCTGTTCGACCCGGTCCTTCGATACGGGCCTTCGCCTTCGCTCAGTCCCTACTCAGGATGAGCGGAATTGCACAACCGCTCATCCTGAGTAGCCGGTGAGCTTGTCGAACCGGCGTATCGAAGGACGTATTAGATCAACCGGCTTTCTTTTTCGCCGTCATCGCCGCCCGGAACTTGGCCGCCCAGCCCGGCCTGACCTGCTGGGTGCCCCTCGCCACGGCCAGCGCGTCGCCCTCGACGTCGCGGGTCACCACCGAGCCCGCCCCGACGATCGCTCCGGGGCCGATGCTGACGGGGGCGACGAGGGCCGAGTTGGAGCCGATGAAGGCGCCTTCGCCGATCGTCGTGCCGTATTTGAAGAAGCCGTCGTAATTGCAGGTGATCGTGCCGGCGCCGATATTGGCTCCGGCGCCCACTTCGGCGTCGCCGAGATAGGTGAGGTGGTTGGCCTTGGCGCCGCGGCCGAGCTTCGCCTTCTTGGTCTCGACGAAATTGCCGACCCGCGCCTTCTCGCCGATCTCGGTGCCGGGGCGAAGGCGGGCGTAGGGGCCGATCTCGGCTCCGGCGCCGATCGTCGCGCCCTCGATGTGGCTGAAGGCGCGGATCCGGGCGCCGTCGGCGATGCTCACTCCGGGGCCGAAGAAGACGTTGGGCTCGATCGTGACGTCGCGGCCGAGCTTCGTGTCGAAGGCGAACCAGACCGTCTCGGGAGCGACCAGGCTGGCGCCCTCGGCCATCGCCTCGGCCCGGCGGCGGGCCTGCCAGGCGGCTTCGGCGAGGGCGAAGTCGCCGCGGCTGTTCGGGCCGATCGACTCGGCGGCGTCGCCCTCGATGAGCAGGGTCGGCCGGCCGGCCGAGGCGCCGATCGCGACGATGTCGGTCAGGTAATATTCCCCCTGGCTGTTGGCGTTGCCGACGCCCTCGATCAGGGTCCACAGCGCGTCCGAGCGGACCGCGAACAGGTTCGAGTTGCACAGGCCGATGGCGCGCTCCTCGTCGCTGGCGTCCCTGAGCTCGACGATCTTGGCGACCCGGCCGTCCGGGCCGGCGACGACCCGGCCATAGGCGGCGGCGTCCAGCGGCCGGAAGCCGAGCACCACGGCGGCGGGATCGGCGGCGCCGTGGAGCGCGTCGAGCATCGAGCGCATCGTCGTCGGGCGGATGAAGGGGACGTCGCCGGAGAGGAGCAGCACGTCGCCCTCGAAGCCGGCGAGGGCCGCCTTCGCCTGGAGGACGGCGTGGCCGGTGCCGAGCTGCGGCTCCTGGACGGCGAACTCGACCCGGCCGGCGAGCGCGGTCTCGAGCTGGGCGCGGCGGTCGCCGACGACGACGACGATCCGCTCGGCTCCGAGCGCCTCGACGCTTTCGAGCAGATGCTCGATCATCGGCCGCCCGGCGATCGGGTGGAGCACCTTGTGGAGGTCGGATCTCATCCGGGTGCCCTTGCCGGCGGCGAGGATGATGGCGGCAAGCGGTCGGCTCATGAGCGGCGCAATCGCACGGAAAGCTTGCCATTTCCATCCTTCGATACGCCGGTTCGTCGGGCTCACCGGCTACTCAGGATGAGCGGTTGTGCAATTCCGCTCATCCTGAGTAGGGACTGAGCGAAGGCGAAGGCCCGTATCGAAGGACCCATATGACCCGCTTTCCCTTCGACGTCGTCGTCTTCGATCTCGACGGCACGCTCGCCGACACCGCCCCCGACCTCGCCGCGTCGCTCAACCATGTGCTGGGGGCGCTCGGCCGCCCCGGAGTGCCGGCGGAGTCGGTTCGGCACCTGATCGGGCACGGCGCCCGGGCTCTGCTCCGGCGCGGGCTGGCGGCGACGGGGGAGGTGTCGCAGGCGCTGGTCGAGCGCGGCTATCCGCTGTTCCTCGACTATTATGGCGCGCATATCTGCGACGGGACGGCCGCCTACGAGGGGCTGGAGGAGGCGCT
Source organism: Allosphingosinicella sp. (assembly GCA_036388575.1). Lineage (GTDB taxonomy): Bacteria > Pseudomonadota > Alphaproteobacteria > Sphingomonadales > Sphingomonadaceae > Allosphingosinicella. The sequence goes on from DASVRO010000016.1 coordinate 154,531, forward strand.
CGACGAGCTTGCCGGAGCGGGGGCGGCGCTGGCCGTGTGCACGAACAAGGCCGAGGCGCTGACCTCGAAGCTGCTCGACGCGCTCGGCTGGGCAAGCCGCTTCGACGCGGTGGTCGGCGGCGACACGCTGGCGGTACGCAAGCCGGACCCGGCGCCGCTGCTCGAGGCGATCGCCCGCTGCGGCGGCGGCCGGGCGGTTTTCGTCGGCGATTCGATCGTCGATGCGGAGACGGCGCGGGCGGCGGGCGTCACGTTCGTCGCGGTCAGCTTCGGCTTCTCCGACCGGCCGGTCGAGGCGCTCGGCGCCGATCGGGTGATCGACTCCTATGCCGGGCTGGCGGCGGCGCTGCGTCGCTTGTGAGGCGACTTGCCCGCGGCTTTGGTCTATGGCCGGGGGGAAGAGGAAAATCGATATGGACGGCAAGGGCACCTACAGGACCCGCGGCGCTGAGGGCGCGCCCGATACGGCGCGGGTGGTCGACCGAAGCGTCGCCTTCGACCTGCCCGAGCAGCTCTATCGCCGGCGCGGCTACAACCCGCCGTTCGAGGAGCTGAGCTGGAAGCCGGGCGTCGAGGAGGCGGCGGCGGCCTAGCGCTTGCGGGCCTTGGTCCACAGATGCCGGGCGAGCATCGCCGGCGGCATCCTCAGCAGGTGCGAGCGGACGTAGAAGCCGAAGCGGGTGAGCGGTCGCGTCGAGCGTCCCCAGCCGTCGCGGGCGAGCAGCCGGCGCAGGTAGAGCGAATCGGCCGCGGTCAATCGGTGTCCGGCAGCGATGTTCGGGGACTCGACACCCTTATTATTCAACGGGTTGGAAATTGGTGTCTGACACCAATTAACGGGCGTCCGGTAGAGGTGGTGGGCGAGGCGGACGGCTCGGGCGACGGCGGGGAGGAGGCCGTGGCGGGCGGCGCGCTCGTGAAGGGACGGCCAGAAAGCCGCGTCGCGCTCCCCGAACTCCCTCAGCAGGCGGTCGATGTCCCAGAGGTTGCGGAGGCCTCCGGCGAGCTCGCCGTCGGCGAACAGATGGGCGGCGGAGTGGACGATCATGTCCGTCGGCGCCAGGGTGAAGAGGCCGTCGGCGAGCGCCACCCTGGCCTCGATCATCGCCTCCATGTCGGGCTTCGGCCGGGCGGTCAGCGGCAGGATGGCGTGGTGGACGTCGATCATCCGGTCGCGCTCGCGGTGGATCAGCGGCGGCAGCTCGTGCATCCAGCGCCGGTAATATTGGTCGTCGTAGCTATCCTCCTTGACCCACTCCCAGCTGGCGGCGAGCAGCGCCCGCTCGACGTCGGCCAGGGCGCCGCGCGGGACGAGGATGTCGAGGTCGCCGATCGAGCGGCCGCGGCCGGCGTCGAGGCCGGCGGCGGCATAAGCGGTGCCCTTGAGCAGAAGCACCGGAACGCCGAGCGGGGCAAGCGCCCGCCGAGCCATCTCCGCCTCCCACAGGGCCTGGGCGCGGGCGGCCTCGCCGTCGCGCCGGGCGGCCGCGAGCAGCGCCTCGACCCGCTCCGGCAGGTCCAGGCCCTCCAGCCGCCAGGCGAGAGCCCCGATCAGCGATTCGGCTCGGGCGAGCGCGATCAGGCCGGTCCAGTCGGTCACTCCGGCCGCTGCCGAAGGTTCGGCGAGCAGCCGAACCAGGGGGCGGGCGTCCCTCATGCGCTTCGCCACAGAGCGTCGACCAGCTCTTCCGCCTGGGCGGTGTCGGCATAGTCGATCGCCTTCGAAGGCAGGCTCGCGACCAGCCGGGTGAGGGCGGCGAAGCCGCGCTCGCCCAGGGCGACGTAGTTGGTCGAGGCCTGGGTCAGGCGCATGAAGGCCTCCGCCGCGCCGACCTCGCGCACCGCCGGCTCTAGGTCGCGGCCGAACCGCGGGAAAACGACCACGACCGGGCGCGCCGGCTCGCCCATCCGCTCCAGCGCCTCGGCATTGGGACGAAGGTGGCGGATCGTGCCCTTGGGCGTGCCGGTCAGCACCGGGCCGAGGCGGGCCGGGTCGATGCCGCCGAGCAGTCCGAGCGATTCGTTCTTGAGGCTGACCGCGCGCGGGAAGGGGTGGAGAAGGCCGTCGTCGAGGCCGAGCAGGGCGAATTCGTCGCCCATGAAGCGCCAGCCGCGCTCGCCGAGAAGGGCGCCGAGGGTCGACTTGCCGGCGCCGGAATGGCCGGTCACCAGCAGCGCCCGCCCGTCCTTCTCGAGGCTCGCCGCGTGGAGCAGGAGGAAGCTCTTCTGGCCCAGCGCCATCTGCAGGTTCATGCCCATCTCGGCGGCGAGAAGCCCCAGGGCGAGCGGCAGCGGCGCCGCGTCGGGCAGGACGTAATCGCCGCGAATCGCCACCGAGGGGCGAAGCCAGCGCCGCCAGGGACGCTCCGCTTCGAGCCTGACCGTGAAGTCGCACACTCCGTCGGGCTCCGGGTAGCCGGCATAGAGCCGGCGCAGCTGAGCGACCGGCCGGCGCCACTGCGACCCGATCCGGAAAGCCACCGGCCCGACCTGGAGGCGGAAGACGTGGTTCATGCGGCGAACCGCTCCGACGGACGGCCGCTCAAGCCCCTCTCCCGCTTTTCGCAGGAGAGGAGGGGCCCAAGCGAAGCTTGGGAGGTGAGGGTCTGTACATCGGAATCGGCAAGACCCTCACCTCCCATCCGCTGCGCGGATGGGCCCCTCCTCTCCCGTGGAGGACGGGAGAGGGGAAAAGTCGCGACCGCCCAACGTAGGTGCAACCTAACCCCTCCCTTCCAGGGAGGGGGATCCGGTGCGCCAGACGAGGCCGGCGGCTTCGAGCTCGGCCAGCCGGGCCGCTATCGCCGCCGCCGGATCGTCCGCCTCGACCTCGAAATCGGCGCCGATCCGCTCGACGATCGCGGCGGCGTCGGCCGGGCCGGCGGCGAGGGCGGCGAGGATCTGCGGGGCGGGCGGGGCGAGGATGTGGGTGAGGCCGGAGCGGCGATGATAAAGGAGGGTGAGGCCCTCGAGCTCGACGAAGCGGAGCGTCCCGGGCGGATCGGCGGCGTAGAGGGACGCGGCCATTTCAGGCCGCCCCGCGGCTCAGCGCGGCATCTGCAGCGAGGCGTAGCAGGTGAAGCCGCTCATCCCCGCCTGCAGACGGCGAATATAGTTGGCGTAAGCCTGGGCGGCCTGGCTGTCGACTCCGGCCGGGGTCCGGCCGGAGTTCAGCATCGCCCTGACCTCCTCGCCCTTCAGCGGCCGGGCGAGCGGCGGATAGGCGCCGGCGGTGCCGGCGGGGACGAGGCTTCCGTCGGCGGCGATGAAATTGCCGGCGCCGGCCTGGGGCGCGGGCACCGGTATCTCGCAATTGAGAACCGAGCCGGCGGTCTGGGCCAGGGCCGGGCGGATCGTCACCACGGTCGAGGCCGCGGCCGCGCCCAGCGCGAGGACGACTCGGCGGCTGGGCCGCGCGCCCATCTCCTCGCCTGCAATGTCTTTTCGCTCGGTCATCTGGCCTGCATTTAGTCCAAGTCTCTTTCATAAGGGTAAAGCGGCGCAATGACGAGACGGGCCGAGCCCCATTGTCCCAGCGGGGGACGATCGGGCGGAGAAAAATCGTTTCGCCCTCGTTTAGGGGTGACGGGCCGCCGAAGTAGGCGCGGCCGCTTTGTGTCCAAGGAGGACTGTACCCATGAAAATGTTCGCTTTTGCCGCTGCCCTGACGCTCGCCAGCGCCACCGCCTTCGCCCAGACCGGCAACACGGTCGACGACCCGTCGCAGTCCAGCGGCCCGCGCGGGGTGACCCAGCAGGGCACCGATCCCGACGGGAGCGCCTGCACCCCGGCCGGCTACAATGCCAACACCAGCTCCTATCCTACTTGCGAGGCCGGCGCCGCCGGCGCCGCCAGCACCGCGACCCCGCCGCGCTGCTCGAAGACCGTCAAGGACCATTGCGTCCAGGCCTATGAGCGCGGCGTGCGCCGGTAAGCCCTGAGTCCCGGCGAAAGCCGGGACCCAGCTTTGGCTTCGCCCTGGCCCCCCGGCCTTCGCCGGGGGCGCCATGGAGAAAAATCGTTTCGGCCTCGTTTAGGTGCGGTGCGGTCGCGCGAAAGCGGCCGCTCGTCCAGGGAAGGAAGCTCGAAATGAAATCTCTCATGATGGCCGCCGCGCTCATGCTCGGCAGCGCCGCCGTCGCCCAGACGACGGATACCGGAACCACGACGACCACCACGGCCGCGCCGATGGGCGGCCAGACCGTCGCCCCCGACAACAGCGCTCCCGAGCGCGACGCCCGCGGCATCGCCGTCATCTCCGCCCCGGCGGCCGCGCCGACGGGCTACAACATGGGCGCCCAGACCGTCCCCGCCGGAACCGCGCCGCCGACCGTCGCCGCGCCGACTCCGACCGCTTCGGGGCCGCTGCCGCCCTGCACCCGCACGGTCACCGACCGCTGCACCCAGACCTACGAGCGCGGCCAGGCGCGCTGAGCCGGACGGGGGCGCCGGCGACGGCGCCCCATTGACGTTCCTCCCCTGCATTTGCAGGGGAGGGGGACCAGGCGAAGCCTGGTGGAGGGGCCACTTTTCGAATCTGAAGAACCCCTCCACCGGGCTGCGCCCGGTCCCCCTCCCCGGCAAAGGCCGGGGAGGAATTCAGGTTGAGCGGGAGGATCCATGAACATCAGCTTCGAAGGCCGGGTCGCCATCGTCACCGGCGCCGGCGGCGGTCTCGGGCGCGCCTATGCGCTGGAGCTCGCCCGGCGCGGCGCCAAAGTGGTGGTGAACGACCTCGGCGGCGCCCGCGACGGATCGGGAAGCTCCGACGCGGCGGCAAAGGTGGTCGAGGCGATCGAGGCGGCGGGCGGCCAGGCGATGGCCAACGGCGCCAGCGTCACCGATCGCGAGCAGGTCGAGGCGATGGTCGCCGCCGCCAGGCAGCGCTGGGGCGGGGTCCATATCCTGATCAACAATGCCGGGATCCTGCGCGACAAGAGCTTCGCCAAGATGAGCGAGGAGGAGTTCCGCTCGGTGGTCGACGTCCACCTGACCGGCTCGGCGATCTGCACCAAGGCGGTGTGGGAGACGATGCGCGAGCAGGCCTATGGCCGGATACTGATGACGGCGAGCTCGACCGGCCTCTACGGCAATTTCGGCCAGGCCAATTACGGCGCGGCGAAGATGGGCCTGGTCGGGCTGGCGAAGACGCTCCACCTCGAAGGCGCCAAATACGACATCAGGGTCAACACCATCGCTCCGACCGCGGCGACACGGATGACCGAGGAGCTGTTCCCGCCCGAGATGCTCAGCCTGTTCAACCCGGAGAACGTCGTCCCGGCGGCGCTCTATCTGGTGTCGCAGGAGGCGCCGTCGGGAGCGATCGTCGGCGCCGGCGGCGGAGTGGTCCAGGCCGCCTATGTGACCCTGACTCCGGGCTATGCCCTGCCCGAGGGCCGGCGAACGGTGGAGGAGGTGGCGGCCAACTGGGACAGGATCGCCGACCGGACGCTCGAGGTCCTCCCCCAGTCGGGCGCCGAGCAGGCGATGACGATCCTTCGGACGCTTCAGGGCGGCTGAATTCCTCCCCGACATTTGTCGGGGAGGGGGACCGCGCCCTTCGACGCCGCCTGCGGCGGCGCTCAGGATAAACTGCGCCTTCGGCGCAGCGCGGTGGAGGGGTTCTTCGGATTCGGAAAGGCCCCTCCACCATGCTTCGCATGGTCCCCCTCCCCTGCAAATGCAGGGGAGGAATTTAGGGTGCGTCTCCGATCGCCGTGCTTACCGTATTGCCACACTAACACACCTGTGCTATGCGCCTTCCGATCCTGGGAGGAGAAACACATGTATAGCGACAGCGATCTGGACGCGGCGGTCGCGGCGGGGGCTTTGAGCCCGGACGCCGCGACTTCGCTTCGCGCCTATATGGACAGCCGGGCGGCCAGCTCGCCGGTCGACGAGGAGCATTTCCGGCTGATCACCGGCTTCAACGACATCTTCGTCGCCATCGCCGCGGCGATCCTGCTGTTCGCGGTCGGCTGGATCGGCAATTCGATGGGCGCCAATATCGGCGGCGACGGCCCGTCGCCCTTCGCCGGCCTGTTCGTCGCCGGCACGGCCTGGGGCCTCGCCGAGTTCTTCACCCGGAAGCGGCGGATGGCGCTGCCCTCGATCCTGCTCCTGCTCGCCTTTGCCGGCGGGGTGATGCTGACCGCCTTCGCGACCCTGGTGCTCGGCGTCGGCGAGGCGATCTTCGATGACAACGAGCGCGCCGTCGCCCTGGTCGTCGCCGCCTCCGCCGCCATCGCCGCCGCCGCCACCTGGCTTCACTGGCGGCGTTTCCGGGTTCCGATCACCGTCGCCGCCGGCGCCCTCGCCGTCGTCGGGGTGGTGATGGCGCTGATCGCGTCGGCGATCGGAGACGTGCCGCAGCTCGAGAACGTCATGCTGGCGAGCGGCCTCGTCCTCGGAATCTGCGTCTTCCTGTTCGCGATGTGGTGGGATTCGTCGGACCGCGCCCGCCAGACCCGCCGCTCGGACGTCGCCTTCTGGCTTCACCTGCTGGCGGCGCCGCTGATCGTCCATCCGATCTTCACCCTGCTTGGGCTGAACGACGGCGACGCCAGCATCGGCGAGGCGTTCGTCGTGCTCGGAGTCTATGTGCTGCTCGGCATCACCGCTCTGGCGATCGACCGGCGGGCCCTGCTCGTCTCGGCGCTGGCCTACGTGCTGTTCGCACTGATCAGCCTGTTCCGCGATTTCGGAGCGGTCGAGCTCAACATCGCCTTGGCCGCCTTCGTCATCGGCTCGGGCCTGCTTCTGCTCTCGGCCTTCTGGCACGGGGTGCGGCGCTCGGTCGTCCGGCCGCTGCCGCCGGGCCTGCAGGCGCGCCTGCCGGTCGTCGACCGGACCGTGCCGGTGGCCGTCGCCGCCTGATCATCTCCCATCGCACGGAGAATGGGGACACGTACTTTTTCTCGAAAAAGTACGTGTCCCCTTTTTTCAGCCGTTGACCGACTTCATCAGCCGCCGTTCGAGCGGCGCCAGCACCGGGCCGAGCTCGTCGCCGCGTCTAACGACGACTCCAGCCTCGTTGAGCAGTGCCCACAGGCCCTGGCGGTTGCGGGCGGCGGGGCGCTTCTCGATCTTGTACTCGGGCCGCTCGGCGGTTCGGCGGAAGGCCCAGAAGGCGGCGCCGTCGCGGCCGAACTCGACCGCATAGTCGCGCCACAGGCCGGCCGCGACCATCCGCCCGTAGAGGTCGATGATCCGCTTCAACTCGGCCCGGGTGAAGCCGATCTGCGGCGATGAGGCGGGGCCCGGAAAAGGGAGGATCTGACCCATCAGGCGCCGCCGCGCTCCTTTCTCGTCTTGGCCTGGCTTCTCGTCTCGGGGCGCCCGTCCCGCTCCTCGATCAGCTCGGCGAGCCGGCGGCGGAGCTGCTCGACCTCGCACTGGAGCAATTCGAGCTTCTGGGTCGCCGGATCGAATTGCTCGGTGCAGGGCGTGCCGTAGGGAAGGAACTCGCCGGCGCTGCTCTGCTCGGCGCTGAGAAGGGTCGAGCGAGCCGGGATCCCGACCATCGTCGCGCCTTCGGGCACGTCCTTGGTGACCACGGCGTTGGCGCCGATCCTGGCCCGGTCGCCGACCATGATCGGGCCCAGCACCTGCGCGCCGGAGCCGATGATGACCTGGTTGCCGATCGTCGGATGGCGCTTGCCCGCGATCCCGTCGGTCGGGTTGGTGCCGCCCAGGGTGACCTGCTGGTAGATGGTGACGTCGTCGCCGATCGTCGCGGTCTCGCCGATGACGACGAAGCCGTGGTCGATGAAGAAATTGTCGCCGATGGTGGCGCCCGGGTGGATGTCGATCGCGGTCAGGAAGCGGCCGAGATGGTTGACCAGCCGGGCGAGGAAATAGAGCTCGCCTTTGTACAGCCAGTGCGCGAGGCGATGGAAGCCGAGCGCCCAGACCCCGGGATAAAGCAGGACTTCCCAGCGGCTGCGGGGAGCGGGATCGCGGGCTTTGACTGAATCGAGATAGGCGACAAGGCCCGGCAGCATAGCCACTCCCACTCCGCTTCCCCTTGCCCGCAAAATAGGCCCGGTCGCGGCAAAATGCCAGCCGGGCGCCAAAATTCCGTTAGCGGCGCTTTTTCCCTTGCGCGAACGGCCCGAGGCCAAGCACAGCGGCGCGGAAGCGACGCGAGGGAGCCGGCATGTTCGACCTAGGGGGTGTGGGGCTCCTCGACCTCCTGCCCTTCATCGCCATCGGCTTCGCCGCCCAGCTCATCGACGGCGCGCTCGGAATGGCCTTCGGCCAGATCTCCTCGACCCTGCTGATCAGCATGGGCGTTCCTCCCGCCGCGGCCTCGGCCGGAGTCCATACGGCCGAGACCTTCACCACCGCCGTCTCCGGGATCAGCCATATCGCCCACAAGAACGTCGACTGGCGGCTGTTCTTCCGGATCGCCATTCCCGGCGTCGTCGGAGGCGTGCTCGGCGCCTATGTGCTCAGCAACATCGACGCCTCGACGGCCAAGCCGATCGTGCTCGCCTATCTGGGCGCGCTCGGCCTCTATCTCCTCTATCGCGGAGTCATGCACCGCCACAACGAGCGCGAGCCCAAGATCGTCGCTCCGCTCGGGCTCGCCGGCGGCTTCCTCGACGCGGCCGGCGGCGGCGGCTGGGGCGCGGTGGTGACGTCGAACCTGCTCGTCCAGGGGTCGAGCCCAAGGAAGACGATCGGCACCGTCAACACCGCCGAATTCTTCCTCACCGTCACCATCTCGGCGACCTTCATCGCCACCCTGGGCTGGGAAGCCTTTACGGTGGCGACGCTCGGGCTCCTGATCGGCGGAGTCATGGCGGCGCCGTTCGGCGCCCTGATCGCCAAGCGGGTCGACGCCGACCGGCTGCTCACCTTCGTCGGCGTGGTGCTGACGGCGAGCAGCGCCTACGGATTGTATCGCGCGCTGAGCTAGAGCTTAAACAGCCCCCGCGCTTTCTCCACCTCATCCCTGATGAAGCCGACCGCCGCGCGCACCCGGGCGAGCTCGGCGAGATCCTGGTGGACGGTCAGCCACAGCGAGCGGGTCAGGCTGATCTCGTCGGGCAGGACCCGGACGAGGCCGTCCTCGGTCTCGGCGAGAAAGGCGGGGAGGACGCAGAGGCCGGCGCCGGCCAGGGTCGCCCGAAGCTGGGCGACGAGGTTGCTGCTTTCCACCGAGGTGGTGCCGCCCGGCGCCACGTGCTGGAGGAAGTCGAGCTCGGGGAAATGGAGCAATTCGCCGATATAGCTGACGAAGCGATGCCGGACGAGGTCTTGGGAGGAGGCGATGCCGGGCGCGTCCCGCAGGTAGGCGGGGGCCGCATAGAGGCCCAGATCGTAGTCGATCAGCTTCGAGACGGTGAGCCGTCCCGCCGGCGGCCGGCTCACCGACACGACGATGTCGGCGTCGCGGCGGGCGAGGCTGAACACCGCGGGGGCGGCGACGAGCTGGATGGTGAGCCGGGGATGGAGCGTCTTCAGCCGGGCGATGCGCGGCGCGAGGAAATAGGAGCCGAAGCCTTCGGGCGAGCCGATCCGCACCGTCCCCGCCACCGAGGTCGAGGTGCCGCCCACCGCCTCGCCGGCGCCGATCGCGAGCCGCTCCATCTCCTCGCCGATCGGGAGCAGCCGGCGGCCTTCGTCGGTCAGGGTGTAGCCGGACGGGCTTCGGTCGAACAATTTGGACTTGAGGGCGTGCTCGAGCGCGGCGATCCGCCGCGACAGCGTCGAATGGTCGACCCCGAGCCGGGCCGCCGCCGCCGTCAGCCGGCCGCTGCGGGCGACGGCGAGAAAGGCGCGGATGTCGTTCCAGTCGAATTCGGCCATGGGTATGGGAATATATGCACAACGGTTTCGGCACAATGCCGATGGCGGCGCGCGGTCCTTTGTGAGAGAGAACGCCATCCCCTTGAAGAGGCAGAGATTTCATGTTCGAGGCCCGGACCGCCGCTGTGCTTGCCAATCACCAGGCTCCCGCCGAAGCCCCGGCTGCGGATTTCCGCACGCCGGCCGACCCCGAGGCCGGCTGGGCCGCCCGGAACCCGGACCGCGCCCTGCTCTTTCTGTTCGTCAGCCCGCGCGACTGCGGCGCTCTCGAGGAGCTGATGGCGCTCTGAATGGGGGAGGATGGGATTGCTCGATCCGCTCATCCTGAGTAGCCGCTGAGCGAAGTCGAAGCGGCGTATCGAAGGACCGTCCTTCGATACGGGCCTTCGCCAAGCTCAATCCCTACTCAGGATGAGCGGAAAGAACCGAAAATGCCCGAAACGCCCCCCTCCACCGTCTTCAAGCTGCCCGAGACCCTGCCGAGCCCGGCCGATCTCGCCGAGGCCTGGTCCAAGGTCGTGGCCAACGCGGTCCATCTCGCGACCAGCGCCGCCACCCGGCCGCTCGATCCGCACGTCCCGCAGCCTTTCGACGCCGCCGCCCCGGCGCGCGCGTTCGGCGAGTTCGCGGCGCATCTGTGGACCCATCCCGGCGAGCTGATCAAAGCGCAGCAGAAGGCGGCGTCCGACTGGCTCAAGCTTTGGCAGTCCGCCGCCTCGAGGGTCGCCGGCACGCCCGTCGATCCGGTCGCGGCGCCTGAGCGCGGCGACCGCCGTTTCAACGATCCGGCGTGGAACGAGGAGCCGGTCTTCGACTATCTGAAGCAGGCCTATCTGCTGACCGCGAAGCGCGCGCTGGAGATGGTCGAGCAGGCCGAAGGGCTGGACGAGGGCGCGCGGACCCGGGTCGAATTCTTCACCCAGCAATATCTGAACGCGATCTCGCCGGCCAATTTCGCCTTCACCAATCCCGAGGCGATCCGCAAGGCGATCGACACCGGCTCGATCTCGCTCCTCTCCGGCCTCGCCAACCTGCTCGCCGATGCCGCCGAGACTCCGGGCATCGTCCAGCGCCGCGCCGAACGCGAGTTCGAGCTCGGGGTCGACATCGCCGCCACGCCCGGCAGCGTCGTCTACCGCAACGCGCTGATGGAGCTGATCCAGTACGCGCCGATGACCGAGCAGGTGTATCGGCGCCCGATCCTCTACGTGCCGCCGCTGGTGAATAAATATTATCTGCTCGACCTCCAGCCCAAATCCTCGTTGATCCGCTGGCTGGTCGAACAGGGCCATAGTGTCTTCGTCATCTCCTGGGTCAATCCCGGCCCGGAGCTCGCGGACAAGGGGCTGGCCGACTACATCCGCCAGGGACCGGTCGAGGCGCTCGACGCGATCGAGGCGGCGACCGGCGAGCGCGAGGTCGACATGTTCGGCTTCTGCATGGGCGGCACTTTGCTGGCGATCGCGCTCGCCTGGCTGGCCGCGAAAGGGGAGGGCGATCGGGTCGCCTCGGCGACGACGATCGGGACGATGTTCGATTTCTCCCATCTCGGCCAATGGGCGAGCTTCACCGAGCCCGAGCAATTGCGCGCGATGGAGCGCCACCTGCTCCACAAGGGCTTCATGGCCGCGCAGGACCTGCAGGCACTGTTCAGCGCGGTGCGCGCCAACGACCTGATCTGGTCGTCGGTGGTCAATCATTACCTGCTCGACCGCGAGGCGCCGCCGAGCGACATCCTCTACTGGTTCGCCGACGGCGCCCATATCCCGCGCGCCTTCCTGCTCGAATGGGCGCACGACGTGCTCAGGGACAACAAGCTGGCCGCGGGCGGGCTCGTCCTCGACGGGGTGAAGATCGATCTCGGAGCGGTGAAGACGCCTCTGCTCGCGATCAGCCTCAAGGACGACCATGTCTCGGCCTGGCAGGCGACCTACGACAGCGCCCGGATGGTCGGCGGCGACACTGCCTTCCTGCTCGGCGGAAGCGGCCACAATGCCGGAGTCATCAACCCGCCGAGCGCCAACAAGCACGGCTATTGGGTCAACGCGGCGATGCCGGAGACGGCCGACGCCTGGCTCGAAGGCGCCGAGCGGCGCGAGGGCAGCTGGTGGCCGCACTGGCAGTCGCGTCTGAGCGGCGGCGGCAAGGCGGCGAAGGTGAAGGCGCGGGTGCCCGGCACGGGCAGGCTCAAGGCGCTGGAGCCCGCCCCCGGCAGCTACGTCCGCAACCGCGCCTGACGAAATTGGTGTCGGACACCGATTTCTAAGTCGTTGAGTTGTCTAGAGACCATAGGGGCCGGCGGCGGTGCCGCGGGCCTCGTCGTCGAGGCGGCGGACCACCCCCTGCAGCTGGAGCAGGCGCGACGGTGCGCGCCCGGCCGGACGCTGGACGCTGGCCCGGACGAACCGGCGCCACTGGGCGTCGTCGCCGGCGGCCAGAATCACCGGCGCGTTCGCGGCGGCGGCCAATAAGGCAATTGCTATCATCGTGGATTCCCCTCTTCCCGCGATGGTAAACGGAATTGGTAAAGAGCTGGTTAACCCTGACCGGGGCGCCGCCGAACGGCCGGAAACCCGCGCTTTTCCCCCGAAAAATCGCGGCCAGCCGAATTTTTCCCTAAACTCCCGCGCAGGACTTCCGATCATTGCTCCTGCATCCGGGCGATGCGTGGTGCCCGCCCGGTGACACGAGGGGCAACATGGTCGCGATCATCACGGGTAATGGTTTCGGTCTCGAGCGCAGCTCGCTGAGCGTGCTGGGTTCCGGTGGCAAAATCGGCAATGCGGCACTGGGGCGGGGCGGGCAGAACGTCTTCGTCAACGCCGCCACCGGCAGCCTCAACATCCAGCGCCAGGACGAATGGCTGGTCGGACGCGGCCCCGACCAGACTCTCGAGAGCGAGTTCAGCACCGGCTCCGCTTATTGGCACACGCCCAACTGGCGCTCCATCTACGGGCTGACCGGAACGGTCAACACGGCCGGAAGCACCATCACCCGGATGACCGCCTTCTACGACCAGGTCACCTACAGCTACGACGCCGCGCGCGGCGCCTATGTCAGCAAGGAGGGCGGCGGCGCCCACGACGAGATCCGGTTCGCCAACGGCGTCTGGTCGTTCACCGACGGCAATTCCCGCAAGGTCGAATATTACGAGCAGGTGCTCGGCGCGACCTACATGGTGTCGCGGGTCGTCGACACCGACGGCAACACACAGACCTACACCTACGATTCTACCGGCGCTTGCATCGCCCGGATCACCAATGCCGACGGCAGCTACGTGGAGATGACCCACACGAACTGGCGTCCCAACGAGATCAAGACGAGCTACACCAACGCCAGCGGCGGCCTCTCGACGATGACCCGGGTGCGCTACACCTGGGATCCGTCGGTCATCGCCCGCCTTCAGACCCTCACCGTCGACCTCACCCCGCACGACAATTCGATCGCCGACGGCAATGTCTACCGGATCAACTACGGCTATGACGGCTCGACCCAGCGCCTGACCTCGATCACCCAGACCGACGGCAGCCGCCTCGACATCGCCTACGATGCCAGCGGCCGGGTCATCTCCTATACGGAGACGATCTCCGCGGGCGTCACCCGGACGACCACGCTCAGCTACGAGACCGACGCGCAGGGCAACAAGTTCACCCGCGTGCGCGACGCGCAGCTGCAGGATACGCTGCTCTATTACGACGCGAAGGGCCAGCTCACCAAGACCGTGACCCCGCCGCCGGTGGCCGGCGCCGGCGCCGCCACCGTCAGCTACGCCTACAATGCCGACGGCGACGTCCTGTCGGTTACCGACGCGCTCGGCAACGCCACCACCTTTACCTACGATTCGAACGGCAATGTGCTGACCGAGACGGATTCATTCGGCAACTCGGTCACCCGCACCTATGGCGCGAAGAATGAGCTTCTCAGGGAGACGCGCTGGGGCTCCCACGCGGGAGCCGCGGACGCCCTGCTCACGACACGCTATGCCTACGACAGCGAGAACCATCTGCGCTACATCGTGACTCCCAAAGGGTTCGTCACCGAGTTCCGTTACACGGCTGCGGGCGAAGTCGAATATACGATCGAATATCCGGAGAATGCCTATCCGTCCGCCAATTACGCCCCTGAGGTCCTTCTGAGCGAGGCGCAGCTCAACACCTGGCGGGACTCGCTCGCCGACCGCAGCTCCACCAAGATCACCTACAACAGCTACGACGCGCGCGGCCAGCTCGCCACATCGACCCGCTACGGCATCGCCACCGCCGCGGGAGCGGCGTCGACCGCCGAAGGTTACGGCCGCACCACCTACGTCTACGACCAGGCCGGCCGGCTGCTCTCGAGGATGAACGAGGGGCAGGGCGCCGAGGCCTTCCTCTACGACGCCATGGGCCGGATTATCGGCGCCACCGACCTCAACGGCGGGACGACGAGCATCGCCTTCAACGACGCCGCCACCCAGACGGTGGTGACGCTCGCCAACGGCTTGGTCCAGACCTCGACCTACAACAAGGCCGGCGATCTCCTCAGCTCGGTGGAATCGGGCAGCTACGTCGCCGGCGGAACCTCGACCCACAAATATGACAAGCTTGGCCGGCTCCGGATGACCACCGATGCGACCGGCTTCAACACCTATCATCTCTACGACAAGGTCGGCCGCCGGGTCGCCGACATCAACCATAAGGGCGATCTCACCGAATATCGCTACGACGCGAACAACCGCCCGATCGCGACCATCCGCTACGCGAACGCGGTGAGCAGCGGCTATTTCGCCTCGCTCGCGGATCCGAATTCGACAATCGAGCTCGCCACGGTCCGCCCAGCCTACTCCTCCGCCGACGTCTGCGTCTTCACCTTCTACGACAAAGAAGGCCGCGTCACCGCCACCGTCGACGGATCGGGCTCGGTCCAGAGCCACGAGTACAACAAGGGCGGCGAGCTCGTGAAGACGGTGAGCTACTACAACAAGCTCGCCTCGTGGCAAATCGATGGCTTCAAGAGCAACACGCCCCTGACCGTGAGCCTGCCGGCGGCGGATGCGCGCGACAGCGTCGCGCGCAACTTCTACGACCGCGAGGGGCGGCTGCTCGCGGTGCTCGACGGTGAGGGCTACCTCACTCGCCTCACCTTCGACCAAGCCGGCCAGAAGGTGGCGGAGACGTCCTTTGTCACCCCGACCAACCCCGCCTATCGAGCGTCGGGCACGCTGAGCGATCTCAACAGCAGCACTCCCGCCCATCCGGACGACCGCCGCATCCAGTACGTCTACGATGGACGCGGCCTCCTGCGCTTCCTGGTGGACGGGCTGAACCAGGTCACCGGGTACGGCTACGACGCGGCGGACCAGAGGATCTCGACAATCCGCTATGCCGGAGCGATCGCGGCGACGAGCGACTACACCTACGACAACGTCAAGGCGCTGGTGGCTGCGTCGGGACTTGCCGGGTCGGCGCAGACCCGCCGGAGCTGGTCGGTCTACGACTCGGCCGGCCGCCTCGCCTTCTCGATCGACGCCGAAGATGCGGTGACGCGTTTCGTCTACGACAATCGCGGCCAGGTGACGAAGATAGTGCAATATGCGGCCAAGCGCACCGGCACGACCAGCCTCCCGTCCTACGCCACGATGGATTCATGGGGGATCTCGAACGACGGCAATGCGGGGAACCGGGTGACCCGCCATTATTACAGCGCCCGCGGCGAGCGGCGCTTCACGGTCGACTCGGAGGGCTATGTCGGCCGCACGGATTTCGACGCGGCCGGCAGGACGACCCGCGAGGTCCGCTGGGATACGGCCCTGGCGGGCGTCCACGACGGATGGACGATCGACACGGTCAATGCCTATGCGGCCGGCACCTGGAGCGACAAACGCTACGGCTACGACTTCGGCGGAGCCCTCACCGACCAGTGGGACGGGGAGAACAACTGGACCCGCTACAGCTACAACGCGAACGGAACGCTCGCATCGCGGACGGTGGTCGAGCCCAACCAGAGCTGGATCCTCTACCAATATGACGGCGCCGGACGGGTTGTGGCCGAACATGCCGCCCACGGCACGCCCGAGCAGGCGAGCACCTTCTACGCCTATGACGGGCACGGCAATGTCGTGTCGGTCACCGACCCGAGGGGCAACGTCACCAGCCGCAGCTACGACCGTCTCGGCCAGCTGCTGACCGAGACGACGGCGGCGGGCACCGTCTCCTACCAGTACAACGCCTTCGGCGAGGCGGTGAAGGCGACCGACGCCCGTGGCTATTCGAGCTACAGCTATTACGACCGGCTCGGGCGGCTGGCCGCGACCCGCAACGCCGAGGATTACGTCACCGAGACGGGCCACAACGTCTTCGGCGACGCGGTCTCGGTCGTCCGGCGCTACAACCGCGCCAACAACGCGGCGAGCGCCGCCGTCCTTCCGACCTACGTCGCCCATGCGCAGGATGCGACGACGAGCTTCGAATATGACCGGCTCGGCCGGCTCGTGAAGTCGACCGACGCCGAAGGGCATTACGAGCAATATACGCTCGACGCCTTCGGCAACCGCATCTCCGTCCGCAACAAGATCGGCGGGATCGTCACCAACGCCTATGACCGGCGCGGACTGCTCGTCGCCGAGACCCTGCCGATGGCATCCTACGACAATTGGGGCAACGTCATCTCGTGGAGCGTCACCAACCGCTTCGAATATGATGCCCGCGGCAACATGACGAAGAAGATCGAGGCCCATGGCCTCGCCGAGCAGCGCACGACGACCAATGTCTATGACAAGGCGGACCGACTGGTCGAAACACGGGGAGATGCGGTCAGTGTCCTCAACCAGGGCGACCATGTCAGCCTGAGCAGCGTCGCGCCGAGCCAGAAGTACAAATATGACCAGAGCGGCCGGCTGATCGAGACCACCGACGCGCTGGGCGGGCGAACCCTCTATTATTACGACAAGCTCAACCGCAAGACGGTCGAGATCGGCGCGAACGGCGCCTACACCGCTTTCACCTACGACAAGAACGGCAACATCCTGACCCGCCGGATCTACGGCACCGCGGTCGGCTTGCCCGGCACCGCCGGCGGGGCCGCTCCGGCGGCGCCGGGCGGCGAATATCGCGAGACCAGCTACACCTACGACGCCCTCAACCAGCTGAAGACCAGCAGCGTCGCCAACATCCGCACCGGCGCCTGGAACGCTTCCTATTACGCCACCGGCGTCGGCACGGTCACCACGACCTACGACTATGATTCGAACGGCAATCTGATCAGGACCACCGACGGTAACGGCGGCACCAGCTTCACCTTCTACGACAAGGCCAACCGCAGGATCGCCTCGGTCGACCAGGAGAATTACCTCACCTTCTACACGCTCGACGGCGAGGGCAATGTCACCCAGGAGGAGAGGTTCGCGAACCGCCTCGGCTTCGCCGTGGCCACCACCTACGACGCCGCCTGGATGCGCTCGACCGTCGCCGGCAACGCCGCCGACCGCGTCACCCAGTTCGTCTACGACAAGAACGGCCGCCGGACGAGCGAATGGCGGCTCTACATCAACAGCAACTATGTGTCGGGCAACGCGCTGGGGGTCGACGGTGCCCACGGCGGCATCCAATATGCTTACAACGGCCTCGGCCAGGTCTCGCAGAAGACGTACGGCAACGGCGACTACGTCTCCTACATCTACGATGCGTCCGGCCGCCTCACCCAGGAGAGCCGCGCGCCGTTCGTCGACATGAACGGCACGTTGGTGCGGCCGACGACCTTCTATTATTACAACGGCGTCGACAATCTCACCCTGAGCCGCCAGGGCGGCCTCGCCCAGAGCGGCGGCGACCGGCTGACCCGCTACACCTACGGCGCGGGCGGGCGGATGACGTCGATGATCGACGCCGCCGGCAGCACCTACAATTACTTCCACGACGCCGCGGGCAACGTCGTGCGCGAGAATTACAACCGCACCAGGTCGGACGGCTCGGTCGTCACCGAGGGCCTGCTGTACAATCGCGACAGTCTCGGCCGGGTCACCTCGCAGGGTCTGGCGACCTGGCAGGGCTATTGGGCCAAAGCCGACCGGCAGGACACCGAATACAACGTCTATGGCGACGTCTCCCGGCGCGGCATCAACGGCGGCTGGCAGGAGCAATTCGCCTATGACGGCGCCGGGCGGATGGTTCGGAGCAATTCGGGCGACGGAGTCTGGCGCTTCTTCGTCCACGACGCCAACGGCAACCAGACGCTGACGATCGAGAGCGAAGGGACGAACCTGGCCGGCTATTCGGTCGACCAGGCGCTGAGCGTGGCGACCGCGGGCGGCGCGTACCATATCGGCGGCGCCTATATCGACGGCATCAACTCGACCATCAACGTCTTCGACAAGCGCGGCCAGGCCGTCCAGACCCGGATGCCGCAGCGCCAGCTCAACGACACATCGGCGGCGACCAACCTCAACGTCGGCCGCACCTATACCGCCTTCGGCGAGGTGGCGAGCGAGACGGATGCCCGCGGCTTCGTCACCGACTATCTCTACAACACGATGGGCCGGCTGATCGAGAAGCGCAGCCCCACCGTCGCCTACACGACCGAAAGCGGAGCGGTCGGAACCGCCCGGCCGACCGAATATTATTATTACGACCGGGCCGGGCGGATGATCGGCGCCCGCGACGCCAACGGCAACCTGACCAGCCGCGTGCTTCTGGCCGGCACCGGCCACGACGGCTCGGAAGCGCTGGTGAGCTACGAATATCACGCCGACGGCGGTTACCTGCGCAACGATTACGACGTTTTCGGCGACAGGCGAGTCGCCTGGGACGAGATCAACCGCCGCACCGACATGAGCTACGACGCGATGGGCCGCGTCACCCAGATCACCCGTCCCAACGGCCTGATCGACTATTTCGGCTACGACCAGCTCGGCCAGAAGACGAGCCACTGGAACAACCTGCTCCAGACCCCGATCTACGGCCCGCCCCAGCAGGTCTGGGTCGAGGACGGCTATTGGGACAATTATTACGGCTGGGTGGACACCAGCCACTGGGAGACCCACACGCCGGTCGTCGGCTATGCGCCCGACAAGGAGCTGACCGACTACGACCTGCAGGGCCGCGTCACCCGCCAGGTCGCCTTCGGCGGCGACACGACCACCACCAGCTATGCCTGGAACGGCGGCATCGCCACCGGCGGCATGGGCACGTTCGGCGGCTGGACCGAAACCACCACAATGGCCAACGGCCGAAGCTCGACCGAGCAGACCGACGTCTTCGGCCGCCAGGTCTACAGGAGCGACCTCGGAGGTCACGTCTACACGTTCAGCTACGACCTCGCCGGACGGATGATCCAGCGCTCCGGAACCGAGACCCTCAACTACACCTGGCTCAACACCGGCAAGGTCGCCCAGTCGTTCAGCGCCACGGGCGTCTACGGAAGCCAGCAGTGGACCCGGAAGGGGACGACCTACGGCTATGACGCCGGCGGCAACCTGACCTCGGAGCGGTTCGCCGACGAGGGCCATTCCACCTACCAATATTGGGATCCCTATTACGGCTACCAATATTCGGACTACAGCTGGTCGACCGTCTCGAAGAACGCCACCGCCACCTACGACGGCCTCAACCGGATGGTGACATGGGCGGAGGCCGGCAGCGCCAGCATGGCGAGTGCCAGCACCGCTTTCTCATATGACCTGGTGGGCAACATCCGGCGCAGCAAC
The DNA here is from genome assembly GCA_036388575.1 of Allosphingosinicella sp. GTDB lineage: Bacteria > Pseudomonadota > Alphaproteobacteria > Sphingomonadales > Sphingomonadaceae > Allosphingosinicella. The sequence continues at coordinate 174,026 of DASVRO010000016.1, forward strand.
TCGACCTATCGCGGGCTTGAGAACAACGGCGCCCAGACGACCTACAACCTCACCCAGGACAATTGGTACCGGTTCGACAGCATGAACCGGCTGGTCACCAAGGGCAGCCTGGTCGGCGGCCAGATCGTCCGCGGCTACGGCGGCGCCGACTATCTCTACGACAAGGCCGGCCAGCGGGTGAGCGCCACGCTCACCACCCAGGGCGAGGCCTATATCTACGATCCCTACGCCTGGGATCCTTATTACGGCAACAACCAGTACATGCTGGTCTATTACGACGCCGAGACCCGCGAGGATTACAGCTACGACGCCGGCGGAGTGCTCTCGAGCGTCCGGGTCGCGCAGGGCGGCTATACCGACAATTGGGACGGCACCCTGACCGTCCACGGGGCGCCCGCCTACGCCCAGCTTCGAGCCAGCTACACCAACGATCTGATGGGCCGGGTCACCCGCCAGATCGACTGGCTCGGCGACGGCACCAGCGCCGGCTACGATCGCACCGTCACCTACAACGCCAAGGGTCAGGTCACCAACGAGACGGTGGTCAGCAAGCAGGGCGCCGACACCCTCACCACCTATTCGAGCCACGACTTCGGCTCCGGCTCCAACTACGCGCTTGGTGCGGTCGTCTACAGCAGCAGCACGACCTACAAGAACGGCGCTTATCAGAGCGTCTCGAGCACCAGCACCGGCTACGTCTGGTACGAAGGCGCGCTTCAGTCGTCGATCTCGACGACGACGACGACCTATTCACCAAGCTATTCGAGCTCGACCCACACGACGACGCTCACCTACGACGGCTCGGGCAGCCTCTCGTCCATCTACATCGGCGACGGCCGGCCGCGCTCGGTCACCTTCGTCAACGACGCCAACGGCCAGACGATCAAGCGCGACGAGAGCGACAACAACTGGAACCAGTATACCGGCGGCGACCCCCACGAGATCTGGCACCGCTTCGGCGGCAAGCAGATGGGCTATGTCGGCAACAACGGAACGCTCGACACCGACTACGCGACCTCGATCAACAACCGCACCCGCACGCCCGGCAACGGCGCGTTCCGCTTCGGCACCAGCTACGGCGGGATGAGCGCCAATTTCGATCTCTCGAACGAGGCGATCACCAGCTACAGCCAGGGCGTCGTCGCCGGCGGCTACACCGTCCGCCAGGGCGATACGCTGGAATCGATCGCCGCAAGCCTGTGGGGCGACAGCTCGCTCTGGTACAAGCTCGCCGCGGCGAACGGCATGACGTCGCCGAACGGCCTGTCGGAAGGCCAGCGGATCACCATCCCTGCCGGAGTGATGAAGAGCCACCACAACGCCGCGACGTTCAGGCCATTCGACCCGGCCGAGACCCTCGGCGACATCAGCCCGACCACTCCGCAGCCGCAGAAGGCGGGCGCCAGGCGCGCCAACAAGTGCGGCTTGTTCGGGACAATCATTCTCGCCGTGGTGGCCGCAGTCGTCGCCTACCTTATGCCTCCGCTCATTCCTGCCCTTGGACCTGTGGTCAGTGGCGCTCTGACGGCGGCGGCCGTCAATGTGGTTACCCAGGGGATTGGCGTGGCCACCGGCCTCCAGGACAAGTTCAGCTGGAAAGGTGTCGCCTTCGCGGCCATTGGAGGCGGCATCGGCGGCGGCCTGAGCAGCCTCGGCGGCAAGTTCGGCGCCTTCCTCAACGCCGACAAGTTCGTGAGCAACGTCGCCAAGGGAGCGCTCAGCAATGGCCTTGCCCAAGGAGTTGGCGTTGCCACAGGGCTTCAGAAGAAGTTCGACTGGGCCGGAGTCGCGATCTCGGGTCTCACTGCCGGCGTAGAGGGAGCCGTCGGGCGAGCGATGCCCGGAAAGACCGGCGAGCTCTATGAGGCGGCGGACCGTTCGATCAAGCTGCGGGCGAAGCCCACATTCCTCAACTCTTTTGCCGCGAATGGCGCCGGAGCCATAGCCAGCGCCACGGCTCGGTCACTGCTCACAGGCACGAGCTTCGGCGACAATCTTTTGGCGGTGCTCCCGGGCGCGATCGGGAGCACGATCGGCAACGCCCTCGCCGCCGAACTGTTCGGGCCGGCGGATGTAACCGTCCTCGACGCTGCGACTCGGGCTGAACTCGCGCGCCGGCGCGCGGCTGCCGGCCAGCCGCTGGTGAGCGGCGCCGGGGCGCAAGCGCTCCAATCGGCGACCGGGCAAGCACTGGTAGACCAGCAGAATCCGCTTGCTCCCGCGGCTGGCCCGACCGCGGCCACCGTCCCGCCGGCTCAACGCGGCCGGATCATTCGGCGTGCCGGCAGGGCCGTGATCGTCACGGATCTCAACCTGACCCTGCCCGATTATCTTCAGGCGGTGCAGGATGGGCTGTGGCTGCGACTGGAGAATCCGATTGTCCAGGGAGCTTCACAGCAACAAACCGGCACGATCAACAATTCGAACCAGCTCAACACAGCTTATCAGAATGCCACGGGAGTCGCGGATAATGCGGCCGCGGACTTTGCAGCTGCGGCCGCACTCCTCCAGATGGTTCGAGCGGTGGCGAATGCGACCAACGGCACCCGGATATCCGGAAACGATCAATCGTTCGAAAAGGCGGTTTCATTCGCACTGAACGCGCAGGGCCAGTTCGTCGTCCGATCGATTCAGGTGCTGGGCAGACGCGGCGGCCGCCCGTACATCGAAACCGGTCCGAACGGGATGGTCGCATTCCTCCACACCCATTATTATGATCCGCAGGAGGCCAGCTGGCATCGGCCTGGGGGCGGCGATGCGACGGTGCCGCGGCACTACGGAATATCGGCATTCGTCATGGCAGAGCGTCCAAACCAAACGGGTCCGGTCGCCCTCTTCGAGATCGGTCGCACGAACGGCAAATATAAACAGAGGCGTATCAACCCGCAGGGCATTCCCGGAAACTGGTCAGCCGGCGATCATGCGGCCCTGTGGAATCCGTGAGGCCGGGAACATTAGCCGCCGCTACGTTGAAGGCGGAGCCGCGCCGTGGGCCGCGGGTTCGACGACGCGCTTTATGATGGACGCCCAGTCTGCCATGACGGGTCGATGAGGACGTGCCGATTTTATGTCGGCGGTTGCGCCGTTGCCCTCTGGCTGCCGAGCTGCGCCGTGGCCATTGGTGCATATGCAGCACCCGCGACCTATCCACGGGCCGATCCTCGAGCCAATCCTGCTGGCGCGTCGGAAAGGGCCAGGGCGACCTACGGACTACGTCCTGCGCGCCAACTGAGTAACGCCGGGATCGACGTTCGCCGTATCTATTTCATCACCAGCCATATGCGCGATGCCGGAGCACTCTCTTTCGAGAGGCGCGGGCCGGAGTCCAAGGTGACATTAAGCTTCGCCAGTTCGACCGATCCTCACCTGCGGGGACAGCTGGACGCGGCACGGTGGAAGGAAATCGACGAGCGCTCGCGACGCTTGCTGGACCCCCCCGTGGAAGATGGCGGGCCGTGCCTGGATGCGTGGCATTTCGTCGTGGAGACCGGCGCGGCGTCGCGGCGTGGCAGCGAGAACAGGCCGGAATATGCTGTTGCGGACATGTGCTCACATTCCAGCCACATCCTGCGGATCGCGGAAATCGCGGCCGACTCGCTTCCGCGCTGCCGTTCCCTCGAGCCTCGCGAAGATCCGCTGGAACGGCTCAGCCGGTGCTCCCGACTGCGCGGCGACCGCTCCGCTGCCGCAATCGTCAGCAACCTTTTGGGCAGGATCGGCGGATGGGGAGGGAGCGGCATCGACGCGGTTGCAGTGATGAGCCCCCGAGTGGAATTCGACTGGGGAGGACAGCGTGTCTCCGGTGCCGTCGCCGCTGCCGGTGCGTGGAGGAGCCGATTGGCCCGCTACGAGACAGCGGATTTCAATATCGACCGTATAGAAGGCATCAACGGCCGGAAGGTCAAGGTAACCGGTCACTTCAGCTACGTCGTTTATGCCGACTCCGACGATGACGTACGCCGTAATCTTCGGGCGGACTTCTCGATGCTCTGGTCCAATCCGGACGTCGCGGGATTCCGTATCGACTCGATCGTCGTTGAGCCGTTCAGAAAAATCGCTGCCTCCAGCTGACCGGATCGGCTCGAGCGGGACAGCGTCACGATCCACCCAACGGGTGACCGACGCAAAGGCCGGAGCCGAAGCGATTGCACGCTAAAGCGTTGCCAGCGTTTCCCTCGTGCCGTTGCTGACGGAGCCGATGGCGCGTTTCATCTGGTCGAGCGTGAAGGGCTTGGTGAGCACGACCGATTCCGTCCCTGGGCGGTCGATCGAGCGGCTGTCGGCATAGCCGGAGATGATGATCCCGGGCATGCCCGGACGAATCTCGCGGGCCTGCTTGAGCACCTCGGCACCCGAGAGGAGGGGCATGGCGTAATCTGTGATGATGAGGTCGTAATCGGCCGGAGCGGCGCTGAGCTTGCGGAGCAGGCCGGGCCCGTCCGAGGCGGTCTCGACCGCGTGGCCCATGTCGCACAGCATCCCGGCCGTGGTCTCGCGAACGGCGTCGTGATCGTCGACGAGGAGGATGCGCAACGGCTTGCCGGCGGTGCCCGAGTCCGGCTCGGTCGCCGGCACCTCCTCCTTCGCCGCCTGCTCGGCGGGCGCGCGCGGCAGCCAGATCTCGACCCTGGTGCCGACCCCTTCCTGGCTGTCGATGGCGATCGCTCCACCCGACTGGTGGGCGAAGCCGTAGACCATCGACAGGCCGAGGCCGGTGCCCTTGCCGACCGCCTTGGTCGTGAAGAAGGGCTCGGTGACCTGCTCGAGGATGGCGGCGGGGATGCCGCTGCCGTCGTCGGACACGGCGAGAACGACATAATCGCCGGCCGGAAGCGCGAGCGGGTTGGCCGAGGCCGCCTCCGCATTGCGGGCGGTGACGGCGATGGTGCCGCCGTCAGGCATCGCGTCGCGGGCGTTGATGATGAGGTTCATCAGGGCGAGCTCGAGCTGGGTGCTGTCGGCATAGGCGCACCAGACCCTGGGCTCGGAGCTCCATTCCAGCTGGACGAGACCGCCGAGCGTGTGGGCGAGCAGGTCGGTGACCGTCGCCGAGAGGCGGCCGATGTCGATCGCGTCGGGCTGAAGGGTCTGGCGCCGGGCGAAGGCGAGCAGGCGCTTGACCAGCTCGGAGCCCTGCTCGGCGGCCCGGCGCGTCATGGCGATGATCTTCCTGTGCTCCTCCTCGAGCGGAAGCCGGCGCTCGATCAGTCCGAGGCCGCCGAGCACGGCGGCGAGCAGGTTGTTGAAATCGTGGGCGATGCCGCCGGTCAGCTTGCCGATCGCGTCCATCTTGCGCGCTTCGAGCAGCTGCTTCTCGAGATCCTTGCGGTCGCTGACGTCGAGCAGGGTGCCGGCATATTGGGCGGAATCGCCGTCGCCGGCCCGGAGCAGCACCGCCTGGTCGAGGAAATGCTTGTAATGGCCGTCGGCGCATTGCCAGCGATATTCGATCGCCATCGCGCCGGTGCGCTGGCGGTCGCGGATCGCTCCCAGGGCGCGATCGCGGTCCTCGGGGTGGAGGCGGTCGGCCCAGAGCGTCGGCTGGGCCTCGACCGCGTCGAACGGGAAGCCGGTGACCGCGGTGAAATTGCCGCCGACGAATTGCGGCACGCGCGGGGCGGCGCCGTCGCTCTCGAGATAGAGGACGATCGGAAGCGAGGCGATGATCGCCGCCTGGCGCTGCTCGGCGAGGCGCAGCTCCTGCTCGACCCTCAGGCGCTCGGCATTGGCGCGCAGGTTGGCGTCGAGCAGCCGCTGCTCCTGGGCCGCCTTGCGCTGGATCTCCTGGGTCATCAGGAACAGGTCGACGAAGACCGCGACCTTGGAGCGCAGGACGACCGGCTCGACCGGCTTGAACACATAGTCGACCGCGCCCATCGAATAGCCGCGGATCAGATGCTCCTTCTCCTTGTTGACGGCGGAGAGGAAGACGATCGGGATGCGCTTGGTCTGCTCGCGGCCGCGGATGATCTGGGCGGTCTCGTAGCCGTCCATTCCCGGCATGTAGACATCGAGCAGGATCACCGCGAAGTCGCCCTTCAGCAGGTGGCGAAGCGCTTCGTCGCCCGACGAGGCGACCTCGACCTCGGCCAGATCCTCCAGCACGGTGCGGATGGCGAGCAGATTGTGATCGTCGTCGTCGACGACCAGAACCCGCGCGCGCGGCGCGGCCGGCGGATCCGCCTCGGCCGTCGAAGCGGCGGTCGGGTCGGCCGGACCCACCTGCGCTGGTACATTCATCGGGTCACTCCGCCGCCGTCTGCACCGGCTGGGGCCGAGCCTTGCGTCCGGCGGCCCGATTGCGGGTCTTGCCGATCCACACCCGGAGCAGGGCCAGCAGGAGCTCGATATCGACCGGCTTGGCGATATAGTCGGAAGCGCCGGCGTCGAGGCACTTCTGACGGTCGCCCTTCATGGCCTTGGCGGTGACGGCGATCAGCGGCAGGCCGGACAGAGCGGCCTTCTCCCGGATCTTCTGCATGGTCTCGTAGCCGTCCATCTCCGGCATCATGATGTCGATCAGGGCCGCGTCGATGCCGGGCGTCGCCTCGAGGATGTCGATTCCGTCGCGGCCGCGCTCGGCGTGGAGCACCTCGACGTCGTAGCTCTCGAGGACGCTGGTCAGCGAGTAGATGTTGCGGATGTCGTCGTCGACGATCAGGATCTTGGTCCCGGCCAGCTCGGGAACCAGGCGCGGCTTGGCCGGGGCGTCCTCGCTCCGGGTGCGGGGACGGGGGCGGCGGGTTTTCGCCTCGGCGCGGATCCGGCTGAACACCTCGGCCAGCTCGTCATGGTCGGCCGGTTTCGCGGTCACTCCGAAGGCGCCCATCTGGGTCACCGACGAGACTTCGTCGGCGCCCGAGATGACGTGGATGGGGATTCCGCTGGTCTCGCTGTCGTGCTTGAGGAGGTCGAGCAGAACGAAGCCGTTGATGTCGTCGAGGCCGAGGTCGAGGGTGATCGCGTCGGGCCTGAGCTTGCGCGCCATGGCGAGCGTGCCCGAGCCGGCGGGCGAGATCACGCCCTTCAACCCCGCCTCGCGCGCGATATCGAGGAGGATCGAGGCGAAGGTGACGTCGTCCTCGACGATCAGGACGAAGGGCTCGCCGCTGAGATTGTCGCGGTCGTCGGTGACCTCGAGGGTGGCGGGGAGGGCGGTCGGGACGTTGGCGCCGCTATTCTCGTAGCGGGCGGTGGTGGTGGCCGTGCCCTCCGGCGCCGCGACGGCGGCGGCTTCGAGCGGGACGAAGAGGGTGAAGGTGGAGCCTTCGCCGGGCTTCGACCTGACCTGCAGCTCGCCGCCCAGGAGCCGCGCGATCTCGCGGCTGATCGAGAGGCCGAGGCCGGTGCCGCCATATTTGCGGCTGGTGGTTCCGTCGGCCTGCTGGAACGCCTCGAAGATCAGCTTCTGCTTGTCCTCGGGGATTCCGATGCCGGTGTCGGTGACGGCGATCTCGATCGCGTGATCGACGTTGCGGAGCACCGGGTGGTTGGTGCTCCACCCGCTTTCCGCGCTGCGCACCGCGAGGGTGACGCCGCCGTGGGCGGTGAACTTGAAGGCGTTGGAGAGGAGGTTGAGGACGACCTGCTGGAGCCTCTTCTCGTCGGTGCGGATCGAGGCGGGGAGGTTCTCGTCGAACTGGACGTCGAACTCGAGGCCCTTGTCGGCGGCGAGCTGGCGGAAGGTGCGCTCCATATGCTGCCTGAGGCTGCGCATCCGCATGTCGCCCAGCTCGATCGAGACGGTGCCTGATTCGATCTTGGACAGATCGAGGATGTCGTTGATCAGGCTGAGCAGGTCGGAGCCCGCCGAGTGGATGGTGCGGGCGAACTCGGTCTGCTTCTCGTTGAGATTGCCCTGCGGGTTGTCGGCGAGAAGCTTGGAGAGGATGAGCAGCGAGTTGAGCGGCGTGCGCAGCTCGTGCGACATGTTGGCGAGGAACTCGGACTTGTACTTGGAGGTCAGAGCGAGTTGCTCGGCCTTCTCCTCGACGGCTCGGCGGGCCATGTCGATCTCGAGGTTCTTGGCCTCGACCTGCTTCTTCTCGTTCTCGAGCAGCTGCGCTTTCTCCTGAAGCTCCTCGTTGGTGTTGTGGAGCTCCTCCTGCTTGGTGGTGAGCTCGGTCTGGCGGGCCTGGAGCTCCTGGGTGAGAAGCTGCGACTGCTTGAGCAGGCCCTCGGTGCGCATCGTCGCGGCGATCGTGTTGAGCACGATTCCGACCGATTCCATCAGCTGGTCGAGAAAGCTCTGGTGGGTCTCGTTGAAGTGGCTGAACGAGGCCAGCTCGATCACCGCCTTGACGTCGTCCTCGAACAGGGCGGGCAGGATGTTGATGTTGGCCGGAGCGGCATGGCCGAGGCCCGAGCCGATCCGGATGAAGTCGCCGGGCACGTTCTGGAGCAGGATCGGGCGCTTGTCGGCCGCGGCCTGGCCGACGAGGCCCTCGCGAAGCTTGAACTCGCGCTTCAGCGCGTCGTGGCTCTCGGCGCCGTAGCTGGCGACCAGCTCGAGCTTGGTCTCCTCCTCCTCGCGCTTGGTGACGTAGAAGACGCCGTATTGGGCGTTCACCAGCGGCGCCAGCTCGGACATGATCAGGTTCGAGACGGTGGCGAGGTCGCGCTCGCCCTGGAGCATCCGCGAGAAGCGGGCGAGGTTGGTCTTGAGCCAATCCTGCTCCGCATTCTTCAAGGTCTGTTCCTTGAGGTTGCGGATCATCTCGTTGATATTGTCCTTCAGCGCGGCCATCTCGCCCGAGGCTTCAACGGCGATTGACCGGGTGAGATCGCCCTTGGTGACGGCGGTCGCCACGTCGGCGATCGAGCGAACCTGATTGGTTAGGTTCGCCGCGAGCTGGTTAACGTTGTCGGTGAGATCGCGCCACAGGCCGGCGGCTCCGGGCACCCGCGCCTGGCCGCCCAGCTTGCCTTCGATGCCGACCTCGCGGGCCATGTTGGTGACCTGATCGGCGAAGGTGGCGAGGGTCTCGATCATGAAGTTGATCGTCTCGGCCAAGGCCGCGATCTCGCCCTTGGCGTCCACCGTCAGCTTGCGCTTGAGGTTGCCCTGCGCGACCGCGGTGACGACGTCGGCGATGCCGCGCACCTGGTTGGTCAGGTTGGTCGCCATCAGGTTCACGTTGTCCGTGAGATCCTTCCAGGTTCCGCCGACGCCCGGCACCTGCGCCTGACCGCCGAGCTTACCCTCCGTGCCTACTTCGCGGGCGACGCGGGTCACCTCCGAGGCGAAGCCGTTGAGCTGGTCGACCATGACGTTGATCGTGTCCTTGAGGGCGAGGATCTCGCCCTTCACGTCCACGGTGATCTTCTTGGAAAGGTCGCCCCTGGCCACGGCGGTGGTCACGTCGGCGATGTTGCGGACCTGGCCGGTGAGGTTCTCGGCCATCAGGTTCACGTTGTCGGTGAGATCCTTCCAGGTGCCGGCGACTCCCGGCACCTGCGCCTGGCCGCCGAGCTTGCCTTCGGTGCCGACCTCGCGGGCCACTCGGGTCACCTCCGAGGCGAAGCCGTTGAGCTGGTCGACCATGACGTTGATCGTGTTCTTCAGCTCCAAAATCTCGCCGCGCACGTCGACGGTGATCTTCTTGGAAAGATCGCCCAAGGCCACCGCGGTGGTCACCTCGGCGATGTTGCGGACCTGGCCGGTGAGGTTGGCGGCCAGCTCGTTCACGTTGTTGGTCAGATCCTTCCAGGTGCCGCCGACGCCTTCCACCTTGGCCTGGCCGCCGAGCTTTCCTTCCGAGCCCACCTCGCGCGCCACGCGGGACACCTCGGAGGCGAAGGAGTTGAGCTGGTCCACCATGGTGTTGATGGTGTTCTTCAGCTCGAGGATCTCGCCCTTCACCTCGACGGTGATCTTCTTGGAAAGGTCGCCCGACGCCACCGCGGTGGTCACCTCGGCGATGTTGCGGACCTGGCCCGTCAGGTTGCCGGCCATGGCGTTCACATTGTCGGTCAGATCGGCCCAGGTGCCGGCGACGCCTTCCACCCGCGCCTGGCCGCCGAGCTTTCCTTCCGAGCCCACCTCGCGCGCAACGCGAGTGACCTCGGAGGCGAAGGAGTTGAGCTGGTCGACCATGACGTTGATCGTGTTCTTCAGCTCGAGGATCTCGCCCTTCACGTCGACGGTGATCTTCTTCGACAGATCGCCCCTGGCGACGGCGGTGGTCACCTCCGCGATGTTGCGGACCTGGCCGGTGAGGTTGGCCGCCATCAGGTTCACGTTGTCGGTCAGATCGGCCCAGGTGCCGGCCACTCCGGGCACCTGCGCCTGGCCGCCCAGCTTGCCCTCGGTTCCGACCTCCCTCGCCACGCGCGTCACCTCGGAGGCGAAGCCGTTGAGCTGGTCGACCATGACGTTGATCGTGTTCTTAAGCTCCAGGATCTCGCCCTTCACCTCCACCGTGATCTTCTTGGAAAGATCGCCCGAGGCCACGGCCGTGGTCACCTCGGCGATGTTGCGCACCTGGCCCGTCAGATTGTCGGCCATCAGGTTCACGTTGTCGGTGAGATCCTTCCAGGTTCCGCCGACGCCCGGCACCTGCGCCTGGCCGCCCAGCTTGCCTTCGGTTCCGACCTCCCTCGCCACTCGGGTCACCTCGGAGGCGAAGGCGTTGAGCTGGTCGACCATGACGTTGATCGTGTTCTTG
>DASVRO010000017.1:0-63408 GCA_036388575.1 Allosphingosinicella sp.
TTCTTAAACGGGGAGGGCGACCTCACCGGCACGGTGGGCGAGCTTCGCTTCAAGAACATTTCGAGCGGCGGGCCGGTCTGGGAGCTCAAGGGCGACACCGACGGCAACGGAGTCTCCGACTTCGAACTGATCCTGATCATCCATCCGGCCGACCCGATCACGGCCTCCGACTTCATCCTCTAGGATCATCCTCCCCACGCGAAGCGTGGGGAGGGGGACCACCCGAAGGGTGGTGGAGGGGTAGCTGGCGACGCCTCGGAGGTTCGTCGCGATCCTTTTCAATCCGTACCAGCTACCCCTCCACCAGGCTTCGCCTGGTCCCCCTCCCCATCTGGCGATGGGGAGGATTATTTGCCCTCGAACGCCCGCCTGAGCTCGGCGACGTCGAGCTTTACCATCCCCATCATAGCCTCGAACGCCCGCCGCGACGCCGCGCGGTCGTCCGAGGCGAGCATGGTCAGCATCTCCTCGGGGCAGATCTGCCAGCGCAGGCCAAAGCGGTCCTTGAGCCAGCCGCACTGGACCGGCTCGCCGCCGTCGGCGGTGAGCGCGTCCCAGAGCCGGTCGACCTCCGCCTGGTCCTCGCAATGGATCATGAAGGAGACGGCCTCGGTGAACGGGAATTGCGGGCCGCCGTTCAGCGCCTGATATTGCCGGCCGGCGAGGGTGAAGTCGACGGTGATGACGTCGCCTTCCTTGCCGCTGGGATAGTCGGCGGGCGAGCGGGTGACTCGGTCGATCCGGCTGTCGGGGAGGAGCGAGACGTAGAGATTGGCCGCCTCCTCGCCGTTCTTGTCGAACCAGAGGACGGGGGTGACCTTGTCGGACATGGGATGCTCCACTGCGATGCGTCATTGCGAGGAGCCGGGCGATGGCGATCCACAAGGGCGTCTTCCTCCCTCTTTCGTCATTCCAGCGAAGGCTGGAATCCATGCCGGCTCCGGATGGACCCCGGCCTTCGCCGGGGTGACGGGATCAGGCGAGCTCGCGCTCGGCGGCCTCGACGCCGATCCCGGCCTTCGAATCGACGATCACCTCGAACCCGCCCCAGAACATGCGCTTGCCGTCGAACGGCATCTTGTCGTGGTCGGGCTTGTTCTTCTCGTCCGCCATGATCTTCTCCCAGGCGGCGACGCGGGTCGCCTTGTCGGGCCATTCGATCCAGGAATAGACGATTTCCTCGCCCTCCTCCTGCTTCACGGAGCGGCGATAATCCGTCACTTTGCCTTCGGGAACGTCGTCGCCCCAGGCCTCGACCAGCCGGAGCGCTCCATGCTCGCGAAAGTCGCCCCAGGCCTTGTGCGCCATCTCGCGATAGGCGTCGCGATTGGCCGCGGGGACCGGCAGGACGAAGCCGTCGACATAGCGGCCGGAGCCTGAGCCCTCGTCCACGAAGGGGGCGAAGCCGGCGTAGATCATCCGCTTGCCGTCGAACGGCATGGAGGCGCCCATCGCCTCCATCCGAGGGTCGCTCATCATCCTGGCGCTGGCGGCGTCGCGGGCCGCCTTGTCGGGATATTCGAACCAGGAGAAGACCACCTTCTCGCCTTCCTTCGCCTGGACGGCGCGGCGGAAGTCGGTGACCTTGCCGTCGGCGACGTCGTCCTCCCAGGCCTCGACGAGCCGGGTCGCCCCGAACTCCTCGAACAGCGGCACCGCGGCCGCGGCGTGGCGGCGATATTCGTCCTTATTCTCGGCGGGGACCGCGACGATGAAGCCTTCGACATAGGTCATGACGTCTCTCCTTGGGATCGGGATGTTCAGGCGGCGACCGGCTCGAGCGCCTCTTCCTCGGCCAGCGCGGCGAGCTGAGCGGCGACCATCGTCCAGCCCTGCTCGAAGCCCATCGCCTCGTGCGCCTTCACCGCGGCCTCGGTCCAGTGGCGGACCTTGGCGGTGTAGCGGGTGCCGGAGCCTTCGCGCTCGAAGGTGACGATGGTGACGCTGGGGAAGTCGCAGTCGCTGTCCATCGTCGTGCGCGGCTCCCAGCCGGCGGCGAAGGCGTTGGTGAGGACGATCCGCTCGCCCGGCACCGCCTCGAGGACGACGCTCTCGCCGGGATGGCTCTCGCCCTCGGGCCCCTCCATCTCGAAGGCGAAGCGGCCGCCGGGGCGCAGGTCGAACGCAAGGATGCGGGTCTTCCAGGGCTGGGGCGCCCACCATTGCTCGGTGCGCTCGGTATAGACGCGGTAGACCGACTCCGGCGGCGCATCGATGAAGCGGGTGATCGACAGTTCGAGGGGGGAATTGCTCATCTCTCTCTCCATTCTCACGAAATCAGTTGCGGGGGCCGACGACCATGAACGCGCCGCCCTGCGGGTCGCTGGCCATGACCGCCCATTGTCCTCCCGGGACCTCGACCGGGCCGTGGTTCACGGTGCCGCCGCCGGCGGCGATCTTCGCCGCGGCTTCGTCGATGTCGGGGACCCCGAAGGCGAAGTTCCAGCCGGCGGGCCGCCCCGGCGGGGCGGTCATGACCGCGCCGATCATCCCGCCGCCGTGGTTGATGAACTGGTAGGCGCCCATCTCGCCCATCGGCAGCGCCTCGCCTTTCTCCCAGCCGAACCGGCTCGTGTAGAAGGCGAGGGCGCCGTCCTGGTCGGGGGTGGAAAGCTCGTTCCAGTTGCAGCGGCCCGGCTCCATGGCGGAGAAGGAGGTGCTCGCCTCCTCGCTCTCGCCGCGCATGACGTAGAAGGGCACGCCCTGCGGATCGGCGACCAGCGCCATCCGGCCGACGCCTTCCATGTCCATCGCCGGCATGTGGACCTTGCCGCCCGCGCCGACGATGCTCGCGACCGTCGAGTCGACGTCGTCGACTCCGATATAGCCGAGCCAGCCGGGGCGCATGCCCATCTCCGCCGCGCCGTCGGGCAGCTTCATGTGGCCGGCGACGGGAGTGCCGTTCGCGGAAAAGAGGCGGTAGTCGACTCCCGGCTGGCCGGCGCTCGCGGCGGTCCAGCCGATCACGTCGCCGTAGAAGGCGGCGGCGGAGTCGGGATCGGCGGTCAGCAGCTCGTACCAGATGAAGCTGCCGTGGGCGTTGCGGCTGTCGGCCATGATGGGCTCCTATAATCCAAGTTAAGCGCGGCGGCGATTCCGCCCGCCGCAAGCGGCCACGCTTCAGGCGCCGGCGGTCTCGGCCGGCTGAGCCATCGCCTGGCTCGCGGCCGCGACGTCCATCCACATCGGCTCCCAGGTGTGGCCGTCGGGATCCTCGAAGGCGCGGCCGTACATCCAGCCGTGATCCTCCTTCTCGCGGGTCTCGCGGCCGCCGGCGGCGAGCGCCTTGCCGGTGATGTCGTCGACTCCCTCGCGGCCGTCGCAGGAGAGGGCGAGCAGAACCTGCACCGTCGCGTGCGAGTCGGCGATCCGCTTCTTCGTGAACTGGCGGAACTTGTCGTGGGTGAGCAGCATCACGTGGATGGTGTCGGAGAAGACCATCATCGAAGCGGTCTCGTCGCTGAACTGGAGGTTCTGCTCCGCCCCGATCGCTTTGTAGAAGGCCACCGACCGGTCGAGGTCGGCGACGGGCAGGTTCACGAAGATCATCCGGGGCATCTTTTCTCTCCTGGAGCGAATCGCTGTTTGACGTTGATGCCCGTCTGAGTTACTAAAAGCAACCATGAAGTTACAAAACGTAACCGACTCGGGACGGGCCGCCGCGAAACGGCGCTACGACGACGCCTGCGGCACCGCCCATGCGCTGGACCTGATCGGCGAGCGCTGGGCCCTGCTGGTGATGCGCGAGCTGATGCTCGGGCCCAAGCGCTTCAGCGACCTGCGCTCGGACCTGCCGGGGATCAGCGCCAACGTCCTGACCCAGCGGCTGGAGGGACTGGAGGCGGCGGGCCTGCTGGTCCGGCGCCGCCTGCCGCCGCCTGCCTCTACGCAGGTCTACGAGCTGACCCCCTGGGGCTACGAGGCGGAGCCGATCGTCCAGTCGCTCGGCAAATGGGCGGCGCGCTCGCCCGCGCACGACCCGACCCTGCCGATCAGCGCGACCTCGATCATGCTGTCGTTCCGGACGATGTTCGACGGGGCGCGGGCGGGGGATTTCCGGGCTCGGATCGGCTTCCGGCTGGGAGCGGAGAGCTTGCTGGCAAAAGTGGAGGATGGACGGTTCGCAAATGGGAGGGGCGAAATCGAAGGCGCCGATGCGGTGTTCATTGGGACGCCGACAGGTCTCGCGGCGTTCGTCTACGGCGGGCAGCCGATCGAGGTCCTCGAGCAAGCTGGAATGCTGAAGCTGGAGGGGGATCAGGCGGTCGCGGCAAGGTTCGCGACGCTCTTCCCGCTGCCGTCGAAAGTGGGAGTGGGACCTCGAACGCCGTAGCCCTCCTTCGCCAAGGCTACGGCGGGCAGCCTTCGCCCTTCGGACCCCGGCTGGCCTGCCAGCCGAAGCCCGAAGGGGCGAAGGCTGGTGGAGCTGAGGGGAATCGAACCCCTGACCTCTGCAGTGCGATTGCAGCGCTCTCCCATCTGAGCTACAGCCCCGCGCCTTTTCGGCAGCCAGGTTTCCACCGCGCGCGGCGGCCTTGGGAGGCGCCCAGATAGCGGCCCCGCGCCGCTTGCGCAATGCGCCAAATCGCCTCCGATTCGGTTCGGCGGAGGCGCCCCACGGGTCGGCTCTTAACATGGAACAGTCCGGGCGGGGTGCCGTTGACCGGCCATCCCGCGGCGCGCGGATGGCCGCGCCGGTATGCCCGCGGGCCCCAACATGAGGAGAGTATCATGGGATACGGCAGCGACGATCGCGACGACAACCGATGGCGCGACCGCGACGACCGCAACCGCGGCGACCGCGGTGACCGCGGCGGCTGGCGCGGCGAAGGACGCGGCGGCCAGGGACCCGGCGGCGACGACCGCGGCTTCTTCGACCGTGCGGGCGACGAGGTCCGCTCCTGGTTCGGCGACGACGAGGCCCAGCGGCGCCGCGAGATCGACGAGCGGCGCTGGGAGCAGGAGCACAGGATGAGCGGCGGCCGAAGCAACGACCCGCGCTCGGGCGGCTCGGGCTGGATGGGCGGCGGCTGGGGCAACCAGCCCGGCGAAAGCTGGCACCGTGATCGGCCCGGCGTGCGCGGCGGCTGGGACCGCGACGAATCGAGCGAGCGCGAAGGCTGGTTCTCCAGCTCCGTCGGCGGCGAGCGCGGCGATCGCTGGGGCGGCTCCGGCGGCCGCGACCGCTCCGGCGGCGAAAGCTTCGGCAACGATCGGGTCGCCCGCAGCGGCGCCGGCTTCGGCGGCTATCCGGACCAGGGCGGCCGATTCGACCGCAACGACCCCGGACGGGTCGGGACGTCGGGCGCGATGAGCCAGAGGTTCGCCGGCTATGGCGACCGCGACGGCCTTACCCGCGGCGGCCCCGGCGGCGACATCCACGATCCGCATTATTCCGAATGGCGGCGGCGGCAGATCGACGAGCTCGACCGCGACTATGACGAATATCGGCGCGAGCATCAGTCGAAGTTCGAGGCTGAGTTCGGCGGCTGGCGGCAGAAGCGTGCAAGCCAGCGCCAGCTGCTCGGCCGGGTGACCGAGCATATGGAGGTGGTCGGCTCCGACGGCAGCCATGTCGGCAAGGTCGACAAGGTTCGCAGCGACCGCATCATCCTCGCCAAGTCCGATCCCAATGCCGCCGGAATGCACCATTCGGTGCCGTGCGGCTGGGTCGAGACCGTCGAGGACAAGGTGACGCTGAACCGCACCGCCCAGTCGGCGATGGACTCCTGGCGCAACGAGGATAACGGCCGGGCGCTGTTCGAGCGCGAGGACCAGGGAAGCGAGGGCCCGCACGCCCTCGACCGGAGCTTCTCCGGCACCTACGGTCGTAAGAACGACGACTGACGCGTGTAAGTCGGCAAGAAGGCCCGGCTCCCCAAGCGGGAGCCGGGCTTTTTTGACTCTCGCCGTCATGCCAGCGAAGGCTGGCATCCACACCGACTCAGCATGGACCCCAGCTTGCGCTGGGGTGACGGGGAGAGAGCGATGAGCACCAACACCACCCGCGCCTGGCATCTGAAGTCGCGCCCGCAGGGAATGCCGACCATGGACAATTTCGAGCTGAAGGAAGCGCCGCTCGGCGAGCTCCAGGACGGCTGGATCCGGGTCGAGAACCAGTGGCTGTCGGTCGACCCCTACATGCGCGGCCGGATGAACGACGTGAAGAGCTACGTCCCGTCCTTCGAGGTGGGAGCGCCGATGCAGGGCGGAGCGGTGGGCAAGGTGGTCGAGAGCCGCTCGCCCAGCTTCGCCGAGGGCGAGACCGTCTTCCACATGGCCGGCTGGCGCGAGGCCGCGGCCGGGCCGGCCGAGCAGTTCAACAAGCTGCCGCCGCTTGGCGTCGAGGATCATCAGTGGCTCGGCAATCTCGGCCTCACCGGCGGGACCGCCTATTTCGGCCTGCTGAGGGCGGCCCAGGCGAAGGAGGGCGACATCGTCTTCGTCTCGGCGGCGGCGGGCGGGGTCGGCTCGGCGGTCGTCCAGATCGCCAGGGCGAAGGGAATGACCGTGATCGGCTCGGCGGGCGGGGCCGAGAAATGCGCCTGGGTCAGCGAGCTCGGGGCGGATGCCGTGATCGACTACAAGGCCGAGCCGATCGTTCCGGCGCTGCTCAAGGCGGCGCCGAAGGGGATCGACGTCTATTTCGACAATGTCGGCGGCGAGCATCTCGACGCCGCCTTCGCGGCCGCGCGCCAGAACGCCCGCTTCGCCATCTGCGGCATGATCGACGACTACAACACAGGCTCCGACCACGCCTTCCGCTACATCATGCGCATCATCGCCGCGCGGATCATGCTGAAGGGGTTCATCTACACTGATTATCTGCCGGAGATGGCCGAATTCTACCGCGACATGGGCGGCTGGATGGCGGCCGGGAAACTGACCAGCCGGGAGACGGTGAGGGAGGGGATCGAGGCGACGCCGGAGGCTTTCCTCGACCTGTTCCGCGGGGCGAACATCGGCAAGATGCTGGTTCGGCTCTAGCTTGCCTCCCCATGCGAAGCATGGGGAGGGGGGACCAAGCGGAGCCTGGTGGAGGGGTAGACGGCGAAGCCTCTGCTGTCTCGCGCCGGATCCTCTGAAGCCTCGCCATTACCCCTCCACCACCCTTCGGGCGGTCCCCCTCCCCATCTGGCGATGGGGAGGCAAATCAGGCCAGCGCCTTCGCCCGTTCGCCGATCACCCGCAGGTCGTCGACGAACCGCGCATATTCGGCGTCGCGATTGTCCTGGACTCGGAGCAGGAAGCTGGGGTGGACCGTCACCCAGGCCTCGCCGCCCTCCGGCAGCTCGTGGGCCCGGCCGCGCATCGCGGTGATCGTCACCGCCTTGCCGAAGATCGAGCGGGCGGCGGTGGCGCCCAGCGCGACGGTGACGGGCGGGCGGATGAGGAGGCGCTCCTGCTCGATCCACCAGCGGCAGGCCTCGATCTCGCCGGAGTCGGGCTTGGAATGGATCCGACGCTTGCCGCGCTGCTCGAACTTGAAATGCTTGACCGCGTTGGTGACGTAGGCGGAGCCGCGGTCGACCCCCGCCTCGCCCAGCGCCCGGTCGAACAGGCGGCCGGCCGGGCCGACGAACGGGCGGCCGGCGAGATCCTCCTGGTCGCCCGGCTGCTCGCCGACGAAGAGAATCCGGGCATCGAGCGGGCCTTCGCCGAACACCGTCTGGGTGGCGCATTTGTAGAGGTGGCAGCGGGTGCAGCCCTTCGCCTCCTCGCGGACCGCCTCCCAGGCGGTGCGAAGATTGCCGCCGACCTGTCCTCGTCCTGCCTCGACCATGTTCGCCTCGCGCGCCTGGGCCCCCGCCACCAGCTCTCCCACCAACGCCGTCTCCGGCATGTTTTTCCAGTATTTCTTCGGCATCTCCTTGAGCATCGCGCCCGTCTTGAGGCGGGCCGGGTTGAAGGTGGAGGCGTAATAGGTCTTCCACACCGCCTCGAGCGGATCGCCGTCCGGAGCGTCGGCGCGGCTCGCGCCGGGCCCTTCCGACAGGGTCTCGCCGTCCCAGTGCAGCGACAGGGCCGGAGTGAGGATCGACCAGGCCATGTTGGCGAAGCGGCGGACGAAGAAGCCGCCATTGTGGCGCACGATATGATGTTCGGGCTCGTACCAGGCGACGAAGCGCGGCCCCTTGCCGGTCTCGACCTCGCGGAAGCGAAGGAAGGCGCGCATCTTGTGGACGTCGCGCCGGACCGCCTTCGCCATCCGCTCGAGCCGCTGGACGAGCGGGTCGGCGGAATCCGCCAGGAGGCCAGGGCGTTCGCGAAAGCGCAGGAGGAGGGCGTAGAGTAGGGCGAAGCGTTCCGGGTCGGAATGGCAGATCGCGGTTTCGGCCAAGGTGAGGAAGGCGCGGGGGACGGCGAAGGGGACGGGCGGCGGAAGCGGCGCGGGTGCGGCGAAGAGATCGCCGCCGGAATCGCCGACCTGCCAGCTTACCTCCGCCGCGGGCACTGCGGCGCCGGCCAGCGCTCGGGCTGCGTCTCGCCAGCCGTCGAAATCGTCCTCGCCTTCGAGCCGGACGACCCTCACCACAGCGTCTCGCAGGGGAAGGCGGCGAAGGCGGGGTCGCGGGTAAGAAGGATGAGCTCATCCAGCTCCGCCTGCGCGGCGAGGAGCCGATCGAACGGATCGCGATGGTCTCCCGGATAGCCGCCCGCCCGAAAGCCATGGTCCACGGAAAGCGTGAGCAGACGGAAGCCGCGCTCGTCCATTAGTTCGTGGAAACGGGAAATCAGCTCCGCCGCGTGGGGAAGCCTGCCGAGCCGATGCTTGATGGCGATCTCCACCGCCGAAACCGGGCTGACGTGCACGCTGTTCGATTCGTCTGAGATGAGCGTCGAGGCCGCGGCGCTCAGCCTCGCGTCGCGCGTCAGCCACCAGAGCAGCGCGTGGGTGTCTAGAAGGAGCTGTATTTGCCCTCCCAAGCGTCGAGCTCGTCGTCGGGAAGCGGATCGAAGAAGCTGTCGGGGATCGGCCCGAGATGCTCGAGCCCGCCCGGCTGACGCCGCCTGGGTTTCTCGGGCACCTCCATCGGCACGAGCTTCGCATAGGGCTTGCCCGCCTTTGCGAGGACGATCTCCTCCCCCGCCCGGACTCGGTCGAGCAGTTTCGAGAGGTGGGTCTTGGCCTCGTGCACGTTTACCATGGTTGCCAGCTTCGGGTCGGCGTCTGCCATGACCTTCTCCTATCGGACTAACTTAGTCCACTTCGGTTCTTCGCTCAACCCGAGAACAACTCGAGCTGAGCCTCGCGCGGCTTCAGCCAGGCGGCGAGATCCGCCTTGTCCGTCAGCAATGTCGGCCGCCACCCTTCGGCGCAGATGAACGGCCGCACCTTGGCGATCGAGGCGGTGAGGCGGGCGACGTCCTCGAGGCGGAGGCGGCGCCAGCGGCGGCTCTTGAGGAGCTTGTCGACCGCCTTGACGCCGAGGCCGGGAACCTTGAGCAGCGCCTCGCGCGGGGCGCGGTTGACGTCGACCGGAAAGCTCTCGCGGAACTTGAGCGCCCAGGCGAGCTTCGGGTCGATGTCGAGCGGAAGCATTCCGGCCGGATCGGCCGCCGCCGCCACCTCGCCGGGCGAGAAGCCGTAGAAGCGCATCAGCCAGTCGGACTGGTAGAGGCGGTGCTCGCGCATCAGCGGCGGGCGGCGCAGCGGCAGGACGGCGGAGGCGTCGGGGATGGGCGAGAAGGCCGAATAATAGACCCGGCGCAGGCGGAAGCGGTCGTAGAGACTGCTCGCCCGGCCGACGATGTCGGCGTCGGTCGCGGAATCGGCGCCGACGATCATCTGGGTCGACTGGCCGGCGGGGGCGAAGCCGGGCGCCGACTTGTAGCGCTTGCTCGCGTCGGCGCCGTCCTCGATCGAGGCGCGCATGTCCTTCATCGCGCCTTCGATCCGGGCGCCGTCCTTCTCCGGGGCGAGGCGGGCGAGGCCGGCGGCGGTGGGCAGCTCGACGTTGATCGAGACCCGGTCGGCATGGACGCCGGCGAGGCGGACCAGCTCCGGATCGGCGTCGGGGATGGTCTTGAGGTGGATGTAGCCGCGGAAATCATGGTCCTCGCGGAGGCTTCGGGCGACCTCGACGAGCTGCTCCATCGTGTAGTTCGGCGAGCGGATGATGCCGGAGGAGAGGAACAGACCCTCGATATAGTTGCGCCGGTAAAAAGCGAGGGTGAGGCGGACGACCTCCTCGGCGGTGAAGCGGGCGCGGCGGACGTTCGAGCTCTTGCGGTTGATGCAATAATGGCAGTCGAAGATGCACGAGTTGGTCAGCAGGATCTTCAGGAGCGAGATGCAGCGGCCGTCGGGGGCGTAGGCGTGGCAGATGCCCATGCCCTCGGTCGAGCCGATCCCCTTGCCGCCGCGGCTGTCGCGCTT
The DNA here is from genome assembly GCA_036388575.1 of Allosphingosinicella sp. GTDB lineage: Bacteria > Pseudomonadota > Alphaproteobacteria > Sphingomonadales > Sphingomonadaceae > Allosphingosinicella. Next base: position 10,382 of record DASVRO010000017.1, read on the forward strand.
CGCCGTTCCGGACGAGGCGCAGGAGGCGTCGTATTTCGCCGCGTCGGCGAGGATGGCGAGCTTCTGCTGGAGGTCGAGCTGGGGCATTAGCGGTCCCTCCACCCGCCAAAGGTGACAAGTTTTACGCGAAACAGCATTTTTTCGGTGTCCAATCTGGTCATCGCCGTCGGGTCTCACGCCCTCGATGATGCTGGGCCAGGAGCAGGCCGAGCGTCCGGTCGCAAAATTTGCGGCGCCAATGCACGACGCGTCCGCGATAGATGACGGGGACGAGCACGCCCTCGATCGCGCGTTCCCGAACCGTCGTCCCCGGCGCAGGCGGACGCAGACGGGCGAAGTCAAGCGCCCGGTCCCAGGCGGCGGCGAAGCTGGCGCCGTCGGGCCGCTCGCGCAGGCGGTAGGCGGTCTGGCGACTCTTGCCCACGGCGCGCGCCGCACCGGCTATCCCAAGGCCGGCCGCCAGCATGAGAACGAACATTTTCTGGGCGCGAGCAGTCCAGCCGTCGCGGCGCGATTTTACCGGAACGGGCGTGAAATCGAGCGCACCGGACGGAATGTGGGTCAGCCGCGCGGCCAGGGCGGGCGGCAGGCGGAGCGATTCGTCCATGCCGATTTATCGCCGAAACCGGTGCGCCGGGAAAGTGTTTTCTTTTTGTTCCCGGCGAAATCAATCGCCGTCGCAGGAGATTCCGCCGCGTTCCGGGATCCGGCGGCTCGCTTCGCGCGGTCCCCCTCCCCGCGAAACCGCGGGGAGGAATTCATCGATCACGCCGCCGACGCGGCCTCGTGATGCTCGGCCATTCGCCTCGACATGAGGAGCTTGAACAGGACGAAGGCGGCGAGGCCGACCGCGGCGGTGGCGACGTGGAGCAGCCAGAAGCTCGGCGTGTCCCAGGTCGAATAGAGCTGGCCGATCTCCCCGACGATCTTGTTGGCTCCGAAGAAGGCGAGGTAATAGAGGCCGATGACGGTGGCGTTGATCTGCCGCGGCGCGATCTTGGAGAAGAGCGCGAGGCTGACCGGCAGGATGCACGAGAAGCCGATGCTGTTGAACAGGTGGAACATCAGCGGCCAGAACAGGCCGATCTTGCCGTCGCCCTGGGTCAGAGCGGCGATGTAGAGGCAAAGCCCGCCGGCCATGGTGAAGAAGCTGCCGATGATCATCTTGCCGAGCTCGTCGGGCTCGCGCCATCTGGTGCCGTACCATTTGAAGAAGAGCGCGACCGCCACCAGCATCGAGAAGCTCAGCGTCGCGTCGATCGTCACCATCCAGGTGGTCGGCAGGGGGTTTGGAAATGCGATCTCACGGGTCCCGAGCAGGGGAATTGTGAAAGTGTAACGGAGAGCCGCGAGCCAGTCAGGAATCGCAAGATTGAACTGCTGATCGGCCCAGATCAGATAGGCGTTGAAGATCTGCTGGTTGGTCAGGAGCGCTATCGCCATGGCCGGGATCAGCAGGGTCAGCGCCAGCACGCGCAGCCTTTCCTCGCCGGTGAGGCCTCGGGTCAGCCAGAAATAGAGCGGGACGAGGGCCGCCAAAGCGATGAAGATCCCGGCAAGGAACACGATACCGATCACGACCACCGAGACGAGGGCGGCGGCGGCGATGGTGCCGATCGTCTTCGCGGCGCCGATCTTCTCGCTCTCCCCTTCCTCGACCGGCAGATGCGGCCGCCCGGCGAGGAAGAGCAGGACTCCGAGCACCATGACGATGCCGGCGGTGCCGAAGCCGTAATGCCAGCCGACCCTCTCGCCGAGCGTGCCGCTGATCAGCGGAGCGGCGATGACGCTGACGTTGATGGCGATGTAGAAGATCTGGAAGGCCATCGCCCGCCTGAGGTCGTTGCCCTTGTAGAGCGCCCCGACCTGGCTCGCGATATTGCCCTTGAACAGGCCGACCCCGACGATCAGCGCCAGCAAAGCGAACAGGAAGGCCCCTTCGAACGCCATCAGGAAATGGCCGATCGACATCGTCACTCCGCCGGCGAACAAGGCGACCCGCCGGCCGGCGAAGCGGTCGGCGATGATCCCGCCGAGGATCGGGGTCAGATAGACGAGCGAGGTATAGTCGCCGAAGATCGCCGAGCCGAGCGGCTGGCCGCTGAGCCCCTCATAGTGCCACGATCGCAGCCATTCGAGCCCGATCACCCCTTCGATCCGCCCCGGCACCAGCAAATATTTGAACATGTAGAGCGTCAGCAGGCTCTGCATCGAATAATAAGAGAAGCGCTCGCACGCCTCTATGAAGCTCAGATAGCCGAGGCCCTTGGGGTGGCCGAGGAAGGCGCGGTCGTCGCGGTCGTCGAGGGCCTTGAAGTCGGGGGTGGCGTCGGCGACGGTCATGCGCTTTCCTCTCGCGAAATCGCCCGAACGCTAGCGAATGGGTGCGGCGACGCCAGCATTTTTCGACGGAGGCGACGCTCCGCGCCGCGAGGGACGCCCGCGCCCGGCCAGCGAATGGTTCAGCCGAACAGCCAGTGGCCGAGCAGGCGGTCGAACGGGAAGGTGAAGATGCCGGCGATGACGAGCGCTCCGGCGACCATTCCGCGGACCGCGTTGCGATGGCGGCGGTGGTCGTGGCGGCGGGCGGCCCAGACGATCAGCGGCACCTGCACCAGCGTCCAGGCCGAGAGGATGTGGATCGGACCGAGCGAGCCGGGGATGATGCCGCGGAGCCAGAAGGTGAGGATGGCGGTCAGCGCCATCGCCGACGCCCACAGCCAGCCGAGTCCGCGATGCAGCCGGTCGCCGCGGCGGCGCAGCAGCATCACCGGGGTGAGCAGGAGGGCGAGCACGATGGTGGCGATATGGCCCCAGACGACGGCCGGCACCTCGCCCCACTCGTCGCGGCCGCGCCACAAGGCGGTGAAGACGAAGGCAAGCAGGACCAGCGCCGCCGCCGACAGGATTCGGTCGAACGGCTCGGGCCTGAGGCTGATCGTCGCGCGCGGCGGCGCCGGCGCGGCGGCGGTGGTGGCCATGGCGTTTCCCCCCGGCCGGGAAGGATGCGGCGGTTCGGCGCGCCGCGCAAGCCCGCCGGCGCCGAGCGTTAATTGGTGTCAGACGCCAATTTCCAAGTGGCTGATTTATCGACGCCGCATAATTGGTGTCAGACACCATTTACGCGCGTCGGCCGCGGGTCTCCCCGAGGTCCCGGCTTTCGCCGGGATGACGCCTAGTCTCTTAGCGTGAAGCCGATCTTCAGGGTCACCTGGTAGTGGGCGACCTTGCCGCCCTCGACATGGCCACGGGTCTCGACGACCTCGAACCAGCCGATGTCGTGGAGGGTCGCGGCGGCGCGGGCGACGGCGCCCTGGATGGCGTCCTCGATGCTGGTCGGCGAGCTGCCGACGATCTCGATCACCTTGTAGACATTGTCGCTCATTGCGAACCTCCGCTGCCCTTTCAACACGCGATGGACGGGATCGTTGCGGCGGACGAGTAGAGCTGGCCTTCGTACCCAATCGTCACCCCGGACTTGATCCGGGGTCCATCTTCTTCGCATGCTCACGATCAACCTGAAGGTGGATGCCGGATCAAGTCCGGCATGACGAGGCAAGCGAGGAGCTGAAGATGCGACTATCCCTTCTGATCGGCGCGGCCCTGCTTGCGGCGGCTCCGGCCGCGGCCGCTCCGGCGGACGATTTCAAGCGGCTGACCGACGATTATTACGCCTGGCTGCTGCGCGAGAGCCCGACCTACGCCACCTCGCTCGGGGTGCGCGACCATGACGACCGGATCGAGGACCTCAGCCTCGCCGCCCGCGACCGGCAGGTGGCGGAGGCGAAGGCGTTCCTGGCCCGCCTCGAACGGATTCCCGCCGAAGCGCTGAGCCCGACCGACCGGGTCAACCGCGGCGTCCTGAGGCGGCAGCTCCAGGAGGGGGTCGAGGCGAACGGGTTTCGGCAGCGGGTGATGCTGTTCACCACCTATGCGGGGTGGCACCAGAGCTTCGCGGGCCTCGCCGACAATTTGCCGTTTCGCACCAAGGCGGATTACGAGAGCTACCTCACCCGGATCGGCCAATATCCGAAGCAGAACGACGCCGCGCTCGAGATCACCGGCCAGGCGGTGGCGGGCGGCTTCGTCCTGCCCTGCTCGGTGCTCGGCAATTACGAGAAGGGCATCGCCGGAGTGATCGTCGAGGATCCAGCCAAATCGCGTTTCTACGAGCCGTTCACCCGGGCCCGGCCGGGCGACCTGAGCGAGTCGGAATGGACGGCGATGCAGGCGCGGGCGAGGCGGCTGGTGAGCGAGGTGCTCAACCCGGCCTATGCCAAGCATCTCGCCTTCTACCGCACCACCTACGCGCCGCGATGCGCCAGGACGGACAGCATCTCGGCCCAGCCCGGCGGCCGCGAATATTATGCCTTCCGGGTCCGGCAGGAGACGACGACCGAGCTGACGCCCGACCAGATCCACGCCATCGGCCTCAGGGAGTCGGCGAGGATCCGGGCCGAGATGGAGGCGGTGGCGAAGTCGGCCGGCTTCGCGAGCCGCGAGGCGTTCATCCGCGAGCTGAGGACCAACCCCCGATATTACGCCAAGTCGCCCGCCGAGCTGATGCAGGCGGCGGCGATGGCGGCGAAGACGATCGACGGCAAGATGCCGGGCTATTTCGGGACCCTGCCGCGGCTTCCTTACGGTCTGAAGGAGATACCGGCCGAAATCGCGGAGGGAACCACCACCGCCTATTACGGCCAGGGCTCGCTCGCCAGCGGGCTGGCCGGCACCTATTGGGTCAACACATCGAAGCTCGACCAGAGGCCGCTGTGGGAGCTTCCGGCCCTGACCCTGCACGAGGCGGTGCCGGGCCACCACCACCAGATCTCGCTCCAGCAGGAGGTCGAGCTTCCGCCCTTCCGCCGCCACTTCGCCTTCTTCACCGCCTTCACCGAGGGCTGGGGCCTCTACGCCGAGAGCCTCGGCGAGGAGATGGGCCTGTATGACTCCCCCGAGAAGAAGATGGGCCAGCTCTCCTACCAGGCGTGGCGGGCGGCGCGGCTGGTGGTCGACACCGGGATTCATTCGAAGGGCTGGGACAAGGCGAAGGCGGTCGCCTTCATGCGCGACAATACGGCTTTGACCGAGGGCAATATCGACGCGGAGGTCAACCGCTACATCAGCTGGCCGGGCCAGGCGCTCGGCTACAAGATCGGCGAATTGAGGATCCGGGAGCTGAGGGCGAAGGCGCAGAAGACGCTGGGGGCGAAGTTCGACCTGCGCCGCTTCCACGACGCGGTGCTGCTGCAGGGGAGCGTTCCGCTCGACGTGCTCGAGGCCCAGGTCGGGGAGTGGATCGAGGCGGAGAGGAACTTGCCTCCCCGCGCGTAGCGGGGGGAGGGGGACCACCCGAAGGGTGGTGGAGGGGTATCTGCCGCGGACATAGGGAGTTCGCGCGGCTTCCCTCGGGACCGGCGCCTCTTACCCCTCCACCATGCTTCGCACGGTCCCCCTCCCCATCTGGCGATGGGGAGGCAAATCAGCGCCCCGGCTCGCCGTCGCCCTGGCGGCGCTCGTTGCGCCAGGCTCGGACGAGCTCGTTCCAGCAGCCGCTGGCGCCGCCGGGGCCGACGGTCGAGCAGCTCTGGATGCCGCCTCGGCCGACATATTCGAGCGCCTGGGCGCGCTCGGCCCAGCTGGTGCTTTCGGGGTCGTCGTCGGGCTCGGCGTCGCGCAGCTCCCGGGGGATGCGGTAGCGCTCGGTCTCCGGCCGGCGGGCGCAGACGACGATCTCGTCGCCGCTCGCGGAGCGGGGGCAGGGATCGTTGCCGTAGATGACGAGGCGGCGGATCCGCTCCGACTGCGCCTCGGCCGGCGCGGGCAGCAGGGTGACGGCCGCGGCGAGGGCGGCGAGGGACAAGGCGGCTTTCATGCGCGGCCTCCTTTCGGCTTTCGGGAAGAAGGCTTGGAGGGGCGATGGGTTCCTTATCCCCCCCATCGCGAGATGGGGAGGGGGACCACCCGAAGGGTGGTGGAGGGGTAGAAGGCGCAGGCGGGGAGAGTTCGGGCGGGACCCTCTGACGTCGCAGCAGCTACCCCTCCACCATGCTTCGCATGGTCCCCCTCCCCACGCTGCGCGCGGGGAGGATGACGGCTATTGCGGCCTTGCCGCCTCGTCGGCCCTAGCGTCGGCTTCCTCGGCTTCGGCCTGCTCGTCGATCTTGCCGAGCCGCTCGCGCCGGGCGTCCTCGATCAGCGCGTTCCAGTTGACGGTGGGATCGCCGCGGCGCTCGGCGCGGGCTTCGCGGACGATCTGGTTGAAGCAGCCGCTGGCGCCGCCGGAGCCGACCGGCGAGCAGCTGCCGATGCCGGAGCGGCCGGCATATTCGAGCGCCGTGGCACGCTCCGCCCATGCCTGGTTCTTGGGGTCGTTGGGGTCGCCGCGAAGGATCTCGGGGATCCGGTAGCGCTCGCCCTCGGGCTTGCGGGCGCAGACGACGATCGTGTCCTCGGTGCTCGGCGGGCAGGCGTCGTTGCCGTAGACGACCATCGCGCTGACCTTGGGCTCGGCGGCCGGAGCCGGAGCCTGGGCCGGGGCGGCGCTCGCGGTGAGCGACAGGCCGGCCGCGGCGGCGGCGAGGAGCAGGGGCTTCATGGGTTTTCAGATCCTTTTCGACAGCGCGATGGCGATACGACAGCCGGCGCGGATGAGGGAAGACAATAAGGGATAGCCGAACGCGTCCTCGGCGCCGGAGGCGAGCGCGGTGTCGCGATGCTCGAGCTCCTCGTCGCGGAAGCGGGTGATGGTGGCGGCGAGATCGGGCTCGCCGGCGCCGAGCGAGCGAAGCTGGTCGGAATAATGGCGGTCGATCTCGGTCTCGACGGCGGCGGTGCAGGCCATCGCGGCGCTCGGGCTCATCAAGGCGGTGGCGGCCCCGAGCGCATGGCCGGCCACCCGCCAGACCGGCTGGAGCAGGGTCGGGCGGATTCCGCGCTCGATCATCATCTCGTCGAAGGTGCGAAGGTGCGCCTCCTCCTGCGACTGCATCCGCGCGATCGGGCGGCTGGCGGGATGCGAGCCGAGCACGGCGAGCTGGCCGCAATAGATTCGGGTCGCGCCATATTCGCCGGCCTGGTCGACCCGGACCATCGAATCGATGTCCGGCTTCTCGTCGCCGGGCCGCCAGCGCGGGGGCTCGGCGGCGCTCACGGCCGGATCCTGGGGCGTCTGAGGCTCAACCATAGAATGACCAACGCGGCAGCGATCGAAAGGATCGCATTCCATCCCGCCATGGAGATTCCGAGGAACTCGAACTGGATCTGGTCGCAGCGCACCACTGGCGCCGCCATCACCGCCTTGAGCAGCTCCTCGGCGGAGAGGCCGGCCATGCTCGAGGTGCATTGGGTGAAGCCCTCGAAAATGCCCGCCTCGACCCCGGCATGATAGGCGCCGATGCCGCCGCTCGCCAGGATGGCGAGCGCGGCGAGCCAGACCAGGCTCCGGCCGCGGTCGGGGAAGCCGCGCAGGGCGAGCGAGAGCAAGGCGAAGGCGAGTCCGACGAAATGGGCGTAGCGCTGCCACCAGCACATCTCGCAGGGGTGGAGGCCGCCCCAATATTCGGAGCCGTAGGCGCCGGCGAGCAGCGCCGCCGGGAAGGCGATGGCGAGCGCGCGGGCCTTGTCGAGGCTGGTCAATTGACGCTCCGGTGAATGGAAGGGCGCGGCGTCATCCCGACGGAAGTCGGGACCCAGGAACACCGGCGGCCCGAATTTTCATACTCAGTGTTCCTGGGTCCCGGCTTTCGCCGGGATGACGAATGCATCAGCGCTTGCCGGTCGGACGCGCCCCGCCCGCCGGAGTCGCGGCCGCGTTGCGCCCCAGCCTCGAGATGGTCTGGAGGGCGTAGTGGAGCTGGAAGTCCTCGATGCCCTTGGCCTTCAGCTGCTCGGCGGTGGCGGCGAAGCGCGGGTCGGGCTTGCCGTCGTCCTGGACGATGTCATTCTCGACCGTCACCTCGTTGATCAGGTGGCGCCTCAAATCCGCCTCGCGAAGCTTCGGCCGCGACTTGTAGTCGGGGTCGGAGAGCTGCGGCACCTCGATGTCGGGGGTGATGCCGCCTTCCTGAACCGAGCGGCCCGACGGCGTGTAGTAGCGCGCGGTGGTGAGGCGAAGCGCCGTCTTCTGGGTGAGCGGCACCAGCGTCTGGACCGAGCCCTTGCCGAAGCTGCGCTCGCCCATGACGAGGGCGCGGTGATGGTCCTGGAGGGCGGCGGCGACGATCTCGGCGGCCGAGGCGCTGCCCGAATCGACGAGGACGACGATCGGCAAGCCGCGGGCGGCGTCGCCGGGCTTGGCGTAATAGCGCTCGATGTCGCTCTTGCGGCGGCCGCGCTGCGAGACGACCTCGCCGCGCTCGAGGAAGACGTCGGAGAGGCCGACCGCCTGGTCGAGCAGGCCGCCCGGGTTCGACCTGAGGTCGACGATGTAGCCGAGCGGCGGCCGGCCGAGCGACTTCTCGATGCTGGCGATGGCGGCGAGCGTCTCGTCGGTGGTGGTGCGGCTGAAGGTGTTGACGTTGATCACGCCGACATTGTCCTTCACCGACCATTTGACCGCCTTGAGCTCGATGGCGGCGCGGGCCAGCGTGACGTCGAATGGCTTGTCGCGGCCGGGGCGGACGACGGTGATCTTGATCGTGGTGCCGGGGGCGCCGCGCATCTGGTCGACCGCCTCGTCGAGCGTTCCGCCGTAGATCAGCTTGCCGTTCAAATGGGTGATGTAGTCGCCGGCCTTGATCCCGGCCTTGAAGCCGGGGCTGTCCTCGATCGGGGTGACGACCTTCACGGCGCCGTCCTCCATCGTGACGTTGAGGCCGAGGCCGCCGTAATTGCCGTCGGTGGTGGTCATCAGCGCCTGGTAGCCGCGCTCGTCCATATAGGCGCTGTGCGGGTCGAGGCTGGACAGCATTCCGTCGATGGCGCCGCGGATCAGGGCCTTGTCGTCGACCGTCTCGACATAGTCGGAGCGGACGCGCTCGAAGACGCTCATGAACTGGTCGAGCTCGCGATAGGTGTCGACGTCGACCGCGGCCATCGAGGCGGTCGCGGCGGGGATGACCGCCACCGCGCCGACGAGGGCGAGGGAGCGGAAGAAATTGTTGGGCATCTGGGGGATTCCTGTTCGAGCCGTTCGAGACCGGTGTACCGCCTTTTTAGCCGGTCGAAAAGCAACCCGCGATTAACAAGCAATGCTCGCCGCCCAATTCCTCCCCGGCGTTCGCCGGGGAGGGGGACCGCGCGACGCGCGGTGGAGGGGTTCTTCGGGCTCAGCAAGGCCCCTCCACCAGGCTTCGCCTGGTCCCCCTCCCCCGGAAATCCGGGGGAGGAATATTAAAGCAAAGACGTGATCGGGACCGGGCGGCCGTCCTTGCGGAGCTCGACGGTGACTTCGCCGCCGGCCGTCCGGCCCAGCGGCTGGCCGGCGTTCACCCGGTCGCCGCGCTTCACGGCGAGCCCGGCGAGGTCGGTCACGGTCGTCGTCCAGCCGCCGCCATGGTCGACGATCACCACCTCGCCATAGCCGCGCAGCGGGCCGGCGAAGGCGATCCGGCCCGAGCGGGGCGCCACGGCGGGAGCCCCGGCCGCGGCGGCGAAGGTCAGGCCGCGGGCGTGGACTCCGGAATCGGAGATCTCGCCGGTGCCGGTGACCAGCCGGCCATCGACGGGGAGGAGGTATCGAGCCGGCGGCGATGGTGCCGCCGCCGCGCCGCCCGGGCGCGGCGCCGGCTGGGGCAAAGCGGCGAGGCGGCGGGCGAGGCGGGCCTGGAAGGCGCGGGTGCCGGCGAGGGCGGCGAGGTCGCGCGCCTCCTCGCCGAACGCCAGCGCCCGGTCGGATTCCTGGACCGCCGACTGCATCAGCGTGGCGGAGCGCGAGCGCTGCGCGCGCTCGAACCGCGCGAGGGCGAGGCGGCGCTGCTGGAGGTCGCGGCGGCTCGCGCCGAGCTGGACCACCGCCTCGCCGGCCTGGCGGCGAAGCTTCTGGCCGCGCGCCATCTCGGCCCGCACTCCGGAGGTGCGGGCGCGTATGGCGGGCAGCGACGAAGCGAGCAGGGCCCGGACATGGACGACCTCATCGAGCGAGCCGGGCTGGACCAGAGCCAGCGCCGGTGGGCGCCGGGCCATCGTCTGGAGGGCGGCGGTGAGCCGGATCAGCGAGCCCTGGCCGGCGGCGAGGCGGGCGCGCTGGGCGACGCTGAGCCGTTCGATCAGGGCGATGCGCGACTGGGCGGCGGTGATGTCCGCCTCGGCCGCCTCGATCCGGGCGGCGAGGGCGGCGGCGGCGGCATTGGCCCGGGCCGCCTCGCCGGTCGCCCGCCGCGCCTGGCTTTCGAGCTTCTCCGAGCGCTCGCGGGCCGCGGCGGCTTCCTGCTGGGCCTGGGCCAGGGTCGGCGGCGCCTGGGCGGTCGCGAGGTTGCCGGCGAGGAGGGCGAGGAGGAGGAAGGGGAGGAGAATCCCCCTCCCTGCACGCAGGGAGGGGTTAGGGGTGGGTGCGTCAGACGCCGCCGTGCCCTTTTCGGAGACGCACCCACCCCCGGCCCCTCCCTGCGTGCAGGGAGGGGGGTAAGGTTGTGAGTCCCATCCTCCGATCATCCTCTCATCCTTCCCTGTGATAGGGGTGGTTGGCAAGGATCGAGGTGGCGCGCCAGAGCTGCTCGGCGAGCATCGCCCGGACGAGCAGGTGCGGCCAGGTGGGCCGGCCGAAGGAGAGGAGCAGGTCGGCCGAGGCGCGGTGCGGGTCGCTGAAGCCGTCGGCGCCGCCGATCAGGAAGCGCGCTTCGCGGCGGCCGTCGTCGCGCCAGCGCTCGAGGCGTTTCGCCAGGTCGAGCGAGCCGAGCGCTTCGCCTTTCTCGTCGAGAAGGATGGTGACGCAATTCTCCGGCGGCGGCGGGACCCGGCCGCCGCTTTCCGGCAATTCGGTGACCTGGGTCGGCCAGGAGATGCGCTTGAGGTAGCGCTCGACCAGCTCGGCCTCGGGGCCGCGGCCGATCCTGCCGCGGGCGACGATGTGGAGCTTCATGCCCCCGTCATCCCGGCGCAAGCCGGGACCTCCGGTCGGAAAGGCACAGCGGGTCTCCCTGAGGTCCCGGCTTTCGCCGGGATGACGTCATCGAGCCGCTGTCGCTGGCGCGGTCTCGCCCTCGAACGCCCACATCCGTTCCAGATTGTAGAAGCTTCGGACCTCGGGCCGGAAGATGTGGACGATGACGTCGTCGGCGTCGATCAGCACCCAGTCGGCGACCGGCAGGCCCTCGACCCGGACGGGCCGGCCGAGCTCCTGCTTGATCCGCTCGCCCAGCTTCTGGGCCATCGACGCGACCTGGCGGGTCGAGCGCCCGGAGGCGATCACCATATGGTCCGCGATGTTGGACTTGCCGGTCAACGGAATGGTGACGACGTCCTGGGCCTGGTCATCGTCCAGCGATCGAAGCACCAGGCTGTGCAGGGCTTCGACCTTCTCAAGCGCTTCGCGGTCTGGCGAAGCCGGTGGTTTAGCGGGCAAACTGCCTCCTCATGTCACGAGCCGCCGCGTTACGCCGTCGCGCAGGGCCCGGGGGTTGAACGAATAGGTTTCCGATTGGTGCCAGTTCGGCTCGGCGGCACGAATGCCTGTGGCGGAGGTAGAATCGAGCGGCTGTCTCAGGATCACGAGCGCCGGCGGTCTCCACTCCGTCCAGTGCCTTGCCTGGTCCGCGGGTTGGACGAAGCGCCGCAGCCAGCCCATCGCGCGAGCCGCGTGGGCGGGGCCATCATATCCCGGACGCGAAACGACCGCAATCGGAACTCGTTGGGCAATCTTGCGCCAGTGCCGCCAGAGGTGGAACTGGGCGAGATTGTCCTCGCCCATCAGCCAGATGAAGCGCCGGTCGGGGTAGAGCCGGACCAGCGCGTCCAGGGTGTCGATCGTGTAGCGGGTGCCGAGCTCGAGCTCGATCGCGGTGGCCCGGATCGGCAGGCCGCGGGCGAGTCGGCGGGCCGAGGCGAAACGGGCGGGCAGCGGCGCCATGCCTTCGACTGGCTTGAGCGGGTTGCCGGGCGAGACCAGCCACCACATTTCGTCGAGCCCGAGCAGCCGGATCGCCGCGGCGCTGACCCGGCGATGGCCGCGGTGGGCGGGATTGAAGGAGCCGCCGAGGAGGCCGGTCGCGATCACCGGGCCGGCGATAGCAGGACCGCCGCGCTTGCCAAGCGCTTCCGCCTCTGTTGTTCTCGCGCGATCGTGGTCACCGACGACAAATCCAGCCGCCTTCCCGAGCAGGATGTCCGCGCCTTCATCCGCGAGACCTTCGCCTGCAGCGACGAGATCGCCGCGACGATCTTCGGACGGGGGACGGTCAGGGCCTATCCGCCGCACGCCCCCATCGTCCGCCAGGGGGAAAAGGCCGCGGCCGCCTATCTTCTCACCGTCGGCCGGGCGCACGCCCTCCTCTACAGCGTCGAGGGCCAGATGATCCTGCTCTGCGAATATCGCCCCGGCGACCTGTTCGGGGCGGTCGGCGAGCTCGATCCCGCGCCGGAGGAGGCGGAGATCGTCGCCGTCGAGGCGGCCCGAAGCTTCATCCTGAGGAGCCGCGACCTGGTGGCGCTGGCCGAGGCCTATGGCTCGATCGGCCTCGCCTTGTCGCGGCTTCTGCTTCGCCAGCTGAGGCGGGCGACGTCGCGGATGTACGAGCGGGCGGCGGTGTCGGCGGCCGGGCGGGTCCATGCCGAGCTGCTGAGGCTGGCGAGGGCGTCGCCGGACCTGGCGATCCGGCCGCCGCCGGTCCTCTCAGAGCTGGCGGTGCGGGTGTCGACGACCCGCGAGACGGCGTCGCGGGCGGTCAGCGCGCTCGAGCGCCGAGGCATCGTCCGCCGCGACTCCGCCTCACTGACCGTCGTCGCTCCCCAGCGGCTGGAAGAGCTGATCATATGATTTGAGAGCGTAGAGGCCGACCGGCGGGCCGCCGTCGGGCGGATCGAGCTCGCCGATATATTCGCTGGCCGGACGGCGCGGGCCGGCGGCGGCGAGCGCGGCGGCGAAATCGTCGGTGACGCAGGCGGCGCCGGGCGGAGCCGAGGCGAGCGCTCCGGCGGCGGCGGCGGTAGCGGCCGGGGCCAGCCGGAGGCCGCCCGAGAAGGGATCGCGGAAGGTGGCAGCGGGACCGTATTGGCCACCGATGCGCAACGGCGAGCCTTCACCGGCGCCGGCCAGCAGACGCACGGCCGTTTCCGCCGCCGCGTCGGGGCCACGATAGGCGAGGACCAGCCGGTCTTCGGTGAGATAAGGCGGCACGGCCGGCTCGGGCAGGCCGGCGAGGCGGTCGTGCAGAGCGCCCAGCAGGCCGGCGAACCCCGCCGCTTCGCCGCCGGCACCGATCGCGAGCACCGCAAGCGGCTCGGCCGCATCCATCAGGGCCGCCGGATTGTCGGGTCTGGTCTCGCGCGGAGCGGTCAGGATCCGCTGCCGCCATCCGCCTTCCGCCCAGATCTCGCGGGAGCGGCCGGACGTGCCTTCGCCGTTGCCCGGAGAGGCGGAATCGAGCACCAGCAGCTGCACCGCCGAGCTCTCGAGCCGCCGGCCGTTCATCAGGGCCGCGCCCATCGCGACTTCGTCGGCCAGGCCGATCATCGCCGAGTCGGGCGCGGTGCCAAGGGGCCTCACCGGCCTCACCGGCTCCGACTTCGCGAGCACCGCGTCGAAGCGCTTGCGCCAGGCCGTGCCGAACGGATCGACCGAGACCGCGGCGAAGGCCTCGACCCCGCCGGGAAGCACCGGATGCAGCTCCGCCCCCCGCGCCAGCAGCGCCTCGGCGATGATGATGTCGGCGCCTGCGGCGAGCGCGCCGTAGCCGAAGCCGACATTCTCCTCGGCGAGCACGGTGGCGATCTTCTCGTCGAGATGCTCGCGCCGGACGACCTTCGGGTCGAACGACATGTGGCCGCCGAAATGGAGCGAGCGCGGCGGGCGGTGGGCGTCGAGCCAGGCCCGGTCGCGGTCCCGGGCGGCGAGGATCAGGGCGAACTGGCGAAGGGTGGAGGCATGGTCCTCCCAGGCGAGTGGGGCGAGGGCGACGGCTTCCGCGAAGGCGGTCCGCGCTTCCGCCTCGCGGTCGAGGAGGAGGAGGGCCTCGGCCCGGGTGGCGACCCGGTAATAGGGGGTCTCGGGCTCGTCGGGGTCCCGCTCGATTCCGTCGAGGACCTCGCGGGCGAGCGCCTGCGCCTGCTCGCCGTCGCCGGAGAGCAGCGACAGCGAGGCGGCGTTGATCAGCGGGTAGGTGGCGCCCGACAGCGCCGCGGCGCCGCGATAGGCGGCGGCGGCCTCTGCGAAAAGCCGACGGCGCCCGGCGCCCTCGCCGGCAAGAGCCCGATCCTTCAGGAGGCGGCCTCTTACCCCGAGCGCCGCCGGGTCGTCGGTCATGCGATCATACCCCGCCGCCACGAAACGCTCCCACGCGAAGCCCCAAGCCCCGGCCCGGGCATAAGCGATGATGAGGGATAGCGGGGTGGGCGGCATCACCGCCTTATACCCACCCCTTTTCCCGCGAGATCAAGTGCCCGAACCGCCCGGGAAGCGGATATCCGGATCGATGATGAGCGGCAGGATGCGCTCCTTGGTATGGTCGAGATGCGGCTTCTGGATCAGGTCGACGTGGAAATTGAAGCCGTGCTTGTAGTTGCCGCTCGGCGGCACCGCCACGAGGAACACCATCATGCAGCCCGCGACCGGCTTGTCGCTGTAGGTGCCGTTGGAGCGGACGTGCCGCAGGCCGCCGTAGAACGCGGCCTCGTTGGCCTGCTTGTGGCTGATGACGGGATCGTTGTCGCTGAAGCGCCAGTTCAGCCTCGGGTCGAGCTTGAAAACGACATAGGCCGGTTCGCCGGTGACTCCGAGATCGAGCGGGGTTCCGTCCGACCCCGCGGACGAATCGCCCAGATCCCCCCGGGGCAAGGGCTTTCCCTTGACCAGGTGCTCGATCACCATGTCGATATTGCCGCCGGGCAGCGGCATTGCGGGCGTGGCGTCGTTGTAGAGGAACTGGAGACCGGCGCTATCCATCAGGAAGCTCATCTCCCGGATGATGACCCGCTTGGGAACGACGCCCGGAGATGCGGCGCGTACCGGCACCTGCGCGTTATCGTCCACCGCGGAAGTCGGGATTCGCGGGACCGTCGGAGTAATCGACGGGGTAAAAGTCCGGCTCTTCAATACGGTTGCCATGTTGAGTCCTCCCTTTCAGAGAAAGTGGATAAACGTACGGACTAGCTCCCGCCGGGGCGGGCGACAGCGAGACGGCCAAGGCTGGTCCGCTACCGTTGAAGCTAAGCCCTCGAGAGCGGCTATAGAGGGTATCAGCGGCGGTCGCCGTGACGCAGGTCACACCCTGAAATTTTCTTGGGGGAGGCCCGCCCTCAAACAGCCGCGTTCAGCTGGTGCCGTTGCCAGGGAAGCGGATATCCGGGTCGATGAATTCGTGAGTGCCGCCCGGGTAATCCACGACGTAGCAGATGCGTTGTTCGTATCTGTCGCCATGTGCTGGGTTCCTCATCGGCTTCGCGGCGAAGAAAGCCACACGGCAATTCGGCGCCGGTCTGTCGTGAATGACGCCACTGTCATCGACGTAATGCAGCCATCCATAGTGAGACAATGGATCGACGTGGTCGTCTGAGAGCCACATAAGAGTGACACCTTCCTGCGCGGTGCCATCGTCATACCTAAGCGTCGTAAACTCCCATGCTCTGGAGCGGGATAAGAATATAACCACATAAGAGTCACGGCTTACTTTTATATCGATCCATTTATTCTCCTCCCGTTCGGGAGGCGGCGGCGGGTTGCGTACATATCCATTTAGCGCAACATCACGTGCGAATTCCTCAACCGTAGTGAATCTAGGTTCATTGGTCCGGGTCGGACGATCAATATCAATATATCTAGGAGATCCATCTTCCAGACGGGTTAACTCTCGACATATGACTTGACGCGGATTGAAGCTAGGCGGCAAGGCGCTTGGAATTTCATTTAGAGGTAGTTGACGCAGCAAGTTTATAGTAGCTATTGCCATCCCGAATTCCTTTCAGGCTTGTGGGATCAATCATTTCAGCTTTGCCTGGGCCGTGGTGATTCGTCGCTCCCAAAGGCGCCAGTCCGCATTAGCGGGGTCATGTCGGCGAAGTAGGGAAGCGGTGGTGGCCGCACCATCGAGCCTCTTGCCTGCCTCGGCCACATCGCCGTGGTCCAGCAGGATCTCAGCGATGCCAAATTGGGTTCGCATCCAGATGTCACGGTAATCCATGTTAGCCGGGTCCGAGCGAAGCAGCGCATGCATGAGCTCTTCCTGCCGTGCCTTATGGTGCAGGACCTGGTCCCAGCGGCCGTTCGCGTTCCACGCCTTCATCATCCACAGGTGGCGATTGAGGACGGCCTCGACCGTTGCGGGATTCGTGCCGCCGAGCTCCTGGGCCTGCTCCATCCGCTGCAGGGCGACGGTGCAGAGGCGCAACGCCCGACGGGGATCGCGAGGCGGCTCGAGGGCAATCACGCAAAGATTGCCGGTCGCGTAACCCGCTTCCTTCACCCATTCGACGTTGGTCGAGTTGAGCGAGACCAGTCGCTCGGCAAGAGCCCTGTACCGTTCGAAAGCCAGCTTCGCCGCGGCGAAATTCTCACGATTATAGTCAACGTTGCCGACCCAGAATTCGCTTTGCGAGTGGGCGAAGATGCGCTCGGGATTGTCGGGATCGTCGGCCAGCAGGGCCGCCGTCGTCCGCGCCGCCTCGCGGAACCGGGCGAGGGCGCGGTCGGGCTCGCCCCGTTCGAGATCGTCCTCGCCGATCTGGTGGAGCAGCCGGGCTCGGCGCTCGAGCGCGTCGGGCGGCAGATCCTCGAGATCCTGCGATGCATAATGCCTGAGCGCCCGCTGGTTGACCGAATCGAAGATGTCGAGGCGCTTAACGCCCTTCAGCTTGGTGCGCAGGTCGGTCAGCATGAACTCTACGATATCCTCCGCTTCGCGCCTCTGCCTTTCGGTCTCGGCGCGGGCGTTGAGGGCGAAGGCCGTCAACAGGGCCATCACTAGCATCGCCGCGACCGCGGCCGCCGTGAGGTAGGTCACGCGGCGCACGCGCCTCGCCGCGTCGCGCTGGACGAGCGCGTCGAGACCGACCCCAGCGAGGCCGGCGACGAGCTTGAGGAGGCCGAGCCGCCGGCCGTCGCCCTCCCTGCGAAGGTCGGCGGCGAGCGGTTCGGCGCCGCCTTCGCACAAAGGCGCCGGGAAGCATTGGTCCGGCTCACCCTCGACGATCGCGGCGAAGATCGGGCGGTCGGGGTGGAGCTCCCGGAAAGTTGCGATCTCCTTCGCCACCCACGGCGAGGCGGCGCTGTTGGGCGAGCAAATGACGATGAGGTTTCTCGAGAGGGCCAGCGCCGCGCGCACCTTTTCGCTGAGGTCGCCCGCCGCCGGCAGCTCCTCGCGGTCGCGGAAGATCGGGATCAGCCTGGCCGGAACCTCGCCATCCTCACCCGAAGTGCCGATCAGCCGCTTCGGCAGCCGATAGCCTTCCAGCCGGCGATGCAGCCACCTTCCGACGGCCGCATCCTTGTGGCTGTAGCTGATGAACGCGGCATAGCCCCCGGCAGAGCCGGGTTCCGCTTCGGCCATGGCAATCCCCCCACGGGCGCGGCGATCCGCCGCGGCCGCCGGCAAGGTGCCAGAGCGGTCGCGAATTCACAATATATCAAAAAGTTAGATTTGGACGCCGTTTTGGAGTCTGCGGCTCAGCCGAGCTTCTGCGCGAGGAAGCTTGGAACCGGTCCGTTCCAGCCCGCCTCCTCTTCCTCGGCCTCGACCTCGCGCCGCGGTTCGACCCGGTCGCGGCGCGGGCGGGGCTCGCGCCTCGGCCCCTCGTCGCGGGCGCGGGGCTCCGGCTCGCGCCTCGGCGCCTCCTCGCGGGCGCGGGGCTCCGGCTCGCGTCCGGCTTCTTCCCGAGCGGGCGCCGGTTCGGCCTCCGACTCCTTGCGCCGGGCGCCGGGCTCGCGCTTCGGCTCCTCCTTGCGGCCGCGGCCGCGCGGCGAACGGGCGCCTCGCTCGCGGCGGGGCCGCTCCTCCTCCGCCTCGACCGGATCCGGCTCCGGCTCCGCCGCCTCCGGCGCCGCCGCGCCCTCGACCGGACGGATCTTCGCCCCGGTCAATTTCTCGATCGCCTCGATCGCCTCGGCGTCGGCGGCGGTGGCCAGCGTTATGGCGATCCCGGTCTTCCCCGCCCGGCCGGTTCGGCCGATGCGGTGGATATAGTCGTCGGGATGCCACGGCACGTCGTAGTTGAAGACGTGGCTGACGTCCTTGATGTCGAGGCCGCGGGCGGCGACGTCGGAGGCGACGAGGATGTTGATGTCGCCGGCCTTGAAGCGCTCCAGCTCGCGGATGCGCTCGGGCTGCTCCATGTCGCCGTGGATCTCGCTGGCGTTGAGGCCGGAGCGCTTGAGGCTCTGGGCGAGCTCGCGGACCGTCGTCTTGCGGTTGCAGAAGACGATGGCGGTGCGCACGTCATTGCCCTTGAGGCGGTCGGTGAGGACCTGCTTCTTCTTGCGCGAATCGACCTTGAGGACGCGCTGGTCGATCGAGACGTTGGCGGTCGCCGGGCGGGCGACCTCGATCGTCTTGGGGCCGGTCAGGAACTTGTCGGCCAGCTTCTTGATCGGCCCCGGCATGGTCGCCGAGAAGAGCAGGGTCTGGCGCACCGCCGGAAGCTTCGAGCAGATCTCCTCGATGTCCGGGATGAAGCCCATGTCAAGCATCCGGTCGGCCTCGTCGATGACGAGCAGGCTGCAGCCGTTGAGCATGATCTTGCCGCGGCCGAACAGGTCCATCAGCCGGCCCGGCGTGGCGATCAGCACGTCGACGCCCTTCTCCAGCTTCTTGATCTGGTCGGCCATGTTGGTGCCGCCGATCAGCAGGGCCATGTTCAATTTGTGGTATTTGCCGTATTTCTCGAAATTCTCGGAAACCTGCATCGCCAGCTCGCGCGTCGGTTCGAGGATCAGCGAGCGGGGCATGCGGGCCCGGGAGCGGCCTTCGCCGAGGATGTCGATCATCGGCAGCACGAAGGCGGCGGTCTTGCCGGTTCCGGTCTGGGCGATTCCGATCAGGTCCCGGCCCATCAGGACGGACGGCACCGCCTGCGTCTGGATCGGGGTCGGATCGGTGTAGCCGGATTCCTCCACGGCGCGGAGCAACTGGTCGGATAGGCCGAGGTCGGCAAAACTCATAAGGGTTCCGGGTGGTTGAGGGGCTTCGTCGCGAGCCGCTTCACGTCAGGCGCTTGGGCGAAGCGGGCGCTCAAGTCAAGGAAGCTCAACGGCGGACGGCCGGTTCGAGGCTGCGGAATCGGTCGATCTCGCAGGCTCCGCCCATGCGGGAGCGGATGTTGTCGCGGTCCTCGCAGACCATGCCGTCGGGATTGGGCGTGATGTAGAAGCCGTAATAATAATCGAGCGCCGGGCAGCTGCTCTCGAGCTTGGCGCGGACGCGCTGCCGGCTGCGCAGGATGAGGTCGACGCTGTCCTTGACCGCCCTCGTGGCGGCGAGGATGCCGCGCGCCGGGATGCATTTGGGGCCCTTGCCTTCCTTCCACTCGATCCGCGTCGGGGCGGACTGGCGGAAACGCACGATGACCTGCTCGCGCACCACGCCCTGGCCATATTGGGCCGGCCGCTGCGACGGCGCGGCCGAAGGCACGGCCGCACCGAGCAGCAGCAAGGCAACCGCGGCGGCGCGGATCATGGGGGAGCCCTCCATCGCTCCGTCCAATCCCCGCAAACGCTTGAACATGCGATTAATCCCCCGGCCGCTTAGCGGCTTGCGAAACCCGCGATTGCGCCATAGAAACCGCGCCACATTCGAGTGGCCCGAAAAAAGCGGCCGCTTCCAACACTAAGCGGAGACACGAACCATGGCGACCGAGCCGCCGTCAAATCCCCTGCCGATTTTCTATGGCGGCCTCGAGCCGCTGTCGAGCAACGTCCATGCCGGGTTCCGCAGCAAGTCGTCGGACCGGGCGCCCTTCCTCGTCCAGCAGCATGCGGTGCCGATCACGGTCGACGAGTTCGTGGCAACGCAGCGCTTCCTGCCGATCGTCTTCTCGGTCGGCGAGAATCCGGTGCCGCTCGCGCTGATGGGCCTCAACGAGGGCGTCAACGTGTTCGTCGACGGCGAGGGCAAGGTGCTCGGCGAGGTCTATCTGCCCGCTTACGTGCGCCGCTATCCGTTCATGCTCGCGCGGCTGTCGCCGGAGGCCCAGGAATTGTCGCTGTGCTTCGACCCGACCAGCGGCCTGGTCGGCGATTTCGCCGAGGGCGAGGCGCTGTTCGACGACGGCAAGCCCAGCGAGGCGACCAACGGGATCCTCAAATTCTGCGAGGAGTTCGAGCTCTCCGCCCAGCGCACCGTCGCCTTCATGCAGGATCTGCGGGCCGCCGATCTGCTGATGGACGGCGAAGTGTCGATCCAGCCGGCCGGCTCCGAGCAGCCGTTCGTCTATCGCGGCTTCCAGATGGTCAACGAGGAGAAGCTGCGCGACCTTAGCGCCGAGCAGCTGGAGAAGATGAACAAGAACGGCATGCTGCCGCTCGTCTATGCCCATCTCTTCTCGATGTCGCTGGTCCGCGAGATCTTCGCCCGGCAGATGCAGCAGGGCAAGGGACCCCAGGTCCCCGCCGTCGGAGCGGCCGCGCCGCCGGCGGGCAACGCCTGACGGCTTGAGCGTTCAGCTTCGGTCATGCCGGACTCGATCCGGCATGACCGAAGGCCTCACTCGCTCGTCTCCGGCGGAGTCGCCGGCGCCTCGGCCGGGGCCTCGGCGGCCAGCTCGGCGACCACGGCGGCGGCGTCGAGGCCGAGGATGCGGGCGATCTGGATGAACTCGGAGACTTCCAGTCGACGAGTGCCGCGTTCGTAGTTCGAGACGAAGGATTGCGGCCGGCCGAGCCGGTCGGCGAGATCGCACTGCCTCAGTCCGCGCGCGCGCCGGGCTTCGTACAGCCGGTGGCGGAGCCGATCCGAAGGACGTTCCCCCTTGGCCAGCGGAGTCTGGAGCGGCGGATCGCCGCTGAGACGGACGAGCTCGCCCGCCAGCCGTTCCAGCTCCGCGCTGAGCCTCGTCAAACTTGCCTGTTCACGAATTGCCACGATCGTTCTGCCCCACGCTAATCGAAACCCTGCAAAACGGAATACTTGCTTATCGCGTATTTGTCGAGACACGTTTATGGATAATCGACGCGTCGCCGCCGCTCCCGACCTCGCGCTCCGTTTCGGCGGAGCCGTCAAGCACTCCCTGCAGGGCTACCGGGACCTGATCGGCCGGTTGTCGCGCTGGGGCGGAGGCCCGATCGGCCTCTTGAAACCTTCCAAGCCTTTCATACATTTAGTTTGCGCGCCGACGTATTTCCCCCTTTGCGGCGGCGCGTTGGGCCCTTCGGGGCCCTCCTCCCTGAACCTGGCCACCCCGCGATTTCGCGGGGTGGTCTTTTTGTATCGCAGGTGCTCTATCCGCCGCCACCCGCCGGGGTGACGGCCTGCCCGGTCCGGTGGAGGAAATGGGCGAGGGCGAAGGATCGCAGCAACTGGCTTCGGTAACGCCTCGACACCGCCGGCCCGGTCCAGTCGGCCTCAGGCCATTCGGCGAGCATCGCGTGCAGGGGCTCGAGCGGCAGCAGTCGGCAGGCCGGAGTGGCGGCGAAGGCGTCGAGCCCGGCGGCGAGAGCGGAGCGCTGAGCGGCGGCGGCCTCGTGCCAGTCCGGGGCCTGGGCCGCCTTGCGCGGCTCCGCCAGCACGAAGTCGGGCACCCGCCCGGCCAGCGCCCGGCGCGCGAGCGACCGCGGTATTCCGCCCCGGACGAACTCCTCGGGCGGGGTCGCGAAGCAGAATTCGACCAGGCGGCGGTCGGCGGTGGGATCGCGGCAATCCACGCCGGAGCGCGCGAGTTCGCCTTTGGCGAGGTTGCCGACGTCGTTGACCTCGAAGGCTCGCATCCTGAGGTCGCGCTCCCGCACCGGCTCGCCGCCCGGCGCGAGAAACGGGCGAAGCAGGGCTCCGGCGAGGCTGCGCGGCCGAACGAAGCCGCCCCGCCAGAGCTCAGCCATGTGAGCGGACAGAGCCGCGAGCCGGCCTCGGCGCAGCAGATCGGAGAGGAGGAACATGCCGTCGTAGCTGAACGCGAAATTTCCATATTGGCCAGTCAGCAGAACCTTGATCCCACGCGCCCGGGCCGAATCGGCGATGGCCGTCATCCACGGCATGTTGCACAGATTGGGCACCGGCTGACCGAACAGCCCGCAATATTCGTCGAGCCGGTCGAGGGGCAACGGACCCGCCGCCGGAAGAACGACATGTTCGACGTTGGGCCAGAGGGCGGCGGTCGCCGCGGCCAGGGGCCCCTCCTCGAGCAGGGCCGGCGAGCGGCTCCCGCAATAGCCCGGCCTGGGGACAGCGGTGAAGGCGGTGACTTGCCCACCCGGGCTCAGCAGGTGCGCCGCCGAGGTCGCGACGGCAGAGCTGTCGAGCCCGCCGCTGAGATGGGCGGCGACCCGGCTCTCGCCGCGCAGCCTCGCCCGCACCGCCGCGTCGAGATGGCTCAGCAGACCTTCGGCAAAGTCCTGTGGGCCGCCGAGGCGGAGGGTCGCGGCCGGCGGGCGCCACCAGCGCCGCTGGCTAGCCTCGCCGGCGGACACGGCGAGGAGATGCCCTGGCCGAACCCGATCGATCCCGGCGAACCAGGAGCCCGACGGAGGCGGCATGCCCGCCTCAACCGCCCGCGCAACGAAATCGAGATCCAGGGCACGGGGTATTTCCGGCAAGGCATGAAGACCCGCGGGCATGCTGGCAAAGGCGAGCAGGCCGCCGGAAGCGTGGAAGTGAAGCGGCCTCGCGCCCGCGAAGTCGCGGGCCAGTACCAGCCTGCGGCGCTCCGAATCCCAGACGGCGAAGGCGAAATCGCCGACGAGCCGGTCGAGGCTGGCTTCTTCCCAGCGCTCCCAGGCAGCCAGCAGCAATTCGGAGTCGGCGCGCCGTTCGAGGCCCTGGCCGCCGATGCCGAGGGCGGAGGCGATCTCCGCGCGATTGTCGAGGCGGATATCGGCGACGAGCGCGAAGCGGCCGCCGCCGCCCGCGAGCGGCTGGGCGTCGAAAGCGTCTTCAGGGAGCAGCCGCGCGAGATTGCGGCCGAGGGCGAGATCGGCGCCGTTCGACCATTGCGCCTGCGCATCGGCACCGTAACGGCGCTGGGCCTCGAGGATCGAAGCGCAGCCGCCGTCCGGGCCGCCTCGCCCGTGCCGCCGCCACAGACCGCCGATCGCGCTCAAACGCCTCTCCCGGCCGCGCGAGTGAAGAAAAAGGGGCGGCTCGCCTTGCTTTGAGAGAGCGCCTAGCCGATACCGATTCGATCTTCCAATGACGTAGGGACCGGCCATGACCAGAGAGACTTCCGACATCGGCCGGGAAGAGGCGGTCGCCTCCACCAAGCGACCGTGGACCGAGCCGAAGCTTGAGACGGTGAAGGGCCGCGCCGCCTCCGCGTCGTTCAGAGGCAGCGCCTCGATCGATTACGGCATCTATTCCTAGCAACAGGGCGGCCGCGAGCACCTGCCATCTGCGATGCCTTCCGGTCTCCGCGTCCTGCCCCCCGATGGGCGCTTCCGAACGATTCCGGTGCAAGGTCTTGCCAAGGTCGAGGAGCTGCATCTGCTCTCGCCCGTGACGGGCGATTGGGTCGTGCTGGAGGGGCCGGCGCGGCGCATCTGGGAAATGCTGGAATATCCGGCTAGGGTCCATGAAGTAGCCACCGCGCTCGGGGCCCAATATGACGCTCCTGCCGAAACGATCGACGAGTCGGTGCGCTCTATTCTCGCTCGGCTCGTCGCCCACGGCCTGGTCGGGGAGGCGCCGGGCGAGCCCGTCGCGATCCGAGATCGCTATCTCCGGCTGATCAAGCGGGCGCTTGCAAACACCCTGTATCCCGAGCTGGAAATGCAGATCCAGTTCCTGAGGAAGGGCGTGGGCGATCTCTCCGGGATCGAATTGGAGCGCTATCTTCGCGACATCGAGAAGCGGCGTGCGGACGATTATTCGGAATTGATGGACGCCAAGCAGGAGGGCGCAGCGCCCTGGCGCTTCCCCCATTCGATGATCGGCCTGTTCCGCCTCGGCAATATCGAACGCTGCGCGGAGGCCGTGTTCGCCGAAGGCGTGGAAGGCGATTTCCTGGAGGCCGGAGTCTGCCGCGGCGGCGCTACCATCTTCATGCGCGCGCTCCAGATCGCCCATGGGGAGGCCGAGCGCCGCACCTGGGTGGTGGATTCCTTCCAGGGCGTTCCGCCTTCGGTGAAGGAGGTCGACCAAGGCTACGACCTCCACCTCGAGGAGGCCAGGGCGCCGTGGCTGGCGTGCAGCGAGGAAAAGGTCAGGGACCTGTTCTCGCGCTACGACATGCTCGACCCGAAGGTGGAGTTCGTCTCCGGCTGGGTCGCCGAATCGCTGCCCAAGGCGCCGATCGGTCCGCTGGCGATTCTGCGCATCGACGTCGACATCTACAGCTCGAACTACGAGTGCCTGGACCTGCTCTACGACAAGGTCTCGCCGGGCGGCTTCGTCATCATCGACGACTACGGCTTTTTCGAACCGTGCCGGGACGCCGTCGACGACTTCCGGGCGCGGCGCGGGATCGTCGAGCCGATCGAGTGGATCGACCGCTGGGGCATCTTCTGGCGCAAGGCCGCCGCCCCCGCGGCCTAGCTCGATGAGCCGCCTCGTCTCCGTGGTGATGCCGGTCCTGGACGCCGCCGGCTGGCTCGACGAAGCCATCGAGTCTATCCTGGCCCAGACCCATGAAGAGCTGGAGCTGATCGTCGTCGACGACGGCTCGGCCGACGACAGCCCGCAAATCGCGGACCGGGCCGCCGCCCGGGACTCCCGGGTCCGAACCCTGTTTCTCGATCCGGCGCCCGAACTGACGAGCAGCAGCCGGGCCGCCAATGCCGGCCTCGCGCTGGCGCGGGGCCGCTGGATCGCCCGGATGGACGCCGACGACATCTCGCTGCCGCGACGGCTCGAGCTTCAGCTCGCCTTCCTGGAGGAGCGGGAGCTGGACGCCTGCGGCGGCCTCGCGGAGAATTTCGGGGCCCAGGAGGAGGCGGGGCTGTTCAGCTATTCCGAGACCGGCGCCGCGATCGAACGCGAGCTGGTCTTCCGGGTCGGCATACTTCACCCGACCCTGCTCGCCCGAGCCGAGCTGATGCGGGCGCATCCCTATCGGGAGCAGGCCAGCCACGAGGATTATGAATGGCTGGTTCGGATCTCTGCCTCGGGCGCCCGCCTCGGCAACTTGCAGGAGGTCATCCTGCGCCGCCGGACCCATCCCGACCAGGCCCACCGGCGCCACCACGCGCTCTTCGTCCGCGATCTGCGCCGCTACCGTTTCGTCCACGTCAGGCGGCTGTTCCCGGGAACCAGCCCGGCCGACTATCAGGTCCTCGCCCAGCTGGCCGAGGAGACCGAGACGGACCCGGCGATGCTCCCGGCGGCGGCGGCGTGGCTCGTCCGGCTTGCCGACCTGCCCGATCCGGGGCTTCGCCACTTGCTCGCGCGGCGCTGGGAGATGGCGTGCGACCGCGCCGGAGTCGAGGCGGGCGACCCGATGCGCGAGCGGGTGGGCCGCCAGATCCGCGGCGCCGCCTGAGATGCCGCTCTACCGCGCCTACGGCCTCGTCCTCGCCTGCACGCTCGACCTCCCGCTCGCGCCGGCCGAGGCGGGGGCGGTCGCCGACGTCAGCATCGCGACCGCTCTCGGCGAAGGTCGGCGGAGCCCGCGTCCGGTGCCGGAACGCGAGCTGCTGCGGGACGGGGCCGACTGGAGCCTGCGTTTCCGCGACCCCGCGGGGCACTGGCTGGATTACGACTTCGCGGCCGCGGCCGGAACCCTGACGGTCGCGGGCAGCATCGACTGGGAGGACGCGGTGCCGCCGCTCCTCGGAGTGGTCTGCGCGGTGCTGCTCTCCTCGGCGGGAGAGCCGCTGCTGCACGGGGCGGCGGTGGCGCATGGCGGCAACGCGCTCGGGATATTGGGCGATTCGGGACAGGGGAAGTCGACCCTCGCCGCGGCCCTGGTCGGCGCCGGCGGCCGGCTGCTCAGCGAGGACCTGCTCGCCTTCACGCCCCGCGGCGAGGAGCTGGAGGTGGAGCCGGGCTATCCGCGGATCAGCCTGCTTCCGGATTCGTTCGAGGCCCTCGGCTTCGGCGGCGGCGCGCCGCAGGCGAGGCAGGGAACGGCGAAAAGCTGGATCGACTCGGCAGCGCCGGAGGGGCCGGCTCCGATCCGCCGCCTCTACATCCTCGCCCCGCCCGATCCCGCCGCCGCCGCCGGCGCCGCTCGGCGGCTGTCGCGATCGGCGGCCGCGCCCGCCCTCGTCCACCACCTGTACGGCGCCGACTGGATCCGCCCGGTATCGCGCGCCGACCTCGGCTTCTGCGCGTCGCTGGCCGCGCGGGTTCCGATCTTCGAGCTGACCCGCGCCGCGACCCTGGGCGAGGTCCCTGCCTGCGCGGCGATGCTGCTCGCCGACGCCTGAGGCTCGCCCGCAACCTTTTCCCGCAGCGGCGATTTGGGGCCGGGGGGCTTCGAAAGGATTGCCGCCATGACCAGGCACAAGATCGCGATCGTCGTCGGCAGCCTTCGCGCGGACAGCCTCAACCGAAAGGTCGCCCGCTCGATCTGCGCCTTCGCCGGCGACAAGCTCGATTGCGAGATCGTCGAGATCGGCGACCTGCCGCTCTACAGCCAGGATTACGATTCCGACCCGCCCGAATCCTACCGGCGATTCCGCGAGCGGATCGCGGCGGCAGACGGCATCTTGTTCTGCACGCCCGAATATAATCGCGGCGTTCCGGGCGTGCTCAAGAACGCCGTCGACGTCGGCTCGCGGCCTTACGGCGAGAGCGCCTGGGACAAGAAGCCGGCGGCGATCGTCAGCGTCTCGCCGGGCGCGATCGGCGGCTTCGGGGCGAACCACCAGCTGCGCCAGGCCTGCGTCTTCCTCAACATGCCGGTGATGCAGCAGCCCGAGGCCTATCTCGGCCGGGTGACCGACGACAGCTTCGAGGCGGAGGGCTGCCTCAAGGAGGGGCCGCTCAAGGACCTGGTGCTCGGCCTCGCGGAGGCGTTCGCGGACTGGGTCGACATCATCGTGCGCTCGCGGCGCCTGCTCGCCGAGGACGCCGCTCACGCGGCGACGTGACGAACGAATGGGGACACGGACTTTGTCTGCGAAAAAGTACGTGTCCCCTTTTCTTACGCCAGCGAGGCGCTGTCGATGACGAAGCGGTATTTGACGTCGCTGCGCTGCATCCGGTCGTAGGCTTCATCGATCCCCTGGATCCGGATCATCTCGATCTCAGAGACGATGCCGTGCTCGGCGCAGAAATCGAGCATCTCCTGGGTTTCGGCGATCCCGCCGATCAGCGAGCCGGCGATCGAGCGGCGGCCGAAGATCAGCGCGCCGACGCTCGGCGAGGGATGCGGATGCTCCGGAACTCCGACGAGGCAGAGGGTGCCGTCGCGCTTCAGCAAGGCGGTGAAGGAGTCGAGATCGTGGCTCGCGGCGACGGTGTTGAGGATGAAGTCGAAGCTGCCGGCGTGGCCCGCCATCTCCTCGGCGTTGCGCGAGACGACCACCTCGTCGGCACCGAGATCGAGCGCGTCCCGGCGCTTGCTCTCGGAGGTGGTGAAGGCGACGACATGGGCGCCGAGAGCATGGGCGAGCTTGATCCCCATATGGCCGAGGCCGCCGATGCCGACGATCCCGACCTTCTGCCCCGGGCCGACCTTCCAGTGGCGCAGCGGCGACCAGGTGGTGATGCCGGCGCACAGCAGGGGCGCGACGGCGGCGAGCTGATCCTCCGGATGGCGGATCTTGAGGACGAATTTGTGGTCGACGACGATGCTTTGCGAATAGCCGCCGAGCGTGTGGCCGGGCGCATCGGCGGTGGGGCCGTTATAGGTGCCGACGAAGCCGTTCTCGCAATATTGCTCCAGCCCCTCGTCGCAGGAGCGGCAATGCTGGCAGCTGTCGACGAGGCAGCCAACCCCGACCGTCTCGCCGACCTCGAAACCCTCGACCGCTTCGCCGACGGCGCTGACACGGCCGACGATTTCGTGGCCGGGCACGCAGGGATAGAGCGTGCCGCCCCATTCGGAGCGGACGGTGTGCAGGTCGGAATGGCAGACTCCGCAATAAGCGATGTCGATCCGGACGTCGCGCGGGCCCGGCGCGCGGCGTTCGATCGCGATCGGCTCGAGCGGCTTGTCGGCGGCGTAGGCGCCATAGGCTTGGACGGTCATCAATAGTCTCCAGGCAGGTCGTGCAGGGAAGGGGCGGCAGGCCCGCAAATAGGTCCTGAGGAAGGCCGGGATAAGGGCCGAAACGCGCAATGGACCCGTGAGCCAGGCTCATCGAAGCGGTCGGAAGCGGCCGAGAAGCGTCCGGCCTATTCCGCGGCGATCGCGTCAGGCGGGCTCAGCGCCGCCGCGGCCAGCGCCGCGGCGATGGCGGCGATGAGCCGGGCGACGCGGTCGAAGCCGGGGCCGGTCGAGCGCAGATCGGGGGCGAGGTAGAGGGAGCGGTCGAGCTCGAGCTGGAGCGCGTGGGTTCCCCCGGCGGGACGGCCGTGGCGCTCGGTGATGTGGCCGCCGGCATAAGGCGCGTTGCGGGCAACCCGGAAGCCGGCCTCGCGCGCCGCCGCTTCGGCGGCCGCGACCAGCGACTCGGCCATGCTGCCGCCGTGGCGGTCGCCGAGCACGACGGGCGCGTCGGCGTCCGATCCGCGCGGCGGCATCGAGTGGCAGTCGAGCAGGACGGCGATTCCGAAGCGGTCCCGCGCCGCCTTCAGCTCCGCCTCGATCGCCCGGTGATAGGGCCGGTGGATGCGCTCGATCCGCCGCGACACTTCCGTGGCGGCGATGCGCTGGCGCCAGATCGCGCCGGATCCGGCGATCCGCGCCGGAATGAGGCCGAGGCCGCCGCGGGTGCGCGGCGATTCGACGGTCGAGTCGGCCGGCGGGCGCGGGAGGACCATCGCCGGGTCGAGCTCGCGCTCGTCGCGGTTGAGGTCGATCTCGGCGCGCGGGGAATCGGCGATCAGGGCGACCGCTCCGTCCTCGACGGCCCGCCAGACCAGCCGGTCGACCAGCCGGTCCTCGAGGCTCTCCAGCCGGGCTCGGGAGACTCGCGCCGAGGCGAGCAGCCCGTCCGAATAGGCGCGGCCGGCATGCGGCACCGAAAGCACCACCGGCGAGCCGGGCCGGGCCGGTCCGAGGCGGCGGAAAGGGGGCATGGAGTCGGGCATTCGCACCTTGAAGGTAAGTAGTCCGGAATTGGCACGCAATCGTCTTTGGCCGTGCGGACGGCGCCATCCGGCGCGGGCGCGCTGGAAACCGGTCCGTGTTTCGGGCATAGCAGAGGCGCGGCGGACGCGCATCGGGCGCGGCCGGTTCAGGGGCATTATGGTCAGGATCCTGCTTGCGGAGGACGATGCGTCGATGCGGGCCTATCTCGCCCGCGCGCTCGAACGCGCCGGCTACGAGGTGGTCTCCGTCGACCGCGGCACCGCCGCGCTGCCGCTGATCACGGCCGAGAGCTTCGACCTGCTCCTCACCGACATCGTCATGCCCGAGATGGACGGGATCGAGCTCGCCCAGAAGGCGGCGGTGGTGGCGCCGGACATGCGGGTGATGTTCATCACCGGCTTCGCCGCGGTGGCGCTCAAGGCCGGCAAGGCGGCGCCGAGCGCCAAGGTGCTGTCCAAGCCCTTCCACCTGCGCGACCTCGTCGCCGAGGTCGACCGCCTGTTCCAGACCGAGGACCAGCACGGCCGGCTTTAGGCTGTTGCGCCCCGGCGAGCGCTTCACTAGATAGCCCCCAGTGGGCGTGTAGCTCAGTGGTAGAGCACTGTGTTGACATCGCAGGGGTCGCAAGTTCAATCCTTGCCACGCCCACCATCAGAAAGCCCCGGAAATCTGCGGATTTCCGGGGCTTTTTGGCGTCTGGGAGGGGCTGTTGGGAAGCGTCTCAGCGCTCGAGGCGGCCGGAGAGCGACGGTTCCTCCGACGGCGTCGGACGCCAGCCGAAGATGCCGGCCGCGACCGCCGCCGCGAGCGCTGCGCCGAGCGCCTGCGCGGCGATGAACGCGGGCGCGTCGGTCGGGGCGATCCCGGCGAAGGTGTTCGACAACGCCCGCGCGATGGTCACCGCCGGGTTGGCGAAGGACGTGGAGGCGGTGAACCAGTAAGCGGCGACGATCACCAGGGCGACGGAAACCGGAACCGCCTCCGGGCGGGCGCGAAGCGTGCCGAGGATGGCGATCACCAGCGCGAAGGTGGCGACGCCCTCCGAGAGCCATTGCGCCGCGCCGGTGCGCGCGTGGAGCGAGAACTGGATGAGCGGCTGCTCGAACATGGCGTGGGCGAGGATGCTGCCGGCGATGCCGCCGGCGACCTGGGCAAGCGCGAAGGCAAAAGCGACGCTCCACCCGATCTCGCCGCGGACGGCGAAGACGGCGCTGACGACCGGGTTGAGATGGGCCCCGGAGACGGGGCCGAGGGCCGTGACGAGAACGTAGAGGATGGCGCCGGTCGCGATGGTGTTGGCGAGCAGCGCTACGGCCAGGTTCCCGCCCGCGAGGGTCTCGGCCATGATGCCCGAGCCGACCACCGTCGCGACCAGGATGGCGGTTCCCATCGCCTCAGCGGCGATGCGCTGCGCCGCGGAATAGGTCATTGCCGGCCCCGGCCGGTCGATCGGGTCCCCGCTCATCCGCAGCAGGAAGCGTCGGCCGGCCGATCGGCCTTGGGCGGACAGCACACGCCCTGCGGGGTCTCGGAGTCGCAGCACTCGTCTCCGGCGAGGATTCCAAGGGCCGGGCTGTCGCCGTAGACCGTCGCTTCGCCGTTGGTGAGGAAGGCTTCCCAGACGAGTCCGTCGGGATCGGCGATCCAGCTCTTCTCCGACTTGGCGTAGCAGCAGGTGGTGGCGCCTTCCTCGAGGACCGGGCGGTCGGCGGCCTTGAGGCGGCCATAGACCTCGGCGAGCTCCTCGCCGCTCTCGACCTGGATGCCGAGATGCTCGATTCCAGTCGCGGCGTGGCGGCCGGTCGAGACGGCGAAGTTCACCCGCGGGTCGTCGAGCATCCACTTGGCATAGTCGGCCTTCACGACCGTCGGACCGGCGCCGAACAGGGTGGTGTAGAAGGCGATCGAGCGGTCGAGGTCTTCGACTCCGACATGGACGTGGAGGCGCTTCATGCGGATTTCCTTTGCGCTGCAAGGGGGGTGGTCGCGGTACCGCAGCCGGTCTCGGGCGCGCAGTCGGCGCCGGCGCAGCAATTCTCGAGGAGGTAGCCGACCAGCGCGTTCATCGCCGAATAGTCGGCGCTGTAGATGATCGAGCGGTGCCGCCGCTGCTGCCGGACGAGGCCGGCGCGGCTGAGCTGGGCGAGGTGGAAGGAGAGGGAGGAGTTGGGAACGCCCAGCGCCGCGGCGATCGCCCCGGCCGGCATCCCGTCCTCGCCGGCCCGCACCAGCAGCCGGAACAGCGCCAGCCGATGCTCCTGCGCAAGCGCCGCGAGGGCGGCGACCGCGGCGGTCGAATCGATCTTGCTGCTCGTTTCCATAAAGCTGGAAATAAGTTCCGGCGATGGCTTCTGTCAATCCTGATTTCGAGAATAGTCGAAGAAAGGTGCCGACTGTCCGGCGCGGCTGCGTTGCGCTTGTCGGCGGATGGTCTAAGGCGCGGCCACGATGATCCCGCGCGTGCTGATCGACAGCGCCCCGATCCCCGGTGGCGGCGGCGAGCTCCGGCTCGTCCGGCGCGGCGACGATTATTGGATCATGCTGGGCGCCAACGCGCTGATGAGCACCCGGCTGCGCGGTTCGGAGGAGGCGCTCGCCACTCTGGCCTGCGAGCGGATCGCGGGACGGCCGCGCCCGGCGCTGCTGATCGGCGGGCTCGGAATGGGCTTCACCCTGCGCGCGGCGCTGGCGGCGCTCCCGGCCGAGGCGAGCGTGACCGTGTCCGAGCTGGTGCCGGCGATCGTCGCCTGGGCGCGGGGGCCGATGGCCCATGTCCACGGGACGAGCCTCGACGACCGCCGGGTCAGAATCGTCGAGAGCGACGTCGGCGACCTGATCGCGGCGGCGCGCTCGAGCTTCGATTCGATCCTCCTCGACGTCGACAACGGCCCGGACGCGCTCAGCCGCGATACCAACGAACGGCTCTACGACCTGGAGGGGCTGCACCGGGCGCGCTCGGCGCTCAGGCCGGGCGGGCTGCTCGGCATCTGGTCGGCGGCGCCCGACCCGGCCTTCGCCCGGCGGCTCGGCAAGGCCGGCTTCGCGGTGGAGGAGGTCACCGTCCGGGCCCATGCCGGGCGCAAGGGCACGAAGCACATGATCTGGCTGGCGACGCGATAGAGCCTTCTCCCTGCAGGGGAGAGGGGTTCAGACAGTCACCAGATCCTCACCCTATCCTCCGGCGCGATGTACAGCTTGTCGCCGGGCTTCACCCCGAAGGCTTCGTACCAGGCGTCGATGTTGCGGAGCGGACCGACCGCCCGGATCATGCCGGGCGAGTGCGGGCCCTGGACCAGCTGCTGGCGCAGCGCCTCGTCGCGGAACAAGGTGCGCCAGACCTGCCCCCAGCCGAGGAAGACGCGCTGGTCGCCGGTGAAGCCGTCGAGCACCGGCGCCGGCTTGCCGCCGAGCGAGGTGCGGTAGGCTTCAAGCGCGATGGTGATGCCGCCGAGATCGCCGATATTCTCGCCCATCGATCCCCGGCCGTTGATGCGCATGCCGGGCAGGTTGGGGAAGGTGTGGGCTTCGTACTGGGCGCCGAGCTTGGCCGCCTGGGCCTCGAACTTGGCCGCGTCCTCGGGCGCCCACCAGTCGCGGAGCACTCCGGCATAATCGGACTTGCGGCCCTGATCGTCGAAGCCGTGGACGATCTCGTGGCCGATGACCCCGCCGATGCCGCCGTAATTGACCGCCGGGTCGGCGTCGGGGTCGAAAAAGGGCGGCTGGAGGATCGCGGCCGGGAAGACGATCTCGTTCTTCACGCTGTTGTAATAGGCGTTCACCGTCTGCGGGGTCATTCCCCACTCGAGCTCGTCGACCGGCTGGTCGATCCGGTTGCGGCGATAGTCCCATTCGAAGCGGGCGGCGCGCTCGGCATTGCCGACGAGGTCGCCCGGGATCACCTCCAGGCCCGAATAGTCGCGCCACTTCTCCGGATAGCCGATCTTGACGTTGAAGCCCTCGAGCTTCTTCAGCGCCTCCGTCTTCGTCGCGGGGCCCATCCACTGCAGGTTGCGGATGCGGGTGCCCATGGCGGTGCGCAGGTTGGCGACGAGGGCGTCCATCTTCGCCTTGGATTCGGGCGGGAAATAGAGGCGGACATAGTCGCGCCCGATCGCCTCGCCGATCGCATTCTCGGCGAAGGTCACGCCGCGCTTCCACCGCTCCCGCTGCTGCGGCTGGCCGTTCAGGAACTTGGAGCGGAACTCGAAATTGGCGTCGGCGAAGCGCTTCGACAGCAAGGGCGACATCTCGTCGGCGGTGTGGAAGGCCTGCCACGCCTTGAGCGTCTGCAGATCCGATTCGGCGAAGATCCGCGCGACCTTGGGGAAGGCGGTGTTCTGGGCGACGATCGCCCGCTCGGCCCGGGACACTCCGGCGGAGTCGAGGAAGGTCGCCCAGGGGAAGCCGGGCGCCTGCGCCTCGAGCTCGGCCCGGGTCATCAGATTGTAGGTCTTGTCGCGGTTGCGGCTCTCGGCGCGGGTCCAGTGCGCCTCGGCGATCCTGGTCTCCATGGCGACGACCTCGCGCGCCGCGTTGGCGGCGTCCGGCCAGCCGGCCATCTCCAGCATCTGCCGGACGTAGACGAGGTAGCGGTCGCGCTGCGGCTTCAATTTGGCGTCGACGTAGAAGTCGCGGTCGCCGAGACCGAGACCCGCCTGGCGAAGGTAGAGGGCGTAGACGTCGGGCCGCTTGGCATCGTCGCTGACCCCGGGTCCGAAGAAGCTCGAGCCGAAGCCGCCGAGCGCCTGGCCCATCAGGCGGGCGATGTCGTCCTTGCTCTTCGCCCGGTAGATGGGGACGAGGCGCGCGAGGAGCGGAATGGCGTCCATGCGCTCGGCCGCGCCCTCGTCCATGAAGCCCTGATAGAGCGCGGCGGTCTTGCCCTCGTCGCCGGGGGCGCCGGGGCGGTAGCTTTCGACCAGCTTCCTCACCCGCGCCTCGGAAAGATCGCGAAGCACCGCGAAGGCGCCGTAGGACGAGCGGTCGGCCGGGATCTCGGTGTTCCGGGTCCATGTGCCGTTGACGAAGCTGTAATAATCGTCGCCCGGCTTGACCGAGCGGTCCATGCCGGCCGTGTCGAAGCCCCAGCTGCCGTAGCGGGTCGCCTCGACTCCGCCGCCGCCGGCGGCTTCGGCCTGGAACAGCGACTGGACGGTGCAGGCCTGGTCGAGGCAGTCATGGCCTTCGTTGGCGGCGGCCGGAGCGGCGGCGGCGAGGGCGAGGATAGATGCGGCGAAAGCGAGAGACTTGTTCAAGGGGTTCGATCCATAGCTGAGGAGGGACGGCATCGCGGCCGGCGCCGTGCGAATAGCGGCGCCGACGGGGCGGAGCAACCGAAAGAGACGAGCCGCGATCTTCACGATAAGTCGGGTATTCGCGAAATTTTCGCGGGCGCGGGAGGTCGGGAATGGCCGAAATCCGCCATTTCCGGGCGTGGGAGGGGTTGAAAACGGGTTCACGAAGTTCACGACGCACCGCTTTGAGAGTCGATTGCAACAAGCCGGCTTCCGGGCGAGGCCGACCGAATTCTGTAGAACAATTTCGGGAACTTATCAAGAACATTCCTGCCGCACCGGGCCGCTTGGCCGGGGCCGCGCTTACCCCTATCCTCGGCCGTCTTGAGACGGAGGCGCGGGTGGGGAGTCGGATCGGGTGGGTTGCGGGGCTGGCGCTGCTCCTGTCGAACGGCAGCGCGGCGGCCGAGCGCGGCGCCGGGACCGAAGTGGCGCACAGCCCGTGGTTGGGGATTCGGCTGGTGCAGGACGGCAAGCCGGCACGGCTGATGCGCCGCGACCTGCGCACCGTCGAGGTCCGGCTGGCGCCGCGACCCTTCCGGATCCTGTTTCCAAGGCGCGACGCCGCGGTCGCCTACCAATTGTGCGCCTGGACCGGCAAAGGCCTCTTCCGGCAGCTGCGGCCGCGCCCGACGGACGCCGATCCCAATGCCGGAGCCGAGCATCCCTGCTTCCTGCCGGGAACCGGCATGGCGGACACCGAGGCGGGTTCCGGAATGCTGATGCTGGACCCGGGCGGGAACAATTACCTCGTCGACCTGAGGCTCGGGCCCGATCCGGAGCGGCCCGCCGTCTTCTATTCGTCGCTGTGGACGAGGGCGGGAGGGCAGGTGCCGATCGCGAGGGCGCGGGGGGCGATCTACGTCGTCGCCTTCCACGATGCGGACGGGAACGGGCTGCTCGGCAACGGGGAGTATGATTTCCTGATGCTGAGGTTCGGGCGGTGAACTTCCTCTCCCGTCCTTACGGGAGAGGAGGGGCCCAAGCCGAAGGCTTGGGAGGTGAGGGTCTTGCTGAGTCTGCGGTACAGACCCTCACCTCCCACCGCTTCGCGGCGGGCCCCTCCTCTCCCGTGAAGGACGGGAGAGGGGTTTAATCGTATGCGATCCTGATGGTGGCGGCGGCGCGGGTCGCAAGCGCCCGAGCTTCCTCCGCGTTCGCGCCCGTCGCCAGCGCGACGCCCATCCTCCGGTAGGGGCGGGTGACCGGCTTGCCGAAGATGCGGACGTCCACCTCCGCGCCTTCGCCGCCCAGCGCCAGGGCCGCGGCGACGCCGTCGAAGCGGAAGCGGTCCGATTCGCGGTCGGCGAGGATCACCGCGGAGGCGGCGGCCGGCGCGGCCAGGCCGATGTGGGGGATGGGGAGGCCCATCACGGCGCGGGCGTGGAGGTCGAACTCGGACAGGTTCTGCGAGATCAGCGTCACCATCCCCGTGTCGTGCGGGCGGGGCGAGAGCTCGGAGAAGATCACCTCGTCGCCGGCGACGAAGAACTCGACTCCGTAAAGGCCGTAGCCGCCGAGATCGTCGACCACCTTGCGGGCCATCTCCTGCGCGTCGGCGAGGGCGCGGGGCGACATCGGAGTCGGCTGCCAGCTCTCGCGATAGTCGCCGCGCTCCTGGCGGTGGCCGATCGGCGGGCAGAAGAGCACGCCGTCGCGGGTCCGGACGGTGAGCAGGGTGATCTCATAGTCGAAGCTCACGAAGGCCTCGACGATCACCCGCGCCCGGTCGCCGCGCATGTTGGCGACGGCATAGTCCCAGGCGCCGCGCAGGCCGTCGGCCGCCTCGACGGTGAACTGGCCCTTGCCCGACGAGGACATGACCGGCTTGACCACGCAGGGGAAGCCGGTGTGGGCGGCGGCGGCCTCGACCTCCTCGAAGCTTGTCGCGAAGCGGAAGCGCGAGGTTCGAAGGCCGAGCGGGCCGGCGGCGAGCTCGCGGATCGAGTCGCGGTTCATCGTCATCATCGTCGCCCGCGCCGAGGGGACGACGACCGTGCCTGCGGCCTCGACCTCGGCGAGCACCTCGGTGCGGATCGCCTCGACCTCCGGAACGACGAAATCGGGCCGGTGGCGCTCTATCGTCTCGCGCAGCCGGGCACCGTCGAGCATCGGGAAGACCTCGGCCGCATCGGCAACCTGCATCGCCGGGGCGCCGGCATAGGAATCGCAGGCGACCACCCAGGCGCCGAGCCGCTTGGCGGAGATGGCGAATTCCTTGCCGAGCTCGCCCGAGCCGAGCAGCAGGATTCGGGCGGTGAAGCTCATGCCGGGGCGCCGCCGAGCCGTGTCCTGCAGAGCGCTTCCTGCTCGGGCCCGGTCGCATTGATCTCGAGCCGCTGGACCTCGAACTCCTCCTTGCCGACCGGCAGATAGCGGATGACCTTCTCGCCGGTGCCGTCCGCCACCCGATAGGCGAGCTCGACCGACGAATCGCCGATCTTCCCCGCTTCGCGTCGGACGAGGCGCATTCCGTCGCGCATTCCGGCGGCATGGGCCGACCCGTCCGGCGCGACTCCGGCGATAACCCCGCCGGCGAGGCGGGTGGCGGCGGCGTCGTAGCCGCGGTCGAACTGCCGGCGACGCTCGGCGACGAGGCGGGCGCAGTCGCCGAACAGGCCGGCCGGGAGCAGCAGGGGCTCGCCGCGGCGCGCGTAACGCTCGAGGTCGGCATCGATGTCGATCCCGGTCTCCTCGCGCAGCACCTTGCGGAACAAGGCGGTGGCGAGCTCGGAGCTGTTCTGGGCGGCCCGGCGCTGGGCGCGCAGGACGCTTTCGAGGCTCTTGCCGGCGCCGCGCGCGGCGATCTCGGAGTCGAGCTTGGCGGCGAGCAGGTGGCCGCGGTCGTAGCTGACCTGCTGGACGTGCTCGTCGGTCCAGAAGCGGGCCGCGATCTCGTCGCCCTTGATCGTCTTGGCCGGGGAGGTGCCGTAGCGGAGCAGGGTCTCGTTCTTGTCGGCCGCCCAGTCGGCCAGCGACCAGAGGCCGGCGCGAAGCAGCACCTTGGAGGCGAGATAGTCGTTGAAGCCCTCGCTG
Organism: Allosphingosinicella sp.; assembly: GCA_036388575.1. Classification (GTDB taxonomy): domain Bacteria; phylum Pseudomonadota; class Alphaproteobacteria; order Sphingomonadales; family Sphingomonadaceae; genus Allosphingosinicella. The sequence goes on from DASVRO010000017.1 coordinate 48,082, forward strand.
AACCAATAGTCGCGGGCCTCGTCCTCCTCCGGCATCCCGCCGAGCTCGATCGGCACCCAGGAGTGCATATATTCGTGGGCGAGGAAGCGAACGGCCTGCTTCAGCTCGAACGCGCTGGTCGACGCGATCGAGAAGGCGTCGGTGCGGCCGGTGCCGGTGTAGGACAGGCCGGCGGGCAGCTCGCCGAGCGGCGCCATGGCGATCAGGAAGGGCGAGCTGCGGTCGCCCCAGAAGGCGTCCTCCGCGGCGACGATCGGGGTGACGGTGTCGGCGAGCTGGTCCGGCGTGAAGCTCCACTCGCCGAGCAATGCGACCCGGAGCGGGGCGCCGCGCAGGTCGCGGCGGACGACCTTGAGGTTGGCGCCGCCGATCGCGACAGTGTTGATCAGATTGGCGAGCGTGGTCGGCTTGCCGCCGAGATGGTCGAGATCGGAGGCGACGGTCCAACCCTTGGGCAGCCGGCCCCATTTGAAGCGGGCAGGGCGGGCGGGGTCGCCGGCGGGCGCTGCGAAGACGGTCTCGCCGTGGACGAAGAACCAGTCGGGCCGGACCATCGGGCGGGCCTTCTCGTAGGCGAAGCCGGGATCCTCGTCATAGGCCGAGACGATCCGGTAGCGGATTCGGAGGCGGGCGCCGGGGCGGTGGCTGACCACCGGGTGCTCGTAGCTTCCGCCGACTTTCCTCGCGCCGCTTATCCGGAGCTGGGTCGCGTGGCGCCACAGCTCGCTCGTGCCGGCCCAGACGCTGGGCAGGAGGATGTCGGTCTCGCCGTCCAAATCGCCGCGAAGGCGCATCTCGACGTCGAGCACCCGGCTTCCGTCGGGCTGGAGGGCGGGGGTGATCTTGTAGGCGATGGGCGGCGGCGGCTTGGCGGCGGCGAGCAGCAAAGCGGCGGCGGCGAGCGCGGGGTAAGCGACGGGTTTCAAGTGGGGAGCCTCCGGGATTCGGGGGGGAGTATAGGGGCATTAGTTCCTCCCCGGAACGGGGAGGGGGACCGCTCGCCGAAGGCGAGTGGTGGAGGGGGCCCGGCGTCGGCGCTGCGCAGCGGCGGGCCCCCTCCACCATGCTTCGCATGGTCCCCCTCCCCGTTCCGGGGAGGAGCTTAGAGGTCGAAATGATCCTTCAGCCGGCGCAGGGTCTGCTCGACGCTCTTGTGGTGGATGAAGACTCCGCCGGCCTCCTCCCACAGATGGGCGTGCCTGAGCTGGTCGTCGACGAGCACGTCGCCCTCGCGCGCATGGTCGCGCTTGTCCCTGGCGGCGGTGGTGATGATGCGGGTGCCGGGGAAGTGCTTCGCCGCCCAGCGCACCTTCTGGTCGGCGGCCCAATTGCCGCGCGGAAGGCCGGTGAGGATGATCGGATCGAGCTGGCGGACCGCCTCGAACAGCTCCGTCGCGCCGTCGAGCAGGGGCAGGCCGAAGTAGAAATCGGGGGCCTTGGCGAGGCTCGCCCAGAAGCGGCCGATGCCGCGGCGCTTCTCGAACGCCTTCGGGTGCATCCCGAGCACTGCGGCGGCGCCCTTGTCGAAATCGGCGAGGACCCCGTCGCAGTCGAGGTAGAGCTGGCGCTTCACGAGCCCCGCGGCCAGCGGCCGGGCTCGAGCCTGACCGGCATCGGCAGGTCGAAGGCGGTCCATTGCCGCGAGGCCAGGATGTCGTTGGATTCCTGCGCCTTGCGGCCCGGCCCGAGCGACCAGGTGATGTGGTAGACGCTTCCGTCGGGCCTCTCGCTGGTGCCGCCGATCGCCACCACCATCGCCTCGACTCCGTTGCCGTCGTCGGCTCGGCCGACGATCTCGCCCAGTTCCTCATCGGGCAGCGGAGCGCCTTGCGCCGCTCTGGTGCGAAGGGTGACATGATCGGCGTCGACCTCGCCGTAGCGGGGCGGGAATTGCTGGAGCAGCTCCTTGCGCTGCTCGCGGTCGAGCTTCCAGCCGATCACGCCTTCGCCCTCGCCCGCGCCGGCGAAGGCCTGCTGAGCCGAAGGTGTCATGCGCCTTCAAAGCGCCGAGCTCGGAGCGGGTTCCCGGCTCGGGCGTTCAGAAGGGGCGAAGGAGAGCAAAGATGGGCGGCGACAAGCAGGACCTTCCCTCGGACGATGAGGCGATCGAGGAGGAAGCCCGGAAGAACCGCGAGGCGCTGGACGAGGTGCCGGAGCCCGGCACGGACCCGCTGCACGAGGGGCCGTAGCTCTTCAGGCGCCGAACCAATCCTCGACGGCGAGGGCCTCCTTGGGGCTCATCGACAGGCCCAGCTTCGTGCGCCGCCACAGAACGTCGTCGGCGGTCCGGGCGAATTCGCGATCCCTGAGCCACCGCAGCTCCGCCTCGTAGAGCCCGGCGCCGAAATGGCGGCCGAGGTCCGCGAGCGAACGCGCTTCGCCGAGCATGTCCTTCAGCCTGGTGCCGTAGGCGCGCGACAGGCGGGCGAGCAGGGGCTCGGGCATCCAGGCACCGACAGTCGCCAGCCAGGCGAGGAAATCCGGGTAGATGTCGCCGCCGGGCAGGAAGGCGTGGGATGTCGACCGACGCCCCTCGATTCCCAACCGGTCGAGCGCCTCCTGCGCCAGCGCCCGGGCGGTGGTGATCTTGCCGCCGAAGACGGAGAGCAGTTTGGGGCCGGGATCGGGGTCGAGCTCGAGATGATAGTCGCGGCTGACCGCCTTCGCGTCCGAGCTGCCGTCGTCATGGAGGGCGCGAACGCCCGAATAGCTCCACACCACGTCGGCGGGGACGACCTGCGGGACGAAGTAGCGGTCGGCCGCCTCGCACAGATAGCGGATCTCGTCGGGTGCGATCGCCGCGTCCTCGGGCCGCTCGACCGGGATGTCGGTGGTTCCGATCAGGGTGAAGTCGCCCTGGAAGGGCAGCGCGAAGACGACCCGGCCGTCGGCCTGCTGGAGGATATAGGCCTGGTCGCCCTGCCACAAAGCGGGGACGACGATGTGGCTGCCCTTGACCAGGCGGACGCGGCTTTCGCTGGTTTCGGCGAGGCGGTCGTTCAGGACCCGGGCGACCCAGGGGCCGGCGGCGTTGACGATCGCGGCGGCGGCGACGGCGCGGCCGCCGGACAGCTCGGCGCGCCAGTCGTCGCCGTCGCGGCGGGCGGAGAGGAATTCGGTGCGCACCGCGATCTCGGCGCCATGCTCGGCGGCGGCGACGGCGTTGAGGATGGTGAGCCGGCTGTCGTCGACCCAGGCGTCCCAATAGCTGAGGATCCGGCGCCGGTCCTTGAGCGGGGCGTGGAGCCCGGCCTCGCGCCGGCCGACCCGGCGCGAGCGGGGCAGGCTGCCGCGGATCGAGAAGAGATCGTAGAGGAGCAGGCCGGAGCGGATCAGCCAGTGCGGCCGGAGCGCCGGGCAGTGCGGAAGGACGAAGCGCAGCGGCCGGACGATGTGCGGCGCGGTCCGAAGCATCACCTCCCGCTCGCGAAGCGCCTCGCGGACGAGCCGGAACTGGTAATATTCGAGATAGCGCAGGCCGCCGTGGATCAGCTTGGACGATGCGGACGAGGTGTGGGCGGCGAGATCGTCCTTCTCGACCAGAAGCACGGTGGCGCCCCGCATCGCCGCGTCGCGGGCGATCGCGGCACCGTTGATGCCGCCGCCAATCACGAGCAGGTCGAAACGGTCCATGGCCCTCCCTACGTCATTCCGGCGAAGGCTGGAATCCATGCGGCCTTCGTGTCACCAACGCCGCATGGGCCCCAGCCTTCGCTGGGGTGACGGGAGGGCGAATGGGCGACAGGCTTCTCGTCATCGACGAAGGCACGACCAGCACCCGGGCGGTGCTGTTCGCGGCCGACGGGACCTGCCTCGCGACCGAGCAGCGCGAGCTCGCCCAATCCTATCCGCGGCCGGGCTGGGTGGAGCACGATGCGGAGGAGATCTGGGCCTCGAGCCTCGCCTGCGCCCGCGCCGTCGTCGCCGCCGGCGGGGGCGCGGAGCGGGTCGCGGCGCTCGGCATCACCAACCAGCGCGAGACGATCGTCTTCTGGAGCCGGCGGAGCGGGCGGGCGCTGGCGCCGGCGATCGTCTGGCAGGACCGCCGCACCGCCGGGCTCTGCGCGGCGCTCAAGGAGCAGGGGCACGAGGAGGCGGTGCAGGCGAAGACCGGGCTTCTGCTCGACCCCTATTTCAGCGCTTCGAAGATCGCCTGGGCGCTGGCCAACTGGTCGCAACTGAAGGAAGCGGGAGACGATCTGTGCGTCGGCACGGTCGAGAGCTGGCTGGTCTTCAGGCTGACCGGAGGGCTTCACGTCTCAGACTCGACCAACGCCTCCCGCACCGCGCTGATGGACATCGGCTCGGGCCGCTGGGACGATGGCCTGCTGGGCCTGTGGGGCGTGCCGCCGGCCATTCTTCCCGAGATAGTAGATTGCGCCGGGCCTATGGGCGAGACGCTGGTCGAGCATTTCGGAGCGCCGATCCCGATCCGCGGGATCGCGGGCGACCAGCAGGCCGCCTCGATCGGCCAGGCCTGCCTCGCCCCGGGGAACAGCAAGGCGACCTACGGCACCGGCGCCTTCATCCTCGCCAATACCGGGGCCGAGTTCCGCCGAAGCCGCCACCGCCTCCTGTCGACGATCGCCTGGCAGCTGGCCGGCGAGCGGGTCTACGCTCTGGAAGGGTCGGTGTTCGTTGCCGGAAGCCTGATCAAATGGCTTCGCGACGATCTCGGGCTGCTCGGCAGCGCCGCGGAAACCGAGGCGCTGGCGCGCTCGGTGCCGGACAGCCGCGGAGTCCAGATCGTGCCGGCGCACAGCGGCCTGGGCGCGCCTTACTGGCGGCCCGAGGCGCGGGGCGCGATCTCCGGCCTCAGCTTCGCCACCGGGCGAGCCCATGTCGCCCGGGCGGCGCTGGAGGCGATGGCGCACCAGACCCACGACCTGATGGCCTGCTTCGCCGCCGACGGGGCGCCGTGGGAGGTGCTCAAGATCGATGGCGGCATGGCGTCGAACGGCTGGCTGGCGCAGGACCTGGCCGATGTGCTGGGGCTGACGGTGGAGCGGCCCGCCTTCGTCGAGACGACGGCGCTCGGCGCGGCGATGCTGGCCGGCGTCGGCTGCGGGATGTTCGGGTCGCTGGAGGAAGCGGCGGCGATGCGCGGGGCGGTGGAGAGGTTCGAGCCGGCGATGGCGGCCGACGTTCGCGAGGCTCGGCTGGGCGGGTGGAAGAAAGCGGTGGAGGGAGTTCTTCGCTGAATCCCCCTCCCTGCACGCAGGGAGGGGTTAGGGGTGGGTACGTCAGTCGCGGCAGCGCATCTTCGGAGACGCACCCACCCCCGGCCCCTCCCTACGTGTAGGGAGGGGAGGTGACCCTATCTTAACCGCTCCGCGCTACTTCCATCGCCATGGCTCAGCGCATCCATCTCATAGCGGCCGCGCGCCCGAATTTCATGAAGGTGGCGCCGCTGTGGCATGCGCTCGCGGCCGCTCCGGGGTTCGAGCCGGTGCTGATCCATACCGGCCAGCATTACGACGTGAACATGTCCGACGCCTTCTTCGCGGACCTGAAGCTTCCCGCTCCCGACCATCATCTCGGAGTCGGCTCCGGCAGCCATGCCGAGCAGACCGGAGGCGTGATGATCGCCTATGAGAAGGTGGCGCTGGCCGACCGGCCGGACTGGATCATCGTCGTCGGCGACGTCAACTCGACCGCCGCCTGCGCGATGGTCGGCGGCAAGCTCGGCATCAAGGTCGTCCATCTCGAGGCCGGCCTCCGGAGCGGCGACCGGGCGATGCCCGAGGAGCTCAACCGCCTCGTCACCGACGTCCTCGCGGACGTGCTGTGGACTCCCTCGCCCGACGCCGACGCGAATCTGATCGCCGAGGGCATTCCCGAGGGCCGGATCAGCCGGGTCGGCAACATCATGCTCGACAGCTTCGAGCTGGTCCGCCCGGCGATCGAGGCGGCGGACGTCGCCGGCGAGCTCGGGCTCGAGCGCGGCGGCTACGGAATCGTCACCCTCCACCGGCCGTCCAACGTCGACGATCCGGCCCAGCTGCTCCGGCTGGTCGATGCGCTGATCGAGACCCAGCGGCGGCTTCCGCTCGTCTTCCCGGTCCATCCCCGGACGGCGAAGAAGCTGGCCGGGGCGCTGTTCGACGGCCGACTCGCCCGCGCCGGGATCCGGCTGATCGAGCCTCTGCCCTACGTCCGCTTCATGAGCCTGGTGACGGGCGCGGCGGCGGCGATCACCGATTCGGGCGGAATCCAGGAGGAGACCACCTATCTTGGAATCCCCTGTCTGACCCTGCGCGAGAATACCGAGCGGCCGGTGACGATCAGCGAGGGGACCAACCGGCTGGTGACGCCCGAGACCCTGCTGCTCGAGCTCGACCGGGCGCTGGGCGGCCCGCGGCCGGTGCGCTGCCCCGACCTGTGGGACGGCAGGACGGCGGCGCGCTGCGTCGAGGACCTGCGCCGCCGGTCGGCGATCGTGAAGCTGCCGGCGGCGGAGCCGAGCCCCGCCGAGCTGGCCGCCCGCTATGGCGGCGGCGATCGGCGCCGGGCCGGCGGGGAGAGCTATCGGCGCACCTGATCCTCCCCATGCGCAGCATGGGGAGGGGGACCATGTGAAACATGGTGGAGGGGTAATTCGCGGGGCCTGAGCCGTTGGCGCCAGAACCTCCTGGTCCTGCGCCTTCTACCCCTCCACCACACTCCGTGTGGTCCCCCTCCCCATCTTACGATGGGGAGGATGATTTCCAGCTGTCGTCGATCATCTTGATGATTCCGGAAAAGTCCTTGGACCCTCCGCCCAGCGCCTCGGCGAAGCGGGCGTAGAGCTCCTCCGCATGGGCGCCCATCGGCGTATAGGCGTCGACGCTCTGCGCCGCTTCCATGGCGAGGCGCAGGTCCTTCAGCATCAGGGCGGCCGCGAAGCCGCCTTCATAGTCGCGGTCGGCGGGCGTCACCGGGCCCACCCCGGGCAACGGGCAGTAGGTCGTCATCGACCAGCATTGGCCCGAGGCCTTGGAGGCGATGTCGAAGAAGGTCTGGGGATCGAGGCCGAGCTTCTCCGCCAGCACGAAGGTCTCGCAGGTGGCGACCATCGAGGCGCCGAGCAGCATGTTGTTGCAGATCTTCGCCGCCTGGCCGGAGCCCGGGCCGCCGGCGTGGATCACCGCCTTGCCCATCTTGTCGAGGATTTCGCGGGCGCGTTCGAAGGCTTCCGGGGCGCCGCCGACCATGAAGGTGAGCGTGCCCGCGTCCGCCGCCGCGATCCCGCCCGAAACCGGCGCGTCGACCATCGCATAGCCGGCCGCGGCCGCCTTGCCGATCTCCTCGCGGGCGGTGGCGACGTCGATCGTCGAGCAGTCGATCAGCAGCGCATCGGTTGGCGCGACGCCGATGACGCTCGTCTCGTACACTTCGCGCACGTGCTTGCCCGCGGGCAGCATGGTGACCACCGCATCGACATCCTCGACCGCCTGGCCGGCGGAGCCCATCGGCAGGCAGCCGCTCGCCCGCGCCTTGTCGAGCGCCGCCTCGGACAGGTCGAAGGCGCGCACCTCGTGCCCCGCCTTGACGAGGTTGGCGGCCATCCCGCCGCCCATGTTGCCGAGCCCGATGAATGCGATCCGTGCCATTTGCTACTCCGTCACCCCAGCGAAGGCTGGGGTCCATGCTGATAACGCCATGCCGCTGCGACGTCGGCATGGATCCCAGCCTTCGCTGGGATGACGGCTGTTGCCGTCATTTTCCCGTCCACTGCGCCTTACGCTTGTCGACGAAGGCGGCCATGCCTTCCTTCTGGTCCTGCGTCCCGAACAGGCCGTGGAACAGGCGGCGCTCGAAGACGATGCCGTGCGCCAGACCCGTTTCGAACGCGGCGTTGACCATCTCCTTGGTGGCGATCGCCGCGAGCGGCGCCATGCCGGCGATCCTCTCCGCCGTGGCCAGGGCTTCATCGAGCAGCCGGTCCGCGGGAACGACCTTGGCGACGAGCCCGGAGCGTTCCGCTTCCTCGGCCCCCATGTTGCGGCCGGTCAGGCACATCTCCATCGCCTTGGCCTTGCCGACGGCGCGGGTCAGGCGCTGCGAGCCGCCCATTCCGGGCGTGACCCCGAGCTTGATCTCGGGCTGCCCGAACTGGGCGGTATCGGCGGCGATGATGAAATCGGCCATCATCGCCACCTCGCAGCCGCCGCCGAGCGCATAGCCGGCGACCGCGGCGATCCACGGCTTGCGGGTGGCGGTCACCTTCTCCCAGCCCTGGAAGAAGTTGGAGCCGTACATCGAGGCGAAACCCTGGTCCGACATCTCCTTGATGTCGGCGCCCGCGGCGAAGGCGCGCTCGCTTCCGGTGAGCACGGCGCAGCGCTGGCCGTCGTCGGAATCGAAGGCGGCGAAGGCGTGGATCAGCTCGGCGAGGACGGCCGTGTTGAGGGCGTTGAGCGCCTTGGGGCGGTTGAGGGTGATCAGCGTGACGGCGCCGCGCTGCTCGACCAGGATGTTCTCGTAGTTCATTTCATTCTCCATCTCGTCATCCCGGCGCAGGCCGGGACCCAGGAACACTGCCGTCGCCGACTTCAACCCTCCGTGTTCCTGGGTCCCGGCCTTCGCCGGGATGACGGCTCGCACCCGTCACAGCGGAGTCCATTCCTCGCCTTCGGGCATCGGCGCGAAGATGGTGTCGATCAGATGCTGGGTGACGCCCTCCGGCGTCGCCGGTTCCCAGCGCGGCTCGCTGTCCTTATCGACCAGCAAGGCGCGCACGCCCTCGACGAAATCGTGGCGCTGGACGACCCGGGTGGCGACGGCATATTCCTGGCGCATCTCGTGGCCGAAGTCCTGCACCCGGGCCCCGTCGTAGAGCAGGCGGAGCGAGACCTTGCAGGCCTGCGGACTCTTGCCGCGCAGGGTCTCGAGCTCCTTCCTCGCCCAGTGGGAGCCGTCCGCCTCGAGCCCGGCGAGGATCTCCTCGTAATCGTCGGACGCGAACAGGCGGTCGATCAGCGGCAGATTGGCCTCGATGCGGGCAGGGGGCGGGGGCGTGCTGCTCTCGTCGAGCAGCGCCTCGATCCGCTCCGGCTCGGCGAGGATCCGCGCCTTGAGGTCGTCGAGCGCGAGCGACTCCATGTAATGGGTGGCGAGGCCGAGGCGCAGGCATTCGGCGCCGTCGAGGCGGGCGCCGGTCAGGGCCAGGAAATGGCCGGTGCGCCCGGGCAGGCGCGGCAGGTACCAGCCTCCGCCGACGTCGGGGAAGAGGCCGATCGCGGTCTCGGGCATGGCGAAGCGGGTATTCTCGGTGGCCACCCGGTAGCGGCACGGTTGGGAGATGCCGACTCCGCCGCCCATGGTGATCCCGTCCATGAAGGCGATGGTCGGCTTCATGTAGGTGAAGAGGAGATGGTTGAGGCGGTATTCCTCGTGGAAGAAGGCGCGCGCCTCCGCCCCGTCGCCGGCGCCGCTCCTCGCCAGCATGACGACGTCGCCGCCGGCGCAGAAGCCGCGCCCCTCGGCATGGTCGATCATCACCGCCTGAACGGCGGGATCCTCGCGCCAGGGCAGGAGGGCGGCGATCATCTCGCTGCACATCTCGCGCGTGAGGGCGTGGATCGCCTTGGGGCGATTGAGGCGGAGGCGGCCGACCATGCCTTCGGTGCGGGTTAGTATGTCTGAGGTCACGCTCCGCCCCTAACCGTTCGCCCCGAGCGAAGTCGAGGGGCCCTGCCGAACGAAGCCGAGGGCCTTTGTCTCGGCTGCGCTCGACGGGGTGTCTCGACTTCGCTCGACACGAACGGGTTTTCCGGCCGCCGCCTCTGCCTCACTGTCTCAGCATGTCCCGGGCGACGATCACGCGCATGATCTGGTTGGTGCCCTCGAGGATCGAATGGACCCTTAGGTCGCGCCAGAAGCGCTCGATCGGATAGTCCATCAGATAGCCGTAGCCGCCATGGAGCTGGAGGGCGCGGTCGACGACCGAGGAGCCGGTGTCGGTGGCGAGGCGCTTGGCCATGGCGGCGAAGCGCGACTTGTCGGGCGCGTTCTCGGTCACCTTCACCGCCGCCGCATAGAGCAGCATCCTGGCCGCCTGGAGCTCGGTCTCCATGTCGGCGAGGGTGAACTGGGTCGCCTGGAAATCCGCGATGGCGTTGCCGAACTGCTTGCGCTCCTTGGTGTAGGCGATCGACTCGTCGAGGCAGCGCTGCGCCCCGCCCAGCGAGCAGGCGCCGATGTTGAGGCGGCCGCCGTCGAGGCCCATCATCGCGATCCGGAAGCCCTCGCCCTCGCCGCCGACGAGATTCTCCGCCGGCACCCTGACCTCGTCGAAATTGACCTGGGCGGTGGGCTGCGAGTGCCAGCCGAGCTTGCGCTCCTGGGCGCCGAAGCTGACTCCGGGCATGTCCTTCTCGATGACCAGGCAGGAGATGCCCTTGGGCCCCTCGACCCCGGTCCGGACCATGGTGACGTAGATCTCGTTCTCGCCGCCGCCGGAGATGAACGCCTTGGAGCCGGAGACGACGTAGAAGTCGCCGTCCTTCACCGCCTTGGTCTTGAGCGCCGCCGCGTCGGAGCCGGAGCTCGGCTCGGTCAGGCAATAGCTCCCCATCCGCTCCATCGGGATCATCGAGGGCAGGTATTTCGCCTTCACCGCGGCCGATCCGAAGCGGTCGATCATCCAGCTCGCCATGTTGTGGATCGAGATGAAGGCCGAGGTCGAGGGATCGCCATAGGCCATCGCCTCCATGATCAGCGCCGCCTCGAGCCGCCCCAGGCCGATCCCGCCGCTCTCCTCCGAGACGTAGATCGAGCCGAAGCCGAGCGCCGCGGCCTCGCGGATCGTGTCGCGCGGGAAGATATGCTTCTCGTCCCACTCCGCCGCATGGGGCGTGATCGCGTCGGCGGTGAATTGCTGCGCCATCTCCTGGATCTGGCGCTGCTCGTCGGTCAGGTCGAACTGGCTCATGCGCGCGCTCTAGCGGACGCGGCGGGAATCGCAATCGGCTCGGAATCAGGAAAAGATCTTGAGGGCGCCAATGATTGCGATCGTGGCCGCGGTCATTGCGCCCATTCGGACCGTCAGCTTATTCGTGAGACGATGCTCGAGATCCTGAAGCTCGGCCTTCGTAGCTAGCTGCAGCTCCCGCAGATCGGCCTTCGTACCGAGCTGAAATTCCCGCAAATCGGCCTTGGTGGCGAGATTATCGAAGGCGCCATCGACAAGCGCCTCCGCCAAGGCCTCGGCTTGGGGCGTTTCCATTCCCGCCGCGGAGAGCCGTTTCACGAACGCGAGAGTGTCGAATGCGAGCTGCGCGGTCATTCTCCCAAATTAGCTAACCTTCGATTTTCGTGCAAGTTTCTGCTGGGAACATACGAATTTCGTTTACCCCATGGTCGGGATGACGAACGCATTCTCCCCGGTCACGCTCCCGTCCGGCCACCTCTGGGTGATCGTCTTGGTCTTGGTCCAGAAGCGGACGCCTTCCATGCCGTGCTGGTTGATGTCGCCGAAGCCCGAGCGCTTCCAGCCGCCGAACGTGTGGTAGGCGACGGGGACCGGGATGGGCACGTTGATCCCGACCATGCCGACGTTGACCCGCGCCGCGAACTCGCGCGCGGCGTGGCCGTTGCGGGTGAAGATGGCGACTCCGTTGCCGTATTGGTGGTCGGAGGGAAGGCGGACGGCCTCCTCGAAGTTGTCGGCTCGGACCATCTGCAGGACGGGGCCGAATATCTCCTCCTGGTAGGAGCGGAAGCTCGGCTTGACATGGTCGAAGAAGGTCGGGCCGATGAAGAAGCCCTCTTCGTGGCCCTGGAGGGAGAAGCCGCGGCCGTCGACGACCAGCTCGCCGCCCTCGTCGGCGCACATCTGGATGTAGTTCTCGATCCGCTGCCGGTGCGCGGCGTTGACGACCGGGCCGTAATGGGCCTCGGAGTCGGTCGAGACTCCGACGCGCAGCCCCTCGATCGCCGGGATGAGCTTCTCGCGCAGGTTCGCGGCGGTCTTCTCGCCGACGGGCACGACCACCGGCAGCGCCATGCAGCGCTCGCCGGCCGAGCCGAAGGCGGCTCCGGCGAGGTCGTTGACGACCATGTCGAGATCGGCGTCGGGCATGACGATGCCGTGGTTCTTGGCACCGCCGAACGCCTGAACGCGCTTACCGTTCGCAGTGCCGCGCGAGTAGATATAGTGTGCGATGTCGGACGATCCGACGAAGCTGATCGCACGGATCTCGTCATGGTCGAGGATCGCGTCGACCATCTCCTTGTCGCCGTGCACGACGTTGAGGATGCCGTTCGGCAGGCCCGCTTCCGTCATCAACTCGGCCAGGCGCACCGGCACCGTCGGGTCGCGTTCCGAGGGCTTGAGGATGAACGCATTGCCGACCGCGATGGCGACGCCGAACATCCACATCGGGATCATCGCCGGGAAGTTGAACGGCGTGATTCCGGCGACGATGCCGAGCGGCTGGCGCATCGAATAGACGTCGATCCCCGGCCCCGCGCCCTGGGTATGCTCGCCTTTGAGCATATGCGGAATGCCGCACGCGAACTCGATCACCTCGAGCCCGCGCTGGATGTCGCCCTTGGAGTCCGCGACGACCTTGCCATGCTCGGAACTGAGCAGCTCGGCGAGTTCGTCCATGCGGGCCTCGACCAGCGCCTTGAAGTTGAACATCACCCGCGCCCGCCGCTGCGGATTGGTCGCCGCCCACGCCGGCTGGGCGGCTCGCGCCGCCGCCATCGCCGTCTCCAGGTCAGCCGCGCTGCCGAGCCGCACCTGCGCCTGCACCGCGCCGCGATTGGGGTCGAACACCTCGCCCGACCGGTCGCCTGAGGAAACCGACGAACCGCCGATATAATGATCGATGTCACGCAGCATATAAGGTCCTGATTCACGAGAAAATGGATCACGCCTCCACTAGACCCGGGCTCACGCAAATGCCAGTTGAAGGCGGACTGGATAGAGGTTGGTTATGCGTATCCTGGCAATACTGACAGGCTTGGTGCTGCTCGGCGCCGCACCGCCCCCAAGCCGCGACGCGCGGCTCCAGCAACTCGTCAGCCCGGTCAGCGCGGCCTCGCTCCGCGCACAGGTCGCCAAGCTCGTCAGCTTCGGCACGCGCCACACCCTCTCGTCGCAGACCGACCCGCGTCGCGGGATCGGCGCGGCGCTCGCCTGGACCGAGGCCGAGCTCAACGGCTTCTCGCGCGCATGCGGCGGCTGCCTGCAGGTCGGCCGCGCAAGCGACACCGTCACCGGCCGCCGCATTCCCACCCCGACGAGGCTCACCAACGTGTTCGCGGTCCAGCGCGGCACCGAGCGCCCCAACGACGTCGTGATCATCACCGGCCATATCGACAGCCGCGTCAGCGACGTGATGGACGCCACCAGGGACTCTCCCGGGGCCAATGACGACGGCTCGGGCACCGCCGCGGTGATCGAGGCCGCGCGGGTGCTGTCCAAGCACAAGTTCCCCGCCACCATCGTCTACGCCGCGCTGTCGGGCGAGGAGCAGGGCTTGCACGGCGGCAAGATCATGGCCGATTACGCGAGGGCCCAGGGCTGGAACCTCGTCGCCAACCTCAACAACGACATCATCGGCAACGCTTGCGGCTCCGACGGCGTGTGCGACGCCAAAACCGTCCGAGTCTTCTCCGAAGGTCCCCGCTGGCAGGGCCGCGAAGGGCTCGCGGCCCCCCAGCGCAGCCTCGGCGGCGAGAACGACTCGCCATCGCGCAACCTCTCGCGCTTCCTCGACTCTCTCGCCGAGCGCCTGCCGGCGATCGGCCTCGACGTCCGCCAAGTGTGGCGCACCGACCGCCACGGCCGCGGCGGCGACCACACCGAATTTCTCAACGCCGGCTTCCCCGCGATCCGCTTCTCGGTCGCGGTCGAGAACTACAACCACCAGCACCAGGACCTGCGCGTCGAGAACGGCGTCGAATATGGCGACACCATCGACAAGATGGACTTCGCCTACCTCACCAAGGTCGTGAAGCTGAACGTCGCCGCTCTCGCCGCGCTCGCCAGCGCCCCGCTGCCGCCGGACGAACCCACCGTCGAGGGGGCGGTACAAACGTTCACCCGCGTGCTGTGGAACGAGACGCCCGGCTCCCAGTCCTATGTGGTTCGCTGGCGCCGCACCGATGCTGCCGACTGGCAGCAGTCCCGGCACATCTCGCGGCACGTCACCGCATCACCCGCACACGTCAACGTCTGCCTGGTGCTGCGCGGCGACGGCACCATTCCTCCGCCGGAAGCGCGCAAAGACTTCGGCTGTCGCACTGAGCTCAAAGGCATTCGCGTCGACGATTGGGTGTTCGGCGTCTCCTCGGTGAGCAAAGACGGCTACGAAAGCCCGGTCGCCTCGGCGGTCCCCGGCGGTGCCTTCAAGCCCTGGAGCGCACCGCCGCCGCCCGCCACGAATTGAACAATCCCGCTCATCCTGAGTAGGGGTCCCATCGTGTTTCGAGACGCGCCTTCAATACGCTCCTGACGGAGCTACTCAGTCCCTCCTCAGCATGAGCGGATTTGCCCCGCCGCTCATCCTGAGGGGCGGCTGAGCTTGTCGAAGACGCGTCTCGAAGGACGATGAAGGGCGCGAGGACACCGAATGCCAAGGCGACACACCCCCGGTCTTCCGACCCGCAAGCAGATCCTCGACTTCATCGCGACCTCCGACCAGCCCGCCGGCAAGCGCGAGATCGCGCGTGCCTTTGGGCTCGGCGGTCAGGACAAGATCGCACTCAAGGTGCTGCTCAAGGACATGGCCGACGAAGGCCTGATCGATTCCGCCCCCGGCCGCGCCTTCCACCAGTCGGGCGGCGTTCCCCGAGTCACCGTGCTACGCGTGGTCGAGGTCGACGACAGCGGCCAGGTCAGCGCCGTCCCCGAACAGTGGCAGGCCGAAGGACCCCCGCCGAAACTCCGCGTGATTGAGAGAGGCCGCGGCTCCGCACTGGGCATCGGCGACCGCATCCTCGCCCGCACCGAGGAAAAGGGCGCCGGCCACATCGCCCACCCGATGAAGAAGCTCGCCAAGAGCGCCGAACTGGTGCTCGGCGTCGTCCGCGAGGACGGCGACCGCCACTGGCTAAGCCCGGTCGACAAGCGCGAACGCCGCGAGTTGCTGATCAGCGACCTCAAGGACTCCGAAACCGGCGACCTCGTCCTGTGCGAACTCTCCGGCCGCCCCCCGCGCTTGACCGCCCGCGTCGACGCCGTGCTCGGCGACCCCTTCGCCCCGCGCAGCTTCAGCCTGATTGCGATCCACAAGCACGGCCTCCGCCACGAATTTCGCCAGGACGCGATCGACGAAGCCGCTTCGATCTCGAAGCAGCCTCTCGGCGAGCGGGAAGACCTCACCCACCTGC
>DASVRO010000018.1:0-70993 GCA_036388575.1 Allosphingosinicella sp.
AGGGCGGCAGCGGCGGCGGGGATGAGGATGCGCCGCGGCTTTCCGCTCTTATCCTTCCCGATCGTCAGCTCTGAGGTTCGCCCATCGAAGCAGCCTACAGTGAGGCCTGCGACTGCCCCCGGACGAAGCGGTAGCAGGCAGAGTGCATGGACAAAGGGTTCCGCCTCCGCATCGATATTGTCGAGCAGCGTGCGCCGTTGCGTGCGGTCCAGGTAAAGTGTCCGCTGCCTGTCCGCATTCTTGATCGGCCTCAAAGCTTCCTGCCACGCTGCCTCCGTTCCTGGAGTGCCGTGCGCCATTACCTTGTTCAATTCAGCCCGAAGGACCGCCATGTCGCGATTGATGGACGAAGGAGCCCGCGGGCGAAAGCGCTGCTCTCCCCTCTTACAGCGTGAGACAAGCGCCGGCTTGGACTCGAGCCGCTCTCGCCACTCTCGCAAGTGATGCCGGCGGACCTTCGTAAGCCTCAGCTTCGCCAAAGGATCATTGTAGACGAGGCGCTTGAACCGATTTGTGACCTCTGTGCTGGAGCCTGCGTATCGGCGGCATGCTTCCTCCACGGTCTCGACAGACTCCTCATGAGCTCCGCCTGTTTCCACCAGCTCCGTGAATCTCTCCGCCTCCTTTTTGGCAAAAGCGAACTGGTCGCGTGGAGGAAGTGCGCCGAAGTCTCCGAGGGACTTCAGCCGGTACTGGCGGTTATCTTCATCATACGCCCTCGCGATCCACGTTCCCGCGCCTCCGCGGGCTGATGGGCGATAGCCGAGAAAGCAGCCTGGCCGGAGGCGCTGCCAATGAGGCTCACGCCGGGAGCGAAGCGATTCTCGTTCTTTGACTCTGCTGAGGTCGAGAGCCACGAACCCATTCTCCTCTGGTGTTTTGTACGGAAAAAATACGGAAAACGCAGTGGGAACAACTTGGACGCTCAGACTCAAAAAAGCAAGTTTTTCTGAGGGTTCGGCGGTATCAGGGGGTCCCCAGAAGTACCGTTTCTGGGCGCTCCGAAGGCAGAGGCCACAGGTTCGAATCCTGTCGGGTGCGCCAGCTTTTCCCCTCTGGAGCAGGGCGTCGCGCCTTAAGTGTGCCGCCTGCCGACCGTTGCTTCCCGGCCGTTTCTCGGCCGCGCGATTCAGGATGAGCCGGTAACCTTTAACGATGAGTCGAGCCGTTTAGAGTTACTTAGGCGGTAACCTTACCGGAACCGTAGCGTCTTCCGAAGGTTCAACCCTCCAATCGGCCGGGATTCCGGCCGACCACAGGGAGGCTCAAGGGATTGGATAGAGCGGCCGTCGGCTCGATACGAGGCCAGGCAGGAAGCGTATTCGCGCTGCCTGTGCTGGACGGTCGCGCACGAACCGGACCGCATCGACCGGCCTCGCTTTTCCCCCTCTATCGCAGCTTGCCGGAGTCTCGGACTGGTCAAGGGCACCCCCTTTGAGCCGGTCTTGCGCCGCATCATGGACATGCACTCGCCCGGCTTCGCCGAGGGCGGGTCGCGGAGTCATGTCCCGGCAAGCCGCCTGTCGCTGCTGATAATCACCCATTTCAGATGCTGAGGAGAGTCTAAGATGTGCTGGACCTGCAATCCGTCGATGAAGAGCGCGCTGGCTATCAACTATTGGGCCGACGTGATGGGGATCGACCCCGCGCAATATGCGGCGCTGTCGAGCGGCGACTCGCTTGCTGTGGACGCCCCCGCCGCCGCCGCCGGTGACGAGCCGCTCGCCACGGGGCCGACCGACACGGTGCCGGACGAGATCACCAACAACAATCCGGAGCTGGTGGTCGGCGGTCCTTCGATCATCTCGACCATCGACGCCCCGGGCGACCAGGACTTCTTCAAGATCGAGCTTCAGGCCGGTCAGACCTATGAAATTGGCCAATATGGCACCACCGAGGGCATGACCCACACCCCGCTCGGCGACGCCTATATCGAGCTGTACGATGCGCAGGGCAATCTGATCGCGGCGGCGGACGCCGGCGGCCAGACGCCGAGCGGCGAGCTTTACGGCCTCGACGCCATGCTCACCGTCAGCGTCGAAACGGCCGGGACCTATTATGTCAACGCCCGCGCGTTCGACCAGGCGCCCGAGGACGGCACCAACGGCGACGGCGTCGGCGATTACGAGCTGTTCGCGCGCACCTCCAGCTACGTGCCTTATTACGAGCAGAGCAGTCCGCTCCACTCCATCGACTGGGGCACCCAGGTCGACGGCACGGTGCGCAATCCGGACGGTGAGGAAGGGCCGCGGCCGACCGGCAACGAGGCCAACGGCACGCCCGAAAGCCCCTATCAGGTCGAGGGCAAGAACGTCATCACTTACTATTTCGCCGAGCAGGGCGATGTCTATGTGACCGAGGATCCGACCGATCCGGGGCTTACCGACACGATCGTCGCCTCCGGCATGGAGGAATGGGAGAAGAATGCGTTCGAGGATGCTTTCGAGGAATTTTCGGAAGTTGCGGACGTCGTCTATGTCGAGGTGTTCAACCGCGAGGAAGCGGACTTCAACCTCATCACCTATAACGGCACGCCCCAGGCCGGCGTCTTGGGACGGATGAGCCCGCCCGACACCCACAATGAAGGCCAGGCCGAGTTCAACCGCAACGGCCCCGGCTGGACCGAGGAGCAATTGCAGCGCGGCGGCTTCTCCTTCATCACGCTGGTCCACGAGCTCGGCCACGGCCACGGGCTCGCCCATCCCCATGATGACGGCGGCCGCTCCAGCATCATGCGCGGCGTCGAATCCACCGGCGACGCCTTCGACTATACGAACGGCGATTATAATTTGAACCAGGGCGTCTTCACCATGATGTCCTATCAGGACGGCTGGGCGACCTCGCCCTACGGCAACTCGCCGGACGACGGCTATGGCTATCTGGAAGGGCCGATGGCGTTCGACATCGCTGTCATCCAGGACAAATATGGCGTCAACGAGGACACCGCCACGGGCGACGACATCTACCGCCTGAAGGACGTCAACGCCGCGGGGACTTACTACGAAGCAATCTGGGATGCCGGCGGCCACGACCTCGTCGCCTATGACGGCGCCCGGGATTCCAAGATCGACCTTCGCGACGCCACCTTGCAATATGAGCTCGGCGGCGGCGGCTACGTCTCCTACGCCTACGGCATCTATGGCGGCTTCACGATCGCCAACGGCGTCACCCTCGAAGATGCCAGGACCGGCTCCGGCAACGACCTCATCAACGGCAACGAGGCCGCCAATTTGCTCATCTCCAACGCCGGCAACGACACCATCCGCGGGCTTGGCGGGCAGGACGCGCTCCATGGCGGGGACGGCAACGACAAGCTGCTCGGCGGCTCGCAGAACGACAACCTCTCGGGCGACGATGGCGCCGATTTGCTCAGCGGACAGACCGGTAACGACCGGCTGGCGGCCGACGACGGCAACGACATCGCCCGCGGCGGCGACGGCAACGACCGCGTCGCCGGCGGCGATGGCGACGACGAGGTGAACGGCAATCTCGGCAACGACGTGGTGATCGGCGGCGCCGGGCTCGACCAACTGCTCGGCGGCAGCGGTGCCGACCTGTTCGTGTTCGGCGAGCTCGACACCGCCAGCACCCGCACCGGAGCCGATCATATCCTCGACTTCAGCCGCGACAATGGCGACAAGATCAGCCTCGCCCAGATCGACGCGATCGAAGGCACGGCCGCCAACGACGCCTTCACCTTCATCGGCAACGGCGCGTTCTCGGGCAGTGCCGGCGAACTGCGCTTCTTCGTCAGCAACGGCGACGCGATCATCTCGGCCGACACCAACGGCGACAAGATCGCCGACCTGGTGCTGGTCATGGAAGACCGCCACCAACTCGCCGCGACCGACTTCGTGGTCTAAACGGCAAGCACCAAACTCAACACGCGCCCCGGCTTCGGCCGGGGCGTTTTTGTTTGCATATCGACGCGCGCGGCGGCTGCCCCTATCGGCCTTCCAAGGCAAATGGACGGGCGAACAGCATGGCGACGGCCGACTTCATCCTGATCGGCGGCGGT
Organism: Allosphingosinicella sp.; assembly: GCA_036388575.1. Lineage (GTDB taxonomy): Bacteria > Pseudomonadota > Alphaproteobacteria > Sphingomonadales > Sphingomonadaceae > Allosphingosinicella. The sequence goes on from DASVRO010000018.1 coordinate 4,019, forward strand.
ATTGCCGGACTTTCGGCGGCGGCGCTGCTGGCGCGGCACGGCCGGGTAGCGGTGATCGAGGCCGAGGAAGCGTTCGGCCATCATTCGTCGGGGCGGAGCGTCACCTTCTCCCATTTCGGCATCGGCAACCGCGTCGTGCGGGCGCTCACCGACCATAGCCGCGACTTCTTCCTCTCTCCGCCGGAGGGCTTTTCCGCCCCCCTCGCCCGCTCCGCCCCGGCCCTGTTCGTCGCCACCGAGGAGATGCTGGACGAGCTTCATGCGCTCCATGCCGAGATGGCGCGGTTCACCGCCGCGCTCGAATGGGTCGGCGAGTCGCGGCTGCGGGAAATCTGCCCGCCGCTCAGGACCGGCGCCGGGGGCGCGCTCAAAGGCATCTTGGACCCCAACGGCCTGAAGCTGGACGCCGACGCGCTGCTCCAATCCTTCGCGCGCGCGGTGCGGGCGCGGGGCGGCGCGATCCATCTCGGCGAGCGCATCGCCGGGGTCGAGCGCTACGGAGCCGACTGGCGCGTCCGCAGCGAAACCGGCCAAAGCTGGGAAGCGCCGGTGCTGGTCAATGCCGCCGGCGCCTGGGCCGACCGGATGGCGCAAATGGCCGGCGTGGAGCCGCTTGGCCTCGAGCCGAAGCGGCGCACCATCATCGTCGTCGACGCGCCCGAAGGCGTCGACGTGGCGGGCTGGCCGTTCCTCAAGACCGCGGTCGACGATTTCTACATGCTGCCGGAGGCCGGGCGACTGATCGCCTCGCCGGTCGACGAGATAGCGAGCGACCCCTGCGACGCCTGGCCGGAGGAATATGACATCGCGCTGGCGGCGGCGAAGGTCGAGCAATATACCAATCTCGAGGTGAAGCGGATCGCGCACAGCTGGGCGGGCCTGCGCTCGTTCGTCGCCGACCGGGTGCCGACCGCCGGCTTCGCGCCCGACGCTCCGGGCTTCTTCTGGCTCGCGGGGCAAGGCGGCTACGGCCTCCAGACCGCGCCGGCCATGGCCGAGATTGCGGAGGCCCTGATCGTCGGCGGCGAATGGCCCGAGGGACTGTCGGCGCGCGGGGTGGGGCAGGACAAAATCGGGCCGGACCGGCTGTTCGTGAAACCAAACGAGTCACCCTCCGTTCGGCAGGGATAACCTAAGGGTCTGTCATGCGTCCGGTCGCGAGCCGCCTCCCCTTCACGGATTTTCGCTGATGCTTGCCGACGACGCTTCGGTCGTGCGGCACGTCGACGCCATCGACGGGCCGATCCCGACGCCGGTGGAGGTCCAGGCGCCGGCGGCGCCGCGGCCGCGCACGCCGTGGCGGGTCGCGGCGCTGCTGCTGGCCTTGTTCATGCTGCTGGTCGGCTATCTGGCGGTGACGGCGCCGCTTTCCAAATCGCTGCAGCCGATCGCGGCGCCGGGGCTTACCCTGCTCTCCGCCGATGGCCGCCCGATCGCGCGGCGCGGCGCGATCACCGACGAGCCGGTGAGCCTCGCCACCCTGCCGGAGCATGTGCCGAACGCCTTCCTGGCGATCGAGGACCGGCGATTCTACGACCATGCCGGGGTCGACCCGTGGGGGATCCTCCGCGCCGCGGCCCGCAACGCCGCCGCCGGCGAGGTGCGCGAGGGCGGCAGCACGATCACCCAGCAGCTCGCCAAGCTCGCCTTTTTGAGCTCCGACCGCACCGCCGCGCGCAAGTTCCGCGAGCTGATCCTGGCTTTCTGGCTCGAAGCCTGGCTCGACAAGGACGACATTCTCGGCCGCTATCTGTCGAGCGCCTATTTCGGCGACAACGTCTATGGGCTGCGCGCCGCCGCCCACCATTATTTCAGCCGGCCGCCGGAGCAGCTCACGCTCGAGCAGGCGGCGATGCTGGCGGGGCTGGTCAAGGCGCCGTCGCGGCTGGCGCCGACCAGCAACCTCCAGGGGGCGCGAGAGCGGGCCAAGGTCGTCGCCCAGGCGATGGTCGCCGCCGGCGTGCTGGGCGAGGCCGAAGCCAAGGCGCTGAAGCCGGTCAAGCTCAAGCTCGGGCCGGCGAAGGACCTTCCCACCGGCACCTATTTCGCCGACTGGGCCTTTCCCGAAGCCCGCGCCGCCGCCGAGAACGGCTATGGCGAGCAGACCATCCAGACTACGCTCGACGACGATCTGCAGCGGCTCGCGGTCCAGGCGGTGAACCGCGCCGGGCTGGGCGGGGCGCAGGTCGCGCTGGTGGCGATGCGGCCGGACGGGCGGGTGGTCGCGATGATCGGCGGCAAGAGCTACAAATCGAGCCCGTTCAACCGCGCCACCCAGGCCAAGCGGCAGCCGGGCTCCGCCTTCAAGCTGTTCGTCTATCTCGCGGCCTTGCGGTCGGGCATGACGCCCAGCACTCTGGTGGAAGATGCGCCGGTGACGGTCGGCGACTGGTCGCCCAAGAACCATGAGAGCCGCTATCGCGGCACGATCACTTTGCGCGAGGCCTTTGCGGTGTCGAGCAACGTCGCGGCGGTGCGGCTTTCGGAAGCGGTCGGGCGCGACAAGGTGATCGAGGCGGCGCGCGACCTCGGCATATCGAGCGAGCTCAATAACCAGCCGAGCCTCGCGCTCGGCACTTCGGGCGTGCGGCTGATCGAGATGGTCGCGGCTTATGCCGCCGTCGCCAGCGGCACCTATCCGGTCGACCCGCGTGCGCTGCCGGAGGTGGAGGAAGGCTGGCTGGAATCGATCCGGTCGCGGATGCGCCGCTTCAGCGAGCGATCGACGCTGCCGATGCTGCGCGAGCTCTTGTGGTCGGTGGTCCATGAGGGCACCGGGCGGGCGGCCGCGCTGCCGGTCCAGAGCTTCGGCAAGACCGGCACCAGCCAGGACAATCGCGACGCCGTGTTCATCGGCTTTGCCGGCGACCTCGTCACCGGCGTCTGGATCGGCAATGACGACAACAGCCCGCTGAAGGGCGTCCAGGGCGGCGGCATGCCGGCGCGGATCTGGCGCGATTTCATGGCGGCCGCCGTCCGGCAGCAGCCGGGGCGGGTCGCCGCTCCGATCGCCGTGCCGCGCCGGTCCGCGCCCGTTCCGGTCGAAACGGGACCGGTCGAAGGCGGCGGGTTCGACGGCGGGCCGACTTTGAGCGTGCCGATCGAAGGCACCGGCTACGAGGTCGGCGTGGACTTCGACCGCGAGCAGGTCACGATCGCGCCGGAGCCGCCGCCGCCCGCACCGGCCGAGGACGAGGGGCCGCCGCGGCGCGACGACATCCCGACCATCGCCCCGCCGCCGCCGGCGCCGGTCGAGGAAGAATCCTTTGACGAGCCGGAGGAAGGCTGACCCGTGGCGGACGAGAAGGAGAAGCTGGCCGAAGACCGGACCGACCTCGCCGAGGACCGCACGGTGCTGGCCAACGAGCGGACCTTCGCCGGCTGGCTGAGGACCGGCTTCGCTGCGGTCGGCATCGGCTTGGGATTTCAGGCTTTGTTCCAGATGCTGCACCCGGAATGGGTGCCGAAGGCGATCGCGACCGCGTTCCTGCTGCTGGCGATCTTCATCTTCTTCGCGGCCGAGCGCAGGGCGTGCCACGTGCTCGGCCGCCTCCACGCCCACAAGGTGGAGAGCGTGCATGTCGGCAACGTGCGCATCATCACGATCTGGGCGAGCCTGGCGACCGCCGCCTTGATCGCGGCGATGTGGCTGTTGAAGATCAAGGACGGCGGGGCCTAGCCCGCCGCCCTTCCGAGCTCAGAGGCTGCCGCGATAGGGCGGCGCGGCGCGGCGGGCCTTGCGCCCGTCATAATATTTCTTGGCGAGATAGCCGCCGCCGATGGCGAGGCCGAGCGGGCCGAAGGCGCGGCGGGCGATGGCGGGGGCGAGCGCGCCGATGATCATGCCGCGGGCGCCGCTGCCGTAGCGGCCCGCGACGCGCTTGCCGATCGCGGCGCCGATCATCTTGCCGATCATAATTCTGTCTCCATCAATGCAATATTGCTCGAGCCAAGAGCGCAAGACGGGGGCGAAATGTTCCGCATCAGCCGAGGAACAGCTCGGCCGCCGCCTCGACCACGGCGTCGGCATCGAGGCGATATTCGCGGTAGAGATCGGGCAAGGCGCCGGTCTGCCCGAAGCGGTCGAGGCCGAGCGGGCTGACGCGGTGGCCGCGGACCCCGCCGAGCCAGGAGAGGGAGGCCGGGGCGCCGTCGAGCAGGGTGACGAGGCCGGCGGTGGGGGAGAGGGGGGTGAGGAGGGTCTCGACGTGCGAGGCCGCCCCTCCACCAGGCTTCGCCTGGTCCCCCTCCCCGTTCCGGGGAGGATTTGCCCACCGCGCCGCTTGGCGGGCGCTCCAGCCTCGGTGGAGGAGGTCGGGCGAGGTGACGGCGAGGAGGCCGAGGCCGGGGACGTCATCCTTGAGCGCTTCCCAGGCGGCGAGGGCTTCGGGGGCGAGGGCGCCGGAATAGACGATCGCGGCTTCGGCGCCTTCAGTGGGCGCGCGCAGCCAGTAGCCGCCGGCGATGGCGCCGGACTTCCAGTCGTCATCGGGACGCTCGATTTGGTGGAGGGTGCGGGTGGTGAGGCGGAAATAGACGCTCTCGCCATGCTCGGCCTGCATGAGGCGGAAGCCTTCCTCCATCAGCAGCGCCAGCTCGTCGACATAGGCCGGCTCATAGTGGCGCAGGCCCGGCTGGCCGAGCGCGATCAAAGGCGGGTTGATCGACTGGTGGGCACCACCCTCCGGCCCCAGCGTCACGCCCGAGGGGGTGGCGACCAGCATGAAGCGGGCGTCCTGGTAGCAGGCGTAGTTCAAGGCATCGAGGCCGCGGGCGATGAACGGATCGTAGACGGTGCCGATCGGGAACAGCCGCTCGCCGAACAGGTCGCCGGCGAGGCCGAAGGCGGCGAGCACCAGGAACAGATTGTTCTCGGCGATGCCGAGCTCGACATGCTGGCCGGCATCGGTGGCGCCCCATTTCTGCGCCGACGGGATTTTGGCCGCCGCGAACACGTCGGCCAGCGCCTGGCGCCGGAACAGGCCGCGCTGGTTGACCCAGGCGCCGAGGTTGGTCGAGACGGTGACGTCGGGCGACGTCGTGACGATCCGGTCCGCGAGCGCGCCGCCGGCCCGTGAGATATCGAGCAGGATGCGGCCGAACGCGGCCTGGGTCGACTGCTCCTCGCCGGCCGGAGCGGCGATGGCCGGCACCTCGGCGACGTCCCACGGCCGCCGCCGCTTCTCGCGCACGATGCGGCTGCCCTCGACCGCCGCGCGCGCGGCTTCGGCGGCATTGCCGCCGAGCCCGGCATAAGGCTCCCATTCCTGCCCCTCGGCGATGCCCATCTTGTCGCGCAGCGCCGCCAGCTGGCCGGGGTTCATCAGGCCGGCATGATTGTCCTTGTGGCCGGCGAAGGGCAGCCCCTGCCCTTTCACGGTGTAGGCGATGAACAGGGTCGGCACGTCGTCCTGCGCGGCGTCGAAGGCTTCGATGAGGCTCGCCATGTCGTGGCCGGCGAGGTTGGTCATCAAGGCGGCGAGCGCATCGTCGTCGCGGGCGTCGAGCAACGGCTTCACCGCCGGCGCGTCCTTCAACAGCCGCTCGCGCCAGGCGCCGCCGCCGAGATAGGTGAGCGCGGCGTAATCGGCGTTGCCGACGCCGTCGATCCAGGCCTTGAGCTCGGCCCCGCCCGGCTCGGCGAACGCGGCCAGCATCGCCTTGCCGTATTTGAGTGTAACGACGCGCCAGCCGCAGCTTGCGAATATCTCGTCGAAGCGGCTGAACATGCGCTCGGCGGTGGTCGCGTCGAGCGACTGGCGGTTATAGTCGACGATCCACCAGCAATTGCGGATGTCGTGCTTATAGGCCTCGATCAGGCATTCGTAGATATTGCCTTCGTCGAGCTCGGCATCGCCCATCAGGGCGACCATCCGGCCCGCCTCGTCTGGCGCCATTAGGCCGTGGGCGACGAGATAGTCCTGGACCAGGCTGGCAAAGGCGGTGACCGCGACGCCGAGCCCGACCGAGCCGGTCGAGAAATCGACCGGGATTTTGTCCTTGGTGCGGCTCGGATAGGATTGCATCCCGCCGAAGCCGCGGAAATTCTCGAGCTGCTCGCGGCTCTGGGTGCCGAGCAGATAGTGGATGGCGTGGAGGATCGGGCCGGCATGGGGCTTCACCGCCACCTTGTCGTTGGGGCCGAGCGCGTGGAAATAGAGCGCCGCCATGATCGCGGTCATCGAGGCGCAGCTGGCCTGGTGGCCGCCGACCTTCAGTCCGTCCGGGCTCTCGCGCAGATGGTTGGCGTGGTGGATCGTCCAGGCGCTGAGCCAGCGCAGGCGGTCGTCGATCAGGCGGAGCGCGTCGAGGTCGGGGGCATCGGTCTTCTTCAGCATGGCGGGGCCATAGCGCGCTCGGAGAGCGACGGGAACCGCTCCGGAAGTGACAAACTGGAGGCGTTCGCTAGCCGCGTCGCGTCACTTCTGTAACTTCTCGTCGCGAGCCGAGCGGGAGCCTGTTGCCGGACTTGCGGGGCGTTGACGCGAAGCGGAAGCTGTAGCGCACCCATGACGCGGGAGCGTAACGCCGTGGCGACGTGTAGGAAAATGCTTTGTCGCCGCTCGTGCCGGCGATTGCGGGGCTGGACAATGGCCGCGCCGCAAGCGATCCACGGCGGCCAAAGAAGGGGAAGATATGAGCCTGAAATTATTCACGAGTTTCGCCGCCTTGGCGTTGCTGGGCGGCGCCGCGGCGGCATCGGCGCAGAGCACCGCCCCCGTGACGCGGACGGCACCGGTCAAGACGCGCTACATCCATGCCGGCGCCCTGCTCGCCGAGCCCGGCGGGCGCGCGCGCGGCGCCAGCACCATCGTCGTGCGCGGCGACAAGATCGTCGAGATTCGCGACGGCCACGTGCCGCCCGAAGGCGGCGCCGAGCTGGTCGACCTGAGCAGCCGGACCGTGCTTCCCGGCCTCATCGACATGCACGTCCATTTCTATTCGTCCGGCTATCCGCTCCAGGCGCGGCTGCAGGGGCCGACGCTCGACCTCGAGGACCGCTTCGCCCAGGCGGCGGTGCATGCGCGCCAGACGCTGGAGGCCGGCTTCACCACCGTCCGCGACCTCGGCGGCGAGCCGCGCGGGGTCCGCGCGCTGCGCGACGCGTTCGCGCGCGGCGACATGCCCGGCCCGACCGTCGTCAATGCCGGCGAGATGATCTCGGTCACCGCCGGCCATGGCGACGCCAATGGCCTGCGCCGCGATTATGCCGCCGCCGAGCGCGCCGATTCGAGCGCGCTCTGCAACGGCGCCGACGATTGCCGCCGCGCCACCCGCGACCAGATCTTCATGGGCGCCGAAGTGATCAAATTCGCGGCGTCCGGCGGCGTCGGCAGCAACATCGCGGGCGGGCTCGAGGCGCAGATGACGCTGGAGGAGATGAAGGCGATCGTCGACACCGCGCACAGCTTCGGCCGCAAGGCGACCGCGCACGCGCACGGCAAGTCCGGCATCGACCTGGCGCTCCGGGCCGGCGTCGATTCGATCGAGCATGGCAGCTTCATCGACGACGAGACGGCGCGGTTGTTCAAGCAGCGCGGCGCTTACCTGGTGCCGACCATCCACGCGTTCGAAAGCGTCATCCGGCAGGGCCGCGCCGGCGAGCGGCCGGCGGCGAGCGCGGCCAAGGCCGAGGAAGTGGCCAAGGTGGTGAAGGAGAGCCACCGGCGCGCGGTGGCGGCCGGGGTGAAGGTGGCGTTCGGGACCGATTCCGGAGTCGGGCCGCACGGCACCAACGCGCTCGAATTCGGCTGGATGCGGGAACTCGGCATGGCGCCGGCGGCGACGGTTCGGGCGGCGACGGTGGACGCCGCGGCGTTGCTTGGCCGCGCCGACCGCATCGGCCGCATCGCGCCGGGCATGGACGCCGACATCATCACCGTGACCGGCGACCCGATGGCGGACGTGGCCCGGCTCCAGCAGGTCGACTTCGTGATGCGCCGCGGGGTAATCCACAAGAGCGAGGGAGCGCGGCAGGTGTTTCCGGCGAATTAAGGGGGGAGAAGGAGGGAGGCGGATCCCAGCTTTCGCTGGGATGACGGCTCGCCAGCTTTCGCTTGGTGACGGGGACCCCTTCCCCCACCGCGCGCGGGCTGACGCGGGCCGGGATCAGCGCGCCCCTGCCGTCAGCAACCTCCACCCCGGCGGCAGGTAATCCGTCGACATGTAATAATAGAAATTGCACGCGCCGCCGGCGCCGTAGCTGCCGCCCTTGGCGATGCCGAAGGCGATGGTGCCGCTGAAGACCGGGCCGCCGCTGTCGCCGTTGCGGCAATTGGGGCCGGTGACGGTGACCCATGAAGGCTCGCACGGGCCGCCGCACAAATCGCCGGGTGGGGCGTAATCTATGAGCTCGACCTCGGCGCAGCTATAGCCGGTGCGCTCGCCGCGGTGGCAGACGGCGTCGCCGGCGCGGGTGCTGTGGCGGTTGCGCCAGCTGGTGAGGGTCCGCGCCCCGCGCGCGGCGGTGTCGGCGTGGAAGAGCGGGCGCTGGGCGCGCGGGCTGACGTTGATCTGCACGTCCTGGTAGCGCCAACCCCATTGGCCGACGAAGTCGAGCGGGATCTCGCCGCCGTCGGGGTCGCGATAGGTGAGTTCGTCCGGGCAATGGGCGGCGGTGGCGATGCCGGTGCGGGCGCCGTCGGTGACTACGAAGCCGGTGGTGCAGACGTAGCGGCGGCCGTTGGCGGGATCGACGCCCTCGACGCGGGCGCCGCCCTCGATGCCGAAATCGGCGCCGGCGAGGTCCACGATGCGGATGCGGACGGGGACGCCGGTCAGCGCTTCGAAACGGGCGTCGAGCGCGGCGACGCCCTCGGCCTCGGCGTCGGCGGCCTTGACCATCAGGACGAGCTCGCCGGTGCGCGGATCGACGCCCATGCCGGGCGGGTGGATCAGCGCGGCGCGGATCGCCGGCTGATGGGTGGTGATGGCGGCGACCAGTTCGGTGCGGGTGGCGGCGGCGCCGGTGCGGAAGACGATCGGCACGGTGATGCCGCCGGCCTGGACGGCCTGGTCGGGGACTGGCTCGGAGCCGGTGAGCAGCACGACGATGCGGTAAGCGGGCTGGTGCTCGATGGCGATGCCGGCGAGGCGGGCGGCATAGGCCTGGGCGATGGCGTCGGTGGCGGCGACGCTTTCCTCCTGGGCGCGGAGGCGGCGGAAGGCTTCGTCGAGCGGGACGGCGTGGCGGCGGGCATATTCGGCGGCGTCCTGGGCGTAGGCCTCGACCTGGGTCTGGAGCCGCGGCGGATCGGGCGACACCTGAGCCGCGGCCGGGGCGCCGGCGAGGAGGATGGCGATGGCCGCCGAGGCGAGGGGATTGGACACGAAGCGGTTTACTCAGGGAAGGAAGGCTGGACCCCGGCTTTCGCCGGGGAACAGATCTCTTCACTGCGGCGGATTGACTGGGGCTGACCGGCCTTCGCGATCAGGCCAGCAGCTTCAGCGGGTTTTCGATCAGCTTCTTCAGATCCTGCATGAAATTGGCGGCGTCCCAGCCGTCGACGACGCGGTGATCGCAGGAGAGCGACAGGTTCATGCGCTTGCGGATCTCGAGGTCGCCGTCGACGACCACCGGCCTCTCCTCGACCTTGTTGACCGCGACGATGGCGACTTCGGGGCGGTTGATGACCGGGGTCGAGGTGATGCCGCCCATCGGGCCGAGGCTGGAGAGGGTGATGGTCGAGCCGCTGAGCTCGTCGCGCGTCGCCTTGCCGGTGCGGGCCGCTTCGGCGAGGCGGAGGATCTCGGCGGCGAGCTGCCACACGCTCCTCGCCTCGGCATTGCGGATGACGGGGACCATCAGGCCGTTCGGGGTCTGGGTCGCCATGCCCATATGGACCGCGCCCGAGCGGGTGATGATCTGCGCGTCGTCGTCATAGCGGGCGTTGATCTGGGGGTAATCGGCCAGCGTGCGGGCCATCGCGGTGATCAGGAAGGGGAGCATGGTGAGCTTGGGGTTCTGCCCACGGTCGGCGTTCATCATCGCGCGGGTCTGCTCGAGCGCGGTGACGTCATATTCCTCGACCAAAGTGAAATGCGGGATGCGGCGCTTGGCCTCCTGCATGTTCTCGGCGATCTTGCGGCGGAGGCCGACCACCTTCACGGTCTCGTCCTGGCGCCGGGCCGCGCCCGGGCGGGCGACGGCGCCGCCATTGTAGAGCAGATAGGCGTCGAGGTCGGAGTGGCGGATGCGGTCGCCGGCGGTCTTCACCTGGCCGAGATCGATGCCGAGATCGCGGGCGCGCTGGCGGACCGCGGGGGAGGCGAGCACGTGGCGCCTCTCGCCACCCCCGTTCGTGTCGAGCGAAGTCGAGACATCCGGTCGAGCGGAGCCGAGACCTTCACCCCCATCTTCCCTCGGCTTCGCTCGGGAGGGTGTCTCGACTTCGCTCGACATGATCGGTTGTTGTTGCTGTGCGGTGGTGGGCACCACCTGCTCCTGCCCTTCGGTGGGCGCGACCATGCCGTCGCCGAGCGGCTGGGTGTCGGCGCGGTCGCCTTCGCCGGTGGTGTGGTCGCCTTCCTGGTCGGCGGGAGGCCCGTCTACTTGGGCGGGGGCGGCGGCGCCTTCGGTTTCGAACACGACGAGGACGGAGCCGATCGGAATCTGGTCGCCGACTTCGCCGGCCAGCGCGATCACCTTGCCGGCGACGGGGGATTCCATCTCGACGGTCGCCTTGTCGGTCATCATGTCGGCGAGCTGCTGGTCCTCGCGCACCATGTCGCCGATTTTGATGTGCCAGGCCACGATCTCGGCCTCGGCGATGCCTTCGCCGATGTCGGGCAGCTTGAATTCGTAGCGCGCCACGTCAGTCCTCCAAAGTCTTCTTGAGCACCGGGCCGAGCCGCGCCGGGCCGGGGAAATAGGTCCATTCCATCGAGTGCGGATAGGGCGTGTCGAAGCCGGTGACGCGGGCGACCGGCGCTTCGAGATGGTAGAAGCAGCGTTCGGTGACCAGCGCCGAAAGCTCGGCGCCGAAGCCGGCGGTGCGGGTCGCCTCGTGAAGGATGACGCAGCGGCCGGTCTTCTTCACTGAGGCCTCGATCGTCTCGATGTCGACGGGCACGATGGTGCGCAGGTCGATCACTTCGGCGTCGATGCCCTCGGCCTCGGCGGTGGCGATGGCGACGTGGACCATGGTGCCGTAGGCGAGGATGGTGACCGCCTCGCCCGCGCGCGCGACCGCGGCCTTGCCGATCGGGACGGTGTAATGGCCGTCGGGCACTTCGGCGGCGGGGTGCTTGGCCCAGGGCGTGACGGGGCGCTCGTAAAAGCCGTCGAACGGGCCGTTATAGATGCGCTTGGGCTCGAAGAAGATGACCGGATCGTCATCCTCGATGGCGGCGATGAGCAGGCCCTTGGCGTCATAGGGGTTGGACGGGATCACGACCTTGAGGCCGGCGACGTGGGCGAACAAGGCCTCGGGGCTCTGGCTGTGGGTCTGGCCGCCGAAGATGCCGCCGCCATAAGGCGAGCGGATGACCAAAGGCATCGGCCATTCGCCGGCGGTGCGGTAGCGCATCTTCGCGACTTCGGAGACGATCTGGTCGTAGCCGGGGTAGATATAGTCGGCGAACTGGATCTCGGCGATCGGGCGCAGGCCATAGGCGGCCATGCCGACTGCGGTCGCGACGATGCCGCCCTCGGCGATCGGCGTGTCGAACACGCGCGAGCTGCCGAATGCCTTCTGGAGCCCTTCGGTGACGCGGAAGACGCCGCCGAAATAGCCGATATCCTCGCCGAGCACGACGGTGTCGGAGTCGCGCTCCATCATCACGCGGTGGGCGCTGTTGAGCGCCTGGATCATGTTCATGACGGTCATTTGCCGCGCGCCTCCGCCTCGGCCAGCGCCTGGTCGCGCTGCTCCTTGAGGTGCCAGGGGAGCTCGCCGAACACGTCCTCGAACATCGAGTTGACGTCGTAATAGGGGTCGGACTGGAGTGTGCCGTGCTTCTCGGCCTCCTTCTGGGCGGCGCGGACCTCCTCGCCGAGGCTGTCGAGCAGGGCCTGGTGGCGCTCCTCGTCCCATTCGCCGAGGCCGATGACATGCTGCTTGAGGCGCTCGAGCGGGTCGCCGAGCGGCCATTGCTCGCCGGCGCCCTTGGGGCGGTAGGCAGTCGGATCGTCGGAAGTGGAATGGCCTTCGACGCGGTAGGTGAAAAGCTCGATCAGGGTCGGGCCGAGGTTGGATCGGGCGCGGTCGGCGGCCCAGCTTGTGGCGGCGTAGACCGCGAGCGGGTCGTTGCCGTCGACCCGCAGGCCCGGAATGCCGTAGCCCACCGCGCGGGCGGCGAAGGTGGTGAGCTGGCCGCCGGCAATGCCGGAGAAGGTCGAGATCGCCCATTGATTGTTGACGATGTTGAGGATGACCGGCGCGCGGTAGACGCCGGCGAAGGTGACCGCGTTGTGGAAGTCGCCCTCCGCGGTGGCGCCGTCGCCGATCCAGCCGGCGGCGATGCGGCTGTCGCCCTTGATCGCCGATCCCATCGCCCAGCCGACCGCCTGCGGGAACTGGGTCGCGAGGTTTCCCGAGATGGTGAAGAAACCGTGCGAATTGGACGCGTACATGATCGGCAGCTGGCGGCCCTTCAGCGGGTCGCCGCGGTTCGAATAGACCTGGCACATCATCTGGACGAGCGGATAGTCGCGGGCGACGAGCAGGCCCTGCTGGCGGTAGGTGGGGAAGCACATGTCGTCGCGGTCGAGGGCGTGGGCGCCGGCCACCGCGATCGCCTCCTCGCCGGTGCACTTCATGTAGAAGCTGGTCTTGCCCTGGCGCTGGGCCCGGTACATGCGGTCGTCGTAGACCCGCACCAGCATCATGTCGCGAAGGATCCGGCGCAGCGTGTCGGGGTCGAGCTTCGGGTCCCAGGGGCCGATCGCCCTTCCCTCCTCGTCGAGCACCCGGACCAGCGAATAGACCAGCTCGTGGGTGTCGGCGGCGGCGGCATTGGTGTCGGGGCGGCGGACGCTGCCGGCGGCGGGGATCTCGACATGGCTGAAATCGACCTCGTCCCCCGGCCGCGCCGGCGGCTCCGGGACGTGGAGTGAGAGCGCCGGACGGTTGGGGCGCTCGGCTTGCTTCGTCATCCTCATCCCTGTTCGTTGCGGCTGGCCGAGCCCGTAGCTTGTGGCGCGGGCCTTGTGAAGCGGCGCTTGGCGCGGCATGCGGAGGCAAAAGGAGCGACACCATGGCCTTGTTCCGTCCCCTCGCCGCGCTGATGCTTCTGGCGCTGGCCGCCTGTACGACGACGCCGCCGCCGAAGAAGGGGCCGAGCTTCTACGTGATGCGGCACCTCCAGAAGGCCGAGGGGCAGGATCCGACGCTGAGCGCCGAGGGTCATGCCAATGCGCGCAGGCTGATCGGCTTCTTCGCGGCGGAGCGGCCGCGCGTCGCCTACGTCAGCACCACCCGCCGAGCCCGCGAGACGGCGGCGCCGCTGGCGAGGAAGCTGAGGCTGAAGGTGCGCAGCTACGATCCGGGCGACACCGACGGCCTCGTCGCGAGGGTGCTGGCCGAGCGCGGGCCGGTGCTGGTGGTGGGGCACAGCAACACCGTTCCGGAGATCGTCGCGAGGCTCGGCGGCGAAAGGCCGGCGCCGCTCGCCGAGACGGATTTCGGCGACATCTGGCATTTGTGGGGGACGCCGAGAAGGACGGAGAGGTTGAGGGTATCCCCATGACAACCGACAGGGGAAAGGCGCTCGCACGCCGCATAATCGCCCAATGTCTCGGCCTTTTAGGCCCATTAACACTCGCTGCCTGCGTGGCGGACCGCGAACCAGCAAAAGCTGATTTCTATGTCATGCGCCACCTTCAGGAAGAGACAGGCGCCGATCCAGGCCTCACTCCCGTAGGGCGTTTCTACGCCGAGCGCCTTGTCTATAGCTTCGGTACGTACCGCCCACGTGCAATCTATGTATCGACAACCAGGCGCGCCCACGAAACCGCTGCTCGAGTGGCGGCGAAGTGGGAACTCAAACCGAAGCATTACGATCCGTCAATACGCCCGATCTAATAGCCCGAGTACTGGCCGAAAGGGGGCCGGTGTTGATCATTAGCCCTGGCAATACAGTTCCTGAAATCGTTGAACGTCTCTCGGACGGAGGCTGCGGACACGGTTCGCGAAGTCTTGAGTCGGCCTGAAAGCCGCCTCGATTATCTCGATGCCGCGACGGCCTTCGACCGGCTGATCGATAAGTCCAGCAACACCTCGGCCACTCACGCGACGGTGGCGCGCCTCGTCGACGCCGCCCGGCAAATGGCCGGTCCCAAGCTGACCGACGCCTACAAGCTCGCGGCCGTGCGCAAGGCGATCTACGACGCTGGCGCGTGGAACCACGACCGGGCGTTCAGCTACGATCTCTCCGACCCGCTCGGCACAAAGGCAAATAGTAGACTGCTGTCGACCTACGTGCGCACCCGGAAGGGCAATTGCGTCTCGATGCCCACCTTGTTCCTGATCGTCGCCGATCGTCTCGGCCTCAAGGTTCGCCTCGCGGCCGCGCCGCTGCATCTGTTCGTCCGCTACACCGATCCGGCCGGCGCGGATCACAATCTCGAAGCGACCAGCGGGGGCCACAAGGCTCGGGACGAGTGGTACCGGCAGCAGCTGCCGATGACGGACCGGGCGGTCGAGAGCGGCATCTACATGCGCACCCTGAGCCGTCGGGAGACGGTGGCGGCGATGGCGCTGTCGGTGCTCGACTTCCTGATCGCCGAGCGCCGATACGAGGAAGCCGGGGACGTCGCCGACGCGATCCTCGCCGCCAGCCCGCGCGACGCCTATGCGATGGTCAAGAAGGGCAGCGCTGCGGCGGGGCTGATGCAGGTGGAATATCACGACCGTTATCCGGATCCGGCGCTCGTGCCGCCGGCGCTTCGTGCTCGGTACCGGATGCTCGCCGAGGCCAATGCGAAGGCGTTCGGGGATGCCGAGGCGCTCGGGTGGACGGCGGCGCGATAGTCGTCGCGAAGGTGCCTTAGCGTCATGCCAGCGAAGGCTGGCATCCATGCTGAATCCGGGTTGTGGTTCCAGCTCAGCATGGACCCCAGCCTTCGCTGGGGTGACGCCGCCCCCCTCCCGTCACAGATCGATGCAGGCCGCCAGGCTCTCCAGCTTGCGGATTCGTTCCTTCAGGTCGGCGACCTCGATCCGCTCGGCCATTCCGCCGTGGCTCGCCGGCCTGGCCGTTGCGCTCTCAAGCTCGAGCCGCTTGAGATCGAGCCAGCCCTGCCAGCCCTTCAGCGCGGCGAAGAGCATGATGCCGAGCGCGGTGAGGCCGAAGCCCGCCATCGCAACCATCGTCATCGGTTCGCTCATGACTTCCTCCCGTTTCTTCGTCTCTCGAGGCGTTCAGCGCAGGCTCTCGATCTCGCGGGCGAGGCCGGTGTTCTGCGCGGTGACATAGGTCTCGACCTCGGCCATGCGGCGATCGATGTCGCGCATCGAGCGGTTGACCTCGTAGGTCGAGGTCCTCGCCAGCCGGGCCGGCGCTTCGTCGCCATAGCTGTCCTGCGACCGGTTCTTGGCGATCATCGCCACCACGCCGTAGGCGATCAGTGTCCAGGGGAAGGCGCCGAGCAGCGTGACCAGGACCACTCCGACGCGCACGAAGGTCGGGTCCCACCCCATGTGCCGGGCGATTCCGGCGCAGACTCCGAAGATCCGGCCGTTGGGCTTGTCCAGATAGAAACGCTTTTTCATCTTTCCCTCCTGATTGTCGCGATATTGTCGTTGCGGCGGTCCTCGATCCCGATCGCCGCCGGGTCGCAGCCGAGGTTCCGCCAATTGGGGTTTTCCGCCGTCATGATCCGCTCGACGGTGCAGGTGCGGTCGTCGAGGCGGCGGGCGAGATCGTGAAGCTCGTCGAGCAGGCGCTCGTCCTCCAGCGTCAGGGTCGCCGACTTCTTCCACTGGGTGACGTAGTGGAGAATGATCCAGGGGAAGGCGACGAAGACCATGAACACGCCGAACAGTGGGACGACAGCCTCCATCGCTCAGCCCTCCCGGCCGGCGGCGCCGAAGGCGGCGCGCATGGCGAGATCGCCGAGGCTCTTCGCCCAGCCGGACGTCTCCGAGTCCGCCGCCGGCTCGACTCCGCCGTCGAGCCAGTAAGCGAGATCGTCCAGAGCGTCGTAGCCGGTCACTCCCAGCGCGGCGAAGACGGGCGAGATCGCTTCCATTTTCAGGCTCCCTGAGTTTCGATTGCATCGGCGCGGCGCGCCTTCATCGCGGCGAGCTCCGACTCGATCTTCTCGGCGTTGCGAAGCTCGGATATCTCCTCGTCGAGGGTCCGCGGAGCGGCGAGGGCGAGGGCTTCCGCTTTGCCTTCGGCGTGATCGACCTGGCGCTCGAGCAGCTCGAAGCGCGAGAAGGCCTCGTCGACCTTGGGGCCGAAGGTCATCTCGCGGAGCCGGGCGCGCTGGTTGGCGCTCTCGAGCCGGCTCTGGGTGGCGTTCTGCCGAATGCGGGCCTCGCGAAGCTTGGCCTGGAGCCTGGAGATGTCGGCCTCGGAAGCGCGCATCGCGTCGTCCAGCGCGTCGATCTCGGCCTTGAGATGGTCGGCCATGTCGGCCGCTTTCTGCTTTTCGGTGAGGGCGCCGTGGGCGAGGTCCTCGCGGCCCTTCGAAAGCGCCAGCTCGGCCTTCTCGGTCCAGCTCTCCTGGAGCTTCTCGAGGCGGGCGATCTGGTAGCGCATCTCCTTCTGGTCGGCGATCGTCCGGGCGGCGGAAGCGCGCACCTGGACGAGGGTCTCCTCCATCTCGAGGATGATCATCCGGATCATCTTGGCGGGGTCTTCCGCCTTGTCGAGAAGGTCGGTGAAATTGGCGGCGACGATGTCGCGGGTGCGGGAGAAGATGCTCATCGGCAGTAGCTCCATCAGCGAGAAGGCGGCCCGGGCCGGGCGCTCCCTGCGCGGGGTGTGGAAGCCGTCCATTCGGCGCGGGCCGCCCGGGCGGGGCGGGATCCGCATCAGCTTGTCGGCGGGCACGAGGATCGTCTCCGGCATGGGATCAGGCGACCTGGGCCGGGGCGGCGAGGGAAGGACCGGTCTCGATCGCGCGGGCCGGGCCGACCGCGGCGGTGACCGCCGTCGTGGAGAGGATGATCGCCAGCACGGCGGCGGCGGCGGTTTCCCGGATCTTCTGATAGTCGAACATTGGATTGGCTCCCTGAACCTTGTTTGCTCCCCCGCTTTCGAAGCGGTTGCAGGCAGGATTACAAGGGTCGTGCCAAGTGCAGAAAACGGCGGAAAACCGCGGAGAATGGGCCAGGGTCAGGCCGCAGTTGGGAATTTGTCACGCCGCGAGTTGGGATTTTCCGCCAACGGTTGGGAAGCTCTGATGGAGCCGACCTCCCGCCTCATTCCGTGTTCCCGGGTCCCGGCCTTCGCCGGGATGACTTGTCACGCGGAACGGGCGCGCGCGACGAGGCGACGGAGGCTGGAGCCGCGGTAGCTGGGGCCGCGGGTCGAATCGAGGATCTTGGCGCCGGCCATGAACACGGCGCCGGTGCAGCAGGCGAAGAGCAGCCAGCCGGCGAGGCCCGGATATTGGGCGAGATAGACCTCGCCGCGGGTGACGGCTCCGACGGCGAGGGCGTAGATGATCGCCCAGGCTTCGAGCCGGGTCTTGATGACGAAAAGTCTTAACGCCTTCTTCAGCATGTCGGTTCAATAGCAAGACCCGCGCCAATGGCGGATTTCCGCGATTTCCGGCCGAATGGGTGGGGCAAAGTGTAAACGAGGGCGACGCAGCGGGACAGCGGGACACAGTGGGGACAGTTTAGAAACTGTCCCCAATTCTAGCGGAGCTCGACCCAGGTGGGGGCGTGGTCGCTCGATTTCTCGCGGGCGCGGACGTCGCGGTCGACGCCGGCCGACTTGAGGCGTTTCGCCGCGGGCTTGTTGAGCAGCAGATGGTCGATCCGGATTCCGGCGTTGCGGGCGAAGGCATTCCGCCAATAGTCCCAGAAGGTGTAGATCGGCTCGTCCGGATGGAGGTGGCGGAGCGTGTCGGTCCAGCCTTGGGCGAGCAGCCGGCGATATTGCGCCTGGGGCTCGGGCTGCATCAAGGCGTCGTCGGCCCAATTCTCCGGCTTGTAGACGTCGATCACCGTCGATGTGGGGATGATGTTGAAGTCGCCGGCGAGGACGACCGGCTCGCTCAAGGACACGAGCTGGGCCGCGCGCGATTCCAGCCGCTCGTGCCAGGCCAGCTTGTAGTCGAACTTGGGGCCGGGCCGGGGATTGCCGTTGGGGGCGTAGAGGCCGCCGATCAGAACGCCTCCGATCGCCGCCTCGAGGTAGCGGCTCTGGACGTCCTCAGGATCGCCGGGAAGGCCGCGGCAGGTCTCGACCGGCTCGCAGCCGCGGGCGAGGATGGCGACCCCGTTCCAGCGCTGCTGGCCGTGCCAGATCGCGCCGTAGCCGGCCTTCTCGATCGCGCCGATCGGGAACTTGTCCTGGGGCGCCTTCAGCTCCTGGAGGCAGACCGCGTCAGGCTTCGCCGCGGCGAGCCAGTCGAGCAGGATCGGGAGGCGCCCGTTGATGCCGTTGACGTTGAACGTGGCGATGCGCATCCCGTCCGAAAGCGTACGCCCGCGCCCGGTTCCGAACATGCGCAATTGCGGTCAACTGTCCGGAAATGGCGGAAATCCGCCAAGTCTTTCAATGGCACCGATTTTGCTTACGATTACAATTGTGATCGACTCGACTCCCTTCTTCCGGATTGCGCAGCATGGCGAAGGCGAGCGGCTGCCGCTGCGCCGCGGCTGCGTGGTGCTCTCGACCCTGCCGGGCGGGCGGAGCGCGATCAGGGCGCTGGCGCCTTCGGTCAAGTTCGTGCTGAGCGGCGAGGAAGTCTACAAGATCGACGGCCGCACCCGGGCGCTGAGGCCCGGCCGCTTCCTGCTGGTCGAGGCGGGATCCGAGTTCGAGGTGGCGACGCCGCGGCCCGACGAGACGGTCGGGCTGTGCGTCTATCTCGGCGTCTCGCCGGCGCCGGCGCCGGAGCGCGAGCCGCTCGGCCGGGTGATCGAAGGCTGCGCCGCCGAGCCGCTGGCGCCGCTGCTCGCGCGCTACGCCCGTCTGCTGTCGGCTCGGCCGGAAACCGGCGTGACCCTCGCGTCCAAGATCGTCCAGCAGGTCGGCGCAGCCGCCGAGGATTATCTGTCGACCTTCGCCAGCCGGCTCGAGCGGCTGACCAGCCTCAAGCGCTCGACCCGGATCGAGACCCTGCAGCGGATCGAGCGCGCCCGGGCCTTCATCCACGACCATCGCGAGCGTCCGCTCAGCCTCGACGAGATTGCTAGCGAGGCGGCCCTGTCGCGCTTCCACCTCAGCCGAAGCTTCGCCGAGGTGCACGGCCTGCCGCCGCTCGCCTACCACCGGCGGCTCCGGCTGGACGGCGCCGCTCGCCTGCTTCGCGATGGCGCCGCGTCGCCGACCGAATTGTCGGAACGGCTCGGCTACGGCTCGCTCAGCGCCTTCACCCGCGCCTTCCGCCAGGCCTATGGAGTGCCGCCGAGCCGGGCCCAGTGAGGGCCGGTCAGGTCGGCAGCAGCGAGGCTCCGTCGGGGCCGAAGGACAGTCGGACGGTGAGCAGGGCCCGGAACACGTTGTAGCCGCCGGTGCCGGGATGGAAGGCGTGGAAGAAGAGCTGCGGGCTCCCCTCCAGCCCCGGCGCGACCGAGGCGTGGCCCGGCGCGGTCCACTCACGGGTCGAACGCAGCAGCGGTTCCGGCTGCTTCAAATAGGGTCCGAACACATGGTCGGCGACCGCGACCCCGATGCCGTAGGCCGGAGTCGAGAAATCGTTGCCGGCGTAGAACAGCCAGTAACGGCCGTCCTGGCGGGTCACCCACGGGCCCTCGATCAGGTGGCCCTCCCAGTCGAGGTCGTTGGCGAGCACCACGTGCCGCTCGCCGACCAGCGATTCGCCATCGGCGGAGAGGCGCTGTGCGTAGATCGGGGTGCGCATCGCCTCGAGAATGGCGCCGGCGGCGCCGCTGCCCTCGAGCGCGTGGCGGACCGGCACCCAATTGGCGAGCGCCGCCTCGATCAGCGGCTGCATGAGGAAGAAGCGCTCCATCGGCCGGCGGGTGTTGGCCCAGGGCTGGACGGCGGCGGCGAAGGCGGCGGTGCGGCGGTCCTCCTCGCTCGCGAACAGGCGGTCGATCAGGTCCGGCCGTTCCCGCAGCAGCCCGGCGAGCGGCCGCGGCCAGATGCCGTTCGTGTCGGCTTTCCAGAACAGATAAAGCTCGCCGTCCGAATCCTGGAAGAAGTGCGAATCGATCACTCCGCCACTGAGCTGCGGCCGGCCCTCCCCCTCCGGCATCCCCGTCGTGTTGACGGCGGCGCCGGTGAGCAAAGGGCGGCCCAGATCGCGCCAGGGGCCGAACGGGCTCGAGCTCCTGGCGAGGCCGATGGCGAGCGCGTTGGTGGTCTGGCGGGCGGTGTAGCAGAGCCAATATTCGTCGCCGACTCGCGCCATCTCCGGCGCCCAGAAATCGGCCACCCGGCGCCCCCTGGCGGTCCACTCCGGCGCCTCGCCTTCGGGGAAGACGAAGCCGGCATGCTCCCAATGCTCGAGATCGTCGGAGCGAAGGATCGGGAAGGCGTCGGGGGCGTCGTTGGACGTGGCGACGAGGATATAGCCCTGGTCGGTCTTGAGGACGGCGGGGTCACCATAGCCGGCGAGGATATTCGGCGAGATATTGTCGGTGAGCAGCGGCCGCCAGGCGATCCCGCCCTCCGGCGACTGCTCGCGCTCGGCGAAGGCGTGGGGAACCCGGGTGCCGAAATCGGCGGCGAGCGCGTTGAAGAAGGCGGCGTAATCCTGCTGCTCGCCTCCCTCGAGGCGATAGACCCTGGTCTCCCGGAAGCCGGTGCGGCGGACGTGGAAGCGGGTCCCCTCCCCTTCCTCGAACCCGTCGACCTCGAAGGCGAATCGTGCATTTTTGAGCATCGGCGGCCCGTTAGCGGCCTCGCAATCATCGTACAAATACATTAGTTAGCAGCCGAGGATCCCAGGGTAGATCAGGCATGGCGACGGCGGCGAAAATCGAGGGCGAAGGATATGATACGGCGGCCATCATGGGCGGCCTCTACGGCGACGGAATCATCGCCCTGAAGGGCGCCTTTCCCCGGCCCTGGGTCGAGCGGATGCGCGAGGAGATCGGACTGCTGTTCGAGGAGGCGCAGAAAGTGCCCGGCGGCGCCCTGCCGCGGGGCCCGCAGCGCTGGTATGTCGAAGTCCAGCCGGAACGGATCAGCGGCTTCGTCGACATCGCCGCCCATCCCTGGTTCGTCGCGGTCTGCGAGGCGGTGCTCGGGCCCGATTACCGGATCGTCGAGATCGGCTTCGACATCCCCTTCCCGGGCGCCGCCGACCAGCCCTGGCACCGCGACTTCCCGGCGCCCGAGGCGACGACGAAGGGGCGGCGATTGAACTCGCTCGCCTTCAACCTCAGCGCGATCGATACCCGTCCCGAGCATGGCGCGTTCGAGATCGCTCCGGGCACGCAGTGGGACGACCTCACCGGCTACAAGGACGGCATGTTCCCGCCGAAGGAATTGTGGCCGCGCTACATCGCGCGAACGAGCGCCCGGCTGGCGCAGATGGGCGACATCACCGCCCGCTCGGCGCTGACCATCCACCGCGGCACCGCCAACCGCTCCGACGAATGGCGGCCGGTGCTGGTCGTCGGAGTCGACGCCCCGGACGCGACCAACGCCAACCATCACGATCTTCAGGTGACCCGGGCCTATCTCGATTCGCTGCCGCCGCGAGTCCGCGACCACCTCACCTGCCGGGTCACCGATGAGCTGAAGCCGGTGCTCCAGCACCATGTCATCGAAGGCCTGCTCCAGCCGGAATATTGAGCGGCCAATTCCTCCCCGACTTTTGTCGGGGAGGGGGACCGCGCGGAGCGCGGTGGAGGGGTTCTTTCGGCCTCTGAAGAACCCCTCCACCAGGCTTCGCCTGGTCCCCCTCCCCCGGAAATCCGGGGGAGGAATTAAGAGAACAGCACCTCCACCCGCATCGTCAGCGTCATGCTCTCGCCCGGCTCGAGCACGCGAAGGCCGAGCTCCGGCCAGCTCGCCTCGGGCTCGTTGAGCGCGGCGTTGGCGTGGGTGACCGGCTCGGCGACGAACAGGCCGCCGGCGGCGGGCGAATAGAGCTGGAAGAAGCGGGCGTCGGGCGAGGACATCGCGACCCGGAAGGGCAGCGCCGGATCGGCGATGATTGCGCGGCCGCCCCAGCCGCCGAAGCCGTGGTCGAGGCCCTGGCCGCAGACGAGTCGGTCGGCGAGGTCGAAGCGGCCGGTGGCCGGCAGCTTCGCCACCGGCAGCACCTGCTCGTCGATCTCCCAGACGCTCTCGACGACGGTGTCGATCCGGGTTTTCGGCGTGCAGGGGAAATAGGGATGCTGGCCGAGGCCGCAGGGCATCGGCTCGTCCGAACGGTTGGTGCAGGTCAGCTCGACTCGAAGGCCGGTCTCGTCGAGCGCGAAGATCTGGTGCGCCTCATAGCCCCAGGGCCAGTCGCCGGGATCGTGGCGATAGACGAGCTCGGCGCCGTCCGCCCGCGCCCGTTCGACCGCCCAGGCGGCGAGCCAGCCCTGGCCATGGAGCGGGCTCGGATCGGGAAGCAGATTTCGCTCCAGTGTGACTCTGCGGCCACGGAAGTCGAAGGTCCCGCCGCGGACGCGGTTGACGAACGGGACGAGCGGGAAGCTGGCGAGCGCGACGGGCGATTCCTCGGCTTCGTCGAGAGGGCGTAAAATCGGTATCTTCCCGCCACTTACCGCGCAGCAATCGAAGCTCGCGATGCCGCCTCCGCGAGCCGGCGCGAGGCGCAGCCGGAGCGGTCCGCTGGCAAGCTCGAGGAAGGAATCGGAGGCCATGGCTGAACCCGGCGATACAACGGTGTTCAGCGTTGCGAAACTCTCCTGTGGGTAAATGCAAATTAGTCTTGCAGCGAGATTCCCCGGCGAGCTAATCAATGCCCGGGGAAGCTGGGAGGGGTTGTAATGAGTAGGCGAGTCAAGGATTTTATCGAGGTGAAGGACGTCGGTTCGCTCGACGCCCTGATCGAGCGGCTGACGGAAGTGCGCAACAGCCTTCCCCGCGAAGCGGAGCCGGAAGTGAAGATGCGCGGCGACGACATTTTCGGCCGGCATATCTGCGTCAGCTATTTCCGTCCGCAGACCGAGGAAGAGGCGGAGTGCGACGCGCGCTACGCCGAAGCCTATCGGCAGTCGCGCGAGCGCGAGCTGAACCGGCTGCAGGACGAATTGGGCTTCTGCCCGGTGCCGGCACGGCGCACGGGGAAGCTTCGAATCGTCGCGTAAGCGAAACTAATTCCTCCCCGCGATTTCGCGGGGAGGGGGACCAAGCGAAGCTTGGGGGAGGGGTTCTTCCGGACTCAGCAAGAGCCCCTCCACCAGCCTTCGGCTGGTCCCCCTCCCCTGCAAATGCAGGGGAGGAATTTTTCCATCACCACTCCGCGAAGCTGCCGTCGTCGAGGCGCCAGATCGGGTTGCGCCAGCGGTGGCGGTCCTTGTCGGCTTCGCGGACCGCGGCCTCGTCTATCTCGACGCCGAGGCCGGGTCCGGTCGGGATCGGAAGCCAGCCGTCGACGGCGGTGAGCGGCGCCGGATCGGTGCAGAAGGTGTAGAGGTCGCCGCCGACATTGTAGTGAATCCCCAGCGACATCTCCTGGAGGGCGCAATTGGGCGCGGTCGCCGCGACCTGGACGCAGGCGGCGAGGGCGAGCGGGCCGAGCGGGCAATGCGGAGCGACCGCGACGTCATAGGCCTCCGCCATGGCGGCGATCCGACGCGCCTCCAATATGCCGCCGCAGTGGCTGAGGTCGGGCTGGATGATGTCGACGGCCCCGGCCTCGAAGAACGGCTTGAAATCCCAGCGCGAATGGAGCCGCTCGCCGAGCGCGATCGGAGTCGAGACGAGCTGGGCGAACTGGACGAGGCCTTCCGGATTCTCGGACAGCAGCGGCTCCTCGATGAAGAGCAGGCCGAGCGGCTCGAGCGCCTTGGCGAGCTGCTTGGCCATCGGCCGGTGGACCCGGCCGTGGAAGTCGAGGCCGACGTCCATGCCCGCCGCCTGGGCCGCCTCGACGCGGGCGACGACCTCGTCGAAGACCTTGGGCGTTCCGATCCAGCCGAGCTCCGCGGTCGCGTTCATCTTGACCGCCGAGAAGCCCTGGGCGCGGCGGGCGGCGGCGGCCTCGCCGATCTCGTCGGGCCGATCGCCGCCGATCCAGGCATAAGCGCGCACCCGGTCGCGGACCCGGCCGCCCA
Source organism: Allosphingosinicella sp. (assembly GCA_036388575.1). GTDB lineage: Bacteria > Pseudomonadota > Alphaproteobacteria > Sphingomonadales > Sphingomonadaceae > Allosphingosinicella. Next base: position 28,354 of record DASVRO010000018.1, read on the forward strand.
TCATCTCCCACGCCGGCAGGCCGAGAGCCCTGCCCTTCAGGTCCCACAGGGCCTGCTCGAGGCCGGCCAGCGCCGACATCAGCACCGGCCCGCCGCGGTAGAAGCCGCCGCGATAGCCGATCTGGAAGACGTCCTCGATCCGATAGGCGTCGTGGCCGAGGAAGCGGTCGCGAAGCGCGGCGAAGGCGCCGTCCACCGCCTCGGCATGGCCTTCGAGGCTCGCTTCGCCCCAGCCGACGGCGCCCTCGTCCGACTCGACCCGGACGAACAGCCAGCGCGGGGGCACGTAGAAGGTTTCGATGCGGCCGATCTTCATTCCGCGGTCTCCGGGTTGGCGGGCTCGGTGACGAAGCCCTTGAGGTGCTTCGCCGCTTCCTGCTGCTGCTCGCGGGCGAAGCCGCTCTCGAATTGCGCGATCGGGACGATCGGCACCGACAGGCACAGGCTGGACGCGGGCAGAACGTCGCGCCAGTCGCTGATCAGCTTCTTATAGGCGGTGCCGACCTTCCTGATGTTGCGGTCGAGATCGTAGAGACCGAGCGGGATGACGTTGCCGTTCTGCTCGCGGAGCGCGGTGTCCCAGTCGACCTGGTCGGTCAGCGAATACCAGGTGAAGCCGACGGTCGGGATCCCGACGTTGCGGATCCTGAGCACGTTCGCCCATTCCTTCCACAGCCACTGCACCGCCTCGTCTCCCTTCGGCCCCTCCTTGAGGTTGGTCTCTGTGTGCATGACCGGCAGCCGGTAGCGGTTGTAATATTGGCGGGTGATCTCGCTGTAGCCGAACACCTCGCCCGAGCTCTCGGTATGGCCGTCGGCGAAGACCCGATGCTCGTTGGTCATGTAATAATCGTTGCCGAGGATGCAGTGCTGCTTCAGCCGGTGGTTGAGGAAGAAATGATACTCCTCCCGGGTCATCCCGTTATCCATCAGATATTCGTACATCTCGCTGTCGACGCGGCGGCCGTAATTGAGATCGAGGCTGAGGAAACGGCGGGAGTTCATCAGCTCCGCCTTGTGGATCGCGGGCGGGCTGTCGGCGTGGAAATATTCCGAGCTTTCGGACTGGATGAAGATCGCGTCCGGCCGGCGCTTCAATATCTCGATCATGGCGAGCACGTTCGCCTTGACGATGTGCTTCAGGGCGGTGACGAAGCTGCGGTCGTCGGTCGCCTGTTCGTTCCACCAGCCATATTTGGCGGAGAAGATCGCGCAGATGAACATCTCGTTGACCGGGGTGTAGAGCTGGACCCAGGGAAAGCGCTCGGCGAAGGCGCCGGCATAGGTGGCGAAGAGCTGCGGGAAATCCGGATTCTGGAAATTGCCGATCCAGTCCGGCACTCCGAAATGGCACAGGTCGACGATCGGCGTGAGGTTGCGCCGCTTCAGCTCGCCGAAGGTGAGATCGGCGAACTCCCAATCATATTTGTTGGGTCCGAGCAGGGTCCGGTAGAGCGGCGGCCCGTAGCGCAGGAAATGGATTCCGAGCTCGTCGCAGCAGTCGAAATCGGTGCGCCAGTGCCGGTAATGGCCGCACGCCTCCATCTGGTCGACGCGGGTGCGGCCGCCGTTGACGGTCGGGATGCTGTTCTCGATCCCGGTGGCGAACATGAAGTTGGCGATGGAATCCTCCTCGGGGTTTGGCGGCGCAACGGCTAACCCGCGAGCGGCGGCAGTGCCAGCCTGCAATGCGGCGGACCGGGTGAAAAAGGGGGAAGGAGACGCGACACCATAAAAGACTTTTGACTTGTAATGAGACTCGAGTCTTGTTATGCGGAGAGTCTCTCAAGGAAGGAGGTATGCGATGGCACTGACGCGCGCGCAGATGGACTCCAGGATGGACCAGCATTTCAACTTCGAGGCGACGGACAATGTGGACGGCGTGCTGGCGACCCTCACCGACGATTGCGAGCACGACATCGTCGGCTGGCCGGGCGGGCCGACCCGGGGGCGCGAGGCGCCCCGCGGCTTCTACGAGGCGCTCTTCGCGGACCTTTCCGACGGCCGGTTCGAGACCCTGAGGCGCTATTATGGCGAGGATTTCATGGTCGACGAATCGCTCTGGCGCGGGCGTGCGGCGGGGCGGCCGTTCGGGCTGGCGGGCAAGGGGCGGCCGCTCGAGTTCCGCCTGCTCCACGTCGTCGAGTTCGACGAATGCGGCGACATGAAGCGGGAGAATGTCTGGATCGACCTGGCGGCGATCCAGCAGCAGCTGCCGCAGGACGAATGATGGCCGACACCGGCACCGGCGGACGACCGAACCAGCGCCGCCGCACCCGCAAGGACCTGCTCGAGGCGGCGGCCCGGCTGATGCGCGACGGCCGGAGCCCGACTCTCGACGAGGTGGCGGAGGAAGCCCTGGTCTCGCGCGCTACCGCCTATCGCTATTTCCCCGGAGTCGAGGCGCTGCTTCTCGAGGCCTCGCTCGACGTCGCCTTCCCCGACGCGGCGACCCTGTTCGCGGCCGGCCCGGCCGACATCGCGGGACGGGTCGAGGCCGCCGAGGCGGCGGTCAGCGAGATGGTCCGCGCCAACGAACCGGCGCTCCGGACGATGCTCGCCAACGCGCTCCAGGCCCGGCTCAGGGCGGAACCGGACGATCCTCCGGCCCGCCAGAACCGCCGCTCGCAGCTAATCGAGGCGGCGATCGCCCCCGGCGCCTTCGCTCCCGACGCGCGCGAGCGCCTCGCCAGGGCGCTCGCCTTCTTCATCGGCACCGAGGCGATGCTGGTCGGCAAGGACGTGCTCCAGCTCGACGAGGTCGAGGCGGCGGAGGTCAAGAGCTGGGCGATCCGGGCGCTGGTCGCCGCGGCCGGGCGCGACGGCTGACGGCGCGTTGAAACCGCTGGGCTCGGCGAGCGTAGGGTCCTAACGGGTCATCGACGAACGGGTGCGCGTCGCCGGCGCGCGGCATCTTGCGGAGCTTGGTCCAAATGAATCCTGGCGAAGACCTTCAGCGGCGGCTGGCCGAATGCCCGCTGGTCGCGATCATCCGCGGAGTCACCCCCGGCGAGGTCGAGGCGATCGGCGCGGCGATCTTCGAGGCCGGAATCCGGATCATCGAGGTGCCGCTCAACTCCCCCGACCCGCTGGCGAGCATCGAGCGGCTGGCGAGAAGGTTCGGCGAGGCGGCGCTGATCGGGGGAGGCACCGTCCTCGATCCGGCCGACGTCGCCCGGGTGGCCGAGGCGGGCGGAAGAGTCATCGTCTCGCCCAACAGCTTCACGCCCGTCGTCGAGGCCGCGGCGGCGGCGGGGCTGGTGTCGCTGCCGGGCTTCTTCACGCCGTCGGAAGCCTTCGCCGCGCTTCGGGCGGGGGCGACGGGGCTGAAGCTGTTCCCAGCCGAGGGCGCCGCGCCCGCCGTGGTCAAGGCGCTTCGGGCGGTGGTGCCGAGGCAGGTGCCGCTGCTCGTCGTCGGCGGAGTCGGCCCCGGCACGATGCAGCCCTGGCTCGACGCTGGAGCCGACGGCTTCGGCCTCGGCTCCGGCCTCTACCGGCCGGGCCAGCCGGCCGAGGAGACGGCGGCCAAGGCTCGGGCCTATGTGGAGGGGACCCGGGGGCAGTCGCCGCTGGAGGGGACTTAGACGACCCGGCTGGGCTATGCTGAACCCTCTCCCGCTTTCGTTGGAGAGGGATGGGCGCGGCTCGAATTTCAGTCTTGCCCCAGCGCCGCCTCGGCCTTGGCGAAGGCGGCTTCGTCGTCGACGTCGAGCCACCAGCGGCCGCCGCAATCCCACACGAAGGCCCGGCCCGAATCGGCTAGCGCCTGCACGCCCTCCGACAGCGAGCCGCTTCCGCCCGCGGCGAGGCTTGCCCGAAGCGCGCCGAGCAGCGCCGGTCCGGCGATGAAGATGCCGGTGTCGATGGCGTCGTACCGTGGCAGGATCTTGCCGATCCTTGCGATCCGGCCGCCCTCGCCGAGCTCGATCTTGGTGGCGTCGTCGAGGTCCAGTAGGGGATTGGTCACCTCGAAGTCGGCTGCCAGTGTGAGGGCGGCGCCGGACCGGTCGGCCGCGATCATGTCGCTGAGGATCGCCGGATCGAACAGATGGTCGGACATGAGCAGGATGAACTCGCCGTCGAGCCGCGCCTCGGCGGCGAGCACGGAGAGGCCGTTGGGACGGGCCCAGTCGGCATTGCGCACCGTCTCGATGCGAAGGCCGGTCCGCCCGGCGAGATCGCTGAGAAAGGCCTCGAGCGGTTCGGCCTCATAGCCGGTGACGACAACGAACTCGCCCGCCCCCGCCTCGGCCGAGCGGCGAACGACATGCTCGACGAGCGGCACACCGCCGACCCGGACGAGCGGCTTCGACGCGGCGAGGGAGCGCAGGCGAGTGCCCTGGCCGGCGGCGATGATCAGGCATTTCATGGAGCGCGGCCTAGACGGACGCGGGGGCTCTGGCAAAGCGGCTCGAACGATCCTAAATTCGACGGGCAGCAGGAGACGAGCTTATGCGAAAGATCCTTGGCGCGGCGATCATCGGCCTCGCGGCCGGGTCCGCGGCGGCGGCGGAAACCTCGCCGGCCGAAACCGTCATCCCCTTCGTCAGCAGCATCCGGGCCATCGAGTGGAAGGCCGCGTCCGACGACTCGCTATACGTCCGGGGCGGCAAGGGAGAATGGTATTTCGTGCGCACGTCGAACCGCTGCTCGCGGCTTCGGCAGGCGCTGGCGATCGGGTTCAGGACCTCCGCGCTCGACCAGCTGGATCGCCACGGGGCGATCATGGTCCAGGGGGTGCGCTGCCCCGTCGCCAGCATCGTCCGCTCGGAGGGACCTCCGTCGAAGCCGCGGCGCAAGGCCGGCTGAGGGCGGGAGAGACCGAGCCCAAAAGAAAAGGGCCGCCGCGACCGGGGTCGCGGCGGCCCTTTTGCCGTGACGTCGATCAGAAGCCCATGACCAGGGTCGCGCTGATCGTGCGCGGAGCGCCGATCTGGACGAACGGCGGGGCGCTGTAGGCGGTGATCACGCCGCTGTTGTTGCGGGTGATCGTCTGGTTGAGCGATCCGCCGAACCCGCCGACGTAGAACTGGTCGAACAGGTTGTAGACGTTGAACTGGAGATAGGACTTCTCCAGCCCGAAATCGGCCAGGCCGACGCGCGCATCGAGATTGACCAGCCAGTATGCGGGGGTCTTCGCCGGGAAGACGAGCGTATCCACCGAGGGGTTGCCGATGAACGCGCGGACCGGCTCGTTGGTGTCGAACACGTAGCGTGGCCCGGTGCGCTTGCCGGTGATGCCGATCTCGACCGGACCGAAATTCCCGCGCACGGTGCCTCCGAACGCGTACGTCGCCGCCCCCGACTCACGCTTACCGGCGGTCGGAGCGAAGATCGGAGCGTTGAGCGCGGTGCAGCCGGGGAACTGGGGAACCGCGTTGACCTGGGCCGCCGTGCACTCGCCGATGATCAGGTCGTCCTTGATCTCCGACTTCAGCACCGAGCCGAACAGGTAGACGTTCAGCTGCTTCGTCGCCTGGTAGGAGACGTAGCCGTCGAGGCCGTATTTATCGACCTTGCCGAGGTTGCGGAACGTGCTGACGTTCAGCTCCGGATCGAAGGCCGAGGCGGTACGGTCGGTGTAGCGGTTGAAGAAGCCGCCGAGCTGGGCCTGGACCTTCGGGCTGCGATAGCGAACGCCGAGGTCGACGTTGTCCGTCTTCTCGGGATTCGGGGAAGCGTTGGCCGTGTTCGGGGCGAAGAAGAAGGCGTTGTAGAGGTTGTCGGTGCTCGGCACCGAGATGCCCTTCGCGTAATTGGCGAAGATGCTCGTCCTCGGCATGACGTCGAAGGTGAAGCCGATATTGGGCAGCAGCTTGTTGTACTTGAAGACGCGCTGCTGCGGACCCTGGATCGTCGGGTTGAGCGTGGCGAAGACCGCATAACGCGGGTCGTCACGGCCGAAGCACTCGACGAAGGTCGGCGAGCTGGCGGCGCAGAAATTGTTGAGGTCGCGCTTGAAGAAGGGGGCGCGCAGGCCGAGGTTCACGGTCAGCTTGTTGTCCATGAACTGGCCGCGATACTCGCCCCAGAACTGATGCAGGATCGCGTAGGAGAGGCGGTCGCGCTTCTGGAGGACGGCCCCGTTCACGTCCGACTGCGGATCGTTGACCGGGAAGACGTCGAACGGCTCGCCGCCGATGTCGACCAGGCCGACCTGGCCGGTCTGGCGGTGGCGGGCATGGTCGAGCGTGTAGCCGGCGCGGACGCTGTGATCGTCGTTGATGTCGTAGCGGACGCCGGCGATCAGGCCGAAGCGGTGAGTCTGGGTCTGGCTCGGAGCGATCACGGTGACGACGTCAAGCACGTCGCCGTCGCCGTTGATGTCCCGGCCGAAGAAGGGCGAGCCGCCGAGATAGCCGGGGACGCAGAAGATGCCAGCGCCATTGGGCGTCGCCCGGCACTGCTGCGGCGTGGCGACGTTCAGCGAGCCGGGCGTGGCGCCGGCCGGATTGATGTCGCGCAATCCCTCCTGGCCGTTCACGGTGCCGCCGCCATTGGCCTTCACATATTGGTAGCTGGGATCGACGGTGATCGTGAACGGCCCGGTGGTGAAGCGCGACGACATGCGGATGTTGCCGGTGTTCGACGGATTGTAGCGCCGGTCGAACTCGGTGCCGCAGCTGGCGTAGTTCTGCTGCGGGTCGGGCGAGGTGATCAGCCCGGGCCGCGGATCGGACGAGGGCGCGACGGCGTCGGCCACGTTGGCCTGGGGCACGTCGACCAGACAGGGATAGTTGACGAGATATTTGCGCTCGTCATTGTTCATCGGGAAGCGGTTGTTCGCCTGGCCGCCGACGATGCGCGGCACCGACACGCCCCCGACGACACGCGTCGTATCCCAGCGCAGCGGCGAGGAGCCGAAGAAGTTGTTGCGGTTCTGGTTGTAGTGGCCGGCGAGGGCGACGAAATCGCCGCGGGTGCCGATCGGCTGGTAGATCTTGGCGTTATACTGCTGCTTGTAGACCTTGCCGTAATTGTTGAACGGATTGTCGTTCTTCGTATAGGACGCGGAAACGAAGGCGCGCGTGTCCCACGGCGTGAAGCTGCCCGTCTGGATCATTCCGAACAGGCGATGGAAATTATATTGGCCGATCGACGCGGAGACCAGCGCGCCGAGCTCCTGACTCGGCACGATGGTGCGATAGTTGACGGTGCCGCCGGCGGCCGACGCGGTCGGGCTGTCGACGTCGGTGGTTCCCAGGTTGACGTTGACCTCGCCGATGACCTCGGGATCGACCTGCTGGTTGGAGAAGATCGCGTAATTGCCCGAATCGTTGAGCGGGACGCCGTCCAGCGTCAGCGAGACACGGTCCGAGGAGAAGCCGCGGATGTTGAGCGTGCCGCCCGACGAGCCGTAGGCGTCGTTGTTCTGGAAGCTGACGCCCGGAATGAGGTTGATCGTGTCGAGGATCGTCTGGCCCGGATTCTGGCGGGCGATCACTTCCGACGTCAGGGCCGCCTTGGCCTTGGTCGTGTCGGGCGCGGTGACTCCGCCGACCTCCTGCGACCGGGCGCCGGTGATGACGATCGTCTCTTCCTCTTCGAAGTCCTGCGAACCCGTGGACTGAGCGAAAGCCATGGCCGGCATGACGAGCGCGGTCGTCGCGCAAAACAGCGAGAGCTTCTTCATGGTAGCTAATTCCCCATCGCGAGGCAGAATCGCCTCGTCCCGGCGCCTGCTATAGCCCGTATGGGACGATTCGAAGACTCAAACTGCGTCCCGACCCAAAAAAATTATCATGGGTTGCATCCATGCCTCACCGGCAGGCAAGTTATTGATATCTCTGGCGGAACGAATCAGGCCGAACCGGCTCCTCCAGGCCCGTCGAGACGCCGTCCGAGGGCGACGGCGAGCGAGACCAGCGGGGGGACAAGAACGATCGAGAGCACCACCTTCGCCACCATCTGTCCGATCAGCAGGTCGGTGATCGGGAATTCGCCGTAGAAGGAGATGGTGATGAAGAGCAGGGTGTCGACGATCTGCGAGAGGATCGCGGCGATCCCGGCGCGCAGCCAGATCATCCGCCCCTCCCCCTTGCCGCGAAGCGCGCTGAAGATGGTGACGTTGAGGAATTGCGACACGCCGTAGGCGATGATGCCGGCGATCCAGATCCGTGGAGTGCCGCGCATCACCGTGTCGAAGGCGGCGAGCCGGTCCGCAGGCATGTCGTTCGATGCCGGCAGGGCGAGGACGAGGATCGCGAGCAGGATCGACAGGATGAGCGGGGCGAAGCCGATCAGCACCAGCCGGTTCGCCGTCTCCTTGCCGAACAGTTCGGCGATCGCGCTCGACATGATGACCAGCAGCAGGAAGGCGAAGATGCCGGCCTCGACCCCGAGCGGGCCGAGCGCAACCTGCTTGTTGGCGAGCACTCCGGCGATGCAAACCATTCCGCCGTAGACGATCGAGTAGGCGAACAGCGACGGGGGAATCGCCCCTCGCGGCGCTCCGGTCGAGGAGGCGGCGGAGGCGGAGGCGGCCGCGGCGGCTGGGACTTCTGTGGTCATTGCGCATGCCTAACGGCTTTCGGGGCCTGCAAAAAGGGCTTTCCGTCGAGCCATTCTCCCGTCATCTAGACGGCCCTTCCTGATCCAGATCACGAAAGCTCGCGCGCCTTGACCGACACCCGCCTCGACGTGCTTGCGATCGGCGACGCCGTCGTCGACGTCATCGCCCGGGCCGAGGAGTCGTTCCTCGTCGAGGAGAGACTGGTCAAGGGCTCGATGCAGGTGCTCGACGCCGAAGGCGCGACCCGGCTCTATGCGAAGATGAGCCAGGCGCGCGAGACGAGCGGCGGATCGGCCGCGAACACCGTGGCGGGCGTCGCGGCGCTCGGCGGCCGCGCCGGCTTCGTCGGGCAGGTCGCCGCCGACCAGCTCGGCGAGATCTTCATCCACGACATCCGGGCCCTGGGTGTCGAGTTCGTCACTCCGCCGAAGCCGGACGGCCTGCCCACCGGCCGCTGCCTGATCCTCGTCACGCCCGACGCCCAGCGGACGATGAACACCTTCCGCGGCGCCGCCCACGAGCTGACCGTCGCCGCGCTCGACGCGGAGCAGATCAGGGGCTCGGCCATCCTCTATCTCGAAGCCTATCTGTGGCGTTCGGAAGGCCCGCGCGCGGCGATGAACGAGGCGATGCGAATCGCCCGCGAGGCGGGGCGAAAGGTCGCCTTCACCCTCTCCGACATCGCCTGCATTGGGCCGCACCGAAGCGAGATCGTGGCGATGCTGGACAGCGGCGCCATCGACCTCCTCTTCGCCAACGAGATGGAGATCCAGGCGCTCGCCGACCTCGACGACAAGGATAAGGCGATCGGCGCGATCCAGGACAAGGTGCGGGTGCTGGTGGTGACCTGCGGCGCCGAGGGCGCGCTCGCCGTCGAGGGCGGCCGCCGGGTCGCCGTGCCGGTCGCACGGATCGGCGGCGGGATCGTCGACACGACCGGGGCCGGCGACCTGTTCGCCGCCGGCTTCCTGGTCGGCCAGGCCGAGGGCCGGACGATCGAGGAGAGCCTCCGGATGGGCTCGATCGCGGCGGCCGAGATCATCTCCCATTTCGGCGCCCGGCCGGAGGCGAATCTGCGCGAGCTGGTGGATTCGCAGCTGTGAAGCGCCTCGCACTCAATCATCCCTCTCCCCGGCGGGGAGAGGGTAGGGTGAGGGGGTTCGGCCGCAGCGGACATCCTCGGACTCAGAGCCCCCTCACCCCGGCCCTCTCCCCGCCGGGGAGAGGGGGAAGCCTGCCATGAAGCGGCTCGCCGTCTATTGCGGTTCGAGCATGGGGGCCGACCCGCTCTTCGCCGACATCGCTCGAGACCTTGGTGATGAGATGGCCCGCCGCGGCATCGACCTCGTCTATGGCGGCGGCCATCGCGGCCTGATGGGGGTGGTCGCGGATTCCGTGCTTGCGGGGGGCGGCAAGGCTTTCGGAGTCATCCCCCAGGCCCTGGTCGACCTCGAGGTCGCTCATACCGGCCTGACCGAGCTCCACACCGTCATGTCGATGCACGAGCGCAAGGCCAGGATGACCGAGCTCACCGACGCCTTCATCGCCATTCCCGGCGGGATCGGAACCCTCGACGAGCTGTTCGAAGCCTGGACCTGGAACGCGCTCGGCTATCATTCCAAGCCCTTCTGCCTGCTCAACGTGGCGGGCTTCTGGGACCGCCTGATCGAGTTCCTGGACCATGTGACGGCGAGCGGCTTCATGTCGCCCGAGCGGCGCGCCCAGCTGCTCGTCGCGAGCGAGATAGGCGAAGCCATCGAAAAGCTGGACGAAGCCGAAAAAGCCGCCGAAACCAGGATGGTCTGGTAAAAGAGCGAAAAGCCGCAAAGGCGCCTGGGGAGGGGAAGCAATGAACGACGTCAACCGGATCCTGATGGGAATTGCCGGGATCCTGGTCATCCTCGGGATCGCCTTCCTGCTCTCGTCGAACAAAAGGGCGATCCGGCTCCGGGTCGTCGGGGCGGCCTTCGCTTTGCAGGCGGGAATCGCCGTCCTCGTCCTCTACACGCCCTGGGGACGCCGGGCGATCGAGGGGATGGCCAACGGCGTGTCGAACCTGCTTGGCTATGCCAACAAGGGCACCGAATTCCTGTTCGGGCCGGCCGCCGGCAACCCGCTCGCCAACACCTTCGCCATCGCCGCCTTGCCGGTGATCGTCTTCTTCGCCTCGCTCGTCGCAATCCTCTATTATCTGGGGATCATGCAGCGGATCGTCCGCTGGGTGGGAGGCGCGATCGGCTATGTGACCGGGATCAGCCGGGTCGAATCGCTGGCGTCAGCCGCCAACATCTTCGTCGGCCAGAGCGAATCCCCGCTCGTCGTGCGCCCCTATCTCGCGGCCCTCACTCCGGCCCAGCTCTTCACGGTCATGGTCGTCGGAATGGCGGGCGTCGCCGGCACGATCCTCGCCGCTTATGCCGCCTTGCTGGGGGCGACCGCCCTCCCCTACCTGCTCGCCGCAGCCTTCATGTCGGCCCCGGGCGGGATCCTGATGGCCAAGATCATGATGCCGGACGAGCCCCGCAAGGACGAGCTCCCGCTCGAGGACGGCGAGACGACGCCCGCGACCGACGACAAGGTGGACGTGGCCGAGACGTTCGAGGAAGGCGAGCAGCCCGCCAACATCATCATGGCCGCCGCCCAGGGCGCCCAGACCGGAGTGAAGCTTGCCGTCGCGGTAGGCGCGATGGTGCTCGCCTTCGTCGCGCTGGTGGCGCTCGCCAACGGCCTGCTCGGCGGGGTCGGCGGCTGGTTCGGCTATCCCGAATTGAGCTTCCAACGGATCGTCGGCACGATCTTCCAGCCGATCATGTTCCTGATCGGGGTGCCCTGGAACGAGGCCGGGACCGCCGGCGGGCTGTTCGGGACGAAGCTGGTCCTGAACGAGTTCGTCGCCTTCATCGATCTCGGAGCGCTTCCGGCCGGGACGCTCAGTCCGCGGAGCGTCGCCATCGTCACCTTCGCGCTGTGCGGCTTCGCCAATTTCAGCTCGATCGCGATCCAGATGGCGGTGACCGGCGGCCTCGCTCCGAACCAGCGCCCGATGATCGCGAAGCTCGGCATCAGGGCGCTGATCGCCGGCTCGCTCGCCAATCTGATGAGCGCCGCGCTGGCGGGCCTGCTTCTGCCCTAGCCGCCATCCCGGCGAAAACCGGGACCTGAGGGAGATACAGGCGCCGAGCCCTTCACTCGCTGAGGCCCCGGCTTTCGCCGGGGTGACGAAAGGGCTAAGAACGCCCCATGGCTACCCTCTCAGAACCCCGCCCGATCGCGTCCGTCTCGCTGACCGAGTCCGACTCCAACCCCGAAGGCTTTGCCCAGGAGCTCGGCCGGAGCTTCGAGGAATATGGCTTCGCGATCATCGCCGGCCACGGCATCCCGGAGGAGCTGATCCGCCGGGCGGAGGAGAAAGCGAAGGCCTTCTTCGCTTTGCCCGACGAGGTGAAGCGCGGCTATCACGTCCCCGGCGGCGGCGGCGCCCGCGGCTACACGCCGTTCGGGATCGAGACGGCCAAGGGCCACAAGGCGCACGACCTCAAGGAATTCTGGCACGTCGGCCGCGAGCTGCCCGAGGGGCATCCGTTCCGCGGCCCGATGCCGGACAACGTCTGGCCCGGGGAAGTGGCGAGCTTCCACGACACCCTCCTCGAGCTTTACGACACGCTCGACCGGACCGGCGTCAAGATCCTGAGGGCGGTCGCCCGCTACCTCGCGATCGAGGAGGAGTATCTCGTCGATTCGGTGCGCGACGGCAATTCGGTGCTGAGGCTGCTCCACTACCCGCCGATCGAGGGGGAGCCCGGCAGCCATATCCGCGCCGGCGCGCACGAGGACATCAACACCATCACCCTGCTTCTCGGCGCCGAGGAGGCGGGGCTCGAGCTCCTCACCCGGGAAGGGCAGTGGATCCCCGTATCGCCGAAGCCCGGCGAGCTGGTCGTCAACATCGGCGACATGCTCCAGCGGCTGACCAACGGGCGGCTCCCCTCGACCTCGCACCGGGTCGTCAACCCGCCGCGCGAACGCTTCGGCCATTCGCGTTACTCGATGCCCTTCTTCCTTCACTTCCGCTCGGACTTCGTCATCGAGGCTCTGCCGGGCTCCGTGCCGGCCGGCGAGCAGCCGAAATGGCCGACCTGCACGGCCGACGAATATCTCCAGGAGCGGCTGAGAGAGATCAAGCTGGCCTAGCTTCCCCTCCCTGCACGCAGGGAGGGGTTAGGGGTGGGTAGGTCAGAAACGGCAGTGCGTCTCCGGAGGCGCACCCACCTCCGGCCCCTCCCTGCGTGCAGGGAGGGGAGACTTAGCCGGCGTCGGCCAGATTGGCCGGTCCGAACCCTTTCGGCAGCAGCTCGAAGATCCGGGTCGTCTCCACCTTCCCCCCGCCCCCGTTGGCGCAGAGGATCTCGATGTCCGATCCCGACAGGCAGGCGGCCTCGTAGATCGCCTGGCGGCAGCCGCCGCAGGGCGTGCAGACGATCTCGCCGGCGAGCGCGCCCTCGGCGACATGCCCGCCCGCGACCGCGATCCGAGCCACCTTGCCGAGGCCGAAGGCCTGCTGCGCCGCGGTCAGGGCGGCGAGCTCGGCGCAGACTCCGAGCCGGTAGCAGGCATTCTCCATGTTGGCGCCGACCGCGATGTCGCCGTCGACCGATTCGATCGCGCAGCCGACGCTGAAGCGGCTGTAGGGCGCGTAGGCGCCGAGGGCGGCGGCGCGGGCGCGCTCGACGAGGGGATCTTGGGGAAGGGTCATGCCGCGACCATAAAGCCATTGGCGATTCGCGCCAGACCATGGCACCAGCCGCTCGGCTTTCGTGCGGAGAAAAGTTGATGACGACGAGGTTGGCGGCAGCGGCGGCATTCCTGCTGGCGCTTGCGGGATGCGCGACGACGGGGCCGCGGGTCGCGGCGCCGGTCGAGGTAAAGCTGATCGCCTTCAACGACTTCCACGGCAACTTGCAGCCGCCCAAATTGACCATCGACCATCCCGCGCCGGGGCCTGACGCGGTCAGGGTGCCGGCCGGCGGCGCGGCCTACCTCGCCTCCGCGATCCAGGCGCTGCGCTCGGGCAACCCTAACAACCTCGTCGTCTCGGCGGGCGACGTGATCGGCGCCTCGCCGCTGGTCTCGGCGCTGTTCCTCGACGAGCCGACGATCCACGCCATGAACCTCATCCAGGTCGACTATAATGCCGTCGGCAACCACGAATTCGACCGCGGCCAGGCCGAGCTCCTGCGCATGCAGAAAGGCGGATGCGAGAAGCACAGCGTGCGCCAGCCCTGCGCGGTCGAGCCTTTCCCGGGCGCCCGCTTCGGCTTCCTCGCCGCCAACGTGGTCGACCAGGACGGCGCCACCCTCTTCCCCGGCCATGCGATCCGAAGCTTCGGCAAGGGGCGCCGCCAGGTGAAGGTGGCGATCATCGGCATGACCCTGAAGGGGACCCCGACGGTGGTCACCCCCGCCGGAGTCGCGGGCCTCAGCTTCCGCGACGAGGCGGACACGGTGAACGCTCTCATCCCGAAGCTGAAGGCGCAAGGCGCCGATGCGGTGGTGGTCGTCGTCCACCAGGGCGTCTACTCGAAGCTCGGCTATAACGATCAGAACTGCGGCGCGATCGAGGGCGAACTTCTGCCCATCCTCGAGCGCCTCGACCCGGCGGTGGACGTCGTCGCCTCCGGCCACACCCATCATGCCTATGTTTGCGATTACGGCCGGATCAATCCCGCCAAGCCGACCCTGCTGACCAGCGGCGGGAGCTACGGCCGGCTCGTCACCGACATCGATCTCACCATCGATCCCGCCGCGGGGAGGGTAATCGCGAAACGGGCCCGGAACATCGTCGTCCAGAGCGAGGCCTTCACCGGCTCGCGCGGCTCGACCCCCCTGACCGACGCCGTCCCCCGCTACGAAGCGGAGCCCGCGGTCGCGGCCCTGGTCGAGCGCTACGCGAAGGCCGCCGAACCGATCGCGGCGCGTGCCGTAGGCAGGCTCGCCGGGCCGGCCCTGAAGCCGCCCAACGAGCATGGCGAGTCCGTGCTCGGCAACCTCATCGCCGACGCCCAGCTGGCTGCGACCAGAGGCGCTGCCAATGGCGGCGCGCAGATCGCGCTGATGAATCCGGGCGGAGTCCGCGCCGATCTGGTTCCGGCCGCGGATGGCGGGATCAGCTTCGGCCAGCTCTTCGCCTCCCAGCCGTTCGCCAACATGATGGTGGTGAAGAGCCTGACCGGGCGCCAGCTCCGTGCCGTGCTCGAGCAGCAGTTCGCGAGCGGCTCGAACAGCCCCGAACACCCCTACATTCTCTCGCCCTCGCACAATTTCCGTTTCGGCTACGACCTGTCGAAGCCGGAGGGGCGGCGGATCGTCCTGCTTACGGTGGACGGGCAGCCGGTACGGGACGATTCGGTGTACCGGGTGGCGATGAACAACTTCCTCGCGGGCGGCGGCGACAATTTCACCGTCTTCAAGGAGGCCACCGACGCCACCGGCGGGGTGCAGGACGTCGACGCGCTGGAAGCCTATATCGCCGCCGCCGGGAGCCTCACCCCGCCGGCGCTGGGGCGGGTCGAGAACAGAACTCCGAAGCCCTGATCCCCCTCCCCATGCTTCGCATGGGGAGGGGGACCACCCGAAGGGTGGTGGAGGGGTAATTGGCGCAGTCCGACGCCGTCTCGCGGCAGAACCCCCGATCCCGAACCAGTTACCCCTCCACCATGCTCCGCATGGTCCCCCTCCCCATCTCGCGATGGGGAGGCAAGATCAGCGGAACGGCGGCTCGTCGAAGCTCCTGAGCTTGCGGCTGTGGAGGACGGCGCCCTGGTTCTTCAGGATCCGAAGCGTCTCGATGCCGATCCGCAGGTGCTGGCTGATCGCGCGCTCGTAGAAGGCGTTGGCCTGGCCCGGCAGCTTGATCTCGCCATGAAGGGGCTTGTCGGAGACGCAGAGCAAGGTGCCGTAGGGCACCCGGAAGCGGTAGCCCTGCGCGGCGACGGTCGCCGATTCCATGTCGATCGCGACCGCGCGCGACTGGTTGAAGCGCAAGGCCGAGGACTGGATCTGAAGCTCCCAGTTGCGGTCGTCGGTGGTGACGACGGTGCCGGTCCTGAGGCGCTTCTTCAGCTCCTGCGGCTCCTCGCCGGTGACCTCCGCGGCGGCGTCGTACAGCGCCTGCTGGATCTCCGCGATCGGCGGGATCGGGATCTCGACCGGCAAGGTATTGTCGAGGACATGGTCGTCGCGAAGGTAGGCGTGGGCGAGGACATAGTCGCCGATCGTCTGGCTCGGCCTGAGGCCGCCGCAATGGCCGATCATCAGCCACACCTCCGGACGAAGGACGGCGAGATGATCGCAGATCGTCTTGGCGTTGGAGGGCCCGACGCCGATGTTGACGAGGGTGATTCCGCCGCCGTTGGCGCCGATCAGATGGTAGGCCGGCATCTGCACCTTGCGCCAGCTCCCCGCCGCCACCTCGGCGACCGGATCGGGCGTCTCGCGGGTCGCCAGCACTCCGCCCGGCGCGGACAGGGCCTCGTAGGGGCTGTCCTCGCGGCGCAGTTCCTCGGTCGCCCAGCGTACGAACTCGTCGACGTAGCGGACATAGTTGGTGAAGAGGAGATAGCGCTGGGTGTGCTCGACCGGGGTGCCGGTATAATGGCGAAGCCGGGCGAGGCTGAAATCGACCCGGGGCCCGTCGAACATGGCCAGCGGCCGATCGGCGTGGCGGGTATAATCCCAGGTGCCGTCGGCGACCTCGTCGCCGATGTGGGAGAGCTCGGTGGCCGGGAACCAGCGGCTGAGATCGGCGGCGTGGGCGCCGTCGAGCCTGAGGTCGTCGGTGCCGTCGAGAACGTAGGGATAGGGGATCTCGCTCGGCGACGGGCCGACCGAAATGTCGACCTTGTAGTCGCGGACGAGATATTCGAGCTGCTCGGTGAGATATTTGCGGAAGTGGCGCGGGCGGGCGACGCTGATCGCGTAGCGGCCGGGCTGGTTGAGCCGGCCGAAGGCGCGCGGCGGGAAATTGGGCGGCTGGTCGAAGCTGTAGTCGATCCTCAGCTCGGGATAGGCGAACAGCCCCCGCCCCCGCGCCTCCAGGTCCGGCCGTTCGCCGCGCAGCAGGTAGCGCGCGAGCGCGCCACGCAGCGCCGCGACCGAATCGTCGAACATCTCGCAGAGCTGGTCGATGATGGCGGGGATGGATTCGAGATCGCTCATCCCCCTCCCCTTCGCACGGCTTTCCGCGCGGGGCTAGTCCGGCGAGGGGGACAGTCACTAGTGACTGTCCCAAGTGACTGTCCCAAGTGACTGTCCCGATGTAGTCTCCCCCCGTGCCCGAGCTGCCCAACCCAATCTACTGGTCGATCCCCGGCTTCATCGCCCTGCTGCTCGTCGAGCTGTGGGTGGCCAGGCGTTCGCGGAGGCGGCTGCACGAGGGCAAGGACACGGCGACCTCGCTCGGCCTCGGCCTCGGCAGCCTCTTCGCCGGCCTGCTGTCGGCGGGGCTGGTCGTCAGCCTGTCGGTCTGGATCTACCAGTTCCGACTGCTCGACATCGGCTACGCCTGGTGGGCGTTCCTGCTCTGCTTCCTGCTCGACGACCTGGCTTATTACGCTTTCCACCGCTCCGCCCATCGGGTGCGCTGGTTCTGGGCGAGCCACGTCGTCCACCACACGTCCGAACGCTACAATCTCTCGACCGCGCTGAGGCAGACCTGGACCGGCTTCCTCAGCCTCAACTTCCTGTTCCGCCTGCCCTTGTTCCTGATCGGCTTCCCGCCGCCGATGGTGTTCTTCTGCGTCGGAGTGAACCTGGTCTACCAATATTGGATCCACACCGAGATGATCCGGCGCCTGCCGCGCTGGTTCGAGGCGGTGATGAACACGCCGGCGCACCACCGCGTCCACCACGCCGTCAACCCGCGTTACCTCGACCGCAATTATGCCGGCGTCTTCATCGTCTGGGACAGGATGTTCGGAAGCTTCGAGCCCGAGCGCGACGACGACCCGCCGCGCTACGGGACGGTGAAGCCGCTCGGCTCGTACAATTTGTTCTGGGCCGCCCTGCACGAATGGGTGGAGATGGCGAAGGACGCCTGGCACGCGCCCGGCCTCTGGGCCAAGGTCGCCTACCTCGTGCGCGAGCCCGGCTGGAGCCACGACGGCTCGCGCGAGACCAGCGACATGATCCGGCAGAGGTGGAGGGCCGAGAACGAAGGCGAGCGCGCAGGAGGCCGGACGTGCCCCGACTGCTGATCTATGGCGACGGCGGTTTCGGCCGTGAGTTGCTGTTGCCGCTCCGAATGCTCGAGCCCTCTCAGCTTCCGGGGGAACTCACCTTCCTCGACGACGAGTCCGACTCGGTCGCCCATGCGGGCGTGCCGGTGATCCGCTTCGAGGAGGCGGCGGCCGGCGATCGCTACCTGATCGCGATCGCCGACAGCCGGGTGCGCGAGAGGCTCCACGAGAAATGCCTGGCGGCGGGCCTGGTCCCCTGGACGCTGGTGGCCTCGGACGCGAGGATCGGCCCCGGCGTCGAGATGGGCGAAGGCTGCATCTTCTACCTGCAGGCGGTGGTTAGCGGCTTCTGCCGGATCGGCAGCCAGTTCCACCTCAGCCTTCAATCCTATGTCGGCCACGATTGCGTGATCGGCGATTATGTCACGTTCGGCCCGAGCGTTGGCTGTTGCGGCAACGTCCATATAGGCGATCATGCCTATATCGGCGCCGGTGCCGTCATCCGCAACGGCGCGCCGGACAAGCCACTGATCATCGGCAAGGCCGCGGTCGTCGGCATGGGGGCGATCGTCACGAAGGACGTGCCGCCTCACACGACGGTCATCGGCAATCCCGCTCGGGTGAAGGACTATGGCGGCCGGATCGCCTAGCGCCGCCAAATCGGGCTGCATCAGGCGTGGCCGAGGATCGCCTTGGTCTCGACGAACTCCTCGAAAGCGTGGTCGCCCCATTCCCTTCCATTGCCCGACTGCTTGTAGCCGCCAAACGGCGCCATGAAATCGAGCTCGGCGCCGTTGATGTTGACCTGGCCGGCCCGAAGCCGCGCCGCGACCTTGCGGGCATGGCCGGCGTCGGACGAATGGACGTAGGCGGCGAGGCCGTAGGGCGTGTCGTTGGCGATCTGGATCGCCTGCTCCTCGTCGTCATAGCCGATGATCGACATGACCGGCCCGAATATCTCCTCGCGGGCGATGGTCATGCCGTTGTCGACGTCGGCGAAGACGGTCGGGCGGACGTAATAGCCGCGCTCGAGGCCCTCGGGCTTGCCGGGGCCGCCCACGACTAGGGTCGCCCCTTCGGAGACTCCGCGTTCGATCAGGCCCTGGATCTTCGTCCACTGGACGTCGGAGACGACCGGACCGAGGTTGGAATCTCCCTTCGGATCGCCGACCTTGGTCTTGTCGGCGACCGCTCGGGCGGCCTCCTTGGCCTCCTCCATCCGCGCCTTCGGGACGAGCAGGCGGGTGGGCGCGTTGCACGACTGGCCGGAGTTGGTCAGCATGTGGCGCATCGCCGCCGTGACCGCCTTCGGAACGTCGGCATCCTCGAGGACGAGGAAGGGCGATTTGCCGCCCAGCTCCTGGTGGACCCGCTTGACGGTGTCGGCGGCGGCCTTGGCGACGGCTATTCCGGCTCGGGTCGAGCCGGTGAACGAGACCATGTCGACGTCGGGATGAGCCGCGATGGCGGCGCCGACCGTCGGGCCGTCGCCGTTGACGAGGTTGAACACCCCGGCCGGAACGCCGGCGGAATCGAGCACCTGGGCAAAGATGTAGGCCGAGAAAGGGGCGATCTCGGACGGCTTCAGGACCATCGTGCAGCCGGTCGCCAGCGCCGGGAAGACCTTGGTCGCGATCTGGTTGATCGGCCAGTTCCACGGGGTGATGAAGCCGCACACGCCGATCGGCTCCTTCTTGATCAGGGTGCCGCCGCGCTGGGCCTCGAACTCATAGTCCCTGAGCACTCCGATCGCCGCCTGGAGGTGGCCGATGCCGACCGCCGCCTGGGCCCGCTGGGCGAGCGCCGAGGGGGCTCCCATCTCCTCGGTGATGGCGTCGGCGATCTCGGAATAGCGCTTCTGATATTCGGCGGCGATCGCCTGGAGCAGCTCGAGCCGCTGCTCGCGGCTGGTTTCCGACCAAGCCGGGAAGGCGGCCCTGGCGGCGGCGACGGCGCGGTCGACGTCCTCGGCTCCGCCCATGCTGATCCGGCCGGCGACGCTTTCGTCGGCCGGGTTGACGACGTCGAGGGTGCGAGGCTCGACGGGCTTCACCCAATCGCCGCCGATATAGAAGTCGAGATAGTCGCGCATGGTGTTTCCCTCGGATGAGTCGGGGACGCTATGCCTCATCCTCCCCGCGCGCGAAAGCGCGTGGGGAGGGGGACCATGCGCAGCATGGTGGAGGGGTAACTGGAACAGGTCTGCGCCAGCTACCCCTCCACCCCGCTACGCGGGGTCCCCCTCCCCATCTCGGATGGGGAGGATGATTAGAACTTCACTCCGGCGGCGACGCCGTAGCGGCGGGGCTCGAGGGTGAAGACGTTGGTGAACAGGCCCGACGACTGGTCGGTGACATACTGGCCGGTGATCGCGTCGCTCCCCGTCGCATTCTGGACGAAGGCGCGGGCGAACCAGCGCTCATCCTTGCCGTTGAGCTGGATCTGGGCGTTGATCACGTTGTAGCCGTCGATCCGGTCGATCGGCTTGTTGAAGCTGCGCGCCCAGAACTTGCCGGTGTAGGTGTAATCGGCCCGAGGCACGATCGTCATGCCGTTGCCGAGGCGGAAGGTGTACTGGACTCCCGCCGAGAACTTCCACCGCGGCGCCTGCGGCAGCTCGTTGCCGCTGAGGTCGAGCTGGACGCCCTGCGAGACGGTGAACGGCAGGGGCCCGGTCGGAGTCGCGAACAGGCCCCTCAAGGGCGCCGACGGGTTGGCGATGGTGGCGGCGAGCGCGTCGCAGACCGAGAAGGCGCCGGTCGTGTTGGTGCCCGGCACCGGCACCGGCCCGGCGAGGCCGAGAGCGCCGTTGAACGCGGTCACCAGGGTGTTGGCGCCGAGCGCGTTGCCCGCCGTGTTCGGGATGACGGCGCAGTTGGAGGCGTTGGTGACGTCCTTGATGATCACCGTGTCGGTGCGGCCGCCCGAGACGTCGCGCGGATCGGACAGGAGCAGGTCCTTGATCTCGGTCTTGAGATAGCTGCCGGAGAGGTTGATCAGCAGGTTGCGCGACGGCTTGATCACCGCCTCCGCCTCGGCGCCCCAGATCGAGGCGTCGGTATTGTCGTTGACGGAGGTGCGGGCGACGATCCGGCTGAGCTGCAGGCCCTTGTAGTCGTAATAGAAGGCGCTGAGGTTGAGGCGGATCATGCCGTTGGCGAAGCTGTTCTTCGAGCCGATCTCGAACGCGTTGATGATCTCGGGCTCGAAGGTCGCCGGAACCGCGAAGATCGGGTTGATCGGCGGGTTGATGCCGCCCGATTTGTAGCCGCGCGAGTAGGAGGCGTAGAGCAAATTGTCGGGAGTGACCTGATAGTCGACGACGAAGCGGCCGGTGATCTCGTCGAACGCCGCCCGGGCGACGTTGTAGGGCTGGTTGCCGCCGACCGTCGGGTCGGCGTCGAACTGGCCGAGGAAGGGCGAGGCATTGGCGTCGGTGGTGCCGAAGGGCACCGGCCAGCTGAGCAGGGGCACCCGCGCGATCTGGCGCTTCTTGTCGTTCGAATAGCGCAGCCCGCCGGTCAGCTTCAGCGCGTCGGTGACCTCGAAATAGACCTCGCCGAACAGGCCGTAGCTCTTCAGGCTGAAGAGGTTCACCTCGCTGTTGTAGAAGGGCGGCGCCAGGAAGACGTTCGGGAAGGTGACGTTGCCGGCGGCACGCTGGCCGAGCGCGGTGGCGGCGCCGAGGATGCCGGCGGCGTAATCGAGTCCGAACGAGGCGACGTAATAATTCGAATCGGTGAACTTGTTGTCGAGGTAGATGCCTCCGACCAGGAAGTTGAACGGCCCGTCGAGGTCGCTGTCGAGGTGGGCCTCGATCGAATATTGCCGCGAATGGCTCTGCGAGCGGTCATAGTCGGTGCTGCCGGCCGAGCAGCGGTTGACGAAGCCGCCGTAGATGCCGGTGTAGTTGAGGTTGGTTTCCGACGTGCAGACGGTTCCGCCCGCGCCGATGAGCGCGTTGCGGGCCTGGACGTAGGGATTGACCCCGCCCGGGAACAGGGCGCCCGGCGCCCCCGCCGTCGCGACCAGGGTCGCGATGCCGACATTGCCGGCCAGCGAGTTGCCGGCGACGAGATTGTAGTCGGTGCGGCTGTCGACCTCCTGCGATGTCCAGCCGCCGGTGACGGTGAGGTCGAAGCTTTCGCCGATCGCCTGCTCGAGGCGGGCCATCAGATGCTTTTCCTCGGCGAAATAGGTCGGCCTGAAATCGGTCCGGACCGTGCGGAGGCTGGCCGGGTTGGTCACCCCGCCGAAGAAATTGTCCGGGCCGTAGAGGCTGCCGAGGCCGAAATTGGTCAGGATCGGATTGTTGATCCGGAAGAATTCGCGCGAGGTCAGGATCGCCGCCAGCGTCGCGTTGCCGTTGACCGTCTCATATTCGAGACGATCGGGCTGGCAGCCGAGGATGCCGGTATTGTCGCGGTTGCAGAGCTGCTTCTGGATCCGCGAGCGATTGTCCTTCTCGTGGAAATAATAGCCGATGAGGTCGAGTCGGGTGCCGTCCATCGGCTCGATCCGGATCGAGCCGCGAAGCGCGTAGAGGTCGCGGTCGTCGACCCGGCTGCCGTCGAACGTGTTGCGGATATAGCCGTCGCGGTTGAGCCAGTAGCCGGCCAGGCGGACTCCGGCGATGCCGCCGATCGGCACGTTGACCATGCCGGTCAGCTTGATCGAATCGAAATTGCCATATTCGGCGCTGGCCGAGCCGTGGAATTCGTCGAGGTCGGGCCGAGCGGTGATGAAGTTGACCACGCCCGAGGTCGCGTTGCGGCCGAACAAGGTGCCCTGCGGCCCGCGCAGGACCTCGAGCCGCTCGAGGTCGAAATATTCGGTCTCGAACAGGCGGGTCGAGGTGAGCGGCATGTCGTTGACGTGGATTCCGGTCGCCGAATCGCAGGAGAAGCCGGTGCACAGATCGCCGATGCCGCGGATGGTGAAGCTCGACGAGGTGAAGTTGGTCTTGGTGTAGGTGACGTTGGGAAGGCTCTGCTGGAGGTCGCTGGCATTCTCGATCTGCTGGCGCTCGAGCGCCTCGCCGGTAAAGGCGGAGACCGCGATCGGAACGCTCTGAAGCGATTCCGCGCGGCGCTGGGCGGTGACGATGATGTCGCCGTCGTCGGCGCTGTCGGTCACTCCGCTCGCGGCGTCGCCGGTCTGGTCGGCATCGGCGCCGGCGCCGGTGGTGATGTCGCCGGTCTGCTCGTCCTCGGGCACTGGAACGGTCTGGGCCGAAGCCGGAGCCGCCGCGGCGAGCGCGAGCACAGACGCGCCGAGCGCGAGAATCACGTTCTTGTTCATGGCAATATTCCTCCCCAGGCCCGATCGAGCCAAACCTCCCAGGTGCCGGTTTCGTTCGGCAACTTTATGCTTCTTGTCCCACAATCCCCTTGCACCCTATTGGTGTCAAGCGAAGGCATTGGGCGACGGGAGGCCCGGGGGGACGGCAATGGCTGAAATTGGGATCACCCGGACGGACTCCGCCGCCGCCGCCGCAGGCGGGATCGAGCATTTCGACGTGCTCATCGTCGGCGCCGGGCTGTCCGGCGTCGGCGCCGCCTACCACCTTCAGAAGGGCAGCCCCGGCCGCTCCTACGTCATCCTCGAGGGGCGCGAGGCGATCGGCGGAACCTGGGACCTGTTCCGCTACCCCGGAATCCGCTCGGACAGCGACATGTACACGTTGGGCTACAGCTTCCGCCCATGGGAGGAGGCCAAGGCGATCGCCGACGGCCCCTCGATCCTGCGCTACGTCAACGACACCGCCGACGATTACCGAATCCGCGAGCACATCCGTTTCCGCCACCACGTGAAGAGCGCCGACTGGTCGTCGGCCGATTCGCGCTGGACGGTGGAGGCGGAGCGCACCGACACCGGCGAGCGGGTTCGCTTCACCTGCGCCTGGCTGCATATGTGCAGCGGCTATTACAATTATTCCGAGGCCTACGACCCCGGCTTCACCGGCAAGGAGCGCTTCCGCGGCCGGATCGTCCATCCGCAATTCTGGCCCGAGGATCTCGATTACGAGGGGAAGAAGGTGGTCGTCATCGGCAGCGGCGCCACGGCGGTGACGATCGTTCCGGAGATGGCGAAGGACGCGGGCCATGTCGTCATGCTGCAGCGCTCGCCGACCTACATGGTCTCGCGTCCGTCCGAGGATTCGATCGCCAACTTCCTGCGCAGGGTCCTGCCCTCGAAGCTCGCCTACGGCATCGTCCGCGGCAAGAACGTCCTTTTGCAGCTGCTCTTCTTCAAGCTCGCCCGCAAGCGGCCGGCCAAGGTGAAGGAGAAATTGCTCGAGGAGGTCAGGAAGCTTCTGCCCGCAGGCTATGACATCGCCACCCACTTCACGCCGCGCTACAATCCGTGGGACCAGAGGCTCTGCCTCGTCCCCGACGCCGACATGTTCGAAGCGGTGAGCAAGGGCAGCGCCGAGATCGTCACCGGCGAGATCGAGAGCTTCACCGAGGAGGGCATGCGGCTGAAGGACGGCCGCTCGCTCGAAGCGGACATCGTCGTCACCGCGACCGGCCTCAAGGTCCAGCTGGCGAGCGACATCGCCTTCACCGTCGACGGCGAGCGCCGCGACCTGTCGAAGACCCTGAGCTACCGCGGAATGATGTTCAGCGACATGCCCAACCTGTCCTATTCGTTCGGCTACACCAACGCCTCCTGGACCCTGAAGGCGGACCTGACCGGCGGCTATCTCACCCGGCTGCTCAACCATCTGGAGAGGACCGGGACCGAGATCGCCGTGCCGGTGCGCGAGCCCGGCGTCGAGGAGGTGCCGTTCCTCGACTTCAGCTCCGGCTACGTCCAGCGCGCGCTCGACATATTGCCCAAGCAGGGCTCGAAGAAGCCGTGGAAGCTGCATCAGAATTACGCGCTCGACATGGTCAGCCTGAAGTTCGCCTCGATCGAGGACGGGGTCATCCGCTTCCTGCCGCGCGGCGCTCCGGCGGTCCGCGAGCCGGTCCGGGAAAGGGAAGCGGCGTGAAGCTGGACGGCCGAGTCGCCGTCGTCACCGGTGCCGCCAGCGGCATCGGGCGGGGCACCGCGCTCGCTTTGGCGAGGCGCGGCTGCGACCTCGCCCTCGCCGACCTCGACGAGGAGGGGCTGGCGGAGACGGCGGCCTTGGCCGAGGCGCAAGGCGTGAAGGTCAGCCGCCACCGGCTCGATGTCGCCGACAAGGCGGCCGTTGCCGCATTCCCCCAAAGAATCCTCGCCGCCCACGGCCGCGCCGATCTCCTCTTCAACAATGCCGGAGTCGCGATCGGCGGTACGTTCGAGCAGATCGCCGAGGAGGATTTCGACTGGCTGATGGAGATAAATTTCTGGGGCGTGGTGCGGATGACCCGCGCCTTCCTGCCCCTGCTCAGAAGCAGCGACCATGCCCGCATCGTCAACGTCTCGAGCATCTTCGGGATCATCGCTCCGCCCGGCCAGTCCGCTTATTGCGCGAGCAAGTTCGCCGTCCGCGCCTTCTCCGAATCGCTTCGCCGGGAGCTCGAGGCGGAAGGCTCGAAGATCGGGGTCACCGTCGTCCATCCCGGCGGGGTCGCCACCTCGATCGCGAAGAACGCCCGGCCGCCGCGCGGAGTCAACGACCTCGACCTCGAGGAGCAGACGAAGAGATTCGAGAAATTCCTGCGCATGCCGCCCGAGAAGGCCGGCGAGATCATCGTCTCGGGTGTCGAGCGCGAGCGGCCGCGGGTGGTCGTCGGCAACGACGCGCGCTTCATGGCAATCGTTGAGCGGATGGCTCCGGTCGGCTATTGGAAATTCCTTGGGAGGGCCTTGAAATGATCCCGTTCCTGCTCGCCGGCGCCGGCGGCCTCGCGGCCCTCGGCGGCGGCCTCGCCGCCTTCAGCGGCGCCACCGCCCGTAAGATCGAGAAGGCCGTGCCGCGCGACGGCGAGCTGATCGAGGTCAACGGCGAGAAGCTCCACGTCGTCGACCGCGGTACCGGGCCGGCGATCGTCCTCATCCACGGCCTCGGCGGGCAGCTCCGCAATTTCGGCCGCCCGATGGTCGACGACCTCGCCCGCGACCATCGCCTGATCCTCGTCGACCGCCCGGGCTCGGGCTATTCGACCCGCGCCGCCGGAGCCTCGGCCCGGCTTCGGGTCCAGGCCGAGACGATCGCCGAGCTGATCCGCCTCCTCAAGCTCGAGAAGCCGCTGATCGTCGGCCATTCGCTGGGCGGAGCGCTGGCGCTGTCGCTCGCCCTCAACCATCCGGACGTCGTCGGCGGCCTCGCCCTGGTCGCGCCGCTGACCCAGGTGCAGAGCATCGAGGACGTGCCGCCGGTGTTCAGGCCGATGGTCATCCGCTCGCCGGCGGTGCGCAATGCGGTCGCCTGGACTCTGGCGACCCCGATGGGGATGATGAAGGCCGAGCAGGCGCTGACCGAGGTGTTCGCGCCGGAGCCGGTGCCGGCCGATTTCGGCACCGAGGGCGGCGGCCTGCTCGCCATGCGCCCGGGCAATTTCTACGCCTCCTCGACCGACCTCGTCGATCTCGAAGGCGAGCTGGAGGGCATGGTCGAGCGCTATCCGAGCCTCTCGATCCCGGTCAGGATCCTCTACGCGCCCGGCGACAATCTGCTCGATTCGAAGAAGCATGGCGAGCGCACCGCGAGCGAGATCCCCGGCGCCGAGATCGAGCTGGTCGAGGGCGGCCACATGCTGCCCTTCACCCAGCCCGAGCTCACCGCCGCCTTCGTCCGCCGCGCCGCGGCCCGGCAAGAGGAACCGCATGCCAGACACGCTGCAGAGTGATTACATCATCGTCGGCGCCGGCTCGGCCGGCTGCGTGCTCGCCAACCGGCTGAGCGAGGACGGCAGGACCCGGGTCCTCCTGCTCGAGGCAGGCGGCGACGACCGGCCGCTCAAGGAGCCGTCGCAATTCCTCTCCAACGTGATGATCCACGTTCCCGTCGGCTACGCCGCGACTCTCAAGGATCCCAAGGTCAACTGGCTGTTCACGACCGAGCCGGACCCCGGCACGCACGGCCGCACCCACGTCTGGCCGCGCGGCAAGGTGCTCGGCGGATCGTCGTCGATCAACGCGATGCTCTACATCCGCGGCCAGCGCGCCGATTATGACGGCTGGCGGCAGCTGGGCTGCGAGGGCTGGTCGTGGGCCGATGTCCTCCCCTACTTCCGCCGCTCCCAGCACCAGGAGCGCGGCGCCTGTGACATCCACGGCGTCGGCGGCCCCCTGAACGTCTCCGATCCGACCACCGGCCACGAGGTCTCCGAGGCGGTGATCCACGCCTGCGAGGCGCTGGGCCTGCCGCACCGCGACCCAAACGGCGCCGAGCAGGAGGGCGTCGGCTGGTATCAGGTGACGATCAAGGACGGCAAACGCTGCTCGGCCGCCGTCGCCTATCTCCACCCCGCGATGGCGAGGCCGAACCTGCGGGTCGAGACCCGCGCACTCGCCCGCCGGGTGCTGTTCGAGGGCAAGCGGGCGGTCGGAGTCGAGTTCGTCCAGAACGGGGTGACGCGGGTGGCGCGCGCCGATGCCGAGGTGATCCTCGCCGGCGGGACGATCAACTCGCCCCAGCTTCTCCAGCTGTCCGGAGTCGGCCCGGCCGGCCTGCTTCGGGAGCACGGCATCGGGATCGTCCACGATCTCCCCGGAGTCGGCGAGAACCTCCAGGACCATTTCGTCACCGGCGAGACCTTCCGGCTGAAGAAGGGCATAATCTCGGTCAACGAGCTGGTCCGGGGCACCCGCTTCCTCAAGGAGACCCTGAAGTACATGTTCGGCAAGAAGGGCCTGCTCACCCTTTCCGCCGCCCATGTCGCCGTCTTCTGCAAGTCGCGCGAGGGCCTCGCCGCGCCCGACATCCAGTTCCACATCCTCCCCGCGACGATGGATCCCGACAAGCTCGCCAATTCCCAGAAGATGGAGCTTGAGAAGGAGCCGGGCCTGACCATCGCGCCCTGCCAGCTGCGCCCGGAATCGCGCGGCACGATCCGGATCAAGTCCCCGGATCCCGCGGCCTATCCGGCGATCCAGCCCAATTATCTCGCCGACCGGCTCGACCAGGAGGTCGCCGTCGCCGGCCTGCGCTGGGGGCGGCGGATCGCCGGGCAGCCGGCGCTCGCCCGCTATATCGAGCGCGAGCTGATGCCGGGGCCGGACGTGACGACCGACGAGCAACTGCTCGACCACGCCCGGACCTGGGGCACGACCATCTACCACCCGGTCGGCACCTGCGCGATGGGCCATGGGGCGATGGCGGTGGTCGACCCGCAGCTCAGAGTGCACGGGGTGGAGGGCCTGCGGGTCGTCGACGCGTCGGTGATGCCGAGGCTGGTCTCGGGCAACACCAACGCGCCGACGATCATGATCGCGGAGAAGGCCAGCGACATGATCCTGGAGAAGATGCTTGGCGCGGCCGCTTAATTCCTCCCCAGGATTTCCTGGGGAGGGGGACCAGGCGAAGCCTGGTGGAGGGGTTCTTCGGGCGCTGGAAAGAACCCCTCCACCGCGCTTCGCGCGGTCCCCCTCCCCCGCAAAAGCGGGGGAGGATTTTGGAGGCTACCGCCTCGTCGCCAGCCTCCGTCCGAGCGCCGCGGCCATCTTGCCCCACGGCGGACCGAGCCTCTCGAAGACGTTGACGAAGCCGACCTTGTGCACCGCGCGCGCGTGGCTGAAGCGCCTGAAGCCTTCCTGGCCATGATAGGCGCCGATGCCGCTCGGCCCGACTCCTCCGAACGGGAGATGCTCCTGGGCGACGTGGAGGAGGGTCCCGTTGAGCGTCACCCCGCCTGAGATCGCGCCGCCCAGCACCCGCTCGCGGTCGCGGCCGCGGTTGCTGAAGCAGTAGAGCGCCAGCGGCCGGTCGCGAGCGGCGATGAAGGCGACCGCCTCGTCGAGGTCGCGATAGGGCAGGATCGGCAGCACCGGCCCGAATATCTCCTCGCTGAGGAAGAGGCTGTCGGCGGACGCGCCGAGGACCAGGGTCGGGCCGATCTTGCCCTCGTCCCGGGCGCCCTCGTCCTCGTGGACGAGGAGGATCGCCCCGGCCGCCCGCGCCGCCTCGATCGCGTCGGCGAGCCGGCGGCGGTGGCGCTCGCTGATCAGTCCGGAATAATCGTCGTTGCCGGCGATGGTCGGATAGGACCGCCGCACCTGCGCCATCACCGCCTCGGCGAAGTCCCGCTCCTTGCCTTCCGGAACCAGCACATAATCGGGGGCGATGCAGGTCTGGCCGGCGTTGACGAACTTGCCGAAGGCGACGCTCCGCGCCGCCTTGGCGAGATCGTAGTCGGGGCAGACGACGACCGGCGACTTGCCGCCGAGCTCGAGGGTCACCGGCACCAGGTTCGCCGCGGCCGCCTGGTAGACGCTTCGGCCGACCGCCGTCGACCCGGTGAACAGCAGATGGTCGAACGGCAGGGAGGCGAAAGCCTGGCCGACCTCGACTCCGCCGGTGACCACCGCCACCTCCGCCTCGTCGAACCGGTCGGCGACGGCGCTCCGGAGCAGCTCGGAGAAGGCCGGGGTCAGCTCCGACGGCTTGAGCATCGCCCGATTGCCGGCGGCGAGGGCGTCGACCAGCGGCGAGAAGGCGAGCTGGAGCGGGTAGTTCCAGGGCGAGATGATGCCGATGACGCCGAGCGGCTCGAAGCGGACATGGGCGCTGGCCGGCTGGAACAGCGGGTCGACCCGGCGCCGCTCGGGCCGCATCCAGCGTGCGACGTTCCGGCGCGCGTGGCGGATCGCGCTCATCGTCGGGACGATCTCGAGCAATTCGGTCTCGGTCCGCGAGCGGACCCCGAAATCGTCGGAGATGGCTCTGGCGAAGGCCGCCTCGTTGCCGGCGACGACGGCGCGCAGCCGCTCGAGCCGGTCGCGGCGAAGGCGGGCGTCGGCGGGCGGTTCCTGCCGCGACGCCTTGTGCTGGGCGTCGAAGATCCGGCGCGCTTCGTCCTCGCCCGCGACCGGCCTCGCGATGGATTGATCGGCCATTGATGCGTCCTCCCCCTGATCCGCCATAGCCGATCGGAGCGCCGATTGGCACCTTTGCCGCGCCGGCCGGTTATCCCGCGGAAACCTCGGGAGAAAGCCATGCGCACCGCCCTCGCCCTGCTCGCGCTCGCCGCCCTCGGTGCCTGCGGAGGTCCGGCGCGTAACGGTAATGAGGCCGGGGGCAACCATGTCTCGGAGGACCCCTACGGCGCCACCGGCGCGCCGGGCGCAGACCTGACCGACAACGGCGCTAACGACGGCAGCAACGGCCTCGCCGACGGCAACTCGGCGCGCTAAGGCCGCCGCCAGACCGAGGGAGCCCGAACATGCCGATCCGAATCGCCATCGTCGGCTACGGCAAGATCGCGCGGGACCAGCACGTCCCGTCGATCGCCGCCGATCCGCGCTTCGAGCTTGCCGCCATCGTCAGCCCGCGCGCCCGGGCCGACGAGGGCGTTCCGGTCTTCCCGACCACCGAGGCGATGCTGGAAAGCATGGCCGGCGAGCTCGACGCGGTCGCGATCTGCACGCCGCCGACGGTCCGGCTCGAGGTCGCCGCCGCCGCTCTCGAGGCGGGCCTGGCGGTGCTGCTCGAGAAGCCGCCGGCGGCGACGCTCGGCGAGATCGAGGAGATGGAGCGGCTCGGCCCGGAGGCGGGGCGAACCCTGTTCACCGCCTGGCATTCCCAGCATGCGCCCGGAGTCGCCGGAGCCAAGGCCGCGCTGGCCGGCAAGGCGGTGCGCTCGCTCCACATCTTCTGGCACGAGGACGTGCGCAAATGGCATCCCGGCCAGGAATGGATCTGGGCGCCGGGCGGCTTCGGAGTGTTCGATCCGGGCATCAACGCCCTCTCCATCGCCAGCCGGATCGTTCCGGCGCGCCTCTTCGTCCGCAACGCCACCCTCGCCTTCCCGTCCAACCGCCAGACCCCGATCGCGGCGCGAATCGGCTTCGTCGGCGGCTTCGAGGCGGACCTGGACTGGCGCTACACGGAGGGGGAGCGCTGGACGATCCGCGTCGAGACGGAGGACGGCACGGTGGTCGAGCTGCTCGACGGCGGCGCCCGACTCAGCATCGACGGCGCTCCGCGGGAGGTCGGCTCGGTCGGCGAATATCCGTCGCTCTACGCCCGCTTCGCCGAGCTCATCGAAGCCGGGGAGAGCGAGGTCGACCGCGAGCCTCTGCGCCTCGTCGCCGACGCCTTCCTCGCCGGCGGCCGCGAAACGGTCGAGCCGTTCGACTGGTAGCTCCCCGGCTCACCAATAGGTGGCGTAGAGGGCGATCAGGATGACGCCCACGCCGAGCGCGCCGACGTTGAAGCTCGGCGGCGTCTTATAGCTCACCCCTTCCATGGTGATCAGGTTCGACGCCTTCGGCGAGGGCCGCATCAGCGAGACCAGCACGGCCAGCGCCAGCGCCGCGAGGAAGACGAGGCCCATCCGGTCCATGAACGGAAGCTCCGGCCAGTAGAGCTTGCCGAGCCAGGAGAGCAGGACCGAGGAGACCGCCGCGGCGACCGCTCCGCCCTCCGTCGCCCGCTTCCAGAACAGGCCGAGCAGGAACATGACGACGATGCCGGGCGTGAAGAAGCCGGTGAATTCCTGGATGAACTGGAAGGCCTGCTCCGACTGGCCGAGCAGGGGACGCGCGGTCAGGATGGCGATGACGATCGCCGCCACCGCCGCGAGGCGGCCGACCATCACCAGCTCCTTCTCGCGACGGGCCTGGGCAGGAGCCGTCTCGTCGACCTCGGGATGGGCGATGTCCCCCTCCTGCGCCGGAGCCTTCGGGTCGCGGCGAAACTTGGCGTAGATGTCGAGGGTGAAGATGGTCGCGATCGAATTGATCTTGGACGCGGTCGAGGCGATGATCGCGGCGATCAGCGCCGAGAAGACGAGGCCGAGGATGCCCGCCGGAAGATAGCGGAGCATGGTCGGATAGGCCTGGTCCGGCTTCTCCAGCCCGGGCGCCAGCATCACCGCGGCGATCCCGGGAAGCACGACGATGACCGGCATCAGAAGCTTCAGGTAGGCGGCGAACATCACCCCCTTCTGGGCCTCGGCGAGGCTCTTCGCGGCCAGCGCGCGCTGGATGATATACTGGTTGAAGCCCCAGTAGCTGAGGTTCGCGATCCACATGCCGCCGATCAGCACCGAGAGGCCGGGCAGCTCCTTGTAATGGGGGCTGCTCTTGTCGAGGATCATGTCGAAATGCTCGGGCAGCCGCGCCGTCAGCGTCTGCAGGCCGCCCAGGATGCCGGCGTCGCCGCCGAGCTCGCTGAGCGTGATCCCGGAGACGAGCAGGCCGCCCATGACGAGCAGGGTGACCTGGACGATGTCGGTAAGGGCGACCGCCTTGAGGCCGCCGTAGAGCTGGTAGAGCAAGGCGAAGGCGCCGAGGCCGATGATGGCGACGTCCTGGTCGACCCCTGCGACCCGGTTGACCGCGATCGAGCCCAGCCAGATGATCGAGGTCAGGTTGACGAAGATGTAGAGCGCCAGCCAGAACAGGGCCATCAGGGTGCGGATGTGCGGGCCGAAGCGCTGCTCGAGGAATTGCGGCATCGTGTAGATGCCGTTCCTGAGGAAGATGGGCAGGAAGAACTTGCCGACGATCAGCAGGGTGAGCGCCGCCATCCATTCGTAGGAGGCGATGGCGAGGCCGATCACATAGCCCGAGCCGGACATTCCAACGATCTGCTCGGCCGAGATGTTGGCGGCGATGAGGGAGGCGCCGATCGCCCACCAGGGCAAGGTGCGCGAGGCGAGGAAATAGTCGGTCGTGTCCTTCTGGTGCCCGGCCTTCTCGCGGCTGACGAACTGGGCGAGCCCGAAGATTCCGATCGCGTAGACGATGACGACGACGATATCGATGGTCGCTAGCTGCACCCCTGCCCTCCCCCCGTCGCCCGCTTCGGGTTTTCGTCCGAATGCGAGCCAAGCGACGTTGTTGCCGCCCGCCCAAAGAATTATAGGATTAAAGCGCCCTGTCCAGCAGGGAGCGTGGGGAGGATGGCAAGCGTGGAGGAAACCGGCGGCCGCGGCGACGCGGGAACCCGCAACCTGACGTTCGGGATGCTCGAGACGATCGGCCGAGCCATCGTCACCGGCGCCTATGAGTGCGAGCGGTTCCCGACCGAGGCGGAGCTCGCCGCCCAGCATGCGGTGAGCCGCTCAGTGACCCGCGAGGCGGTCAAGATGCT
This sequence comes from Allosphingosinicella sp., assembly GCA_036388575.1. Classification (GTDB taxonomy): domain Bacteria; phylum Pseudomonadota; class Alphaproteobacteria; order Sphingomonadales; family Sphingomonadaceae; genus Allosphingosinicella. The sequence goes on from DASVRO010000018.1 coordinate 61,289, forward strand.
GACCGCCAAGGGCCTGCTCACCGCCCGACCGCGCAAGGGGACGACGGTCCAGCCCTCCACCTCATGGAATCTGTTCGACACCGACGTGCTGCGCTGGCTGCTCGAGCGCGAATTCTCGCTCGACCTGCTGCGCCAGTTCAGCGAGCTGAGGATCGCGATCGAGCCGGCGGCGGCGGCCCTCGCCGCGCGCGCCGCGGATCCCGCCGCGGTCGCCGCGATCGCCCAGGGCTATCGGCGGATGGAGGCGGCCGAAGCGGGGCACGACGACCCGCTCGAATCGGACATCGCCTTCCACATCGCCATATTGGAAGCCTGCGGCAATCCGTTCTACCGCCAGTTCCGCGACGTCGTCTCGACCGCCCTGCGCACGTCGATCCGCTTCACCAATCGGTTCAAGGGCCGCACCGCCAGCCTGCCCGCCCATCACGCGGTGCTCGCCGCCATCGAGGCCGGCGACTCGGAGGAGGCCCGCGCCGCCATGGCGGCGATCATCGACGACGTCGTGGTGCTTTTCGAGGAAGCGGGCGGGCCGGGCTAGGCTCAGCCGTTTGATATGATAATAGGGACGGTATGCCCAAGCCAGCCCGCCTCGCCGTCCTGATCGCCGCCCTCGCCGCCCCGGCCGCCGCGGCCGAGCCGTCGTTCGTGCCGGTGTTCAGGGACAATTTCCCCGATCCCCACATCGTCGCGCACCAGGGCGAGTTCATCGCCTATGCGACCAATGCGGGGATCAACCTGCCGATGCTCTCCTCGCGCGACCTCGTGCGCTGGTCGTGGGTCACGAACCCCGCCGATCCGAACAAGCGCCTCGACGGAATGCCCGAGCTCGCACCCTGGGTGAAGGAAGGATTCACCTGGGCGCCGGAGGTGATGAAGATCGGCGGCAGGTGGCTGCTCTACTACACGGCCAACCACCGCAAGCGCGACGTCCAGTGCCTCGGAGTCGCCGCCGCCGACAATCCCCGGGGGCCGTTCCGCGACCCCTCGGCGGAGCCGCTGGTCTGCCAGTTCGACCTTGGCGGGACGATCGACGCGAACCCGTTTCGCGATTCCGACGGCCGGCTCTACCTCTATTACAAGAGCGACGGGAACCGGGTCGGCAAGAAGACGACGATCTGGGGCCAGCGCCTCGCCAACGACGGCCTCTCGGTCGTCGGGGAGTCCGTCGCCCTGGTCCAGGACGACCAGAAATGGGAGTGGAAGCTGGTCGAGGCGCCGACCATGGTGCGCGCTCCGGCGGGCTACCAGCTCTTCTACTCCGCCGCCTTCTTCGGCTGGGACCCGAACGAGCGGCTGTCCCGCTACGCCACCGGCTACGCGACCTGCGCCGGCCCCCTCGGACCGTGCAAGGACGCGCCGGAGAATCCGATCCTGAACAGCTTCAACGACAAGGAAGCGGGCTGCCTGAGCGGGCCGGGCCATACCAGCATCTTCCAGGCCGCGGGGCGGCATTTCATCGCCTTCCACGCCTGGGCCGCGACCAAGGGCTGCCGCAAGGACGTCGACAAGCGCTTCCTCTACGTCGCGCCTTTGTTCTGGAAGGACGGGAAGCCGGTGCTTGGCCCAAGCCTTCGGGAAAGGTAGCCGATCCCTCCTCGAATCTGTCGAGGAGGAATAGCCGAGGTCTAGAAGCGGAAGCGGATGCCGCCCGTCAGCACGGACTCCTCGAACCGAACGACCATCGGGAACATCTCCGACCCCGTCGGCGCGCCCGCGGCAGAGTAATTGACGCGCACGATGTCCGACCTGAAGGGCTTGCTCAGGATGTTGGTCCAGTCGAAGAAGACCGTCAGATTGTCGTTGAACGCGTAGCTGCTCGACCAGTCGAGACGCGAAACCGAGTGTGCGCGGCCCTGGAGCGTGTAGCCGCCACGGTCGGAAAGGGCACCCTCCGGATAGCCGGTCCGCAGATTATACGCGAGACGCAGGGTCAGTCCGTGGCCCTCGTACATGCCGACGAGGTTATAGGTCCATTTCGACACGTCGGGGAGCCGGAGCCGGCGCGTGTTAGGCTGGGCCGGATTGTCCGGGCCGGTGCCGGTGCCGGGAATGGTGAGAGTCGTCGGAAGAACAGCTTTGGCATCGATATAGGTGGTATTGGCCTGGACACCGAATTGTTTCAGCCAATCCGGGACGCCGCCGAAATCGAAGAAGGTGCTGAGCTGCGCTTCAAAGCCCTGGATGCGGCCCTTGTTCGTGTTCACCGGACCGGTGATCAGCAGCGGCAGCCCAGTCTCGGGATCCGGCGTTGGGAACACGAATTGGCGCCTGACGATGAAACCGCGCATGTCACGCCGGAAGGCGGCGAGCGAGGCGAAGCCGACCCTCGAGAAATAATATTCGAGGCTGACATCATAGTTCCAGGACGTGAGCGGCGTCAGGAAAGGATTGCCGCCCGTGCCGGTGCGCGCGCAGCCCGGGATCGCCGCGGTGCAGCCCGGGGGATCGAGCCTCAGTGCCGGGTTCAGCACGGGGTCCCCCGATACGGGATCCACGTAGCCGGGCCGCGTACGGGTCTTCGTCACCGCCGCCCGGACCTGCCATTCCGGCGTGAATCGCACGCGGAGGTTCGCGTTGGGCAGCAAGTCCGTATATTCGTTCTGGTAATCGACCGGCGTCGGTCCGGCCGTCTGGAACAGGGTGCCGCGGATGTTCGATTCCGTCTTCACCACACGGAGGCCGACCATGCCGTCGGCGGTGGCTTCGCCGCCGAGGGCGAACTCGTAGTTCACCTGCCCATAGGCGGCATACGACTTCTCGTTGGCGCTGAACGTGCGGGCCGGATCGACGGGGGGCCCGTTAACTGAGCCGGTATTGCTCAGGTTGATGTTGAACTGGCGAAGCTCCGTGAGGTTGCTCCAGACGCTGTCGAACGTCGGCGCGAGCCAGGTGATCGGCGAGGGCTTGTGATTGTCGCCGCGGAAGGCGGGGTGGAACAGCTGGTAATCGAGCGGGACCGCGGTGATCGGCACGTTGCGGCCGCGCTGGTTCCAGTAGAAGGCGCCGGCGGTGGCGCCCGCGTCGCGATCGACGAACCGAACGCCCGCCTGGACTTTGGGAAGGGCCGAAATGCCCGGCTCCCACTCGAGATCGAGCCTCGCCTGCCAATCGTCGCCCTTGGCGGTCAGATAATCCTCGAAGAAGCCGCGGTAATGGTAGTTGGCCGGATTGGCGAAATCGAGGCCGTTGACCTGCAAGGTCGGCCCCGGACCGCCGACGGTTCCGGTGAACCAGTCGACCGAGAAATTGTTGTTGTTGATCTCGTAGTCGACGCTCTCCGTCCTGAGATTGAACTCGCTCGACGAGCGGGCGAGGTCGGCGCTGACCTTCACCGGCCCGGCATCCCAACTGCCGCCGACCGCGAACTGGAAGGTATCGGTGTCCCGCTTGGTCGCGCCCTGGAAGCCCCAGGTTTCATTGGGCGCGCAGCAGGCCGTCGGACGGTTGACGGTTCCGCTGATGATGTTCGGACCGTCGCTGACGATATTCGAATAGCTCGCGCCGCCCCACAGAGGCTGCGCCCACATATTGTCGGTGACGTCCTCGCGATAGCCCTGCCACAGGCCCTCGACATAGAATTCCAGTCCCGGGGCAGGGCGCCACTGCAGCGCGCCGTTGATCGAGGGACGCTGTCGGTCGGCCTGATTGTAACGGATTTCCGGCCAGTCAGGCGAACGGCCTCCGGCGAGATCCGCGATGAAGAAGCCGTGCCGTCGGATCGAATCCTGATAGTGAAGTCGTGTGTAGGAGAAATTGATAAGGGCGCCGAACTCGCCCCCGCCGACGTCCCAGCGGTTGCTGATCAGCAGCTGCGCATTGGGTGAAATGTCTTCCGACTGCTTCGGATAATTCGCCCAGACGGAGCCCGCGATCTCGAAGCCCTTGAAATCGAACGGCCGTCGCGAGCGGACGTTGATCAGGCCCGACAGGCCGGGCTCGACGAGGTTGGCCGTCGAGGTCTTGAAGGCCTCGATCGCGCTGATGCCCCCGGCCGGGAAGTCCTGCAGTGCGACCGAGCGGCGTTCGGCGGTAAAAATCTCCCGGGCGTTGTAGGTCGTCGTATAGAAGGTCTCGTTGAGCCCGCGAAGAAGCACCGTTCCAGCCTCGCCGCGCTCGCGCAAGACCTGGATGCCGGGAATGCGGGCGGCGGTGTCCGACACTGCAATGTCGGGCAGCTTGCCGATGTCCTCGGCGACGATCGCGTCGACGATCTGGTCCGAATTGCGCTTAACGTTCTGCGCCGACTCGAGGCTGCGGCGGAGGCCGGTGACGACGATCTCGTTCTCGCCGGGCTCGCCGGCAGCGGCCTCGGTCGAGGTCGGATCCGCCGGAGTCTCCTGCGCCTCGGCATTCGGGTCCGGGGTCGCCGGTTCGTCCTGGGCCAGAGCGGGCGTCGCGGTGAAAGCTAGGATCGCGGCGGACGACGAGCACAGGACCAGTGTCTTCAGGCGCATTTAAACCCTCCCCGGCTGGCGACCCTTTGCGGGCTTCTGTCGCCCGATCCCTATATTCAAGCGATCCGGGCTGACAAGCCATTTGTCCGATTTATGGGCCGGTGTGACCCTCCGGACGCAGGACATGTTAGGGGCTGCCGACTGACACGGCCTTGCGGACCGGTCGGGTCTGCCCCACTGAGAGCCGGATGAACGATCATTCGATCCGCGACATCGTCGTCGTCGGCGGCGGCACGGCGGGCTGGATGGCCGCCGCCGCTCTCGCCCACCTTCTCGACCGGCGGGTCACGATCCACCTCGTCGAGTCGGACGAGATCGGCACGGTCGGAGTCGGCGAGGCGACCATCCCGCCGCTCATCGCCTACAACAAAATGCTCGGGATCGACGAGGACGAGTTCGTCGCGGCGACCAAGGGCACGTTCAAGCTCGGCATCGAGTTCGTCGACTGGGGCGCGCCCGGCGAGCGCTATTTCCACCCGTTCGGCGATCACGGCCAGGACTTCCGCGGAGTCCATTTCCACCAGCTCTACCTGCGCGAGCGCAAGCGGCGCGCGCTCGACGACATCTCCGCCTGGTCGATGAGCTCGACCGCCGCGCGGCTCGGCCGCTTCGCCCGGCCGGCCCCGGACTCGCGCCTGCCTTTCTCGCAGCTGCTCTACGCCTTCCACTTCGACGCCGGACTCTACGCCCGCTTCCTGCGCGGCCGTGCGGAGCGCAGCGGAGTGCGCCGTACGGAAGGGAAGATCGTCGATTCCACGCTCGATCCGCTGAACGGCCACGTCCGCTCCGTGACCCTGGGCGACGGCACCACCCTGGCCGGCGACCTGTTCATCGACTGCTCCGGCTTTCGCGGCCTGCTGATCGAGCAGAAGCTCGAAACCGGCTATGAAGAGTGGCGAAAATGGCTGCCCTGCGATCGGGCGGTGGCGGTGCCCAGCCTTTATTCCGGCCAGCCGGATCCGTTCACCCGCTGCACCGCCCGCTCCAGCGGCTGGCAATGGCGGATCCCGCTCCAGCACCGGATGGGCAACGGCCTCGTCTATTCGAGCGACCACATATCGGACGCCGACGCCGAGGCGCTGGTGCTCGCCAACCTCGAAGGCGAGCCGCTCGCCGAGCCGCGCAGGCTGTCCTTCATCGCCGGCCGGCGCAAACTTGCATGGAACCGGAACGTGGTTTCGCTCGGCCTCTCCGGCGGCTTCATCGAGCCGCTGGAATCGACCAGCATCCACCTGATCCAGAGCGGGATCGTGAAGCTCCTGGCGCTGTTTCCCGACCGGCGCTTCGACCCGGTCGAGCGCGACGAATACAATCGCCAGATGCGCGACGTGTACGAGGACGCCCGGGACTTCATCATCCTCCATTACAAGGCGACGCGTCGCAACGATTCCCCTTTCTGGGACCATTGCCGCGAGATGGACGTCCCCGACGGCCTCGCCCGCAAGATGGAGCTCTGGCGGGCAAAAGGGCGGCTGTTCCGCGAGGGCCGCGAGCTTTTCGGGGCGCCGAGCTGGGTCGCGGTGATGCTGGGCCAGGGGATCGTCCCGGAGGAGCACGAGCCGGCCGCCGACGCGCTCGATCCGGACATGATCGCGGACGCGCTCGACAAGATGCGCACCAGCTATGCGCGCATGGCCGAGCATATGCCGATGCACGGCGAGTTCATCGCCCGCTCCTGCTCGGCGGCCGGGACGGCTTGATCCCCCCCTCTCCCGCTTTCCGCGGGAGAGGGGGGACCCAAGCCGAAGGCTTGGGGGGTGAGGGTCTTGCCGACTCAGAGGTACAGACCCTCACCTCCCGCCGCTTCGCGGCGGGCCCCTCCTCTCCCGTAAGGACGGGAGAGGGATTTCTAAGCCTCCACCGCCTCCAGGCCGAGCCAGCGCGCCATAAGGTCGAGTTCGGCGTCGAGCCGTTCGCCCGTCTCCGCCGGTGCTCCCGGCTCGAACGTCGTTTGCTGGACCAGCAGCCGCGATCCCTTGCGGTCCGCTTTCAGGTCGACACGAGCCACCAGCTTCTCGCCGAGCAGGAACGGCAGGACGTAGTAGCCATGGGTCCTCTTCTCGGCCGGCCTGTAGATCTCGATCCGGTAGCGGAAGCCGAACAATCGCTCGGTCCGGTCTCGCTCCCAGACCAGAGGATCGAACGGCGCGAGCAGCGCCTGTCCGCCGATCCGGCGCGGCCGCCGGGCGCCGCGGTGAAGCCAGGCCGGCTTTCTCCATCCCTCGACCTCGGCAGGGATCAGTTCGCCCGCCTCGACCAGCTCCGCCACCGCCCGCCTCGCCGGTTCGGGCTTCAGCCGGAAATAGTCGCGAAGCTCGGTCTCGGTGGCGATGCCTAAAGCGGCGGCGGCGTGGCCGACCAGTGCCCGCCGCGCGTCCTCCGGCGCCGGCGTCGGCAGGGCGAGGATCGCCGCCGGTATCACGCGCTCGGTCAGGTCGTAGACCCGCTCGAAGCTGGCTCGGCGGGTCGCGGTGGTGATCCGCCCGGCCCAGAACAGCCATTCCAGCGCACGCTTGGTGTCGCCCCATTCCCACCAGCCGCTCTTGCCCCTGCCCTCCTCGAAGTCCGAGGCGGCGAGCGGGCCTTCGGAGCGGATCCGCTCGAGGATCGCCTCGGCCTCGCCGCGGCGCTCGCCGGCATAGGCCTTGAGGCTCCCCCAGCCGATCTCGCCGCGCTCCGCCTGCGCCATCCGCCAGCGCAGCAAAGGATGCAAAGCAAGCGGCAGCAGCGAGGCTTCATGGGCCCAATATTCGAACAGCCGCCGCTCGCGCAGCGGGCCCCAGGCGGCGCGGTCGATCAGGCCGCGATCGTAGGCGCCGAGCCGGGAGAATGCGGGCAGGTAATGGGCTCGGACGAGCACGTTGACGCTGTCGATCTGGTGGAGCCCGAGCCGGGCCACGGTCGCCGCCAGCCGGCGCGGAGTCACGGCTTCGGGGCGCTTCTCGCCGAAGCCCTGCGCCGCCAGCGCGATCCGGCGCGCCGAGGCGAGCGACAGCCGCTCGGTCACGGCCGCCGGTTCTTCCTCCAGATGGAGACGAGGATCAGCGAGAAAGCGGCCAGGCGCAGAAGGTAGAGCCAGCTGCGCTCCTCGACCGGGATTTCGGTGAGCGCCAGCAGGGCCTGGCCGAGGCCGAGCAGCCAGAAGGCGGCCGCGAAGGCGAGGAACAGCGTCTCGCGAGTCCGCTTCCAGAAGCGCAGGAAGAAGAAGCCAGCGACGAGGAACCCCGCCGTGATCGCCCCTGAGAGGAAGTCGAGCAGGGTCTCCACTTATTCCTCCAGGTCCCAGATGAAGCCGAACAGCAGCACTCCCACCGCTGCCAGCGCGAGCAGGGATCGCGCGACCCTGAAGTCGGCGTCGGGGAGGATGAGCAGGTCGATAATCACCACAAGATTGTTGGCCGCCAGGAACAGGAAGCAGAGCGCGCTCCAGAACAGCAGCCTGGCCCCGGTACGCCGGTAGCTGCGCGCGAGCAGCAGTGCGCAGGCGGCGCTGGTCAGGAAGCAGAGCAGGTAGACGGAGGCCGGGAACCAGGTCGCCATCGGCTCAGTCCTTGCGCAGCCGGAAGGCGGCGGCGAAGGCCGTGATCGCCGGATTGGCCGCGGCGACGATCGTGCGGCGGACCGCGTCGGGGCTCCTGGCGTAGAGCGCGGCGGCGGCCTCGACCAGCGCGTCGAGGTCGTCCGAGGCGGGGCAATAGCGCGCGGAGCCGTCCACCTCGGCAATCACTAGGCCCGCCGCCGTCAGCGAATCGACGCTTTGCGAGACCACCAGATCGCTCCCCCTCAGCCCGGCCACCATCTCGGCATGGGACAGGCTGCGTCCCCGGTCCTGCCGCAGAAAGCAGAGCAGTTCCAGTGCCCAGACCGAACGGAAGGTGGCGGCGATGAAGCTCGAGACGTCCTGCTGAGACGGCATTGATCCAGGTTCGATCCTCGGCGCCGACCGTTCGCGCCCTAATTCTTCCCGCCCCGGCCGGCCTTCTACCGGCTCGCGACGCCGAGACAAGGCGACCGGCCGGTTAATCTCACGCTTAATCAACTTTCTGGGGTGGATTTTTTCATCCTTCGGCTATGTTGCCGCCACGGGCGGGGGCCTGGCACTGGATTTCGGGCGGGGGAAGACGCACGAAGGAGTCGAAGAGTTGAACGTACAGGCCCCGCGCGATTTCATCGATCGCCGCCAGCTCCTTAGTGCCCTGCGCAGCTTCCGCCGCGGCGACTTCACGGTCCGCCTTGCCGAGGACCTGCCGGGCGAGGACGGCGAGATCGCTCGGCTGTTCAACGAGACCGTCTCGCTGAACGAGCAGATGACCGACGAGCTCGAGCGCCTGTCCCAGGTGGTGGGAAAGGAAGGCAAGATCAGCCAGCGCGGCCGCGTCAAGGCCGCCACCGGCGGCTGGGAATCGGCGATCCGATCGGTCAACGAGCTGATCGAGGACATGGTCCAGCCGACCGCCGAGGTCGCCCGAGTGATCGGCGCGGTCGCCAAGGGCGACCTTTCGCAGTCGATGACGGTCGAGATCGACGGCCGGCCGTTGCGCGGCGAGTTCCTCCGCATCGGCAAGATCGTGAACACGATGGTGGAGCAGCTCGCCTCCTTCGCCTCCGAGGTGACCCGAGTGGCCCGCGAGGTCGGGACCGAGGGCAAGCTGGGCGGCCAGGCGAACGTGAAGGGCGTCGCCGGTACCTGGAAGGACCTCACCGACAACGTCAACGCCATGGCGACCAACCTGACCGGCCAGGTGCGCAACATCGCCGAGGTGACCACGGCCGTGGCCAGCGGCGACCTTTCCAAGAAGATCACGGTGGAGGTGAAGGGCGAGATCCTCGAGCTGAAGAACACGATCAACGTCATGGTCGACCAGCTCAACGCCTTCGCCTCGGAGGTGACCCGAGTCGCCCGCGAGGTCGGCACCGAGGGCAAATTGGGCGGCCAGGCGCGGGTGGAAGGCGTCGCCGGCACCTGGAAGGACCTCACCGACAACGTGAACCTGATGGCCGAGAACCTGACCGGCCAGGTCCGCAACATCGCCGAGGTGACCACCGCCGTCGCCTCGGGCGACTTGTCCAAGAAGATCACCGTCGATGTGAAGGGCGAGATCCTCGAGCTCAAGAACACGATCAACGTCATGGTCGACCAGCTCAACGCCTTCGCCTCCGAGGTGACCCGAGTGGCGAGGGAGGTCGGAACCGAAGGCAAGCTGGGCGGCCAGGCGCAGGTGCCGGGCGTCGGCGGAACCTGGAAGGATCT
>DASVRO010000019.1:0-28622 GCA_036388575.1 Allosphingosinicella sp.
CAACGTCGAGGGCGCCGAGGCGGTGGGGATGCACGGGCACCTCTTTACCGGTGCCGGGGATTTGCGGGCGCGGCTGGAGCGCGAGGGGCTGCTCTAGAGACGGCCGCTACAATTGCCCCTCGTCGCCCCTGCGAAGGCTGGGGCCCCAGGGGGTGAAAGGCCCCGAGTTCTTCACCCGCTGGGGTCCCAGCCTTTGCTGGGACGACGATGATCCTACGCGAAGAATTAAGGCGCAACCTTCCATCCCCCTCGCGCTTTGTTTCGGCGATGAGACAAAGATGGCCCGCCAAGCTCTGGATCGTCCGCCACGGCCAGAGCGCCGGCAACGTCGCCCGCGACGCGGCCGACGCCGCGGGCCTGGGGACGATCGACCTCGACATTCGCGACGTCGACGTGCCGCTGAGCGAACTCGGCCATCGTCAGGCGGACGCGCTCGGCCACTGGTTCGCGGCCCTGCCCGAGGAGGAGCGGCCGGAAGTCGTTCTCACCTCCCCCTATGTCCGCGCCCGGCAGACCGCCGAAGCGATATGCAAGGCGGGCGGCAGCGTGACCGACGCCAAGGCGCCCCGCCAGGACGAGCGGCTGCGCGAGCGGGAATTCGGCCTCTGGGACCGGCTGACGACCGCCGGAGTGCGCGAGAAATTCCCGGAGCAGGCCGAGCAGCGCACCCTTCTCGGCAAATTCTACCACCGGCCGCCCGGCGGCGAGAGCTGGGCAGACGTCATCCTGCGCCTGAGGAGCGCGCTCGACACCGTCAGCCTCCACCATGCCGACCGGCGGGTGCTGATCGTCTGCCACCAGGTGGTGGTGCTCTGCTTCCGCTACATATTGGAGGAGCTGGACGAGGCCCAGATCCTGGCCATCGACAAGGCCGGCGACGTCGTCAACTGCGGCCTGCTCCAGTACGAGTTCGAGCCTGACGACGAGAAGGACTGCGTGCCCAAGCTGGTCTGCTACAATTTCGCCGCGCCGCTGATCGAGGAGCATGCGCCGATCACCTCCGAGCCCGACGCCATGGTCGCCGCCCGATGAGCAGTCCCGAAGCCCTCGACCGCGACCTCCTCCGCCGCTTTCCGCTCCCCGACCACCCCGAAGACAGCGACAAGGAGGATCGCGGCCGGCTGCTCGTCATCGCCGGCAGCCGCGAGCTCGCCGGAGCCGCCCTGCTCGCCGGGACCGGTGGCCTGCGCGCCGGCGCGGGCAAGCTCCAGATCGCGACGGGCGCGAGCGTCGCCCCGGGCCTCGCAATCGCCATTCCCGAGGCACGGGTCGTCGGTTGCCCGGAAACCGAGGACGGCTGCATCGCCACCGGGGCGATCGGAAATCTGCTTGAATGGGCGGCCGGCGCCCAAGCCATACTGGTCGGCTGCGGACTGCAGCACGGTCCCCCGCTGGAAGAGATGCTCGACGCCCTGCTTGCCAGCGGGCTCGACAAGCCGCTCATCCTCGACGCGGCGGTTCTCGGCAGCCTGGCGCCGCGCGCCGAGACTCTGCGCGCCTGGCGCGGCGGCTCGATCCTGCTTCCCCATTCGCGCGAGATGGCGCGCCTGCTCGAATGCGAGCCCGAGGAGGTCGACTCGGACCCGCTCGCCGCCGCGCGCACGGCGGCGGAGACGTTCGGCGCGGTGGCGCTGATCAAGGGCCGGTACAGCTACATCGTCGATCCGGCCGGGCGCGCCTTCCGCTTCGAGGGCGGCGGAGTCGGGTTGGCGACCTCGGGGTCCGGGGACGCGCTTGCCGGAATCGTCGCCGGCCTCTGCGCCCGGGGCGCCGATCCGCTGACCGCGGCGCTGTGGGGAATCTGGCTGCACGGGGAGGCGGGGCGGACGCTGGCCAAGGACGTCGGGCGGATCGGCTTTCTGGCGCGGGAGCTGCTCGACCTGGTTCCGGGGCTGATGGACTAAGCTGTATCGAGATTCACCAGGCCGGTGCACTTATCCCTCTCCCCGGCGGGGAGAGGGTAGGGAGAGGGGGTTCGGCGACTGCGATCGATCTGCCGCCGCCGAGCCCCCTCACCCCGACCCTCTCCCCCTCGGGGAGAGGGGGAAGGCACTCGCCCGACCAGAGCTGCTGAATGTCGGCCGCGCCTTAGGCCGGGAAGGCCAGGTGGATGTCGGCGAGGTGGCCGACCTCGAGCGAGAGGTCGTGGTCGACGTGGAGCTCGATTCCGGCGGCCCGCAGCTTGTCGAAGAAATAGACGTCCTCGCCGATGAACTTGTCGTCGCCGTTGGGGTGTCGGGCGCCGCCCGGATCGGGCAGCGCCGCGAACAGCGGATAATAGGTGCCGCGTCCCTCGCGCTCGGCCTGAGCGGCAAGCTTCGAGCGGATCGCCGGGACGTCGAGCAGGCAGAGGCCGAGCCCGAGATGGAGGACCTCCTCGACTCCGTCGCCGCGCCGCGGAAGCTTCAGCGGCTGGCCGTCCAGCCCCCACCCGCTCGAGACCACGACCTCCGCGACCCGGGCCCGGTAATTGGCTCCGACCGCGTCCAGGCGATGGGCCAGGAGACGAAGCAGAGCGTCGGCAGGGAAGGTCTGATCGGCGTCCGCGAACAGGATATAGTCCGCCTGGTTCGACTCCGCCCACCGCCACAGCCGGGTCCGGGCCTGGGCGAGGATCGACGAGGACACGCGCTGCACCGCGATGTCGATGTCCGGCGCCTGGCGGACCGTGAACATGGTGAGGCTGGCAAGGCAGACCCCGAAATCGGCCTCCATCTGCCGGTGGACCGGGATCGCGATGACGACCCTCGTCAAGCTCTGACGGCCTTTGCTTCCGCCATGCGGTGCCGCTCCAGCTCGTCGCCGACCAGCCTGACGATATGGATGACGTTGGTCGAGCCGGGCGTGCCGAACGGAACCCCGGCGATGATGACGATCCGGTCGCCGCCCCTGGCGACTCCGTGGCGCAGCGCCATCCGCTTGGCCTTCGCGATCATCTCCTCGAAATTGGCGATGTCGCGGGTCCTGACGCCGTGCGCGCCCCACAGGATGCCGAGCTTGCGTGCTGTTCTAAGCATCGGCGTGAGGACGAGCAGGGGCACCGCCGGCCGCTCGCGCGACAGCCGCCGGGCGGTCGAGCCGGAGCTGGTGAAGCAGACGATCGCCGCCGCTCCCACCGTCGCCACCATCGTATTCGCCGCCTGGGCGATGGCGTCCGCGGTGGTCGGATCCGGCAGCGTCTGGGTGAAGTGGACCCGCGCGGCGTGGGTCGGGTCAGCCTCCACGCTGGTGGCGATCGAGTTCATCATCGTCACCGCCTCGCACGGATATTGGCCCGAGGCGCTTTCCGCCGACAGCATCACCGCGTCGGCACCGTCATAGACCGCCGTGGCGACGTCGGAGACCTCGGCCCGGGTCGGGCTCGGCGAGCTGATCATCGATTCGAGCATCTGGGTCGCGACGACGACCGGCCGCCCCATCCGCCGGGCCGCCTCGACGATCATCTTCTGCAGGGGCGGCACCGCCTGCGGCGGAAGCTCCACGCCGAGATCGCCGCGCGCCACCATGACCGCGTCGGCCAGCTCCAGGATTCCGTCGATCCGGTCGACCGCGGCCGGCTTCTCGATCTTGGCGAGCAGAGCGGCGCGTCCGGCGATCAGCCGCCGCGCCTCGGCCACGTCCTCGGGCCGCTGGACGAACGACAGGGCGATCCAGTCGACATGCTGGTCGAGCGCGAAGGCGAGGTCGGCGCGGTCCTTGTCGGTCAGCGCGGCGAGCGGGAGCACGACGTCGGGGACGTTGACCCCCTTGTTGTTCGAGAGCCGTCCGCCGACCTCGACGATCGTCTCGATGCGATCGTGGGTTGCGCTCGTCACGCGCTGGACGAGCTTGCCGTCGTCGAGCAGCAGCCTGGTGCCCTCCACGACTCCTCCGAAAATCTCGCGGTGGGGCAGCTCGACTCGCTTCGAGGTGCCGAGGGCGGTGTCGCGGTCGAAGACGAAGGTCTGGCCCTTCTCCAGCTCGACTGAGCCGTCGCCTTCGAACTTGCCGACCCGAAGCTTGGGGCCCTGCAGATCGGCGAGGATCGTCGTCGGCCGGTCGAGCTCCTTCTCGAGCGCCCGGATCGTCTCGATCAGCTGGGCATGGTCCTTGTGGGTGCCGTGGCTCATGTTGACGCGGAAGGCGTCGGCGCCGGCCTCGGCGAGCTTGCGGATCATCTCCGGCGTGCGGCTCGCGGGCCCCAGGGTGGCTAGGATCCGGACCTTGCGGGTGCGCGGGACGAACTTGCTGGGGAGCGTTTCGGAATTGGCCATTGAAGCCGCGCATAGCCCTGCCTAAGGCCGCGGCTCAACCCCCGTATGGAAGAAGGATCAAATGGCGGAAGGCACCATCGCGGCCGATGAACTGAGGCTCCTGATCGAGCGGATCGAGCGGCTCGAGGAGGAGAAGAAGGCGATCGCCGACGACGTCAAGGACGTCTACGGCGAGGCCAAGGCGCGCGGCTACGACACCAAGACGATGCGCGCCATCGTCAGGCTTCGGAAGATGGAGAAGAACGACCGCCAGGAAGCCGACGCCCTGCTGGAGACCTACAAGGCGGCGCTCGGGCTGGACTGAGGCGCCGGGGGCAGGGGCCGCCCTGCTTCCCAGCGAAGGCCGGGATCCAGTGACTCCGCCGGTGCCGCTGGGCCCCGGCCTTCGCCGGGGAGCTCGGGTTCAAGGGCTGGACAGCTGCTTCACCTCGGTGAACAAAGCTCCCGCCAACCAGAGGGAAATTCATGGTGACGGTCGCGGAAAACCAGGGGGGGCTCATGTCTTTCCTGCGCGAGGCTCTCGCGCTTCTGGCGTCGCGGCGGCTCGTAGCGCCCGCGCTGGCGCTGGCGGTTCTGCTCACCGCGTCCAACATCGTCATCGCGTCGAATGCCCCGGCGGAAGGGCAACGGCTCGGCGCCGCCTTCGCGGTCGCGGCCTTCGTGCGGGTGGCCGGACTGCTGGTTCTCGCCGTCGCGATCCTCAGGACGATGACCGGAAGCGCCCGCCCCAGGTTTCGTCCCGATGCCGGCTTCTGGCTCTATGCACTCACCTTCATCGCCGCCACCGGCGTGAGCGTGGCGGTACGCCTGCTCACCGGCGCCGACGATTCGCTTGGATCACTGGCCCTCGTGAACGCCGTCACCGCCGTCCTAACGGCGCCGCTCGCCGTCTGGTTCGGAGCGCTGGCCGTGGAGCGGCCGGTGCCGTGGAGCCCCGCGCCATGGCTGCGCGGCCTCCGGCGCTGGCTGCCGCATTTCCTGCTCTGGACGCTGGCGGTGACGACTCCGCTCGCGGTGCTTCACGCGGCGATCGACAGCAATGCCGTGAAAGGCGCGCGCGACGGGTTCTGGCCGCTCCTCCTGTTCGACGGTCCGCTGAGCACCGTCATGGCCCTGTTCGGGCTTGCTCTCGTCGCCGCGGCGTACAGGCGCGTTGCGCAGGGCTGAGCCTCTCGTCTATCGCCTCTCCCACACCCCAACAGCAGGATCGACCCGCGGACCATGGCCGGCCACAGCAAGTTCAAGAACATCATGTATCGCAAGGGCGCTCAGGACAAGAAGCGCTCCAACCTGTTCTCCAAGCTCTCGCGCGAGATCACGGTGGCGGCCAAGATGGGCCTGCCCGACCCGGACGCCAACGCGCGCCTCCGGGCCGCCGTCACCACCGCCCGCGCCCAGTCCATGCCCAAGGACAATATCCAGCGGGCGATCGACAAGGCCTCGGGCGGCGAGGCCGAGAATTACGAGGAGCTTCGCTACGAGGGCTTCGGCCCGGGCGGGGTCGCCGTGATCGTCGAGGCGCTGACCGACAACCGCAACCGCACCGCAACCAACATGCGCACCGCATTCTCGAAGAACGGCGGCAATCTCGGCGCCTCGGGCTCGGTCAGCCACGGCTTCGAGCGGCTCGGCCTCGTCGCCTATCCCGCTTCCGCCGGAAGCGCCGATGCCGTCTTCGAGGCGGCGATCGAGGCGGGCGCCGAGGATGTCGAATCGGACGAGGACGGCCACCAGATCTGGACCGCGCAGGAGGATCTCCACGGAGTGGCGCGGGTCCTCGAGGACGCTCTAGGAGCGCCCGAGAGCGTCAAGCTCGCCTGGCGCCCCGGAACCCGGGTCGAGGTCGGCGCCGACGATGCCGGCCAGCTCATGAAGCTGATCGACGCGCTCGAGGACGATGACGACGTCCAGACCGTCTGGGGCAATTACGAGGTCCCGGACGAGGTGATGGAGGGGCTCTCTTGATCCTCCCCCAGGCGAGCTCGTGGAGGATGAATGACATGATCGTCCTCGGCCTCGATCCCGGCCTGGGCTGCACCGGCTGGGGCGTGATCCGGGCCGAGGGCAACCGGCTCGCCCATGTCGCCAACGGCCAGATCCGGACCGACCCGAAGGCCGCGCTTCCGGCCCGCCTTCTCGATCTCCACGGCCGGCTCCTCGCCGTTCTCGCCGAGCACCGGCCCGGCGCCGCCGCGGTCGAGGAGGTGTTCGTCAACGACAATCCGCAGTCGACCCTGAAGCTCGGCCAGGCGCGCGGAGTCGTTCTCCTCGCCGCCGCCAGCCTGGACATTACGGTCGGCGAATATGCGTCCCGGCTGGTCAAGAAGGCGGTGGTCGGGACCGGCGGCGCCGAGAAGGCGCAGGTCCACGCGATGGTCCAGCGCCTTCTGCCCGGCGTCAAGATCGCCGGCGCCGACGCCGCCGACGCCCTCGCCGTCGCCATAACCCATGCGCATCATCTGGCGACGGCGCGGCGGGTGGCGTGAAGACACGCCATCCCGGCGAAAGCCGGGACCCATGCACACGGAAGTCCGGAACCCCGCGCCGCCGGTGTTCCTGGGCCCCGGCTTTCGCCGGGGTGACGGCCTGGGTCCGAACCGGTAGGAACAGCGCCATGGCCCGCTCCCGTTCCATCCGCCCATGATCGCCAAGCTCCGCGGCCTCCTCGACAGCTTCGCGGCCGACCATGCCGTGGTCGACGTGGGCGGGGTGGGCTATCTCGTCTTCGCCTCGACCCGCACGCTCGCCTCGCTGGGCCCGGTCGGCGGCGAGATCGTGCTCCATACCGTCATGCAGGTAAGCGACGACGACATCCGCCTGATCGGCTTCGCCTCGGGCGACGAGCGCGACTGGTTCCGGCTGCTGACCTCGGTGCAGGGGGTCGGCGCGCGGGTCGCGCTCGCCATCCTGTCGACCCTTCCCGGCGACGACCTCCACCGGGCCGTGGCGAGCGGCGACCATGCCATGATCGCTCGTTCCCCCGGAGTGGGGCCGAAGCTCGCCCAGCGCATCGTCCACGAATTGAGGGACAAGGTCGGAAGCCTCGCCCTCGGCCCCGTTGCCGCCGGGCCCGCGCCGGGCAGCGCCGCCGCCGACGCCGTCTCCGCCCTGATCAACCTGGGCTTCCGGTCCGGCGAGGCCGCGAGCGCCGTCGGCAAGGCGGAAGCCGAGCTCGGTCCGGAAGCGACGCTCGACGCGCTGGTGCGGACGGCGCTGAAGAAGGCGGCGCGCTAGGCGCCCCAGACCTCGCTCCACAGCCGTACGAAATTGCCGCCCAGAAGCTTGTCGATCCGGGCCGAGCTCCAGCCGCGCGCCTTGAGGTCGGCGGCGAGGCTGGCGTAGCGGCCGACGTCGTTATAGCCCTCGACCAGGTTGAGCACGTCGGCCGCCTCGCCCGGCGCGGCGATGCCCTTCTTCCTGCGGTCTTCGAAGAATTCGCGCTGCCGCTTCTTCGTCTCGTCGTTGATCTGGTAGCCGAACAGGGGCCCGTCGGTGCCCAGCCCGATATGGTCCTCGCCGCAGACCTTCGCGGCATGCTCGATGTGGCGGATCAAATCCTCCTTGCCGGGCTGCCCCTTCAGCCGGAGGAAGGGCATCAGGTAGATCCCGAACACCCCGCCCTTGACGGCCAGCGCCCGCATCTCCGAGTCGAACGTGTTGCGCGGCAGGTTGACCAGGCTTCGGCAGCCGCTGTGGGTGATGGCGAGGGGCCGCTTCGCCGCGGCGATGCCTTCGGCGATCGTGCGCTGGCCGGCATGGCTGAGGTCGAGCAGCACCTTCGCCTTCTCGATCTCGGCGATCACCTCTCGGCCATGGTCGGAAAGGCCGGCGTTGGCGCGCTCGAGGCAGCCGTCGCCGGCGAGGTTGCGCTTGTTGTAGGTGAGCTGGATCTGCTTGACGCCCAAGGCGGCGAAGACGCCGATCCGGCCGGGCTCGCCCTCCAGCATCGTCGTGTCCTGGAAATTGTAGATCAGGCCGAGCCGTCCGGCGGCGCGGGCGGCTCGGATGTCGGCGGCGCTCTCGATCTTCATGAAATGCGCCTTGTGCTCGGCGAGCAGGGCGTCCCATTCGGCGACGGACTGGACGGCGCTCCGGAAGCGGTCGGGGCCGTTGCCGACCTCGCCAAGGGTCATGCTGACCAGGTCGATCCGCCGCTGCCTTATCGCCTCGATCAGCGCCGGGGAGGGTACGTAGTGGCCGGGCTGAGGCTCGTCCCACCGGTCGATTCCGCCCTGTGCGTCGACCCATATGGCCCGCTCGCCGGGAGGACGATTCGAGGCCGTCTGGGCGAGGGCCTTCAGCGGCAGGGCGGCAAGCGCCGCGGCAGCGGCGGTGCCGGCGAGGAACTGGCGTCGGTCCATCAATCTAATCCTCCATCCCGGCCAGCCTACGTCATTCCCGTGGAGGCGGGAATCCGGCACCGGGTCCGGACGGCATTCCCGCAATCGCGGTCATGATGAGGACAAAGCCGCTCGACAGCCAAGGCGCTTCGGCTAAAGCTCGGCCGGTGGAGCAGGAGCGGATCATCACCGGGGAGCGGCGGCCGGAAGATGTCGACTCCGCCCTGCGCCCCAAGACTCTCGACGATTTCGTCGGCCAGAAGGCGGCGCGCGAGAATCTTCGAGTGTTCATCGAGGCGGCGAAGAGCCGGGGCGACGCGCTCGACCACGTCCTCTTCTTCGGCCCGCCCGGCCTCGGCAAGACCACCCTCGCCCAGATCATCGCCCGCGAGCTCGGAGTCGGCTTCCGCGCCACCTCGGGCCCGGTCATCGCCAAGTCGGGCGACCTCGCCGCGCTGCTCACCAATCTGGAGGACGGCGACGTCCTCTTTATCGACGAGATCCACCGCCTCGCGCCGGCGGTCGAGGAGATACTCTATCCGGCGATGGAGGACCGCGCCCTCGACCTGATGATCGGCGAGGGGCCGTCGGCCCGGTCGGTCCGGATCGACCTGCCCAGATTCACCCTGGTCGGGGCGACCACCCGCCAGGGCCTGATCACGACTCCGCTGAGGGACCGCTTCGGAATCCCGGTCCGCCTCAACTTCTACTCGGTCGAGGAGCTCGAGCAGGTCGTCCGCCGCGCCGCCCGCCTGCTCGGCCTGGCTCTGACCGAGGACGGGGCCAGGGAGATCGCCCGCCGCTCGCGCGGCACCCCGCGCATCGCCGGCCGGCTGCTTCGCCGGGTGCGCGACTTCGCCCAGTCGGATGGCGGCGAGGTCGACTCGAAGGTGGCCGACGGCGCCCTCACCCGGATGGAGGTCGACCAGCTCGGCCTCGACGCGATGGACCGGCGCTACCTCATGATGATAGCCGACCTCTACAATGGAGGCCCGGTCGGAGTGGAGACCCTCGCCGCCGGCCTCTCGGAGCCTCGCGACACGATCGAGGAAGTGATCGAGCCTTTCCTGATCCAGCTGGGCCTCGTCGCCCGCACCGCCCGCGGCCGCTGCCTCAACGGCAAGGCCTGGACCCATCTCGGCCTGCCCCAGCCCAGGACGGCGCAGGACGGCCTGTTCGACTGAAGATGAAAGCTTCGAAGGGGAGGGAATGACCGTCATCCGCACCATCGCCGCCGCCGCGGCCCTGCTGTTCCTAGCGCCGGCCACCGCCGCCGCCGCCCATGACGGGCCGCACTACGAGCGCGATTCGGCCTGGCTCTGCCTGCCGGGCCGGGCGGATACGTGCGGTGGTCCGCTGGCGACCACCGCGCTCAACGCCAACGGCTACGGCTCCACGGGGCAGGTGCTGCCGGAGAAGGATGCGAAGGTCGACTGCTTCTACGTCTACCCGACCATCTCGCGCGACTCGGGCCTCAACAGCGACCTCGTCCCCGGCCTCGAGGAGCAGGCGACGGCGGCCGTGCAGGTCGCCCGGTTCGGCAGCGTCTGCAAGGTCTACGCGCCGATCTACCGCCAGGTGACACTCGCCGCCCTGCCGCGGGCCTTCGCCGGCGAGGACCTGACCGCCAATTTCGCCACCGCCTATGGCGATGTGCTCGCCGCCTGGAAGGACTATGTCGCCCGCCGCAACTCTGGCCGGCCCTTCGTCCTGATCGGCCACAGCCAGGGCTCGATCCACCTGCTCAAGCTGCTCGCCGAGGAGATCGAGGGCAAGCCGGAAGCCAGGCGGATGCTCTCCGCGATCCTGCTCGGCTGGCCGGTCGAGGTGCCGCAAGGCAAGAGGGTCGGCGGCAGCCTTAAGTCGACCCCGCTCTGCGTCAGGGTCGGCGAGACCGGCTGCGTCATCACCTACATGACCTTCCGCGCCTCCGCCCCGCCCCGCGGCAACGCCTTTCTCGGCCGGGCGGCGAGGCCGGGGATGACCGCCGGTTGCACGAACCCGGCGGCGCTGCGCGGCGGTAAGGCCGGGCTCGATTCCTACTGGTTCACCCTGTCGCCGGCGTCTCCGGGGGCGGAGCCGGTGGTCTGGTCGAGCCAGGGCAGCCCGCCCACCCCCTTCCTGCGCACCGAGGGCCTCGTCACCGGCGAGTGCCGGCACGACGGCCAGGCCGGCTGGCTCGCCGTCAGCGAGAATGCCGACCCGAAGGACGCCCGCACCGACCGGATCCCCGGCGACGTCTACATCGCCGGCAAGCTCAACCCCGGCTGGGGCCTCCACGTCGCCGATATGAACGTCGCCCAGGGCGACCTCATCCGGCTGATCGAGGCGCAGGCGGCGAAGAGGCGCCGATAATCCTCCCGGTCGCCAGACGGGGAGGGGGACCACACGAAGTGTGGTGGAGGGGTAATTGCCCAGGCCTCGTCAGCTACCCCTCCACCATGCTTGGCATGGTCCCCCTCCCCATGCGGAGCATGGGGAGGATGATCACCGCTCCAGACCCCTCGTTGCGTCGCTCGTGCAGGATCGTCTCGCCCCCGCCTCCAAATTAGAGCTTCTTCAACAGCATCAGCAGCAGCAACTTAGCTCCTTCGCACCGTCGCGCGAAAGCTTCGGCTCGTCCCGAGCGCCCGGCAAAAGGTTTGCGGTGCGGAATCGCGGCCACCTAGGACCGTCACCGTGGGCGGGACGGATCCAAGGCCGGCGGACGGAGTCATGCGGGGGCGGGCGCACCTCTTCCCGCTGCGCGTCTATTTCGAGGACACCGACGTCGCCGGAATCGTCTATTACGCCAATTACCTGCGCTTCATCGAGCGCGCCCGCTCCGACATGCTGCGGCTGATCGGAGTCGACCAGCGCCGCGCCCTCGAGGGCGGCGAGGGCGTCTATGCCGTCGCCGAGCTGGCGGTGAAATATCGAGCGCCGGCCAAGCTCGGCGACGACCTCCTCGTCATCACCGAGATCGAGGAGGTGCGCGCCGCCAGCGTCCTCATTCATCAGCGGGTCATGCGCGGCGATGAACTTCTGGCCGACGCCCGGGTCACCGCCGCCTTCCTGACCGGCGACGGCCGCCCGCGGCGCCAGCCGCCCGCCTGGGTCGAAGCGTTCCGGCGGCTGATGGGAGAAGGATGAGCGTGAACGATCTGGCGATGACGGGAAGCAGCATGTCGCCCGTCGCCCTGTTCCTGCAGGCCGATATCGTCGTCAAGGCGGTGATCGTCGGCCTCCTGCTGGCAAGCATCTGGACCTGGGCGATCATCATCGGCCACGCCCTGAAGCTGAGGCGCGCCTCGGTCGGCTCGAAGGACTTCGAGCGCGACTTCTGGAAGGCGGACGACATCGACCGCTTCTTCGAGACCCGCGGCCAGACCGACCTGCCCAGCGCCAAGGTGCTCGCCGCCGGAATCGCCGAATGGCGCCGCTCGACCGGCGGCAAGACGGTCGACCGCGAGGGCGCCCGATCGCGCCTCGCCCTCGTCATGCATTCGGCCCTGACCGAGGAGGTGGACAAGCTGGCGGTCCGGCTCAACATCCTCGCCACGGTCGGCTCGGTCGCCCCGTTCGTCGGCCTGTTCGGGACGGTGTGGGGGATCATGCGCAGCTTCACCGCGATCGCGGGAGCCAACAACACCAGCCTCGCCGTCGTCGCCCCCGGCATCGCCGAGGCGCTGTTCGCCACCGCTCTCGGCCTGTTCGCGGCGATTCCGGCGGTGATCGCCTACAACCGGATGAGCTTCGCCATCAACCGGCTCGAGGCGAGGCTGCAGCGCTTCGCCGACGGCTTCCACGCGACCTTGAGCCGTGAGCTGGAGCTGGAAGGATGAGGGACGTGCAGCCGAAGCTCCTCCCCGGAACGGGGAGGGGGACCATGCGAAGCATGGTGGAGGGGGCCCGCCTCCTCGCAGCGCCGGCGCTGGGCCCCCTCCACCACGCCGCTTCGCGTCGCGGTCCCCCTCCCCGTTCCGGGGAGGAGCGTTAGATGGCGATGGGTCCGATCCTCGGCGGCCACCGCCGCGCCCGGCGTTCGCCGATGGCGGAGATCAACGTCACCCCGATGGTCGACGTGATGCTGGTGCTGCTGATCATCTTCATGGTCACCGCGCCTTTGCTGGTCGCCGGAGTCCCCGTCGACCTGCCCGACAGCAAGGCCGGAGCGCTCGACCAGGAGCGCAAGCCGGTCCAGATCTCGCTCGACGCCACCGGCACCCTCACCGTCGACGACCAGCCGGTGCCGCCGGCCGAGCTCGGGCCGCGCCTCGCCGCGATTGCCGCCGGGTCGCGCGAGGCGGGCGGCCCGCGCATCTTCCTGCGCGCCGACCGCTCGCTCGATTACGGGCGGGTGATGGCGGTGATGGGCGAGATCAACGGCGCCGGCTTGAGGAAGGTCGCCCTGGTCAGCACCCAGGGGCGGGAGCCGTAATGGACCGGACCGAAGCCACCGGACTGGGAGTCGCCACCGCGGGCCATGTCGCCCTGCTCGCGGCGATCAGCTATGGAATCGCCAACACCAGCCTGCCGGTGCCGAAGAGCGACCCGATCGAAGTCTCCTTCGTCGACGAGGTCGGCCTCGAAAGCACCTCGCCGACACCCACGGCGGTCGAGCCGGCGCCGCTTGCCGGGCCGCCGGACGCGCCGCCCGAACCGGCCATGCCCGCGCCTCCCGAAATCCAGCGGGTCCCGGTGCCGCGCCCCGAGCCCCGGCCCCAGCCGCGCGTCGCCGCGCCAAGCCCGGCCCCGGCCCCGAAGGCCGCCCCCAAGGTCCAGCCGCGGCCGGCGCCCCCCAAAGCCGCCCCGGCTCCGGCCGCCAAGGCGCCGCCGCGGCGCAACTCCGGCGGGCTGAGCAGCGTCGTCGCCGGCCTCAGCGACCGCCCCACGCCCAGCCGGTCGGCCGACGCTCCGGCCGCCGCCGCCGGCCCGGCCGTCCAGGCCTCGCTCGGCGCCGAGGTGCGGCGCCAGCTCAAGCCGCACTGGAAGGCTCCGACCGGCGCCGATGCCGAGCAGCTGCGCACCGAGGCCGTGATCTCGCTGGCTCAGGACGGGCGGGTGACGGACATCGACATCGTCGGAACCACCGGCCAGACGGCGAGCAACCGCCCCCAGGTTCCGCTCCACCGCGAGCATGCCGAGCGCGCGATCCGGCTCGCCGCTCCGTTCAGGCTCCCCGCTCAATATTACCAGGCCTGGAAGCAGATCCGGGTCACCTTCGACAAGAGGCTCTCGCAATGATGAAGCGCCTGTTCCCGCTCGTCCTGTTCGCTTTCGCTTTCCCCGCTTCGGCGCAGCTCAGCGTCGATGTCACCGACGAAAGCGGCGACGATCTCGTCATCGCCGTGCCGGTCATGCCGACCCCGCAGAGCGCCGAGACGCCCGCCGGAACCACCGAGGCGCTCGGGCGCCAGATCGCCGAGGTGGTCGCCGCCGACCTGCGCGGAAGCGGCCTGTTCCGCCCGGTCGGCCCGGGCGGCATCCGTGCCGTCCCCTTCGGCGAAGTTACCGCCCCCGCATATGCCGCCTGGAGCGGCGCCGGCGCCGCCGCGCTCGTCCAGGGCTTCGTGCGCGCCAATCCGGACGGCCAGCTCACCGTCGGCTGCTATCTCTACGACGTCGCACTGCAGTCCGAGCTGACCCGCGCCGGCTATGTCGTCGCCCCGCGCGACTGGCGCCGGGCCGCGCACAAATGCGCCGACGCCATCTATTCGCGCCTGTCCGGCGAGAGCCCCTTCTTCGACAGCCGGATCGCCTATATCGCCGAGAGCGGACCCAAGGACCGGCGGGTCAAGCGTCTCGCAATCATGGATTCGGACGGCGCCAACCACCGCTTCCTGACCAACGGCCAGTCGACCGTGCTGACCCCGCGCTTCTCGCCGGACTACAAGCAGATCGTCTATCTGAGCTATGTCGAGCGGCGGCCGCGGATCTACATCTACGACATCGGCACCGGCCGCCAGCGCATCGTCACCGAGAGCGCCAACCAGACCTTCGCTCCGCGCTTCTCGCCGGACGGGCGCTGGATCCTCTATGCGATGGCGGTCAACGGCAATACTGACATCTATCGGGTCTCGGCGCAGGGCGGCACTCCGGTTCGGCTGACCAACTCGCCCGGCATCGATATCGGCGGCTCCTATTCGCCGGATGGGGCCAGGATCGTCTTCGAGAGCGACCGCTCGGGCAGCCAGCAGCTCTACGTGATGAACGCCGACGGCACCAACCAGCGCCGCATCAGCTTCGGCGGCGGCGGCGGCTATGCGACCCCCGAATGGAGCCCGCGCGGCGACCTCATCGCCTTCACCCGGACCGCCGGCAATTTCCGGGTCGGCGTGATGAGCCCGGACGGCTCGGGCGAGCGGCTGCTGACCGACAGCTGGCAGGACGAGGCGCCGAGCTGGTCGCCCAACGGCCGCGTCCTGCAGTTCTTCCGGACCAGCCAGGGCCGCTCGGGCAAGTCGAGCGTCTGGCAGGTCGACCTCACCGGCCGCAACGAGCGCCGGATCCCCACCCCGCTGGACGGCTCCGACCCCGCCTGGGGCCCGATCCTTCCGTAAAGTACCCGCCAAAGGAGAGCGTAAGATGAGAGCCACCCCCTGGAAAGTCGCCGCGATCGCCGCCGCTTTGGCGCTGACCGCCGGCTGCGGCAAGAAGGCGCCCAAGGAGCTTCCGCCCGCGCCGCAGGAGGAGACGACCGGCGAGACCACCGACGACGGCGAGGACGCGTCGGCCGGCGGAGTCGGCACCGAGAACCTGCCCGGCTCGCGCGGCGCCTTCCTCGCCGCGGTCGGGATGGGCGGCGACCGGGTGTTCTTCGACACCAACGAATATGATCTCGACGACCGCGACCGCTCGATCCTCGACGCCCAGGCGGCCTGGCTCCAGTCCAACCCTTCGGTGCGGGTGACGATCGAGGGTCATGCCGACGAGCGCGGCACCCGCGACTACAATCTCGCCCTCGGCGACCGCCGAGCCAACGCCGCCAAGAACTATCTCGCCGCCCGGGGCGTGTCGCCGTCGCGGATGACGGTGATCAGCTACGGCAAGGAGCGGCCCGAGGCGCTCGGCTCGGACGAGACGGCGTGGGCGCAGAACCGCAGGGCGGTGACGGTGCTGCCGGAATGATTTGCCTCCCCATCGGAGATGGGGAGGGGGACCCCGCGTAGCGGGGTGGAGGGGTATTGGCGCAGGCCTGATCGGATTACCCCTCCACCACCCTTCGGGTGGTCCCCCTCCCCACCGCTTCGCGGCAGGGAGGCAAAACTATTCGTCGGCGTAGATCGCGACCCTCCGCCCTTCGGCCGAGGCTATCCCGCGGTACATTCCCGGCGTGTTGAACGACCAGGCCGCCTCGCCGGCGGGCGTCACCAGGATCACCCCGCCGCTGCCGCCGAGGGCTCCGACGTCGGCGATCGCCTTGTCGGCGGCATCGCGGGCGCTCTCGCCGAGCATCCGCATCCGGGCGCAGATCTCGTGGGCGGCCGCGGCGCGGATGAAATATTCGCCGGCCCCGGTCGCCGAGACCGCTCCGGCGCGGTCGTCGGCATAGGTGCCGGCGCCGATCAGGGGCGTGTCGCCGATCCGGCCCCAGCGCTTGCCGGTGAGGCCGCCGGTGGAGGTCGCCGCCGCGACGTGGCCGTGAACGTCGACGGCGACCGCTCCAACGGTGCCGTATTTCAGCTCCTCGTCGAAATAATGGCTGTCGTCGGAGCGCATCACCTCGAGCTGGCGGCGCCGCTCGGGAGTGGCGAACCATTCGGGCTCGGCCTGCTCGAGCCCGTGCTCGCGGGAGAATTGATCGGCGCCCTCGCGGCTCAGGAAGACATGGGGGCTGTGCTCCATCACCGCCCGGGCGAGGCTCACCGGATTGCGAGTCGCGGTGACTCCGGTGACCGCGCCGGCGTCGCGGCCGCGGCCGTCCATCACCGCCGCGTCGAGCTCGTTGGTCCCCTGATAGGTGAAGACGGAGCCCCGGCCGGCGTTGAAGTTGGGATCGTCCTCGAGGATGCAGGCGGCCCGCTCGACCGCGTCGAGGGCGCTTCCGCCGGCCGCCAGGATCGCCTCGCCGGCGGCCAGCGCGCGGTCGAGCGATTCGCGTATCTCGCGGTCCTGCTCGGGCGTCGAGCGCTCCCGCTCCATCACTCCGGCGCCGCCGTGGATGACGAGCTTCCAGGGGACTTGGGTCATTCGCTCGGGCTCCGTTCGAACAGGCAACGCACGGGAGGGGGTCGCCTATCCGCTGGCGAGACGTCGGGCAAGATCGGCACCCAAAAGCTCGCCCCGCCCGAGCAAAGGCCGCGCGGGCGGCCACCCGGAACGGGGCCGGAATAAGGTCCGATTCCGATCAAAATTGCGGGAAACTGCGGATTGTACGAAAGGACTCGCGGGACCCGGGAGGAGTAACTTTGGATTCGGAGGCGCCGCCTGTCGCGGCGCCCGAGCCAAGGGGTATATATCATGGCGATCATCAACGGCACCGGCGCCGACGACACGCTCAACGGCACCAACAGCTCGGACACGATCAACGGCCTGGGCGGCAACGACACCCTGTTCGGCAATGGCGGCAACGACACGCTCGACGGCGGCACCGGCGCCGACACGATGTACGGCGGAACGGGCAGCGACATCTACATCGTCGACGATTCCGGCGACAGCGTGAACGAGAATTCGGGCGAGGGCAATAACGACGAGGTCCGCACCACCCTTGCCGCCTACACGCTAAACGCCAACGTCGAGATCCTGCGCTACACCGGCGCGGGCAACTTCACCGGTACCGGCAACGCCGACAACAACTGGATCTACGGCGCCGGCGGCAGCGACACGCTCTCCGGCGGCGACGGCTACGACACCCTGACCGGCAATGGCGGCGACGACTTCCTCTACGGCGGCGCCGGCGGCGACGCCCTCGTCGGCGGGACCGGCGCGGACTACCTCGAAGGCAATGACGGCAACGACGTCTACCATGTCGACAATGCCAGCGACGTCGTCGTCGAGGCCGCCGGCCAGGGCACGGACGAGGTCTACACCACCCTGACCAGCTACACGCTGGGCAGCGACGTCGAGAACCTCACCTCCAACACCTCCTCGCTGCTCGCCTTCCACGGCATCGGCAACGGCCTCGACAACGTCCTCTACGGCCACGGCGCGACCGACACGTTGGAAGGGTTAGGGGGCGACGACACGATCCGCGGCAACGGCGGCGACGACGTGCTCGACGGCGGCGCGAACGACGATCTCCTCGTCGGCGGAAGCGGAGCCGACACCCTGACCGGCGGCAGCGGCTCCGACAATTTCCGGATCGGCTATTACGAGAGCGGCACCGGCGCCCTCGGCGACCGGATCACCGACTTCGCCAGCGGCACCGACATCGTCGATATCTCGGGCTGGGACGCCAATATCGGAACCGGCGGCGACCAGGCCTTCACCTTCATCGGCGGGGCGGCGTTCAGCAGCACGGCCGGCGAGCTTCGCACCTATTTCGACGGAGTCGACACCTGGGTGCAGGGCGACATCAACGGCGACGCGGTGGCCGATTTCGACATCCGCTTCGACGGCAGCGTCACCCTGTCGGCAAGCGATTTCGTCCTCTAGGGCGGGCGGGGGACCGGGTCCGCCGCGGGTGGGCGGCGGGCCGGGTCATCGCTCGCTGACGGAGTGCGGGAAGGGTCGAAAAAAGTTCCAATCAATATAGTTCGTTTTCGACCAATCTCCCGGCGCCGTGAAGGACTCTCCCAACTGTGGAGATTAATCTGCCTCGATCGGCGCCGCCTTCCGCGACGCTGACAAGGGGGTCCTTCACATGACTATTTTCAACGGCACGGCCGCGAATGATTCCCTCATCGGGACTTCGGGCGAAGACGAGCTCTACGGCTTCCAGGGCGACGACACGCTCGATGGCGGCGACGGCAACGACATTATCGACGGCGGCAGCGGCGCCGACAGGATGACCGGCGGCGCCGGCGACGACCTCTATCATGTCGACGATTCCGGCGACGTCGTCGTCGAGGAGGAATGGGGCGGCTGGGACGACGTGCGCCTCGCCGGCTCCTATCTCGACGTCAGCGCGGCCTGGGTCGAGAGCGTCATCGTCTCCTATGCCGGCGGAGCGACCGTGCTCGGCGGCGCCGGGCTCAACTGGATCGACGGCGGCACGGGCAGCGACTGGTTCGAAGGCGGCGGCGGCGACGACATGCTGAGCGGCAATTTCGGCGACGACCGCCTCGACGGCGGCGACGGCGACGACGAGCTGGACGGCGGCATGGGCAGCGACACGATGATCGGCGGCAGCGGCAACGACAGCTACCGGGTCCAGCAGGCCGGGGACGTCGTCACCGAGGCGGCGAACGGCGGCATCGACACCGTGATGCTCCATCTGCTGACCTACACGCTGCCGGCCAATGTCGAGAATATCGACGCGCGCTACGCAAGCGGGGGCGGATCGATCAGCATCACCGGCAATTCGCTCAACAACCACATCGTCATGGGCTTCGGAGCGGTCAGCGTCAGCGGCGGCGCCGGCATCGACACCGCCTCCTACCAGAGCAACGGAGCGGTCATCGTCGACCTCACCACCTGGGTCCACGGCGGCGCGGCGGCCGACGACACCCTGACCGGGATCGAGAATCTGACCGGCAGCAGCGGCGACGACGTGCTCCGCGGCAACGGCTCGGCCAACATCTTCGACGGCGCCCTCGGCGCCGACACGATGGTCGGCCGCGCCGGCAGCGACATCTATTATGTCGACAATTCCGGCGACGTCGTCACCGAGGTCGCCGGCGGCGGCAGCTACGACGAGGTGCGGGTCCGCGGCCTCGCCAGCTACGCTCTGCCCGACTATGTCGAGAAGCTGACCAGCCTCACCGACTCCGCCTTCACCGGCACCGGCAACGGCATCGCCAACGAGATGCACGGGACCAACGCCGTCGACACCTTCTACGGCGGCGCCGGCGCCGACACTCTGAACGGCCGCGCCGGCAGCGACCTGCTCTACGGCGAGGCCGACCACGACAGGCTCGACGGCGGCGCGGGCAGCGACACCATGGCCGGCGGCATGGGCAATGACACCTACATCGTCGACACGGTCGGCGACGTCGTCACCGAAGTCGCCAACGAGGGCATCGACCAGGTCTATACGGGTCTGTCCAGCTACGCGCTCAGCGCCCATGTCGAGCATCTCACCTTCACCGGCGACCCCTTCGGCGCGGTCACCGGCACCGGCAACGCTTTGTACAACAACATCATTGCGCTCGGCGGCGACGACGTCCTGACCGGCGGCAACGGCCATGACAAGCTGTTCGGCAATGGCGGCGACGACATCCTCAGCGGCGACAACGGCGAGGACCTGCTGATCGGCGGCCCCGGCGCCGACCTGCTCACCGGCGGCTATGAGGGCGACATCTTCCAGATCAACGACGGCGACACGGGACTCGGCGCCGGAGCGGACCGGATCACCGACTTCGTGCAGATCGTCGAGCGGATCGACCTGCGTGGCATCGACGCCGACTCCGGCACGGCCGGCGACCAGGCGTTCAGCTTCGTCGGCACCGCCGCCTTCTCCGGCACCGCCGGCGAGCTTCGCTACGAGTTCGACGGCGTCGACACCTGGCTGCAGGGCGACGTCGACGGCGATTCGGCCGCCGATTTCGAGATCGTTCTCAGCGGAGGGTACCCGATGGTCGCGGGCGACTTCTTCCTCTAGCCGGAAAAACTCCTCTCCCGCTTTTCGCGGGAGAGGAGGGGCCCAAGCCGAAAGGCTTGGGAGGTGAGGGCCTTTGCCGACTCCGGAGTACAGACCCTCACCTCCCACCCGCTGCGCGGGCGGGCCCCTCCTCTCCGGTAAGGACGGGAGAGGGATTCCCGCATCCCTGGATCGCAACCCCCCACCCCCTCCACGAGCCTTCGGCTTTCGCCAGCCGTTTCAACCGCCTATATGGGGCGAATGAGCATCCGTCCGTGGCGCGACATCGCGCGCCGTCCGTCCCGCCAGATCATGGTCGGCTCCGTGCCGGTCGGCGGCGACGCGCCGGTGACGGTGCAGACGATGACCAACACGCCGACGTCGGACGTGCGCGCCACGATCGACCAGATCCGCCGCTGCGAGGAAGCGGGGGCGGACATCGTCCGGGTCTCCTGCCCCGACGAGGAATCGACCCGCGCCCTGAGGCAGATCGTCCGAGCCTCGCGGGTGCCGATCGTCGCCGACATCCACTTCCACTACAAGCGGGCGCTCGAGGCCGCCGACGCCGGCGCCGCCTGCCTCAGGATCAACCCCGGCAACATCGGCTCGGCCGACCGGGTCCGCGAGGTGGTGAACGCGGCCAAGGCCAATGGCTGCGCGATCCGGATCGGAGTCAACGCCGGCAGCCTCGAGCGCGACCTGCTCGAAAAATATGGCGAGCCCTGCCCCGAGGCGCTGGTCGAGAGCGCGTTGGACCATATCCGGCTGCTCGAGGACCATGATTTCCGCGAGTATAAGGTCGCCGTGAAGGCGTCCGACGTCTTCCTCGCCGTCGCCGCCTACCAGCAGCTCGCCGACGCCGTCGACTGCCCCTTGCACCTCGGCATCACCGAGGCCGGCGGCCTGCGCGGCGGCACCGTCAAGAGCGCGATCGGAATCGGCTCGCTGCTCTGGTTCGGGATCGGCGACACGATCCGGGTGTCCCTCTCCGCCGAGCCGGAGGAGGAGGTCCGAGCCGGCTTCGAGATCCTCAAGGCGCTCGGCATCCGCAACCGCGGGGTCCGGGTCGTCTCCTGCCCGAGCTGCGCCCGCCAGGGCTTCGACGTCATCCGCACCGTTCAGACTCTGGAAGACCGGCTGTCGCATATAAGGACGCCCATGTCCCTTTCCGTCCTCGGCTGCGTCGTCAACGGGCCCGGCGAGGCGCGCGAGACCGACATCGGCATCACCGGCGGCGGCAACGGCAAGCACATGGTCTATCTGTCCGGAGTCACCGACCATCACGTCCGCGACGAGGACATGGTCGATCATATCGTCCGGCTGGTCGAGGCCAAGGCGGCCGAGATCGAAGGCTCGATGATCGACACGCCGATAGCGGACGCGGCGGAATGAGCGCCCATTGCTGCCACGAAAAGGGCCATGAGCTCGAGCGGATCGCCCTTCACAAGGACATCCGCCGGGTCCTCGTCGTCGTGATGATGCTCAACCTGATGATGTTCGTGCTCGAGTTCGGCGCCGGCATCATCGCCGATTCGGCCGCCCTGATGGCCGATTCGGTCGACATGCTCGGCGACGGCCTCGTCTACGGCATCAGCCTCTACGCCTTGAACCGAAGCCTCAGATGGCGCGCCGGAATGGCGCTGGCCAAGGCGGGCTTCATCCTCGCTTTGGGGCTCGGAGTGATCGTCCAGATCGTGCTCAAGATCGTCTGGGGCCAGCCGCCCGAATCCGGCATCATGCTGATCTTCGGCACCATGGCCCTGGTCGTGAACCTGAGCTGCGTCGGCCTGCTCTGGCCCTACCGGCGCCACGACGTGAACCTGTCGAGCACCTTCGAATGCTCGCGCAACGACGTCTTCGCCAATATCGGAGTGCTTGCGGCGGCCGTCCTGGTCTCGGTCACCGCCTCGCCCTGGCCCGACATCGCCATCGCCGCGGTTATCGCCTTCCTGTTCTTTCGATCGGCGCTGAAGGTGACCCGCGACGCCTGGCCGCAATTCCGGTCGGCCGCCCCGCACGTCCATCCGGCGGAGTGATTTAGCGCTTCCTTCACCTTGGCCCGTTATCGAGCGGGGGCATGAAGGCCCTGCTTTTCTTCATCGTCATCGGAATCGTCCTCGGTCTCGCCTGGCCGTCCGGGCAGGCGGGCTCGCCGCTGGCGCCTGCCGTCACCGCCTCCGCGGCCGGCGACGACGAGCCGCGCGAGACGGTGCTCGAACGCAGCGAAGGCGGCCATTTCTACGCCAATGTCGAAGTGAACGGCCAGCTCGTCCGCTTCCTCATCGACACCGGCGCGACCGGAGTCGCGCTCACCGAGGCGGACGCCGAGCGGATCGGCCTCCAGTTCAGCCGCGGCGACTATGAGCAGGTCGGAATGGGCGCCGCGGGGCCGGTCCGCGGCAAGTTCGTCACCCTCGAAAAGGTCAGCCTCGACGGCAAGACCGCCCGCGACATCGAAGGAGCGATCCTCGAAGGCGGCGACATGTCGCTTCTGGGCCAGAATTATCTCGGCCGCTTCTCGGTCGAGATGCGCGGAGACACGATGCGGATTTACTAGGAGCGTGCGGGGGAACATGGGCGTGACGCCGCCAGCCGCCGCCGCTATCGGCGGCGGATGAGCGCGCCTCCACTCCACCCCAATCCGGCCATACCCTTCGCCGTGGCGACGCTGGGAATCGCGCTCTTCTCGACGATGGACGCGCTGATGAAGGTCCTTTCGCTCGCCATCGGCACCTACAACGCCTTGCTGTGGCGGACCCTGGCGGGGGCTGCGATCGGCGGCGCGGTCTTCTTCCTGCTCCGCTCGCCGCGTCCGGCACGGGCGGCGCTCAAATTCCACCTCATTCGCGGCACGATGGGCAGCGTCATGGCGCTGACCTTCTTCTGGGGCCTGGCGCGGGTGCCGATGGCGCAGGCGATCGCGCTCGCCTTCGTCGCGCCGCTGATCGCTCTCTATCTGGCGGCGGTTCTGCTCAAGGAGCGGATCGAACGGGCCGCCATCCTCGCCTCCCTGCTCGGCTTCGCCGGAGTCGTCGTCATCCTCGCCGGCCAGGCGCAGGCCGAGATGGGGCGGGAGGCGCTGCTCGGCTCGCTCTCGATCCTCGCCTCGGCAGGCCTCTACGGCTGGAACATCATCCTGATGCGCCAGCAGGCCCAGCTCGCCGGGCCGGTCGAGATCGCCTTCTTCACGGCGCTGATCATGACCTTGTGCTTCGCCGCCGCCGCGCCGTTCCTGGCCGAGCCGCCGCCGGCGGCGCAGCTGCCGGCGATCGTCGGCGCCGCGGCGCTCGCCTTCGGATCGCTCATCCTCCTCTCCTGGGCCTATGCGCGCGCGGAGGCGCAGCGGCTGGCGCCGGTCGAATATACCGGCTTCATCTGGGCGGCGATCTTCGGCTGGCTGGTCTTCGCCGAGCCGATCCAGCCGCTCACTTTGGCCGGCGCGGCGATGATCGTCGTCGCCTGCTGGTTCGCCACGCGGCCGAGCCGGGCGCCGATGCCCTCCGTCGAGCCCGGCGCGTGAGGGAGTGACAGTCACTAGTGACAGTCACTAGTGACAGTCACCATGGCCTGGTTCCTCCTCATCCTCGGCGGCCTGTTCGAGGTCGGCTTCACCACCTGCCTTCGCTTCGTCGACAATTTCAGGAACCTGCCCTGGACGCTGGGCTTCCTCGTCTCGGTGACCCTGTCGATGGGCCTGCTGGAGCGCGCCGCCCGCGACATCCCGATGGGTACCGCCTACGCGATCTGGGGCGGGATCGGCGCGGCCGGGACGGTGCTGGTCGGCATCTTCTGGTTCGGCGAGCCGGCGGGGTCGGTCCGGATCCTCCTCCTCCTCGCCCTGATCGGCTGCATCGTCGGCCTGAGGCTGACCGCGGCATGAGCTTCGACGAAGGCCTCTACGCCTGGGTCCAGGAGGCGCTCGAGCCGGTCGGTGCCGTGACGATGCGCAAGATGATGGGCGGCGCGACGCTCTATCTCGACGGCACCGTGTTCGCGCTCCTCGACGAGGGCGAGCTGTGGCTCAAGGCCGACTCGGAGAGCGACGCGATCTGGGATGCCGAAGACTGCGAGAAGTTCAGCGTCACGTTCAAGGACGGTAAGGTCGACGTGATGAACTACCGGCGCGCGCCCCAGGACGTCTATGACGACCCGGAGGCGATGCAGCGCTGGGCGGCGCTGGCGGTCGAGGCTGGGACGAGGGCCGCGGCGAAGAAACGGCCGAGGAAGCGTCAGAGCGACGGCAGGGCCTGATCGCTCTCGCCCCAGCCGCGCAGCCGCCGAGCGCGCTTCGCCAGCCCGCCCGCGTCGGCGATCGTCATCGCGACCGCGCTTTCGGCTTCCTCGAGCTCGTCCCACGTCGCCGGAGTCGCGACCGGCGCTCCGTCGCGGGCGCGCAGCGACCAGGGCATGATCGCCGTCGCCGTGCGCTGGTTGCGCAGATAGTCGAGGAAGATGCGGCCGCGCCGCCGGGCCTTGGGAAGTGCCACGGTGAACCGGTCCGGCAGCAATCCGGCGAGCGCGGCGCAGAAGCGGTGGGCGAAGGTGCGGATCTCGTCCCATTGGGCCTCGGGACGGATCGGCACGACGACATGCACGCCCTTGCCGCCGGTCAGCAGCGGCCAGCTTCGAAGGCCGATCGCGGCGAGCGAATCGCGCAGCTGCAGCGCCCCCTCCCGAACCGCCGCGAAGCCGACGCCTTCGCCCGGATCCAAGTCGAGCGCGATCCGGTCCGGCCGCTCGACGTCGTAGATCCGGCAACCCCAGGCGTGGAACTCGACCGCCTTGGCGTCGACGCAGGCGGCGATCCCGGCCGAGCCGTCGACGTAGAGATAGGATTCGGTGCGGCCGTTCTTCTGCTCGATCGGATACTGGCCGATCGGCTCGCGGAAGAAGCCCTCGCCGGTCGGTGGATGATCGCGGTTGCGCTGGAAGAAGCAGCGGTCCCCGGAGCAGCGGAACAGATTGAGCGGCCGCCGCTCGAGGAAGGGCAGCATCAGCGGCGCCGCGATCCGATAGTAATCGGCGATCGCCTCGCGCGGGGGCAGCGCGGGACGCGGGTAGACCGGTTCTGAGAAGCGGCTCACCGCCGCTTATCGCTCCGCGTCGCGCCGCGGTTCCCTATCGAGCCGGTTTGAGGTGCGGCGCGATCTCCGGGCTCTCCTCGATCGAGCGCAGGAAGCGGGGCTCGACTCGCTTGCGCGACGCCTGCTCGTAGGAATAGCCGAGCGACAGGATCAGCTGGTCCGACCACTTCGGGCCGATGAAGCTCAGCCCGACCGGAAGCCCTTTGACGTGCCCCATCGGCACGGTGAGGTGGGGATAGCCGGCGATCGCCGCGAAGCTGCCGGCGCCGCCGCCGGCGATCTGGTCGCCGTTGACCGCGTCGATCGGCCAGGCCGGCGCCATCGTCGGCCCGACCAGGGCGACGACATCGTTGTCCCGGAGCATCTTGTCGATGCCCTCGGCCCCGGCCAGCCTCAGGCTCGTCTCGCGCGCCTTCTTGTACTCCGGATCGTCGAGGCCCTTGGTCTTCTCCGCCTGCTCGAACGTGTCCTGGCCGAACAGGGCCAGCTCGCGCGTCGAGCCCTTGTTGAAGGCGATGACCTCGGCGAGGGTCCGGGTCCGGACGCTCGGAGGCGTGGTGGCGAGATAGGCGTTGAGATCGGCCTTGAGCTCGGTGAGCAGCACCTGGAACTCGTTGCGGCCCATTTCAGGCTTGCGATCGAACTTGGCGATCTCGACCAGCACCGCACCCTGCGCTCTCAGCGTCCGGAGGGCCTCCTCGAAGGGCTCGTCGGTTCCGAAGCCGCTGGCGAAGCGCATCACGCCGATCCTCTTGCCGCGCAGCGAATCGGCGGCGAGGCCCGCGGCGAAATCGGCGCGACGGGAGTCGGCCTCGCGGGTCTGCGGGTCGGCCGGGTCGCTTCCGGCTATGGCCGAGAGGACGAGGGCGGCGTCGCGGACCGTGCGGGTCATCGGGCCGGGCGTGTCCTGGCTGTGGCTGATCGGGATGACGTGGGTCCGGCTGACCAGGCCGACGGTCGGCTTGAAGCCGACGATGCCGTTGATCGCGGCGGGACAGGTGATCGAGCCGTCCGTCTCGGTGCCGATCGCCGCCGGCACCATTCCGGCGGCGACCGCCACTCCGCTGCCGGTGCTCGAGCCGCAGCCGTTGCGGTTGAGAGCGTGCGGGTTGCGGGTCTGGCCGCCCAGAGCGCTCCAGCCGGAGATGGAATCGTTGTCGCGGATATTGGCCCATTCCGACAGATTGGTCTTGCCGACGATGACCGCTCCGGCCTGCCGAAGCCGGGCGACGAGCGGCGCGTCGCGGTTGGTGACGTTGTTCGCCAAAGCGAGGCTTCCGGCGGTGGTCGGAAGCGGCCCGAGCGTGTCGATATTGTCCTTGACCAGCACCGGCATCCCGAACAGCGGCCCGCGCGCCCGCCGGATCCGGTCGAGCGTCCGCGCCTGGTCCATCGCGGTCGGGTCGACGGCGATGACGGCGTTGACCTTCGGGTTGAGCGCCCTGATCCGCTTCAGCGCCGCCCTCGTGTTGGCGGTGGCGGTCTCCGACGAGCTGAATTCCGGCGCCCGCTGGGCCGGGGCGGCGGTGGCGAGGAAGGCGATGGCGAGGAAGGGGACGGCGTGGCGCATGCGGCGACTCTCCTGGGGCATTTCGGACTGCGATGGCGGCTCCCGCCGGGGGCGTCCAGCCTCGGCGCTTCCCAGCCGCCCTAAAAATGCTAAGGCCCCGCCGATGAGCAAGGGCCCGCAGAAGATCAGGGGAACCCAGGACATCTGGGGCGAGGACGCCGACCGCTTCCAGGCGGTGGTCGCGGCGTTCGAGCGCGTGCGCCGCCTCTACGGCTTCGGCCGGGTCGAGATGCCGGTGTTCGAGAGCACCGCGGTGTTTGCCCGCTCGATCGGAGAGACCACCGACATCGTCTCCAAGGAGATGTACAGCTTCGAGGATCGCGGCGGCGACAGCCTCACCTTGCGTCCCGAATTCACCGCCGGGATCTGCCGCGCCTATCTCTCCGAGGGCTGGCAGCAGCATGCGCCGATCAAGATCGCCACCCACGGCCCCGCCTTCCGCTACGAGCGGCCGCAAAAGGGCCGCTACCGCCAGTTCCACCAGCTCGACGCCGAGATCATCGGCGCCGGCGAGCCGGCGTCCGACGTCGAGCTGATCGCCATGGGCGCGCAGCTTCTCGCCGAGCTCGGCATCGGCGGGCGCGTCGATCTGAAGCTCAACACGCTCGGAGATCCCGCCACGCGCGACGCGTGGCGCTCGGCTTTGGTCGAGTATTTCCAGGACCATAGGAACGCCCTCTCCGCCGAGAGCCGCGCCCGGCTGGAGAAGAACCCGCTCCGCATCCTCGACAGCAAGGAGCATCAGGACTGGCCGGTCGTCGATAATTCGCCGGTCGTCGACGACTTCCTGACTTCCGAGGCGTCCGATTATTTCGGCAAGGTGACGGCCGGCCTCGACTCCGCCGGTATCGTCTGGATCCGCGACCCGCGCCGGGTGCGCGGCCTCGATTATTACCGCCACACCGCGTTCGAGTTCGTCACCGAGGATCTCGGCGCGCAGAGCGCGGTGATCGCCGGCGGCCGCTATGACGGGCTGATGGAGAGCCTCGGCGGCCCGCACACGCCCGCGGTCGGCTGGGCGGCGGGGATCGAGCGGCTCGGAATGCTGATCGAGCAGCCCGCCAGGCCGGGCGTCGCCGCCGCCCTGGTCCCGCTGGGAGCGGCGGCGGAGACGGCGGCGATCGGGCTCGTCGCCCAGCTCCGCCGCTCCGGGATCGCCTGCGAGATGGCCTATAAGGGCAATATGAAGCGCCGGATGCAGAAGGCGGACGCCAGCGGCGCCCGTTTCGCGATCATCCTGGGGGACGA
Organism: Allosphingosinicella sp.; assembly: GCA_036388575.1. Classification (GTDB taxonomy): domain Bacteria; phylum Pseudomonadota; class Alphaproteobacteria; order Sphingomonadales; family Sphingomonadaceae; genus Allosphingosinicella. Next base: position 28,158 of record DASVRO010000019.1, read on the forward strand.
CGAACTCGCCCGCGGCGAGGCGGCGGTGAAAGATCTGACGACAGGCGAGCAGAAGAGCGTGGCGTTGGACAGGCTGGCCGAGGCGGTGCGCGCAGGATGACGAGCATCTCGGCAGAACGGATCGCCGCCATCGAGGCGCGGCGCGAGGAGCTTCAGAACGCCATGTCCGCCGGTGGCATCGCGCCTGACGAATTCGTCCGCCTGTCCAAGGACTATGCCGAGATCGAGCCGGTCGCCGTCGCCGCGCGGGAAGTCCGGCGGATACGCGCCGAGATCGAGCTGCTCGACGAGATGCTCCAGGATCCGAGCCCGGAAATACGCGAGATGGCCGGAGAGGAGCTCGCCGGCCTGCAGGCGCAGCTGCCCGACGCGGAACGGGCGCTGGCGCTCAAGCTGCTTCCCAGCGACGCCGCCGACCAGCGCCCCGCCATGCTCGAGATCAGGGCCGGCACCGGCGGCGACGAG
>DASVRO010000020.1:0-3003 GCA_036388575.1 Allosphingosinicella sp.
CCGCCGGCACCCTGACCACCGCCTATCTCTACGACGTCGAGAACCGGCTGGTCGCCGCCTCCGGCGCGAAGAACGCGACGCTCGTCTACGACCCGCTCGGCCGGCTGTTCCAGGTGACCGGCGCGAACGGCGCGAAGACCCGGTTCCTCTACGACGGCGACCGGATGATCGCCGAATATGACGGCTCGGGCGCGATGCTGAAGCGCTACGTCCACGGCCCCGGCACCGACGAGCCGGTCGCGGCCTACGACGGCCCCGCCCGAGGCCTCGCCACCCGCCGCTACATGCTCCCCGACGAGCGCGGCTCGATCGCCGCTCTGGTCAACGCCGACGGCTCCCCCTCGACGATCAACCGCTACGACGCCTGGGGCATCCCCGGCGCCGGCAACGGCGGCCGGTTCCAATACACCGGCCAGGCTTGGATCGCCGAGCTTGGGCTCTACTATTACAAGGCCCGGCTCTACTCCCCGTGGCTCGGCCGGTTCATGCAGACGGATCCGATCGGGTATCAGGGTGGGACCAACCTCTATGCGTACGTAAACAACGATCCGGTCAATGTGTTCGACCCACCGGGCACCAACCCAATAGTTGTGGTAGTGGTCGGATGCGCTCGTGTCGCGATTTGCCGCCAAGGGGCCATTGCGGTCGGACGGGAGGTGGTCCGCCGGGTAGTTCCGCGGCTAGTTCCATTTCCTGCTCCCACACCGGTACGGAGTGAAGAGTCTGATGAGCCGGAGCAGGGCGAGCGCGAAAAGGCGAAAGAGAGGCGCGAGAGGCAGCAACGCGAAGCAAATGAGCGGAAACACAATGATCCAGATTATGAGGAGCCGGCTTCCGAAGATTACGTCAAGTGGCGTGCACGACAGGCCGAGGAAGCAGGAGGCAAGGAGCGTCGTCGCGAGGCACACGACGAAAAGAAGCCTGGCGAAGGCGACAGGACGAAGCGCCAGATAGACGAGGATTACCGCCGTGAAAAACGCCCTGATGAACGATAGTCAACGTCGTCTCGCCGATGGAATGGTCGACCGCGGGGAATATTCCCAAGCAGGAGATATCTATTCCCAAATGCTTGAGGCTTGTCCTAGTGATCCGCATTTGTTGGCGCTGCGAGGGTATACATTTTACAGAGAAGGCCGGTCGGCTGACGCGCTGGCGGATTTCAATGCAGCTCTGGCGCTGAAACCAGACGCACCCAATACGCTTTTCCTGCGTGCTAAGTGCAAGGAGATGCTGAATGACCTCGATGGAGCAGTTGCCGATTATCGACGCGTTGTCGCCCTCGCTCCCGCCACTGCCGATGCCCATTCGGGTATAGCAATGATCTATGAGTATCGCGGAGACCTCGACAGTGCCAAGCGCGAGCACGAGGCGGCAAGGAAAATCGATCCTAATCTAGAGAGTTCCGCCCGGTTTTTTCAGAAATACGGTCATTGAATCGTGCGGTAGGCCAAGCCCGCCACCTTTCACAGACATCCCGAGGCGGCGGCGGTCGGCTCGCTCTACGACGGGCTCGGCCGGCTGACCCACCGCTACGAGTACAGCGCCACGCCGAGCATCGACGACCATGTCATTCGCTACTTTTATTATCCCGACGGAAGCCGCGGAGCGATCGTCCGCGGCGCCGGCTCGGGCGGCTCACCACAATCGTCTACCGCGATCCGGTCGGCCGGCCGTCGATCGTCGCCAACGACATTCCGCTGCCGGGCAGCAACGTATGGCGTCGAAGCGCCGGCCGGCGGGCCTACCGGCCCTTCTTCTGCCTGTGCTTGTCGAGGTCGAGGACCATGTTGGTGTCGCCCTCGGGCATCAGCCCGAGCCGGCGCGCCACTTCCTGATAGGCTTCGGCCTCGCCGCCGAGGTCGCGGCGGAAGCGGTCCTTGTCGAGCTTCTCGTTGGTGGTCATGTCCCACAAACGGCAGCCGTCGGGGCTGATCTCGTCGGCGAGGATCACCCGGGGATATTCATTCTCCCAGATCCGGCCGAACTCGAGCTTGAAGTCGACGAGGCGGATGCCGATTCCGGCGAACAGGCCGCACAGGAAGTCGTTCACGCGCACCGCCATGTCGGCGATGTCGTTCATCTCCTCCTGGCTCGCCCAGCCGAAGCAGGCGATATGCTCGTCGGCGATCATCGGGTCGCCGAGCGCGTCGTCCTTGTAGAAATATTCGAGGATGGTGCGGGGGAGCTGGGTGCCTTCCTCGATGCCGAGGCGGGTCGAGAGGGTGCCGGCGGCGACGTTCCTCACCACCACCTCAATGGGGATGATCTCGACCTGGCGGATCAGCTGCTCGCGCATGTTGAGACGGCGGATGAAGTGGGTGGGGATGCCGATCGTGCCGAGCAAAGTGAAGATATGCTCGGAGATGCGGTTGTTGAGGACGCCCTTGCCCGAGATGGTGCCGCGCTTCTGGGCGTTGAACGCGGTCGCGTCGTCCTTGAAATACTGGATGAGCGTGCCCGGCTCCGGGCCCTCGTAGAGGATCTTGGCCTTGCCCTCGTAAATCTGGCGGCGGCGGGACATGGACGGGGCTCCAGGGGCTTGCGAACGAACAATGCTCCGGAGTCGCGGTCCTCGAGGGACGCGGGCCGGAGCTGCCGCAGGGCTATAGGGTAAGTGCCAAGACCGCGCAATCTCGGGGGTCCGGCCGGCATAGTCTACAAGCGCGTCGGAGAGATCAGGTCACTGCGCCCCTCAAGGCGAAGCGGCGATCGCGCCATCTGCCGGACTCGAGGATCAGCGCGAGCCGGTCGACCGCTTCCAGGATATCGGAATGGCGCAAATAGAGCGGGGTGAGGCCGAAGCGAAGGACGTCGGGCTCGCGAAAGTCGCCGATGACGCCGTCGGCGATCAGGGCCTGGCAAATTTGGAAGGCGTGCGGGTGGCGATAGGAGATGTGACTTCCGCGAAGCTCCGGATCGCGGGGCGAGATGCATTCCAGCCCGTGGCCGCCGCACCGTTCCTCGACCAGCGCCGCGAAGAGGTCGAACAAGGCGACCGACTTG
>DASVRO010000021.1:0-22405 GCA_036388575.1 Allosphingosinicella sp.
CGGTCTGCTTCGTGCGCAAGTCGACCCGCTCGGAACTGTGCGACAGGCCAAGTTCGTGAAGGACGATGTGCGGTGCCTGCGAGCAGGCGCCCGGCGCGTAGTAGAGTTTCATGTCCGGTTCCTCAGTTCGCGTTTGAAGCGTCGGCGTTGAGGTCGGCATTCACGGCGGCGTTGGCGATATCGGCGTCGATGGCCGCCGGTTCTTCGATCCCGTCCGCGGTCTCGTCGGCCGGCACCGCCTCGATGTCGGACGGGTCGGCATCGTTGATATCGATCGCCACCTTCTGGTCGGTGGCCTCATCCTTCGAACAGCCGCCAAGCACGGCGCCCGATCCGATCAGCAGCGCCACCAAAAGTCCCTTGCGCATCCTCGCCTCCATCTGTTGCTTAAGCCATCAACGCATCAACCCATGGTTGGGATGTTGAAGGTATTTTCGCCATGGGCGCCGCCATCGGGCCAGCGCTGGGTGACGGTCTTGGTCTTGGTCCAGAAGCGCACGCCTTCGGTGCCGTGCTGGTTGATGTCGCCAAATCCCGAGCGCTTCCAGCCGCCGAAGCTGTGGTAGGCGACCGGGACCGGGATGGGCACGTTGATGCCGACCATGCCGACGTTGACGCGCGCGGCGAATTCGCGCGCGGCGTGGCCGTTGCGGGTGAAGATGGCCACGCCATTGCCGTACTGATGGTTCGAAGGGAGCGCGAGCGCCTGCTCGAAATCGTCGGCGCGGACCATCTGCAGAACCGGGCCGAAAATCTCTTCCTGATAGGATTGGAAGCTCGGCTTCACATGGTCGAACAGGGTCGGGCCGATAAAGAAGCCCTCCTCATGGCCCTGGAGCGAAAAGCCGCGGCCATCGACGACCAGTTCGCCGCCTTCATCGATGCACATCTGGATGTAGTTTTCGATCCGCGCCTTGTGCGCCGCGTTGACCACCGGGCCGTAGTGGGCGTCGGGATCGGTCGACACGCCGACGCGAAGACCTTCGATCGCCGGGATCAGCTTGGCGCGCAGGCGATCGGCAGTTTCGGCGCCAACGGGGACGACCACCGGCAGCGCCATGCAGCGCTCGCCGGCCGAACCGAAGGCAGCTCCGGCAAGGTCGTTGACGACCTGGTCCAGATCCGCGTCGGGCATGACGATGCCGTGGTTCTTGGCGCCGCCGAAGGCCTGGACCCGCTTCCCGTTGGCGGTTCCGCGGCTGTAGATATACTGGGCGATGTCGGAGGAGCCGACGAAGCTGATCGCCTTGATGTCGTCATGGTCGAGGATGGCGTCGACCATCTCCTTGTCGCCGTGCACGACCTGGAGGATGCCGTCGGGAAGGCCCGCCTCCTTCATCAGCTCGGCGAGGCGCACCGGGACCGACGGGTCGCGCTCGGACGGCTTGAGGATGAAGGCGTTGCCGCAGGCGATCGCCACCCCGAACATCCACATCGGGATCATCGCCGGGAAGTTGAACGGGGTGATCCCGGCGACGATGCCGAGCGGCTGGCGCATCGAATAGACGTCGATGCCCGGGCCCGCGCCCTGGGTATATTCGCCCTTGAGGGCATGGGGGATGCCGCAGGCGAACTCGATCACCTCGAGGCCGCGCTGGATGTCGCCGCGGGCGTCGGCGAGGACCTTGCCGTGCTCGGAGGAGAGGAGGAGGGCCATGTCCTCCATGTTCTTCTCGACCAGCGCCTTGAAGTTGAACATGACCCGCGCGCGGCGCTGCGGGTTGGTCGCGGCCCAGCCGGGGAGGGCGGCGTTGGCGGCGGCGACGGCTCGGCCGAGGTCGGCCGAGTCGCCGAAGCGCACCCGGGCCTGGATGCCGCCGTTGTTCGGGTCGAAGACGTCGCCGTGGCGCTCGCCGGAGGCATGGACGCCGCCGCCGATATAATGGTCGATGTTACGCATGATGGAGTCCTTGGGACGGAAATTTGGGGTTGGCAGCCCACTAGCCAAGGCGCTGCGCAAATGCCAGTGCACCCGTCACCCCGGCGAACGCCGGGGCCTCGTGGTGAAGCGCCGTGACCTCTCGTCCTGAGGTCCCGGCTTTCGCCGGGATGACGGAGGTTGAATGAAGCTTGGATCCCTTCCCGGAGGCCGCGACGGGCGGCTGGTGGTGGTGAGCAACGATCTCGCCTGGTGCGCCGACGCGACCCATATCGCTCCGACGCTTCAGGCGGCGCTCGACGACTGGGAGAGGATCGCGCCCCAGCTCGAGCTGCTCGCCACCGACCTCGAGCACCGAGTCATCCCGCGCGACCGCTTCCACGAGCGCGAGGCGCTGGCGCCGCTGCCCCGCGCCTATCAGTGGGCGGACGGCTCGGCCTATGTGAATCACGTCGCCCTCGTCCGCCAGGCGCGCGCCGCCGAGATGCCGGCGAGCTTCTGGACCGATCCGCTCATGTACCAGGGCGGCTCCGACGAGATGCTGCCGCCGCGCTCGCCGATCCCGCTCGCCGACGAGGCCTGGGGCTGCGACTGCGAGGCGGAGGTGGTGGTGGTGACCGGCGACGTGCCGCAGGGCATCACGCCCGAGGAGGCGAGGGACCACATCCTCCTCGTCGGCCTGGTCAACGACGTCTCGCTTCGCAACCTGATCCCGGCCGAGCTCGGCAAGGGCTTCGGCTTCCTCCAGTCCAAGCCCGCCTCGGCGCTGTCGCCGGTCTTCGTCACGCCCGAGCAGCTCGGCGACCGCTTCCGGGACGGCAAGCTCCACGGCGCGCTCAAGGTCGACCTCAACGGCCAGCCGTTCGGCCGAGCCGACGCCGGAGTCGACATGACGTTCGATTTCGGAACCCTGATCGCCCACCTCGCCAAGACCCGGAACATCGGCTCCGGCTCGATCATCGGCTCGGGCACGGTCTCCAACCGCGACGAGGACGGCGGCCCGGGCAAGCCGATCGCCCAGGGCGGGCTCGGCTATTCCTGCATCGCCGAGGTGCGCACGGTGGAGACCATCCTGGACGGCGCGGCGAGGACCGAGTTCCTCAGGCGCGGCGACACCGTGCGGATCTGGATGGACGACGAGGCCGGCCACCCGATCTTCGGAGTGATCGAGCAGACGGTCTCCTAAATTCCTCTCCCGGTTTTCCGGGGGAGGGGGACCGCGCGAAGCGCGGTGGAGGGGCTCTTCGGGGTCCGATAAGAACCCCTCCACCAGGCTTCGCCTGGTCCCCCTCCCCGGCAAAAGCCGGGGAGGAATTCACTCGGTCAGGCCACCGGCCCCACATTGTCGTCGGAATTGCGGTCGATGTAGAAATTGTAGGGGTCGACGCCGGCGTGGGTCGGCTTTCGGTCGGTGACGAAGCGGAAGACCTGCCTGCCGCTCTTCACCGGCTGCCGCTGCATGACGATCACGCTCCTGCGGTCGAAGGCGCCGCGGCCCGGCTCGGCGGTGAACAGGCCGACCGCGATCCGGTCGGCGAAGGCGGCGGGCTTCTCGTTGCCCTTGCCGTCGGCGTAGAATTTGGTCGCCTCCACGGGGACGGTCACGTCCCACTTGCCGTCCGGCCGCTTCACCGCCTTGGGCTCAGCCACCTTGAGGTCGTAAAGGGTGATCCGCTCGAACAGGTCGGCGATCAGCGCCTGGTCCTCGGGCGTCTTCGCCTCGCGGCGGAACGCGTCGACCAGCTCGATCGAGCGCGGATAGGGCGCGCCCTTGAACCTGTACTTCCCGAGCACGGTCCGGATCGCCCGGTTGACCGCCGCCTCGCCGAGCCGCTCCTGGAGCAGGTACATGACCAGCGAGCCCTTGTTGTAGTGGATATACTGCTGGTTCTCGACCCGCATCAAAGGCAGCTCCTCGACCCGCTCGCCGCCGCGGCGCCTCAGATAGCCGTCGAGCTCGAACTTGAGGAAGCGGCGCATCTTGTCCTCGCCGTAGCGCTGCTTCATCACCATCAGCGCCGAATATTGGGCGAGCGTCTCCGACAGCATCGTGCTGCCCTGCATGTCCGCTCCGACGATCTGGTGGCCCCAATATTGATGGCCGAGCTCGTGGGCGGTGATGTAGGTGACGTAGTCGATCTTGTCGGGATTGCTGTTGTCCGCGACGAAGCCGATCGCCTCCGAATAGGGCATGGTGTTGGCGAAGGCCTGGGCGAAGCTCTGATATCCCGGGAACTCGATGATCCGGGCCTGGTCGAACTGATAGGGCCCGAAACTGGCCTGATAATAGTCCATCGCCCCGGCGAGAGCGTCGAGCATCCGGTCGACGTTCGCATCGTGGCCGGGATGATAATAGACGGCGAGATCCACGCCGCGATGGTTGCGGTGCTTCTCGGCATAGCGCGCGGACTGGATCGAGAAGAAGGTCATGATCGGAGCGTCCGAGACGAACCGCGCCGTGCGGCGGCCGCCGCGGACCTCGTCCGAGACCTTCATGCCCGGAGCGATCGGGGTCTGGTCCCCGACCGTCGAGACGGTGATGTCGGCGGTCGACCAGCCGCCGCCGAAATAGCTGCGCCGGGTCGCCGACAGATCCTCCAGCTTCGCCGGCCGGACTTCGGGCGGGAGGCCGTATTTGCGCCGCTTCGCCCGGTCCTGGAGCAGGATCATCCGGTCCATGCCGATGGCGGGCACGATCTCCATATTGTTGAGGAAGGTGCCGTTGCCGACCAGGCGGGTGTCGTTGCCGCCGTTGCGGAAGCCGCGCTGCCAGCGGCGGGTCTCGAAGCTCAGGGTCCGCGTCTCGCCCGGCTGCATCGGCGCGTCCAGGGTGTAGATACGGTAGCCGAACGCCTCGTCGTCGGATTTCAGCTTCGCGCCCGGGAAGGCGAGGCTCAGCAGCTCCAGGTCTCGGGCTGGGAGGCGGACGTGGACGTCGCGGATCGGCTTGTCGGTCAGGTTGGCGAGCAGGTAGCTGCCCCTGAACAGCGCCCGCGTCTCGGCGGGATAGAGGTCGACGTTCAGCACCACCTTGGCGATGCTGGGGTGCGGCAGCTTCTCGTATTTCAGAAATTTCTTCTCGTAGGCGGCGGCATATTCCTCGCGGGCGCTGCTCGTCTCGAAGTCGTTGAGCACGTTGGTGTTGTAATAGGCATAGGCGCCGGTCGCGATGAAGAGGGCGAGGGCGAGGCCGGCGATGATTCCGGGCGACCCCGCGAGACGACGCGGAGCCCGGCGCAGCCGCGGCTTCAGCCGGGTCTCGGTGCCGCGCCGCCACAGCAAGTGCGAGACGACCAGCAGGATCACGCAGAAGGCGGCCCAATAGAGCCGGAACCACCAGGCGCCGACCCAATAGCCGCCGGCGCCGTTCATGTCGGACAGCGGTTCCTGCGGGGCGCCGCCGAATAGGTAGAGATTGTGCTCGAAGCCGAGCGCATTCAGGACGATGGTCGAGACGATGTAGACCACCATCACCGCCCAGCCGACATATTTGTTCGGGCTGAGCGACTGGACGAAGACGGCGAGCACCGCGATCATCACCATTCCGACGCCCTGGGGCAGTACGAACCAGAGTAGATATTGGCCGGGCTCGACGTCGGTATGGCCCTTGACCAGCTGGACCAGGATCGCCGCCAGCATTCCGAACAGCAAGGTGACGAACAGGACCAGGGCCACGGCCAGCGTCTTGGGGACGACATAGGCCCAGTTGGGCAGCGGGGTCGCGTCGATGATCTCGTGCATGCGCCGGTCGCGCTCGCGCCAGACCAGCTCGCCCGAATAATAGACGGCGATGATGATCGGGAAGATGGTGAACGAGCCGATGAGGATCGGGATGACGGAGGTGGTCACCGGTAAGGTGGGGGTGCCGAACATCTCGCCGCTGAACCAGAGGTTGGCGAAGGTGTTGATCATCCCGAGCGCGACCAGGACGACGAAGGCCGGGCTCTTGAACACCAGCTTCATCTCGAACTTGGTCCGCGCCCAGAGCTGGGCGACGGCCGGTGACCCGCTGCGCTCCGGCAGCGCCGCCGCCGCCGGAGCGGCGGATGCGGCCGGCCCGGCCTCGGCGGCAGTCCCGTCCTTCTTCTTTTTCTTCGACAGGCCCGGCTCCGCGAAGCGGTAGCGGGCGATGGCGAGGGCGAGGAAGGCGGCGCCGATGCCGAGCCAGATCAGCCGGTTGATCAGGATCGCGCCCTCGACCGCCGGGAGCAGGGTGTTGCGCTCCGCGGTGGTCCAGTAGCGGATCGCGTTGCCGAAGGCGGGCACGCCGAACGGCTCGATCAGGCCGATCGTCTCGCGCAGCTCGGGCTTCGCCTGGGCGATGCCGTTCAGGACCAGCCAGGCAAGGAAGAAAAAGATGACGGCGACATAGGTCCACATCATCGACCGGGTGAGCGTCGCCGCGGCGAAGAAGATGGCGCCGCTGACGAGCAGGTTCGGAACTCCGAAGACGAGGAAGCCGTAGGCGTAATTGCCGAGGCGGTTGGGCCCGAGCGTCTCGGGATCGATCCACGGCATGGTCGAGCCGATCCAGAGGCCGAGCGGGATGAACAGGAAAGCCAGGATCGCCGCCGCCGCCGCTCCGGCGAAGCGCCCGCCGAGATATTGGAGGCGGGTGATCGGCGTCGAGCGGACGATCGGCCCGAAATTGGTGTCGTCGTCGCGCACCACCACGTTGGCGACGAAGGCGGTGGTCACGAACATGAAGAACAGGCCGAGGATCGCCTGCACCTGGGTGAGGGCCACGGCGGCGTTCTTGTGGGTGTTGCCGCCGGCGCCGATGCGGACGTTCTCCGAGGCCATCGCTCCAAAGGTCATCAGCAGGAACATCACCGCCGCGACCCAGAAAACCGGGTTCTTGATCTGGTAACGAAGCTCGAAGAGCGCGATCTTGAGGAACATTTCGATCCGCTCCCGTCAGGCCGCGCGGCGCGACTGGGCGAGGGTCGAGAAATAGACGTCCTCGAGCCCCCCATCGACCGACGTGAAGCCGTCGCCGGGGTCGGAGTCGGCGAGGACGTGGATGACGGTTCGCCCCGCGAACAGGCGGGTCGAGATCAGCTCGTATTTCTCCTTGTACCGATCGAGCTCGCCGCGCTCGACGACCTTCATCCAGATCCGGCCGCGGGTGGCGTGGATGAGGTCGAGCGGGGCGCCTTCGAGCTGGATCCGGCCGTTGGCGAGCACCGCCATGCGCGGGCACAGGTCGGAGACGTCCTCGACGATGTGGGTCGAGAGGATGACGACGACGTTCTCGCCGATCTCGGCGAGCAGGTTGAGGAAGCGGTTGCGCTCCTCCGGATCGAGGCCGGCGGTCGGCTCGTCGACGATGATCAGCCCGGGGTTGCCGATCAGCGCCTGGGCGATCCCGAAGCGCTGGCGCATTCCGCCCGAGAAGCCGGCCAGCGCCTTCTTGCGTACGTCCCACAGATTGACCTGATGGAGCAGGGCCTCGACCGTGGCCTTGCGGGCGGAGCCGGAGGCGATGCCCTTCAGCACGGCCATGTGATCGAGCATGTCGTAGGCCGAGACCCGCGGATAAACCCCGAAATCCTGCGGCAAATAGCCCAGCGTTCGGCGCAGCTTCTCGGGCTCGGCGACGACGTCGATGTCGCCGAAGCGGATGGAGCCCTCGGTCGGTGTCTGGAGCGTGGCGACGTTGCGCATCAGGGTCGATTTGCCGGCGCCGTTCGGCCCGAGCAGGCCGTACATGCCGCGCGGGATCGACAGCGTGACTCCGTCGAGAGCGCGAGTGCCGTTCGGATAGACGTGGCTGACGTCTGCGAGTTCAAGCATTTGAAGGAGTTCCCCAACCCGGTGTTCGGGACGGGGTCTGCCAGAGCGGCTCGACGATTGTAAAGCATTCGTTCTGCCCCACGCTTGCGAATTTCGGCGGACAGGTTCAGGGGCCGAGCCCATGAGAAAGCTCGCTCCGCTCCTGCCGCTCCTCTTCCTCTCCATCCCCGCCGCCGCCGCGACTCCCGGCGAGATCGCCGACCAGGTCAGCCAGGCGCGGATCCGGGCTATCGTCGAGAAGCTGGTCAGCTTCGGAACGCGCCACACCCTCTCGTCGCAGACCGATCCGAAGCGTGGCATCGGCGCCGCCCTGCGCTGGACCGAGGCGGAGTTCGGCCGCTATTCGCGCGCCTGCGGCAACTGCCTGAGGGTGGTGACGCCCTCCGACACCGTCACCGGCCGGCGGGTGCCGACCCCGACCAGGGTCTGGAACGCGGTGGCGATCCAGCGCGGAAGCGTCGATCCGAACCGGGTCGTCATCATCTCGGGCCATATCGACAGCCGGGTCACCGACGTGATGAACGCCACTGCCGACGCTCCCGGCGCCAATGACGACGGCTCCGGAACGGCGGCGGTGATCGAGGCGGCGCGGGTGCTGTCGAAGCACAAATTCCCCTACACGATCGTCTACGCGGCGCTCTCCGGCGAGGAGCAGGGCCTGCTCGGCGGCAAGATCCTGGCGGATTACGCCAAGGCGCAGGGCTGGGAGGTGATCGCCAACCTCAACAACGACATCATCGGCAACAGCTGCGGCTCCGACGGCACCTGCGACGAAGCCCATGTCCGGATCTTCTCCGAGGGGCCGCGCTGGCAGGGGCGCGAGGACCTCGCCGCCCGGATCCGGAGCCTGGGCGGCGAGAACGACGCGCCGTCGCGCAACCTGTCGCGCTGGCTCGCCGACCTGGCCGGCGACCTCGGCCTCGGGCTCGACGTCCGCCAGATCTGGCGCAACGACCGGTTCGGCCGCGGCGGCGACCATACCGAGCTGCTCAACGCCGGCTATCCCGCGGTGCGCTTCTCGGTCGCGGTCGAGAATTACAACTGGCAGCACCAGGACGTCCGGGAAGAGAGCGGAATCGAATATGGCGACACGATCGACAAGATGGACTTCCCCTATCTGACCCGGGTGGTGAAGCTGAACGTCGCCGCCCTGGCGGCTCTGGCACGGACGCCCATGCCTCCCGAGCCCGTCGTCGAAGGGGCGGTTTCGGTGAACACGACGCTTCGCTGGCGGCCGGTGAAGGGCGCCGCCGCCTATGTCGTGCGCTGGCGGCCGACCGACTCGGCGCATTGGCAGAAGAGCCTCCGGCTCGCCGCCGACACGCCTGAGCTGTGCCGAAGGACGAGCGCCGAAGGCCAGCCCCTGCCGGAAGTGCGCTGCGACCATGTGCTCGAGGGAATCCGGGTCGACGACTGGGTGTTCGGAGTCTCGTCGGTCTCGGCCGACGGTCACGAATCCCCCGTCGCCTCCGCGGTGCCCGGGGGCGCCTTCCGGCCCTACACGCCGCCGCCGCCGGCGCAGCCGTGAAGCGTCCGTCATGCCGGACTTGATCCGGCATCCATCTTTCCTTCTCCGGTGGACGGGCCGAAGAAGATGGACCCCGGATCAAGTCCGGGGTGACGGGGTTCAGACGTAATGGCGAAGCGTCCCACCCGCGCCGGACTTCCGAGCCGGCAGCAGATCCTCGATTTCATCGCGTCGAGCGATACCCTGGCGGGCAAGCGCGAGATCGCCCGCGCCTTCGGGCTGTCCGGCCACGACAAGATCGCCCTGAAGTCGCTTCTCCACGACATGGCCGACGAGGGGCTGATCGACGCCTCGCCCGGCCGAGCCTTCCACCAGGCCGGCGGAGTGCCGAAGGTGACGGTGCTCCGGATCGTCGACGTCGACGAGAGCGGAACCGCCTGGGCGGTGCCCGAGCGCTGGGAGGCGGACCTGCCGGAGCCGCGCCTCAGGGTGCTGGAGCGCAAGGGCAGGGGCTCGGCCCTGGCGGTCGGGGATCGGCTGCTCGCTCGGACGGAGCAGCGCGGCAACGGCTATGCCGCCCACCCGATGAAGAAATTGCTGAAGGGCAGCGAGCTCGTCCTCGGAGTCGTTCACCAGGAGGCGCAGGGCTTCTGGCTTCGGCCGGTGGAGAAGAAGGAACGCCGCGAGCTGCCGATCTCCGACATCGGCCCGGCGCAGCAGGGCGACCTCGTCCTCGCCGAGAAGGTCGGCCGGCCGCCGCGCCTCTCCGCCCGGGTCTCGGAAGTGCTCGGCGATCCGTTCGCGCCGCGCAGCTTCAGCCTGATCGCCATCCACAAGCACGGCATCCCGCACGAATTCCCCGACGCCGTGATCGAGGAGGCGGAGCGGGTGGCGGGACAGGAGCTGGGCAAGCGCGAGAACCTCACCCACATCCCGATTGTCGCCATCGATCCGGCCGACGCTCGCGACCATGACGACGCGGTGTGGGCGGCGCCCGACGACGATCCGGGCAATCCGGGCGGCTGGAAGGCGATCGTCGCGATCGCCGACGTCAGCTTCTACGTCCGCCCCGGCTCGGCGCTCGACAAGGAGGCGAGGAAGCGCGGCAACAGCGTCTATTTCCCCGACCGGGTGGTGCCGATGCTGCCCGAGACCCTGAGCGCGGAGATCTGCTCGCTGAAGGAGGGCGAGGACCGCGCCGCCCTCGCCTGCCACCTCCAGGTGAGCCGGGAAGGCCAGCTCAAGAGCTGGCGCTTCAGCCGCGCCCGGGTCCGGATCGCCGCCAACATCGCCTATGAGGACGCCCAGGCGGCGATCGACTCGAGCCTCGGCCAGGAGCGGATCGAGGTCAGCTCGCCGACCTGCTCAATGCCGGAGCTCGAGGCGGAGGAGCCGCCGGTCGATCCGGCGATCGTCGAGTCGACTCTGAAGCCGCTCTGGGCCTGCTGGCAGGCGCTCTTCGCCGCCCGGGAGAAGCGGGCGCCGCTCGATCTCGACCTGCCCGAGCGGCGGGTCGTGCTCGACGAGAAGGGGCGGATCACCTCGGTGGCGCCGCGCGAGCGGCTCGACGCTCACAAGCTGATCGAGGATTATATGATCGCCGCCAACGTCGCGGCGGCCAAGGCGCTGGAAGCGAAGAAGGCGCCGATCATGTACCGCGACCACGAGCCACCGAGCCGCGAGAAGCTGGTCGCGCTCAAGGATTACCTCAAGACGTTCGAGGTCGAGTTCGCGCTCGGCCAGGTCGTTCGCCCGGCGACCTTCAACCACATCATCGAACGGATCGGCGAGGCGGATTTCCGGCCGCAGGTGATGGAGCAGATCCTGCGAAGCCAGACCCAGGCTTATTATTCCCCGGACAACAAAGGCCATTTCGGACTGGCGCTCGGCTCCTACGCCCACTTCACCAGTCCTATAAGGCGGTATGCTGACCTGATCGTCCATCGCTCGCTCACCCGCGCCTTCGGCCTCGGCGAGGGCGGCCTCAGCGACACCGAGGCGGAGGCGATGGAGGTGACCGGCGAGCTGATCTCGCAGCTCGAGCCGCGGGCGATGGAGGCCGAGCGCGAGACTCTCGACCGCTACGTCGCCGCCTATCTGTCGGAGCGGGTCGGCGATCTCGTCGACTGCCGGATCACCGGCGTGCAGCCGTTCGGCTTTTTTGCCACCGTAGAGGGGCTGGGCGGCGACGGGCTGGTTCCGGTGTCGACCCTCGGCACTGAATATTTCCGGTACGAGGAGGCGAGCCAGAGCCTGGTCGGCGACGACAGCGGCGAGCGCTTCAGCTCCGGCCGGAGACTTAAGCTGAGGCTGGTCGAGGCCAATCCCGTCTCGGGCGGGCTCAGGTTCGAGCTGCCCGACGCGGGCTTTACGGCGGCGGCGCCCCGCCGAGGGCCGCGCCGCGACGGCCGCCGCAGCGAGGAGGACCGGCCGCGGCCGCAAGGACGGCGCGGCCGGCCGTCGAACATCCGGCATCGGGGACGGTAGCGGCGCGATGGCCGCGCAACGACGGGGAAGGTTCAGGTCGTCTTGAACAGATACCAGCCCTCGCCGACCGGCTCGACCCAGATGTGGCTGTCGGGATCGATCGGCGGCGGCTGGCCATCAGGGGCGAACAGGAAGCCGACCTCGTTGTCCAATATCCCGCCGAGCGAGACGATGGTGCGGCCGTTCTCGATGCGAACCCCGCTACCGCCCGCCTCTTCCAGCTCGCGGCTAACCTCGGGCGAAGCGGGCTGTGGGCGGACCCGGTCGAGCAAGTCGCGATGGGCCAGCGCCCAGACGATCAGCTCGCGGTCGGGCGCAAGCACCAGCTCGGCGTTGCGCAGCGACCGCTCCTCCTCGGCCGAGCGCGAGGGCTGGGCACGCAGCAGCCGTCGGAGCTCGGCGAGGACGCCGGTAAGCGCCAGGGTCCGGAGCGCATGGATGGTCCAGCCGCCCGGTTCCCGCCTCATATAGAGATAGATGTCGGGGCGTCCGTCCGCCGCGGCGATTCGCGCGACCGCCTTGTCGGCGCCGATGGCGACCACCCGGTCCGAACCGGGCAACCGGCCGGTGCCGGGACTGGCCAAGCGGTCGAGCTCGCCCGAGAGCAGCGCCTCGCCCTCCGGCGATTGGAGGCCGTGGCCGTTGTTGAGTGCGACCAGTCGCGCAATCGCCTCCTCGGGCGTTGCCGGCAGCCCCGCGGCGGCTGCCGGCAACGCCGTGGAGAGGCAGGCGAGTGCGATGAGCGCCGTCGCGAGTCCTGGGCGACGGCGCGGCGGTGGCCTCAGCCGATCCGCCAGACCACCCTGCCGTCGAAAACCGAGCGGCGCCCTTGCCCCGGGGTGAAGCGGGCGCGGGACATCAGCAGGTCGCAGGTGGCGAGATCGAGCCGGTCGAAGCCGCTGCTCTGGATCACCTCGCACTGCCTCGGGACTCCGCGACGGTCGATCTTCACCCGGTAGTGGACCGTGCCCTGCTCGTTGTTGGCGAGCGAGGCCTTGGGATAGTCGGTGAAGGCGGCATTCGCCTCCGCCTGGCGGTTGGGGCCATCCGCCGTGGTAGCCGCCATCGCCGCCGTCGAGCCCGCCGCCATCGCCGCGAGCAGGAGCCATTTCGCTTCTCTCATCCTGGCCTCCCATCTCTGGTCACCCGGCCATCCTATACCCATGGACGGGCGGCGGAAAGCCGCTCCGTGCGACGCTTCCCGCCGGCCTTTTCGACGAACCGCCGCGACGTTTCTGCCGACGACCCGCCGGGCCATAGGTGCCGGGCGAGGGGCGGCCTAGGTTGCGGTCGGGATGAGACACACGAGGAGACAAGTGGATGAGTATCAAGCTGATTTTCGCATCGACCGCCGCCATCGCCCTGCTCGCGGGCGCGCCGGCTCATGCGGCCAAGAACGAAAGCGCGCGCGCCCTTGCCGCCGCGGACGCCGGCACCAAGGCGAAGGAGGAGCGCAAGACCTGCCGGCTCTTCGACAACAGCACGTCGCGGATGAAGCGCGAGCGGGTCTGCCTGACCCGCGAGGCGTGGAAGAAGTTCGACGAGCAGGCGCGATAGGGCGAGGCGGGCGGCCTGAAGGGGACACATGCTTTTCAGGGAAAACGTACGTGTCCCCCTGAATCCGGTCAGGGTTCGATGATCATCGGGTCACCGTCATGCTCGATCACGGTCGCACCGTCGGGAGGCGAGGACAGGATGGCGGCCAGGGAATTGGTCTCGTCGCTCCACTCGGGCACCGTCTTGCCCTTCCTGAGCGCCTTGCCGCGCTCCTTGTCGTAGATCTTGCGCCGCTCGGGATCGATCTCCTCCATCGTGTAGGTAAGATAGAGGTTCATCTCCGCCCCGGGGCGCGTCTTGAGCAGGAGATCGAACGTCTCCCGGTCCGGGTTGCTGTGCTCGCCGTTGCCGGAGAAGACGTAATTGGGCGAGGTCACCCGCGCGAGGAAGTCGCCTTCGTCGTCGAGGTTCCGGATGCTGCCGTGGTGCGGCATCTTCATGATGCCGACCTCGAGCGTCTCGCCCGGGCCGCACAGGCCGCAATCGGCCAGCCCTTCGAGCACCTTGTCGCTGCGCGCGTCGCCAGTGAGAAGCATGGTCCTGCCGTCCTTGCGGGCGAGCAGGACGATGCTGGACAGGTTGGCGGCGGACTCGTCGTCCAGGCCGGCGAGCAGGGAGGCCGGAGTCCGCTCGGCGAAGGGCTGCCTCGCCAGCCATTTGTCGAACTCCTCCTGCAGCTCCGCCAGCTCGGCCTGGCGCGGGCCGACGACGACGAACTCTATGCCGGCGACGGTGCGCGAGACGGTCTCGCCCGGAACGGTCCGGATCAGCTCGCCGCCGAACTGGCCGTTGACAGATATGCCGAGGTCGGTCGCGAGGCGCTTGAGATCGTCGCCCTGCTTCACGCTGGCGAGGATCTTGGCGTGATCGGTCTGCGGGCCTTCCTCCGCCTCCTCGACGAGCGAATTCATCTCGTCGGTGGAGGCGGCGCCGAACTGCGCGCTGCCGCTGACCAGCGCGCCCGTCTCGTCGTTGCCGAGAATCCGGTCGAAGCTGTTGTGCCAGAGCTCATTGACCTTGAAGAGCGGCGACTGGCGCGTGTCGCGGCGTTTCTTCATCGCCTCGAACAGGTCGATGATGCCGTTGATATGGTCGTCGTCGACATGGCTGACGATGACGAGGTCGATGACCAGGGGATCGCCGTCGTCGAGGCCGCGCTCCTCGCGCAGCTCCTCGAGGCGGGGGAGGAGCGTGTCGACGGCCACCCCGGCCGGTCCGCCGTCGATCAGGATCAGGCCGGAATCGTCCCCGTCGCCGGCGTGGAGGATCAGGCAATCGCCCTTCTGGGCGGGCAGCACTTCGAGCTTCATGACCATATCCTCCTAGACTGACTGGATAGCGCGTAGCACGTCGACCATGCCGTGGCCCTGGAAGCTGCGCTCGCGCTTCAGGTCGGTGGCGGTGGCACACAATATCTCCTTGATCCGGGCCGGCTGGCCCTTGAGCTCGTCGTGGCGCGCCATGAGCAGCGCCGCGGCGCCGCTGACATGGGGAGCCGCCATGCTGGTGCCGTCCATCTGGTCCGATCGACCGCCGGGGACGCAGCTGGTGATCTTCTCGCCCGGGGCGAGAAGATCGGGCTTGAGGCGGCCGTCGCCGGTCGGCCCGCGGCTCGAGAAGAAGCTGACTCCGTAGGTATGCGGCCACTGGCGATGGGTAGCGCCGACGGTGATCACGCCCTCGGCATTGCCCGGATCGGTGATGCTCGACGAGGCATAGCTTTCGAACAGCGTGTTGTCGGCCAGCTTGTATTGCTGGAAGCCGCGATTGCCGGCGGCGGCGACGACCACGACGCCGTTGGCGGTGAGGCTTTCCGCCTCGACGCAGACCTGGGTGCGGCCGCAGGCGTAGTTGCGGACGTTGTGCGGGATCGACAGGCTCATGTTGGCGCCGTGGATCACCGAATAGCCGCTATGGTCGTTGAGGAAGCGGATGAACTGCAGCGCGGCGATCACCGCGAACTCGCTGTCGCCCAGATCGGAGCCGAGCACCCGGAAATCGTAGAGGTCGATGTCGGGGCAGACGCCGCTCATCTTGACCGGATCTTCCCGCTTCGGCCCGTCGCGGCGCTTGAAGTCCAGCCAGTTGGCGCCGATGATTCCGGCGACATGGGTGCCGTGCGGGTGCGGCGGGGTTTCGGGATCGTCCTGCTCGATCAGCGGCCTGACCTTGTTCCAGTTGACCGGCTTGCCTTCCTTGCGGTCCTCCGCGAGAATCTTCAACGTTGCCTTGATCTCCTCGCGCCCGAGCGCGCTCTGGGGGGCGATCTCGTCGACCAGCTTGTCATGGTCGATCGCGTCGACGCTCATGATCGCCCTGATTCGCCGGAAGTCGAAGGTCGCCTTGATCCGGTGCGGTTTCCCCTGGGGCTTCTCGCCGGAATTGGCCGAGTCTTCCACCTTGCCCTCCTTGGCGGCCCGCTCCTCCTCCTTCCAGATCTTCTCATAATCCCAGAAGGCGGGATGTTGCTGGTCGATGCCGCTGTCGAGCACCGCCCAGCTGATCCCCTTGCAGCGGATCGAGAAGAGCGCGCGAGCGGCGTCCGCCTTGATGGCGCCGACCGACTGGCCGAGAGTGCCTTCGTCGCCGGCCGGAGAGGCGTCGCGATTGAGGCTGATCTGGAAAACGAGCCCGTTCCAACGGCCTCCGGCGGTGGTCTGGGTGTTGGCGAACTCCTTGTGGCGATCGATGATCAGCCGGACGGCCTTGACTCCTTCGTCGAGGATCCGCTTGCGGCCCAGCGCCTTCTGCGCCGCCGCCAGGGTCCTGGGCGTGTTCGGGCCGGGCCTGCGCTTCGCCGCCGCCGCCTTCAGAACTCCGATGAGGAGGCCCAGCTTCGCGGCCTGCCGGTCCTCGACCTCCATCTCCACCTCGGCCCTGGTCCTGGGCTTGCCCTCTGCCTTGGTCTTGGTCCGAGCCTCGCTCGCGCCGACCAGCCTCCCTCCCAGATTCTCCTCGGCCAGGGCCTCCTCGAGCTGCCATCCGATCCAGGATCTGAGCTCGGCGCCGGTCGGCTCCCTCTTCCCGGAATCGTCCTTCTTCAGATCATTCGCCGGTCCGTCGTCCCACTTGTCGTTGATCTCGTCCCACCATTTGGTGGCCGGAATCGCGACTCCGATCAGGTCGTCGAGGGTGAGCGAGGCGACGACCAGCCCCTGGAGATAGGCGACCTTGCGGCTGTAGGGGCCCTGCTCGTCGTCCTTCAGCCCGGTCCGCGCGACGAGCTTTGCGACCTCCCCGCTCGGCCTCTCCCAGGTCGGGTTGATCAGGAGGTCGTGCGCCCGGGCCGTGCCGGGCGCCTTCTTGTCCAGCTCGCGGTCCTGCTCGGTCCACGCGGGCTCGTCCGCGTAACGCGCCCAGACGTCGCCGAGCACCGGGAAATCCTGGAGCTCGCGGCGCCGTCCGCCGACGCCGAGCAGCAGGGCGTCGATCACCTCGGTTCCAATCGCCAGCGCCATGTCGCTCCCTCCGCCGCACGGCGCCCGCTCGGACGCCGTGCGGCGGCGAGAATAGTACATTTCGCCGTTCATACCAGTCCGGCGAAAGTAACCGCGCTCTTGCGTCCTAGAGCTTGGGAAGAGTCACCCCGCGCTGGCCCATATATTTGCCGGCTCGGTCGGCGTAGCTCGTCTCGCACGGTTCGTTGCCCTGCAGAAACAGGAACTGGCAGGCGCCTTCATTGGCATAGACCTTGGCCGGGAGCGGCGTGGTGTTGGAGAATTCGAGCGTGACATGGCCTTCCCAGCCGGGCTCGAGCGGAGTCACGTTGACGATGATTCCACAGCGGGCATAGGTCGACTTGCCGAGGCAGATGACGAGCACGTCGCGCGGGACGCGGAAATATTCGACGGTGCGGGCGAGCGCGAAGCTGTTGGGCGGGATGATGCAGACGTCGCCGGGCCGGTCGACGAAGCTGTTCGACTTGAAGTCCTTGGGATCGACGATGGCGTTGTCCACGTTGGTGAACAGCTTGAACTCGTCGGAAACGCGCGCGTCGTAGCCGTAGCTCGACAGGCCGTAGCTGATCGTCCCCTCGCGGCGCTGGCCGTCGACGAACGGCTCGATCATGCCGTGCTCGAGCGCCTGGGCGCGAATCCACTTGTCCGACATGATGCTCATAGGAGTTCCCGCTCGGTCGTCATGCCGGACTTGATCCGGCATCCACCTTCCGGACGCACCTAAAGGTGAAGGTGGACCCCGGATCAAGTCCGGGGTGACGGTTTGTCATTTGATGTGGAGCACGCAGATCAGGGTGAACAGGCGGCGCGCGGTGTCGAAATCCATCTCGACCCTGCCGGCGAGGCTCTCCTGGAGCAGCTCGGCGGCCTCGTTGTGAAGGCCCCGGCGGGCCATGTCGATCGTCTCCAGCCCTTTGGGCGAATCGGAGCGGACGGTTTTGAAATAGGCGTCGCAAATGGCGAAATAGTCGCGCACTGGCCGCTTGAAGCGGGCAAGGCCGAGCCGGATCGTCTCCAGCTCCGCTCCGGCCTCGTCGCGCAGGTCGATGGCGAGGCTGTTGTCCTCGATCCTGAGCAGGATCCGGAACGGGCCGTCATGGCCGGCCGGCTGGAAGCTGTTGGACTCGAGCAGGTCGAAGATGGCGACCTTGCGCTCGCGCTCGATATCGTCGCTGCGGCGGATGATCGTCCGCTCGTCGAGCTCGATGTCGATGATCCGCGGGTCGGCCATGCGGCCTGTTAGCGGGGCACCATTCCCCCGTCACCCCGGACTTGATCCGGGGTCCACCTGCTTTGGGTGGTCGCGACGGAAAGGTGGATGCCGGATCAAGTCCGGCATGACGGAAACCGCCTTATCCACAGCAGTTCCACAGACTTGCTGGCTTGAGCGCTCGGGCGGAAAGGAGGAGAAGGAGCCATGGCCGACAACATAATACGCCTCGCCGACGCGCCGGCGCCCGAATCCTCCGCCCTCCCCAAGAACGTGGAGGCGGAGGCGGCCCTGCTCGGCGCCCTGATGATCGACAACCGGCTCGCCGAGGACATCCAGCTCAAGCTTCGCGCCGACCATTTTCACGAGCCGCTCCACGCCCGCATCTACGAGCAGATCCTCAAGCTGGTCGACCGCAACATGATCGCCTCGCCGGTGACGCTTCGGCCCCTGTTCGAGGCGGACGAGGAGATGAAGGAGCTGGGCGGCCCCTCCTATCTCGCCCAGCTGACCGGGAGCGGCGCGGCGGTGATCGGCGCCCGCGACTTCGCCGAGCAGATCTACGAGCTCGCTCTGCTTCGGGCGCTGATCGGGGTCGGCCGCGAGATGGTCGAGCAGGCGCTCGACACCAGCGAGGACGTCGACCCCAAGGGCCAGATCGAGGCGGCGGAGGCGGCGCTCTACCGGGTCGCCGAGGAAGGCGGAGGCGAGGGCACGGTCAAGACCTTTGCCGAGGCGACCCGGATGGCCGTTCAGATGGCCGAGAAGGCGCTCAACACCGGCGGCGGCCTGTCGGGAATCACCACCGGCATGGATTCGGTCAACGCCAAGACCGGCGGCCTCCACAGTTCGGACCTGATCATCGTCGCCGGCCGCCCGGGCATGGGCAAGACCGCGCTCGCCACCAACATGGCGTTCAACACCGCCCGTCGCTTCATCCGCGACACCGTCGACGACGGGATCGAGCCGGCGAAGTCGGCCGGCGCCGCGGTCGCCTTCTTCAGCCTCGAGATGTCGGCGGACCAGCTGGCCACCCGGATCCTCGCCGAGCAGTCCGGGATCAGCTCCGAGAATCTGCGCATGGGCAAGATCAGCCAGCAGGATTTCCGCAACCTCGCCCGCGCCGCGGCGGAGCTGGAGAGCCTGCCGCTCTACATCGACGACACGCCCGGCCTCACCATCGCGGCGCTGCGCACCCGCGCCCGGCGGCTCAAGCGGCAGCGCGGGATCGGCCTCGTCGTCGTCGACTATCTGCAGCTGCTCCAGGGGACGGGCCGGGGCGGCCATGAGAACCGGGTCAACGAGATCTCGGAGATCAGCCGCGGCCTCAAGACCCTCGCCAAGGAGCTCAGCGTCCCGGTCATCGCCCTCTCCCAGCTCAGCCGCCAGGTCGAGCAGCGCGAGGACAAGAGGCCGCAGCTCTCGGACCTGAGGGAATCGGGCTCGATCGAGCAGGACGCCGACATGGTCTGGTTCGTCTATCGCGAGGAATATTATCTAGCCAACAAGCAGCCGGCCGACGACCATAGCGACTTCCCGGCGTGGCAGGAGCAGATGAACCGCGCCTACGGCCTCGCCGAGCTGATCATCGCCAAGCAGCGGCACGGCTCGACCGGCAAGGTGAGGCTGAAGTTCGAGGCGAAGATCACGAAATTCTCCGATTGTATCGACGAGGGGTATCTGCCGGAGGCTCGGGGGTGATCGTCACCCCGGCGGAAGCCGGGGCCTCGGGGAAACCCACCGAGACTTCTTGTCCTGAGGTCCCGGCTTTCGCCGGAATGACGATCACCCCTCCAGGTTGTTCGCCGCGAACGGGTCCCTGAGGCCGACTCCGATGCTCGCCCGAGCGCTCTCCGCCTCGGAGCTGGTCACCGGATAGGCGCAATAGTCGGCGGCGTAGAAGGCGCTCGGGCGGTGGTTGCCGCTGAGGCCGAGGCCGCCGAACGGGGCGTTGGACGGAGCGCCGTTGGTGGGCTTGTTCCAGTTGATCACGCCGGCGCGGATGTTCGCCCAGAAGCGGTCGTAGAGCTCGGGGCTGCCGCCGACGAGCGAGGCGGCGAGGCCGTAGCGGGTGGAATTGGCCTCGGCGAGGGCGGCGTCGAAATCGGGGACCCGGATCACCTGGAGGACGGGTCCGAACAGCTCCGCGTCGGGACGGTCGGCGACGTCCGTGACGTCGATGATCGCGGGGGTCAGGAACGGCCTGTCCTCGTGCGGGCGGTCCAGGCGCTTCAGCGGCCGCCCGCCCTTGATCAGCAGGTCGAGGAAGGCTTCCTGGAGCTGGTCGGCCGCCTGGTTGTCGATCACCGGCCCCATGAACGGCGCCGGCTGGGCGTGGGGCGGTCCGCAGATGATGCGCTCGGCGAGCTTGACGATCTCGGCGAGCAGGGCCTCGTGCTGACCGTCCTGGACGATCAGGCGGCGAGCCGCCGTGCAGCGCTGGCCCGAGCTCATGAAGGCCGACTGGACCGCGATGACCGCGGCGGCGGCGATGTCCCTGGCGTCCCAGACCACGAGCGGGTTGTTGCCGCCCATCTCCAGCGCGAGGATCTTCTGCGGAGCGTCGGCGAACTGCTTGTGGAGCGCGAGGCCGGCTCGGGCCGAGCCGGTGAAGAGGAGGCCGTCGATGCCGGGGCTGGCGGCGAGGGCCTTGCCGGTTTCGACTCCGCCCTGGACGCAGCGAACTACGTCTTCGGGAACTCCGGCCTCGTGGTAGAGCCGGACCAGCATCTCGCCGACCGCCGGAGTCTTCTCCGACGGCTTGAACACCACCGCGTTGCCGGCGATCAGCGCCGGGACGATGTGGCCGTTGGGCAGGTGGGCCGGGAAATTGTACGGCCCCAGCACCGCCAGCACGCCGTGCGGCTTGTGGCGGACGGCGACGCGGGCGCCGAGCGCGCCTTCGAGGCGCCGCTGAGCCGTCCGCTCGGAATAGGCGCTGACCGAGATGTCGACCTTGTTGACGACCGCGTCGACCTCGGTCGCCGTCTCCCACAGGGGCTTGCCGGTCTCGCGGGCGATGAGGTCGGCGAGCGCGTCCTTCTGCCCCCGAACGGTGTTGGCGAAGCGGCGCAGGGCCTCGATTCGGACGGCGAGCGGCTTCGCCGCCCAGCCCGCCCAGGCGGAGCGGGCGCGGGCGACCTCGGCGTCGGCATCGCCGGCTTCGCCGGTCCAGAGCGTGTCCCCCGTGGCCGGTTCGATCGAGCTCAATGTCGCCATGGCGGACGACCCACCATTTTTGGCTGCGGCGGTCAAGCGCCCGCCCGCATGGCGTCTCCCATCCGCCTGACCGCCTTGATCTTGTCGTGGAAGGGCGCCCAGTCGTCGGCTTCGTCGATGCGGCTCCAGATCGCCTCGACCTCGCCGATGTGCATCGAGCAGGGCGCCTCGTCAGCCCAATAAGGGTGATCGGTCGCGCCTTCGACCGCCTCGAAGCCGCCGATCGCGTCGCGCAACGCCGCGAACGGCTCGCCGTCGTAAGCTCCGTCGGCGGGGCCCGCCGCGCGCCGTCGGCCGCCGCGCCAGTCGAAGAAGAAGCGATCTATCTCCACCGTCCGGGAGGCGAGGGCGGTTTCGAGGGCGACGAGCAAGGCGGAGTCGCCTTCCGTCCCGGACGCCCGGATTCCGAGCCGGGCGAAGATCGCCTCGACCAGCCGGCGCTGGAACTCGCCCGGAAACGAGTCGAGCGACGGAGTCAGTGCGTCCGCTTCGGCGACGGCCCGGAGCGAGACCGCGAGCTGGAGCACGTCCCAGTGGATCGCCTCGGGCTGGCGGCCGAACGAATAGAGGCCGGCATGGTCGAAATAGGCGGCGGTGAAATGCCCGTCCCAGAACGGCGTGAAGCGCCAGGGGCCGTAGTCGAAGCTCTGGGCGGTGATCGCGATATTGTCGCTGTTGAGGACGCCGTGGACAAAGCCGGCGGCGATGTAGGAGGCCGCGAGGCGGGCGGCCTCCCGGGCGACATGGGCGAGGAGCCGTGCCGGGGCGTCCTCGCCGCCCTCCTCACCATAATAGCGACGAAGGCAATAATCGGTCAGCTTCGCGAGATTGTCGGTCTCCTGGAAATAAGCGAGCCGCTGGAAGGTGCCGATCCTTATGTGGCTGTGCTGAAGCCGGACCAGGACCGCGGAGCGGGTCGGCGACGGCTCGTCGTTGCGCTCGAGCGCCTCGCCCGTCTCGACCAGCGAGAAGGTCTTCGACGTATCGACTCCGAGCGCCTCCAGCATCTCGGTCGCGAGCACCTCCCGGACTCCGCCCTTCAGGGTGAGGCGTCCGTCTCCGAAGCGGCTGTAGGGAGTCCGGCCCGAGCCCTTGGTGCCGAGGTCGAGAAGCCGGTCGTCGCCGTCCCGAAGCTGGGCGAATAGGAAGCCTCGGCCGTCGCCGATGTCCGGATTGTACACCCGGAACTGATGGCCGTGATAGCGAAGCGCCAGCGGCTTCGGGAGGTTTCCGGGCAGCGGCTCGAAGCGGCCGAAATGCCGAATCCAGTCCGCTTCGTCGAACGAGCCGAGCCCGACGTCCTCGGCCGCCCGCTGGTTGCGGAACCGAAG
>DASVRO010000022.1:0-76686 GCA_036388575.1 Allosphingosinicella sp.
CGGGCGAGAGCATCGCCGACAGCGTCTGCCCAGCCGGCAGTCGTGCCCTGCGCTTCCATTTGGCAAGCCAGCCGATCATGGCGAAGGGCGATCCGGTCGCTTGGGTGAGTTGCGGGAACATCACCTGCTGCGAGCGGCTGACGGTTGCGTCGAGCGCCGCGGAGTTCCAGTTGGTGCCTTGCGCAATATCGCGGATGGTGCCGACCAAGATCAGCGTGGAGCCGCCGCGGGTCGCGCGCCAGAAGGGCACGCCGGTGCGCTCGGCGGTGACCACGACCGTTTCGGTCGATGCGGGTTGCGCTCGCGCGCCAGACCCGAGGCCGGTGATGGCGACCACGGCCCCCACGAACTTCAAGAAGTTCAAATTGCCCCCCCGATGTGATTGGTTGCGACCGCGCGCTTGTTGGCTGGTGATGGGCGCGTGCTGGGTAAACTGTCTCGCAGGCAGAAAGAGGGACCGCCCGAACCACTTCGGGCGGACCCTGAAACAGCGTGAAGCTTAGCGCGTGCGCCGCGCCGGGACGGTGATCCGGACGGTTTCGCCCGAGCGACCCGGGAAGCCGGTGAACATCGCCTCGACGAGGTTGGGCACCAGCACCGAGAGCTCGTCGGTGCGCGAGCGCGCCCGGGCCGTTCCTTCGAACACCGACTCGCCGTCGCCGGCGCGCTTGATGTGTATGTCGAGATAGGAGCTGTAGACGGTGTAGACGTCGATCTCCTCGCCGTAGCCGCGCCACCAGAATGGATCGTCCCAGCCGTAATAGAAGGGCGAGCGAAGCCGGCCGTAGCCGCCGAAGCGCGACCAATAGGGCCGGTAGCCGAAGCCGCCGTAGCCGAAGCGGCTGTAGCCCATGGCCGGGCGGGTGACGACCTGCTGGCGGCCGTCGTCGACTCCGTAGCCGAGCGAGACGATCAGGCTGGCCGACTGCGGCGAGGCGGCCTCGCTATAGCCCTGCTCGAGCATGTGGCGGCGGACGAGGTCGGCGTAGCGGGAGAATTCGAGCCCGCCGCGGTCCTCCGGACCGGCCGGCTGGATGACGAAGCTTTGCCCGGCCGGGGCCGGCATCGCCTGGTAGCGGGAGACCTGGGTGGGAAGGCCGGTCGCGCAGCCGCCCAGCGCGAGCAGCGCCGCCGGAGCGGCGAGGGTCAGGATCTTCTTGGCGAGTGACATGGAACGCATCCTCTTCGAGAACGGGGCCGCAGCTGTAACTATATAGGAAACGGCGCCTTTCTACAAAAGGCGGCTGAACGGGCGGTGAAGATAAGGGACAGTCACCGATCCACGGGCGCCGGAGGATGCAGCGCCGACGTCTGTGGATCGGTGACTGTCCCCTCCGGCACCCCTTCGACAGGCTCAGTCCGAACGGCCCGGGCCGGTGCCTATTCGACCTTCTTGCGCCTCAGCAGGATGAGGATGTCGTCGCGGTTCATCGCGCCGATCGTCCAGGCGACGGCGAAATAGACGATGCCCCCGGCCGCGACCAGCGCTCCCATCGCCAGCACCCTGTCGCCGGTCGAGCCGGCGAATCGGTCGGCGAGCGCCCGCTCGAGGACCCACAACACCGCTCCCATGGCCGCGCCGGCGAGAAGCTGGCGCACCAGCCGCGAGGCGAGCCAGCCCGGCACCCGGAAGTGCCCACGCGAATGGAGCAGCCCGGCGAGCACGAGCGCATTCGCCCAGGCGCCGATCGCGGTCGAGAGGGGAAGGGCGACGATCCCGAGCCGGGGCACCAGGATGAAGTTGAGGACGACGCTCCCGAGCAGGGTCGCGACGGCGACGATCACAGGAGTCTTGATATCGCGCCGCGCATAGAAACCGGGGGAGAGGATCTTGATGAGGACATAGGCCGGAAGGCCGAGCACGAGCGTGGCGAGGACCGCTCCGGTGACGGCCGCATTCTCTTCGGTGAATCGTCCGCCCTCGAAGATCACCGTCGCGATCGGGCCTGAGACCACCGCCAGGGCGATCGCCGCCGGAAGGGTGAGAAGCATCCCGATCTCGATCGCCTGGGCCTGGACCTGGCCGGCGGCCGCTTCATCCGATCTGCCGATCGCGCGGCTGATCGAAGGCAGGATCGCCACGCCCAGCGCCGAGCCGATCAGGGCGAGGGGGAGCTGGTTCAGCCGGTCGGCCTGGCCGAGGATGAGCAGCGATCCATCCGGGAGGCGGGTCGCGAAATAGACGTAGAAGAACTGGCTGATATAATAAGTGCCGCCGGCCAGGGTGGCGGGCAGGACGAGCGTGAAGAGCTCGCGCACCCCGGGGGTGATCCGGGGCGCCCGGAACTTCAGCGGCAGGCCCGCCCGCACCATGCTCGCCCAGGTCAGCCCGAGCTGGGCAACTCCGCCCGCGACGACGGACCAGCACATGGCCTGCACGGTCGGCCGCCCTCCCTCGGGGACGAGGAGCAGTGCGATCACCAGGGCGATGTTGAGGAGCGCCGGGGCGAAGGCGGCCGCGGCGAACCGCCCGACGGAGTTGAGGACTCCGGAGACCAGCGACAGCAGGCAGATGAAGACGAGATAAGGCATGGTGATGCGGGTCATCGCAACCGCGAAACCCATCTTTCCGGCGTCGCCGCCCCATTCGTCGTCCGGGACGATGAGGCCGATGAATAGCGGCATGAAGATCATGAAGATTGCGGTGATGACGAGGAGCAGCGGAAGGAAGACCGCCAGCACCTCCTCCGCGAATCTCCGGGCCTCCGCGCTCCCGCCGTCGTCCTTGAGCCTCTGGCTGAAGAGCGGGACGAAGCCCGCCGAGAAAGCCCCTTCGCCGAACAGCCGGCGGAAGAGATTGGGGATCATAAAGGCGAGCGTGAACACGTCCGCCGCCGCCGAGGCTCCGAGGACCCGGGCGACGACCACCTCCCGGACGAAGCCGAGGATCCGGCTCACCATGGTGAGGCCGCCGATCGTGCCGGTCGCCTTCCAGAGGTTCATGGCTGTCCGCCCCGCGGGCCGGAAGAGGTCAGGCCTGGCCTATCTCGCCGGCCGGAGCGCCCTCGCCGGCGCCTTCCTGGGCCGCCCGGGCGACGTAGAGGGCGTGGAAGTCGATCGGATCGAGCATCAGCGGCGGGAAGCCGCCTTCCTGCACGGTCTGGGCGACGATATGGCGGGCGAAGGGGAAGAGGATCCGCGGCGCCTCGGCGAGCAGGAAGCCCTGCGTCTCCTCCTCCTCGACGTTGCGCATGCCGATCAGGCCCGCATACATGAGGTCGACCGCGAAGGCGGTCTGGCCGTCGGCGGTGGCGCGCACCTCGATGCGCAGCACGACCTCGTAGATCTCGTCGCTGAGCTTGTTCGAGCCGATGTTGAAATCGACCTCGATCTTGGGCTGGTTCTGCCACTGATAGACGGCGGGGGCGTTCGGGTTCTCGAACGACAGGTCTTTGACATATTGGGAAATCACGCCGACCTGCGGCGCGGTGTCGTTGCCGTTGGGCTGCTGAGGCTCGGTGGAATTGCCCTGGTCTTCGGCCATCTGATTCGCTTTCGAAATAGTGGAGCGGGGGCCGCGCGGCGCGCAAATCCCGTGCGCCGCGGCGGGTAGCAGGCGCGGCCGGGCCGTGCAACCGCCCGCCACGGCTCAAATGGAACTGCGCGCCATTTGAATCCTTGAGGTCAACGGCCTATGTATGGGGTTCGTTGAGTTCGGAGATGCTGGTGACCGAGATTGTCCTCCTGGCGATGGTGGCCCTGTTCGTAGGCCTGAGGCTCTACTCGGTGCTCGGCCGCCGCACGGGCCATGAGCAGCAGCCGATCCTTCGTCCCGCCGAGACCGGCACCCCCGCAGAGGCCGCCGCGCCCACCGCCGACATCGCCGTCGAGCGGCCGGAAACCGGCGGGTTCGTCTATGAGGAACCGGCGACTCCGGGCATCCGCGCCATCGTCGGCGCCGACCCCGCCTTCGACGTCGGCCGCTTCCTCGAAGGGGCCCAGGCCGCCTACCGGATGATCCTCGAGGCCTTCTGGCGCGGCGACCGCGAGGAATTGCGCCATCTCGTCGGAGGCGACGTGCTCGCCTCGTTCGAGCAGGCCATCACCGAGCGCGAGGGGGCCGGCGAGCAGCTCGACAACCGACTCGTCCAGATCGAGCGCGCCGTCATCCAGGACGCCCGCCTGACCGGCCGGGTCGCGGAGGTTGATGTCCGCTTCGACGCCGACATCGCCGCGGTCACCCGCGACCGCGACGGCAAGGTCATCGCCGGCACGCTCAGCGACGCGATCCCGACCCACGACGTCTGGAGCTTCCGCCGCGACCTCTCCAGCGGCGACCCCAACTGGCTGCTCGTCGAGACCGACGAAGCGGACTGAGGGGCGTGCGGGGCAGGGGGAATCTTTCCGCTCCTGGGAAGCTGAAACTTATGAAACTCATGAACCTTTCGCTGTCGCTGACGGCGATGGTTCTCCTCGCCAGCTGCGTGTCCAAACAGCGGCCGCCGGCGCCCCAGCCTCAGCCTCAGCCTCAGCCGCCGGCGGTCGTGGAAGCGAAGCCGCTGACGGCCGCGGTGCTCGGCGTTTCGGCAGGCCCCGCACTCCCGGCGATCGATGAAGCCGCGGCCCGCCGGGCGCTCGACGCCTTCCGGATCAGCTGCCCGGCCCTGCTCGAGCGGACCGACGCCAGCGGGCTCACCCGGCCCGAGGACTGGCAGGCGGCCTGCGCCGCGGCTACCCCCCATCGGCCCGGCCTGACCTCGGCCTTCTTCGCCGAGCATTTCGAGCTGGTCCAGGTCGGCGACGGCGCCGCCTTCGCGACCGGCTATTACGAGCCCGAGATCGCCGGCTCGCGCACCTTCCAGTCGGGCTATGAGGTGCCGGTCTACCGCAAGCCCCCCGACCTCATCGAAGTCGACGCGGCGACGGCCGAGGCGGCGGGCACGCCGCGACGGGGGCGGCTCGAGAACGGGATCGTCGTCCCTTATTACGAGCGGTCCGAGATCGAGGAAGGCGCGCTCGCCAACCGCGGCCTCGAAATCGCCTGGGCGGCGGACGCCATCGACCTGTTCTTCCTGCAGATCCAGGGCTCCGGCCGGCTGCGCCTGCCGGACGGTGCAGTCATGCGGATCGGCTATTCCGGGCAGAACGGCCGCGAATATGTCGGCATCGGCAAGCTGATGAAGGACCGCGGCCTGCTCGAGCCGGGCGGGACGACGATGCAGCACATCGTCGCCTGGCTTCGCGCCCATCCCGAGGAGGGGAAGGCGATCATGCGGGAGAACAAGAGCTACGTCTTCTTCCAGGAGCTGACCGGCCCCGGGCCGCTCGGAGCGCTCGGCCTTCCGGTCACCCCGCGCGCGACCGTCGCCGCCGACCCCAAGTTCGTGCCGCTGGGCGCCCCCGTCATCCTCGACCTCGACCGCCCCGAGGCCGACGGCCTGTGGATCGCTCAGGATACGGGCGGAGCAATCCGCGGCTCGAACCGGTTCGACACCTTCTGGGGCGCGGGCGCCGAGGCGGCGCGGATCGCCGGCGGGATGACCGGCCGCGGCCGCGCCTGGCTGCTCCTGCCCAAGGGCACGCTCGCGCGCCTCGATGCGACGGCTCGACCCTGAGGAAGCGAGATTGTGGGCGCGCGTGGTCGAGTCGGTGCGTCCGCTCGGCGGCGCCGCCCCACCCAGTGTCCCGGCGGAGGCCGGGACCCAGGAAGCGGCCCCGCCGGGCGCCGGCGTCGGCCGGGGAGCGGCTCCTCTTCCGCCTCCACCGCCTCCCCGCAAGGGGCCGGGAGTCACCCTCGACGCCGGCTGGGACCGCCGGCTGAGCCGCGGGCTGGTCGCTCCGGATGCGACGCTCGATCTCCACGGCCACAATCTCGCCACAGCCTACGACCTGCTCGACCGGCGCCTGGACGAGGCGATCCGGGCCGGCGCGAGGCTGATGCTGCTGGTCACCGGCAAGCCGCCGGCGCCGGGCCGCGGCGGCGGGAGGGGGGCGATCCGGGCGGCGGTCGGCGACTGGCTGCAGGCCTCCCGCCATTCCGGGCGGATCGCGGCGGTCCGCAACGCCCATCCGCGCCACGGCGGCGCCGGCGCCCTCTACATCGTGCTTCGACGCCCTCGTCCGTGAAGGATACGAAATGGTAACGCGTCCGGCATAAGGTGTCCTGGCAACGCGCCTCTGTGGGGGGCGGCGCGAGAGACCGGACAGGAAACGCCGCCGATCATGGCTTCGACGGTTGGAAAGATCAGCAATCGCGTGCTCTCGGTGATGGCGGGCCTGTCGGCTTTCGCTTTGACCCTGCTCGGCTTCCTTTTGCTCGGCACCCTCAACCAGCAGGTGGTGGCGTCGCTGTTCATCGGCCTCTTCGCTTTGATGATCGTCCACCTCGCGGCGGAACGACCCAACAGCGCCCACGCCCGCGCCGTCACAGCACTGATCGACCGGCTGCTCGCGGTGAGCCGCGGCGACCTTTCCTCGCCGGCGCCGGCCGCTCTCAAACGCGACATGCCGGCGCTCGCCGCCGCGGTGGAGGGACTGTTCGCCCAGGTTCGCTCCAACCTCGACGACGCCAAGGCGATGGCGATGTACGACCCGGTCACCTCGCTCCCCAACCGGGTCCATTTCCGCTGCGAGGCGGACCGGATCCTGGGATCGCGCGACAGCGGCGCTGCTCTCCTCTTCATCGATCTCGACGGCTTCAAGGAGGTCAACGACCGCCTCGGCCACGCCCAGGGCGACCAGGTGCTTGTGATGGTCGCCAACCGGCTGCGGGTCGTCCTCAAGGCCGAGGTCGCCGACGGCACCCTCGCGCCGCCCCTGCTCGCCCGGCTCGCCGGCGACGAGTTCACCATGCTTCTGCCCGAGGTCTCGACCCGCGAGGAGGCGGAGCGGATCGCCGCCGGCGCTCTCGCGGCGCTCGCCGAGCCGTTCAAGCCGGCGGGACAGTCGGTGCTGATCGGCGGCTCGATCGGGATCGCGCTGGCTCCGGAGCATGGCACCGACCTGACCAGCCTGATGAAGGCCGCCGACGTCGCCATGTATCATGCCAAGGCCTCGGGCCGGTCGCGGCTGTGCAGCTACGAGCCGCATCTGGCCCGCGCTTCCGAGGAGCGCGCCCAGCTCGAAGCGTCGGTCCGCCGTGCCGTCGAGCGCCACGAACTCGAGCTCGTCTTCGAGCCGCGCCTGTGCCTGCGCACCGGCGCGATCACCGCCGCGGAGGCGCAGATACGCTGGAACGGCGCCGACGGCACCCGCCTGCTATCGGGCGAAGAGGCGATGCTTCAGGAAACCGGTCTCGCCGTCCGCCTCGGCGAATGGACTCTGGACGCCGTCTCGGCCGCGCTCGCCCGCTGGCGCGCCGCGGGCCTCGACCATATCCTCTGCTTTCCGGTCGCGGCCCGCCAGTTCGAGCGGCTCGACTTCATCGAGCGCCTGCGCGGCGCGCTCAGCCGCAGCGGCAGCGCGCCCTGGGGAGTCGAGATCGAGCTCAACGAGGCGGCCGCCTCGGGCTGCGACAAATGGGTGGTGGCCGAGCTGGAGCGGCTGCGCGGCGACGGCGTCGAGGTCTGCGTCAGCGACTTTGGCTCCGGCCGGGCGCGCCTGTCCGGATTCGCCAGCATGCCGATGAACCGGGTCCGCCTCGACGGCGGGATCGTCGCCGACATCGACCGGTCCGAGCGGGCCCGCAGCGTCGCCGCCTCGCTCATCCACCTCGTCCACGGCCTCGGTTGCGAGGCGGTGGCCGCCGGGGTCGAGCGCCAGGATCAGGTCGAGGTCCTGCGGGCGCTCGGCTGCGACAGCCTGCAGGGCTTCCCCGGAGTCGCGCCCATGCCCGAGGAGGCCTTCCTGGCCTGGGCCGAGGCGCAGGACTGCGCCCGCAGCCTCGCCCACGAAATGTCCTATCCCAGCGCGCCCCTGACGATGCGTGCGTAAATTCGCTTGAGGGCTCGCAGGTCCTCGACCGAAGCGGCTTCGTCGAGCTTGTGCATGGTCGCGTTGGGAAGCCCGAAATCGACCACCGGGCAAAGCTCGATCAGGAAGCGCCCGTCGGACGTCCCGCCGCTCGTCGAGAGGACCGGCTCGACCCCCGTCTCCTCGCGGATCGCCTTCGTCACCAGCGCGTAGAGCGGCCCCGGCGGGGTCAGGAAGGCTTCGCCGGATATCACCGCCTCGACGCTCGCCCCCGGCGCCGCGCCCTCCGCCGTCCGCCGGACCAGGGCGACGAGATCCTCGCCGCGATGATGGTCGTTGAAGCGGATGTTGAGCTGGATCCGGGCAGAGCCGGGGATGAGGTTGGTCGCCCTGGTATCGGTCTCGACCGCGGTCACCTCGAGGTTCGAAGGCTGGAAGGAGTCGCTGCCGTCGTCGAGGTGGAGCGCCTCCAGGGCGCGGACCACGTCGGCCAGCCTCGGCACCGGATTGTCGGCCCGGTGCGGATAGGCGACGTGGCCCTGGACGCCCGGGATGGTGATCCACATGTTGACCGAGCCGCGCCGGCCGATCTTGACGGTATCGCCGAGCCGGGCCTCCGAGGTTGGCTCGCCGATCAGGATCATGTCGGGCCGGATGCCGCGCTCGGCCATCCAGGCCATGATCGCCCGGGTGCCGTGGATCGCCGGACCCTCCTCGTCGCCGGTGATCAGCAGGCTGAGCGTTCCGCGATGGTCGGCGACCTCGGCCGCGGCGGCGACGAAGGCGGCGATGCCGCCCTTCATGTCGACCGCGCCGCGGCCGTAGAGAAGGCCGCCGCGGATCGCCGGCCCGAACGGATCGCCGCTCCAGCCTTCGCCGGGAGGCACCACGTCGAGGTGGCCGGCGAAGCCGAAATGCGGGCTTCCGCCGCCGCGCGTCGCGAACATGTTCTCCACGTCGCCCGCGACGAAGCGGTGGACCTCGAACCCGAGCGGCCTCAGCGCCGCCTCGAGAACGTCGAAGACGGGGCCGCCGGCGGGGGTGACGCTGGGGCAGGCGATCAGCTCGGAGGCAAGCTCGACCGGGTCGATTGCGCGGGTCATGCCGGTTCGCCTAGCAAGGGGCCGACGGCTTGCCCAGCGAAAGGCCCATCATGCCCAGGCTCGACCTCGACTCCTTCCCGCGGATCAACGCGACCGGCTATCCCTCGCCCTGGCGGGAGGAGATGGCGAAGCGGCTCTACCGCCGCCTCGGCCCCGCCTGCGGCCTCTCGGACTTCGGAGTCAGCCACGTCACGCTCGAGCCCGGCGGGATCTCCAGCCAGCGCCACTGGCACGAAGGCGAGGACGAGTTCGTCGTCATGCTCGAAGGCGAGGCGGTGCTCGAGGAGGAGGGCGGCGAGACGGCGATGCGCGCCGGCGACTGCGCCGCCTTCCCCAAGGGGATCGCGAACGCCCACCGGCTGGTCAACCGCAGCGACGCGCCCTGCGTCTTCGTCGCCATCGGCAGGTGGGCGACCACCGACTGCCACTATCCGGACATCGACCTCCACCTCGACGGTGCCACCAGCCGCTTCACCCGCAAGGACGGCACGCCTTATTGAGGCCGATTGCGGGGAACACCTACTCGGCCGCCGCGCTCTCGTATTTCTCGATTACCCACGGCTCCTCCTGAGCTGCCTCGACCCATTCGCGCAGCCAGGGATGGGAGAGCATCGCCTCCATATAGGCGGCGGCGAAGCGCGGGACGGGGACCGAATAGGTGACGAAGCGGGTGACGACGGGGGCGAACATGATGTCGACGGCTCCGAAGGTGCCGAACAGGTAAGGGCCGCCACCGCCGTGCCGCGCCCGCGCCTGAGCCCAAAGCTCCAAGATCCTCACGACCTCCTGCCGAACGTTCTCCGACATCTCCTTGGGCGGGAACTGCTTGCGCAGGTTCATCGGGCACTCGCGCCGGAGGTTGTCGTAGCTCGAATGCATCTCGGCGGCCATCGAGCGGGCCATTCCACGGGCGATCTCGTCCTTGGGCCAGAAGCGGTCGCGGTCCGTCTTGTCGGACAGCCATTCGACGATGGCGAGCGAATCCCAGATCACCGCCTGGTCGTCCCACAGCACCGGCACCTTGCCGCCCGACGGCGCGAACTCGTTGCCTTCGCGGGTCTTCTCCCATTCCTCGTCGAACAAAGGAACGGTGATCTCCTCGAACGCGATTCCCGACTGCTTCACCGCCAGCCAGCCGCGCAGCGACCAGGAGGAATAGGCCTTGTTGCCGATGATGAGCTTCAGCATGTCGTCTCCTGTGCGCCGCCGCTCCTGAACACCGGCTTGAGCGTCCTGTCCAGCGCGCAAAGGAAAAGGCCGCCGCCCGCATCGGGCAGCGGCCTTTTTCAAAGGACGAGAAGGGAGGGCTTCGACAGGCTCAGCCCGAACGGGTTCGGGAGCCGGCCAAACCTTCGTTCGGCCTGAGCCTGTCGAAGGCCCTTCTTCTTTTGCTTACGCCCCGTCCGCCTCGTCGCCTTCGCTCGCCGCTTCGCCGTCGCCAGCCTCGGCCGCGGGGGAGGCGTCGGGCGCGATCTCGCCCGGCTCGGCGTTCGGATCGTATTCCTCGGTGAAGCCGGCGCTGTCCTTCTCGAACATGTCGGCCATCACGTCGACGCCCTTGGCCTGGAGCTCGGCCTCTTCGGGCGAGCGGGCGACGTTGACCTTGATGGTCACCGACACCTCCGGGTGCAGCGCGATCCGGACGTCCTGAAGGCCGATCGCCTTGATCGGACGGTCGAGGACGATCTGGTTCCTGGCGACCTTGTGGCCCTCGGCTTCGAGCAATTCGGCGAGATCCCTCGCCGAAACCGAGCCGTAGAGCTGGCCGGTGTTCGACGCCTGGCGGATGAGCTGGACGGTGATCCCGTCGATGCTCTTCGAATCCACTTCGGCAGCGGAGCGGCGCTCGGCGTTGGTCGCCTCGATCCGCTCGCGGTTGCTCTCGAACACCTTGCGGTTCGATTCGTTGGCCCGGAGCGCCTTGCCGTTGGGAAGGAGGAAGTTGCGGGCATAGCCGTTCTTCACCTTCACCACGTCGCCGATCGCGCCGAGCTTCTCGATCCTCTCGAGGAGAATGACATCCATATCTCGAGCTCCTTATTTCACGACGTAGGGGAGAAGGCCGAGGTGGCGGGCGCGCTTGATCGCGGTGGCCAGCTCGCGCTGCTTCTTGCCGGAGACGGCGGTGATCCGGCTGGGGACGATCTTGCCCCGCTCGGAGACGAAGCCCTGGAGGAGGCGGACGTCCTTATAGTCGATCCGCGGAGCGTCCTTGCCCGAGAAGGGGCAGCTCTTGCGGCGGCGGAAAAATGGGCGTGCCATCGTTGCTGATCCTTTCTCTTACGCGTCGGCGAAATCGGGGCGGGGGGCGCGGTCGCGGTCGCGGCCGCCGCGATCCCCACGGTCGCCGCGATCGCCGCGGTCACCGCGCTCGCGGTCGCGCTCGCCGCGGCGCATCATCGCCGACGGGCCCTGCTCATGCTCGTCGACGCGAACGGTCATGTAGCGGATGACGTCCTCGTTGATCTGGGTCTGGCGCTCGAGCTCGGCGACGGCCGCGGGCGGCGCGTCGAAGTCGAGCATGACGTAATGGCCCTTGCGGTTCTTGGCGATCCGGTAGGCGAGGGAGCGAAGCCCCCAGGTCTCGGTCTTGACGACCTTGCCGCCGGCGGTCTCGATGATGCTGGTGGCGGCTTCCGCCAGCGCGTCCACCTGGGCCTGGGCCAGGTCCTGACGCGCGATGAAGACATGCTCGTAAAGCGGCATGGCAGCGCTGTTCCTTGTCTTTGGCCGATCGCTGACGCCGCCCAATGCGGACGCCCCTCCGGCTGTCGTCTCAATTAAAACCGGGGCTGGAAGCATGGCCTCCGCCCCCGGACGAGAGGCACATGGCGGAGAAGCCGTGAAAAATCAAGCCTGCGTCTGAGGTGAAGTTCATGAAGTTCATGGTGTCACGCCGATTCCCTCCAGCCGCCCCTGCAGCCGAAAGCGCGAGCCTCCCACCCTTCGCGGCGACAGCCTCGGCTGCCCGCCGCGGGAAGGGCAGGGGAACCGGTATTGGATCTGAGGTTTCGCGGCGGAGCGAGCGAACGGCGCGACTGGCACGAGAGTCACATGGAATCGCCGGGGGGTCTCCCGCGCAGCTTGGCCCGGAAGTTTCAAAGTTCCGACTTCCCAGGAGCTGAAAGAAGTTTGCCAATTCGGGCCTTGCACCCGTCGCTCTCTCGCCAGCTGTGTCCAAGGTTGAGCATGTCCATATATCGGAACATATCACGAACAACTTGCGTAGGCAAGTCGGACTTCTGCCAAGCGGAGGGCCGCTCATAAGGCGACACCCGGACACGCCGAGCGCCGCAAGTTGATGCCTTATTCGGGAACGGCGTAGGTCTCTGTCATGGGCTGCCAGCCATCCGGCGCGGTACCTCCTTTGGGCACGGTAATAACGTTTCCATATCCGTCCGTGTAACCCCTCTCGCCATAGGGTACCCGGGTCTGGACGCCGCCACCATCCATTGTCGTCCCTTCATAGATGCGGTCGATGGTTCGGCCCTGAGTTCGATCGCTGCTTTCCTGCCCGGCTTGCCAGGCTCGATTCATCCCATCAAACGATTGCTGGCGAGCTTCGTGTGCGGCCTGACCTGCCGCACCTTGCGCGCGCAGATTCGCCAAGCTTGCCGCAGCATTCCTATTCATTTGGGCACGCCAGCCATCCATCTGCGCCATGGCCTCTGCGCCATTCCTCATGACTGCCGCGCTTTCGGAATAGGCGGTGAAGATACGTTCTGCGAGATTCCTGTAGGACGTGCATGCCTGGCCGTCGCCGGATCGGCAGGCCTGACTCAACTGGGCCAATTCCCGATAGCGCCCTGGAAATTCAGGTAGGGCTTGGCAGGCCAACTGGTTTCCGCTTTGGCACTGTTCCCGTCTGATCTGCAACAGACCCGCCAAGGCCTGCTGCGCACCGTCCTGCTGCGGATCGCCAGACGCCATGTCTGCCTTTTCCGTTCCTTGTTGAGAAGCGCTCTTGGCATCGGCAAACATTGGGGCGGCGTCAGTGCTTTCCTGATCCGCACATCCCGCCAGCAAGGTCACCAGCATCAACCCTACGACGCAGTAG
Source organism: Allosphingosinicella sp. (assembly GCA_036388575.1). Lineage (GTDB taxonomy): Bacteria > Pseudomonadota > Alphaproteobacteria > Sphingomonadales > Sphingomonadaceae > Allosphingosinicella. The sequence continues at coordinate 13,012 of DASVRO010000022.1, forward strand.
CCGGCTAATGTCTCAGTTTTCATGTCCCGCCCCCTTATTGCCGACGTGATTAGTACGCTCCCCAATGTCCGCGTTCCACCCATAGCAGACATTTTACCCCTCCCGACAGAACGGCAGCTACTGGCGCAAAATTGCCATGGCAGGCATGACGTCAACGGCTCGTCACCGGCTCGCGGCATACCGCCTTGGCTATCGCCCGCTTGCGCCGCGCGCCGGGCCTGCCTACCAGCCGCGGCCTGAGGGAGCCGTCTATGCGCGCATTCATCTTCCCCGGGCAGGGGAGCCAGTCGGTCGGCATGGGCAGGGCGCTCGCCGAGGGGAGCAGCGTCGCCCGCCATCTGTTCGAGGAGGTGGACGAGGCGCTTCGGCAGAAGCTGTTCCGGCTGATGGTCGAAGGCCCCCAGGACGAGCTCACCCTCACCGAGAACGCCCAGCCGGCGATCATGGCCAATGCCGTCGCGACCCTGCTGGTGTCGGGAATCTCGATCGACAAGGCCGATTTCGTCGCCGGCCACAGCCTCGGCGAATATAGCGCGCTGTGCGCGGCCGGCGGTTTCGACGTGCCGACGGCGGCGCGCCTGCTCAAGCTGCGCGGCCAGGCGATGCAGCGCGCCGTGCCGGTCGGGGAGGGCGCCATGGCCGCCCTGCTCGGCGCCAGCGTGGAGATCGCGCAGGCGATCGCCGACGCCGCGGCGCAGGGCGAGGTCTGCGTCGTCGCCAACGACAACGATCCCTCGCAGGTGGTCATCTCCGGCCATCGCGGCGCGATCGAGCGGGCGCTCGAGATCGCCAGGGAGAAAGGCGCCAAGCGGGCGGTGCTTCTGCCGGTCTCGGCGCCGTTCCATTCGCCGCTGATGGAGCCCGCCGCGCGGGAGATGGAGCAGGCCCTCGCCGAGGTGGAGATAGAGGAGCCGGCGGTCCGCCTCTATGCCAACGTCATCGCGGCGCCGGTCGAGGAGCCGGCCGAGATCCGCCGCCTGCTCGTCGAGCAGGTGACCGGGATGGTCCGCTGGCGCGAGAGCGTCGCGGCGATGGCCGAAGCGGGAGTAGACCATTTCGTCGAGTTCGGCGGCAAGGTCCTCGGCCCTATGGTCAAGCGCATCGCGCCCGACGCGAGGGTGACCAGCGTCGTCACGATGGCCGACATCGAAGCGCTGGTCCGGGAGATCTAGGTTCACGCGGAGGCGCGGAGACGCGGAGGGAGCGGGTGAAGGACATTGATCGGATCACCGGCGACGTGCTCGACGCGGCCATCCGGCTGCACAAGGAGCTCGGCCCCGGTCTTCTGGAGAGCGTCTATGAGACGTTGCTCGCAGCCTCGCTTGCCCGGAGCGGGTACCGCGTAGAACGGCAAAGACCGGTGGATATCGAGTTCGACGGGCTTCGTTTCGAGGCCGCATTCCGCATCGACCTACTGATCGAAGGAAGGCTTCTCGTTGAGGTGAAGTCGGTCGACCGGTTGCATCCTGCCCACGCCAAGCAATTGCTGACCTATCTGCGTCTCACCCGGCAGCCCGTCGGGCTGCTAATCAACTTTGGAGGCGCGACCCTCAAGGAAGGTTTCAAGAGGCTGGTGAACGATTATCACGTCGCCCCGGAGGGACCGGTCATCACCATCGAATAGGCCGCAAGAAAGGGCTTTATGCGCGCAGAGACGCAGAGACGCAGAGAGGCTGACCGGACGGGCAATCCCTGCCTTTCCTCCGGATTCTTCGAATGAATGCGGCTTCACCGCAGGCACGGCCTCTCTGCGTCTCTGCGTCTCTGCGCGAACCATTTTACGGAGTTTGAACATGTTCGATCTTTCAGGAATGACCGCGCTCGTCACCGGAGCCTCGGGTGGCATCGGGTCGGCGATCGCTCGGGCGCTGGCGGGGCAGGGGGCGCGGCTGGCGGTCTCCGGGTCCAACGCCGACAAGCTGGAGGCGTTTCGCGCCGGGCTCGGCGGCGACCATGTCGCGCTGGCCTGCGATCTCTCCGACGGCGCCGCCGTCGACGCGCTGGTGCCGCAGGCGGTCGAGGCGCTCGGCGGCAAGCTCGACATCCTCGTCAACAATGCCGGAGTCACCCGCGACAATCTCGCCATGCGGATGCGGGACGAGGAATGGACCGACGTCATCCGAATCAACCTCGAGGCCGCCTTCCGCCTCGCCCGGGCGGCGATGAAGCCGATGATGCGGGCCAGGCACGGGCGGATCATCTCGATCACCTCGGTGGTCGGAGCGACCGGCAATCCCGGGCAGGCCAATTACGCCGCCTCGAAGGCGGGGCTGGTCGGAATGTCGAAGGCGATGGCCCAGGAGGTCGCGAGCCGCAACATCACGGTCAACTGCATCGCGCCCGGCTTCATCGCCTCGGCGATGACGGAGGCCTTGCCAGAGGCCCAGAAGACACTCCTGCTCGGCCGCATCCCGGCCGGCCGCCTCGGCGAGGGGAACGACGTCGCGGCGGCCGCCGTTTACCTCGCCAGCCGGGAAGCCGGCTACGTCACGGGGCAGACCCTCCATGTCAACGGCGGAATGGCGATGCTGTGACGCGAGTGGAATGATCCGTTTCCGTTGCCGCCCCTTGCCAGCCCCGGCAGGGAGCGGCTAGGGCATCGCAAAACTACGCTAGGGAAGAAGGGCACACACATGAGCGAGACGTCCGACCGCGTGAAGAAGATCGTCGTCGAGCATCTCGGCGTCGAGGCCGAGAAGGTCACCGAGGAAGCGAGCTTCATCGACGATCTCGGCGCCGACAGCCTCGACATCGTCGAGCTGGTCATGGCTTTCGAGGAGGAGTTCGGGGTCGAGATTCCCGACGACGCGGCGGAGAAGATCAGCACGGTCAAGGACGCCATCGACTATATCGAGGCCCACAAGGCCTGAGGACGGGCTGGATTTCCGATCGCCCCGAGCTTATCGAAGGGCCCTCTTTCCTTCTGAGAGGCGTTCACTAAATGAAGGGCTTCGACAGGCTCAGCCCGAACGGGACTGGGCCTGTTTAGCGTTTGGAGACGTGATATGCGCCGCGTAGTCGTGACCGGTCTCGGGATGGTGTCGCCTCTGGGAGGCGACATCGAGACCAGCTGGAAGAACATCCTGGCCTCGAAGAGCGGCGCGACCCGCATCACCCGCTTCGACCCGACCGATTATGCCTGCCAGATCGCCTGCGAGGTGAAGCCGCCCGAGCACGAATATGGCTTCGACCCGGCAAAGCGCGTCGATCACAAGGTCCAGCGCCAGGTCGACCCGTTCATCGTCTACGGCCTCGACGCCGCCGGCCAGGCGCTGGAGGATGCCGGCCTCACCGACATGAGCGAGGAGGACAGGTTCAGGGCCGGAGTCTCGATCGGGTCCGGCATCGGCGGCCTTCCCGGCATCGAAAAGGAGGCGATCGTCCTCCACGAGCGCGGCCCGCGCCGGGTCTCGCCCCACTTCGTCCACGGCCGGCTGATCAACCTCATCTCCGGCCAGGTGTCGATCAAATACGGGCTGATGGGTCCCAACCACGCCGTCGTCACCGCCTGCTCGACCGGCGCCCACTCGATCGGCGACGCGGCCCGGATGGTCGCGCTGGACGATGCCGATATCATGGTCGCCGGCGGCAGCGAGGACGCCCTGTGCCCGCTCGGCATCGCCGGCTTCTCCCAGGCGCGGGCGCTGTCGACCCATTTCAACGACCAGCCCGAGCGCGCCAGCCGCCCCTACGACAAGGACCGCGACGGCTTCGTCATGGGCGAGGGCGCCGGCGTGGTCGTGCTCGAGGAATATGAGCGCGCGAAGAAGCGCGGCGCCAGGATCTACGCCGAGCTGGTCGGCTACGGCATGTCCGGCGACGCCTATCACGTCACCGCTCCCCATCCCCAAGGGGCGGGCGGCTACCGGGCGATGGAAGTGGCGATGAAGCGCTCCGGCCTCGACCTCTCCGACATCGACTATATCAACGCCCACGGCACTTCGACGCCGCTCGGCGACGAGCTCGAGCTCGGCGCGGTGCGGCGGCTGTTCGGCAACAATATCGGCCATCTGTCGATGAGCTCGACCAAGTCGGCGATCGGCCATCTGCTCGGCGGCGCCGGAGCGGTCGAGGCGATCTTCTGCATCCTCGCCATGCGCGACCAGATCGTGCCGCCGACGTTGAACCTCGACAATCCGAGCGACGGGACGGCCGGGGTCGATCTCGTTCCCCACATCGCCAAGGAGCGCAAGGTCAAGGCGGTGCTCAACAACAGCTTCGGCTTCGGCGGCACCAACGCCAGCCTGGTGATGAAGGCCGTCTGATCCGCTCATGAAGAAGCTGCTCGCGCTCGGCCTGATCGCCGCGGCCGTTCTCGCGGTCGGCTTCTGGTTCATCCAGGGCTGGAACGGCGCCGGGCCCTCGAAGCGGCCGACGCCGGTGGTGATCGCGGCCGGATCGAGCACGGTCAGGGCCGCGAACACGCTCGAGCGCGCCGGGGTGATCGCGTCGGCGGAACGCTTCCTGTTCCAGACCAGGATCTTCGGCGGCGGCGAGTCGATCAAGGCGGGCGAATATGAATTCCCCGCCGGCGCCAGCCACGCTCAGGTGCTGTCGATCCTGCAGAGCGGCAAGACCCTGCAGCGGATGGTGACCATCCCCGAAGGCCTCCCGTCCGTTCTGGTGCACGAGCGGCTGATGGGGGCGTCGGCGCTCACCGGCGAGGTTCCGGTCCCGGACGAGGGGTCGGTGCTTCCCAACAGCTACAGCTACCAGCGCGGCGAGGCCCGCTCGGCGGTGCTGAGGCGGATGCAGACGGCGATGACGAAGACCCTGGCCGAGCTCTGGGCGAAGCGGAGCCCGGCAGCGGTCGTCACCACGCCGCAGGAGGCGATCACCCTCGCCTCGATCGTCGAGAAGGAGACCGGCAAGGCCTCCGAGCGGCGGATGATCGCCGGTGTCTATACCAACCGCCTGCGCCAGGGGATCAAGCTCGATGCCGACCCCACCGTGATCTACCCGATCACCAAGGGTCGGCCGCTCGGCCGGCGGATCCTGCGCTCCGAGCTGCAGTCGAACAACGGCTACAATACCTACGCCATGGCCGGGCTGCCGGCGGGGCCGATCGCCAATCCGGGCCGCGAGTCGATCGCGGCGGTGCTGAACCCGGAGCCCACCCAGGCGCTCTATTTCGTCGCCGACGGCACCGGCGGCCATGTCTTCGCCAACAGCCTCGCCGAGCACAACGCCAATGTGCAGAAATGGTATGCGATCCGCCGCGCCCGGGGCGAGATGTAGCTAATTCAGCCAGCCTCTCCGGCGGGCATGCCAGGCGAGCCAGGCGAGGAGCAGCGCGACGACGACGATGGTCGCCGGCAGGGCGATTCCGCCGAAGGCCTCGAGAGCGCCGCTCAGGAACACGATCCAGCCTTCCAATATGGCGAGCGCAAGCAGCGACAGGACCAGCAGCGGCAGCGCCCAGCGCTTGCGCAGGAGAAGGCCCAGGCTGCCGATCAGGCCCGCCAGGGTGCCGGTGGCGAAGGCGCCGGTGATCGCGGCCGGGATGGTCGCGACGACGGCGCGCTGGGCTTCGGTCAGGCTCGCCGTCGGGTCGCCGAACAGGCCGACCGACATCAGATATTGATAGAGGCCGAACGCGTTCCAGAGAACGGCGACTAAAGCGACGATCCGGAACCAGGCCGGCGGGGCGGCGGGCGCGACGGTAGCCATGGAGATCTCCCTCCCGTTGAGAAGGCGAGACTGCTCGTTACGGGGGCGTTATGCAAGCTCAGGCGAGGCGGCGCCGCTCGATCGGGGAGTCGCTGCCGTCGGGGCGGGCGCAGGTGAAGGGCTCGACCGCGACCTTCTGCGCGGCGAAGCTCATCTGGATCGCCATCCGGTCGTCGACCATCATCCCGACATGGTCCTCGCAGAACAGCAGGTCGCCGCGCTTCAGCGGCGCACCGTCGGGGAGAGCGTCGCCGAGCGTCCGCTGCTCCTTCGTATCGCGGGGGCACTCGAGGCCGCACAGCTGAAGCGAGAGCTGGACGAGGGCGGCGCAGTCGAGCCCCTGGCTGGTTCGGCCGCCCGCGCGGTAGGGGGCGCCGAGCAATCGCTGGGCGACCGCCACCGGATCCTCCTCATGCTCGCCGACGGCGCGCAGATAGGAGAGCGGAACGAAGCCGCCCTCGAATTCGAGCGACGCGCCGCGCACGATGCCGTGCAGGCGCGACCCCATCGGCAGCGAGGAGAGGGTGGCGGCGAGCGGGTCGGGGCCGGCCTGGATCGGCGCCTGGGCCTCGACGACGACGTGGGTGGGCTCGAGCGGCTCGGCCAGCTCGATCGCCTCGACATAGCCGACCCGGTGGTCGGCGAGGCAATAGCCCCAGGCCCAGCCGGCGGTGAGGTCGAGGACGGCGAAGCCCTCGCCGGGCAGAAGCTCGGACACTTGCGCGGCGCCGTCCGCCGGCTCGTCGCGGACGGGAGACGCGATCAGCCCGCAGGCGCGGATCAGCGGCGCGGCATAATGGGGTGCGAACAGCCGGCCGGCGAGGGCGATGTCGGCGATGTCGCTGCGCCAGGCATGGAGGCGCGGGTCGAGGTGGACGGACGGCCCGTCGAGCGCGATTCGCCGGTCAGTGCTGGAGGAGGATGCCCCGTTCCTTCGACGCGGTTCGGCGGCCGGCGCTTTCCTGCTGCTCGATGTTGCGTTCGAAGCGCTCAAGGAAATCCTGTCCCATGCTGGTCTGGGCGACGAATACGTTGCGCCGGTCGGCCTCGTCGCGCACGCGGCGCAGATAGCCGAGCGTGCCCAGCGTATTCAAGGCGCGCGTGATCACCGGCTTCGAAACGCCCAATATGTGGGCGAGGCCGCGGACCGTATGGGGGCCGGGAGTGAGATAGACGAGGAGAAGCAACGCCATCTGACGGTTGGTGAGGTCCGGCTGGCCCGACCGGACATAGCCGATCAGCGTCTGCATCCAGCTCCTGAGAGCGCGCTCTGCCACTGGCCGATCTCCAAATTTCCAGGCGGCTTGTTCCGGGTCCTAAACCAGTCAGGATGCTTTTCGTTTCGTTAGATATTGAGAATTCGACGCAAAAACGGCCCAACCTAGGTATGGTTGTAGCGAGCGGACAGTGCCGCCCAGGCCGCACGCAGACCCAAAGCGTCCCCGCCCTTGGGCCGTCCGGGCTTCGCCGAGCCCCGCCAGGAAAAGGTGTCGAAATGGGCCCAGGGCAGGCCGTCGGGCACGAATTTCTTCAGGAACAGGGCCGCCGTGACCGCTCCGGCCATCGGCCCGTCCGCCGAGTTGCTGAGGTCGGCGATGTCCGACGAGAGCATGTCCTCATAAGGGCTCCACAGCGGCATACGCCAGACCGGGTCGGCGACACCGGTCCCACCCGCCAGAAGCGCTTCGGCCAGGGCGTCGTCGTTGGCGAACAGGGCCGGAAGGTCGGGCCCGAGCGCGACCCGCGCCGCCCCGGTCAGGGTGGCGAAGTCGAGGATCAGCTCCGGCTCGCCCTCCGCCGCCTTGGCGAGCGCGTCGCCGAGGATGAGCCGGCCCTCGGCGTCGGTATTGTCGATCTCGACGGTCAGCCCCTTGCGGCTCCTCAGCACGTCGCCGGGACGGAAGGCGGCGCCGGAGACGCTGTTCTCCACCGCCGGGATGAGCAGATGGAGGCGGACCGGAAGGCGGTTCCTCATCACCAGCCCGGCCAGCGCCAGAGCGTGGGCGGCGCCGCCCATGTCCTTCTTCATCAGCCGCATGCCGGAGGCCGGCTTGATGTCGAGCCCGCCCGAATCGAAGCAGACGCCCTTGCCGACGATGGCGATGCGCGGGTGGCGCCGGTCGCCCCATTCGAGCTCGACGAGGCGCGGCGCCCGCTCGGCCGTCGCGGCGCGGCCGACCGCGGCGATCATTGGATAGCCTTCGTCGAGAGCCGCTCCGGCGGTGACCGTCACTTCGCCGCCGCATTCCGAGGCAACCTGGCGGATCGCCGCCTCGAGCTCGGCCGGGCCGAGATCGCCGGCGGGTGTGTTGACCAGGTCGCGGACCAGGCTGGTCGACTCGGCGAGACGGACGAATTCCTCGATCCGCTTGGGCTCGGGGGTGAGCAGGACTCGCGGCCCCGCCTTGCCCTCGGCCTTCTTGTAGCGTTCGAACCGGTACTGGCCGAGCAGCCAGCCCAGCGCCGCCGGCCCCGGGCCGCGTCCGTCGACTCGGTAACGGCCTTCGGGAAGCGCCTCGGCGGCCTTGGCGAGGCACCAGGGGCCGAGCTCGTCGACATTGGCGACCCCGAGCACGGCGGACCAGTCCGTCCGCTCGCCGGGAAGGATGGCGAGCTGATAGCCTTCGCCCTTGAAGCCCTGCGCCGCGGCCGCCTGCCGCGCTCGCGCGGGCTGCCCCTTCAACCACGCGTCGAAGCCCTTCTTGTCGACGAGCTGGAGAGCGGTTGCCGGCTGGCCCTTGTCGGGCTGGAGGAGGTTGAAGCGTTCGGTCATCGCGCCACCATTACCGCCCGCCACGGACAAGTCGAGCCGCCCGCCCGGCGCTTCGGCGACGGCATCCCTCGCCCGGGCGAAGCGCGGCAAACCCTCAAAATCACCGCAGCTTACCAACCCACGCCAACAATGTTATTACGGGGGCGGAGCGAGTATTTCTCCACTTGATAAGCTTATCTCGAAACAGGGAGGCGAATGTGGAAGACCCGATCATTTTTCTGGTGATAATCCTCGCAGGTCTTGGCGGCGGCGCCGTCGCGTCGCGGGGCTCGCTCGTCGGCTACAAGCCCAACCCCGACGACGTCGGGCCGCCGCACGGGTGCTGGTGGTGCCCGCCCGTCTTCGGCGCCGTCCTCGCCGTGATCATCTGGCTCGTCGTCGCCAAGGACGTCGGCCCGGCCGGAAGCCTCGTCACCGCGAGCGTGCTCAGCTTCGTCATGGGCACCGCCGGCGGAGCGCTCTCCGGGATGGTGGATTCGATGAGGGGAGGCAGGCGCTAGAGCGGATCGGCATTCAGGCTGATCGGTTGCAAATCCCTCTCCCACGTGGGGAGAGGGCAGGGTGAGGGGGTTCGGCGTCCGAGCAATCTCTCGAACTCAGAGCCCCCTCACCCCAACCCTCTCCCCGCTGGGAAGAGGGGGCGCGCCGCGCAGCGGGTTGAATCTCGATCACGCTCCAGGTCAGGAGGGGCGGCGGGTCCGGGGCCGGTCCGCGCCGGAGCGCTCATCGGGCCGGAACGCCGTACAGGTCATGCTCGTCGGCGTCCTCGATCAGCGCCGCCACGATGTCGCCGGGCCTGGCGCCCGGCGCGTCGCGCAGATGCACTTCACCGTCGATCTCCGGAGCGTCGGCCTGCGAGCGGCCGGTCGCCCCGCCTTCGCCATCGGCGACATCGATCAGCACGTCGAGGGTCCGTCCGACCTTTGCCTGGAGCTTGGCCGCCGAGATCCGGGCGGTAAGCTCCATCAGGCGGGCGTAGCGTTCCTCCTTGACCTCCTCCGGAACCGCGCCCGGCAGCGAATTCGCCGCGGCGCCCTGCACCGGCTCGAAGCGGAAGGCTCCGACCCGGTCGAGCTGCGCTTCCTCGAGCCATTGGATCAGATAGTCGAAATCGGCCTCGGTCTCGCCGGGGAAGCCGACGACGAACGTCGAGCGGATGGCGATATCGGGGCAGATCTCGCGCCAGCCGCGGATCCGCTCGAGCACCTTCGCTTCGTTGGCGGGCCGGCGCATCGCCTTCAGGACGGAGCGGGACGCGTGCTGGAACGGGATGTCGAGATAGGGGAGGACGAGGCCCTCGGCCATCAGCGGGATGACCTGGTCGACGTGGGGGTAGGGGTAGACATAGTGGAGCCGCACCCAGGCGCCCAGCTTGCCGAGCTCGCGCGCCAGGTCCGTCATATGGGCGCGGACCTCCCCGCCTTTCCACGGCCAGGAGGCGTGGCGGACGTCGACTCCGTAGGCCGACGTGTCCTGGCTGATGACCAGCAGCTCCTTCGTGCCGGCCGCGATCAGCTTCTCCGCCTCGCGCAGGATCGCGTCGGGGCGGCGGCTGACGAGGTCGCCGCGCAGGCTCGGGATGATGCAGAAGCTGCAGCGGTGGTTGCAGCCTTCGGAAATCTTGAGATAGGAGTAGTGACGCGGGGTCAGCTTGAGCCCACCCTCCGGCACCAGGTTGAGGAAGGCCGACGGCGGCATCGGCGCCGCGACGTGCACCGCTCCCACGACCTGCTCATATTGGTGGGCGCCGGTGACCGCGAGGACCTGCGGGAAGCGCTCGCGGATGACGTCCGCTTCCTTGCCCATGCAGCCGGTGACGATGACCCGCCCGTTCTCCGCGATCGCTTCGCCGATCGCCTGGAGGCTCTCTTCCTTGGCGCTGTCGAGGAAGCCGCAGGTGTTGACCAGAACGACGTCGGCGCCCGCATAATCGGGAGACAGCTGATAGCCGTCGGACCTGAGCTTGGTCAGGATCCGCTCGGAATCGACGAGATTCTTCGGGCAGCCGAGCGAAACCATGCCGACCTTGGGCGGGGAGGGGAGGATCGTGGCCATGGGAAGCGCCCCAGATAGGCGCCCGCGGCGGATTTTCCTAGGGTGCCAGCGCGATGGAGTGAATCGTCATCCCGGACCGGACCCGGCCCGCCTTCTTCCTTAGAGGTGCTGGGGACAGTTTCTAAACTGTCGCCACTCCTTGGGCCGGTGATGGGGACAGTTTCTAAACTGTCCCCACTCGTTGTCCGCACTCGTTCGCCTAGCGCAGCGGCTGCCCGCTTTCCTCCTCGAGGAAGCGGAGCAGCGCCTCCTCGCATTCGTCGCGCCGGCCGTCGCGGGCGATGCCCGCCTGCAGCCAGTCGTTCTCGGCTGGAGTCACCGCTTCGGCCGAGGCCACGGCCGCCTGGTGCCGCTCGGCCGTCTCGCCCGAGTCGAAGGCGTGACTGGCGCCCTCGAAATCGGGGCTTCCGCGCATCCGCGAGAGGAAGCGCAGAACGGAGCTGCTCCGGTCGTTCATGAAGGTCTCGAGCCGCCTCGCCTCGCCGCGCTCGAGCGGCCGGTAGGACGACCAGGCCATCAGATGATTGCCCACCGCCTGGACGAACAGCGTCTGCCAGCCGGCAGCGTTGGCGGCGCCGAGCGTCGCATCCTTGATCCGCCACAGCATCTCGGCCTCGTCGCGGCTGACGACCAGCGCTCCGTCGCCGCCGCTGGCGAAGACGATCCGGCGAAGCAGCTTGACTTCGGCCTCGTCGACCACGCCGGGGCGGACGTCGCCGTCGCGGCGGGTCGCGCCCGTGCCGTGGAGGACGCAGCGCTCGATCTCGGCCAGCGCCCACGTCTTGAGCGACGCCGGAGCGTTGAGCGCCTTTTCGAGGATCCTGACGACCAGCTCGAGCTCGAGCGGGCCGATCGCCTCGCCGTCTCCGCCGACCCGGCCGGTCAGCCACGCCGCCGTCCCGTCGTCGACATAGCCGCGCGGCTCGGTGCCGTTGAGGACATGGTCGGCGATCGCCTCGATGAAGAAATCCCCCCATTCGGGGGCCGGCTCGAGCGCCAGCCGGTGGAGCTCGAAGATCGCCTCTGCCTCGGCCCGGGCGACGGCGCCGTCCGGCCAGACCTCGCGCCGCAGCGCGAGCACGTCCTGCGCGGAGAGGGTCGCGCCGCCCTTAAGCGCCGAGGAGAAATCGGAAAAAGAGAAGGTCATTGGCCCACCCGCCTGGCTGTCGTCGAGCGAGTGCCATAAAGCGGAACGGTTAAGCGGCGGCTAAGGCCGCGGCAGCGTTTCCCGGCGAAGGCCGGGACCCAGTCCTTCCGCCGGCGCCGCTGGACCCCGGCCTTCGCGTGCATTTTGGGGACAGTTTAGAAACTGTCCCCAAGCTTGAGGCGGCCCCGTCTTCTCCGCAAGCCGGATCGCGTCCCGGTCCGAGTCGTTTCCTCGACGCCGGTCTCGAGTGGCTGGAGGTTGCGTTTTCGCTATAGAGGGACGATGCCGCGCGCCGCCCGCCTGGTCCTGCCCGGGATCCCGCATCACGGGACCCAGCGCGGCAATCGCTGCCAGCGGACCCTTTTTCTCCGATGCCGATTACCGCCGCTACGCCGGGCTGATGCTAAACTGTCCCCAAGTCTAGGCTGGGCGGGACAGCAGGGGACAGTTTAGAAACTGTCCCCAAGTCAGGCCTCCGCCTCGCGCTCCGCGGTCGGCAGGATCTCGACGACGCAGTCGCCGGGGTGGAGGGACTGGGCTTCGGGCTCCCAGAAGCCGTAGGGGGTGCCGTCGCGGTAGATCCGCACTCCAAGGCCGGTGACGACGGCCGAAAGCGGCTTGCCGCATTCCTCGTCGCGGACCACCCGCTCGGCGAGTCGGACCCGACCGCTCGAGGAGGCGAGGTCGGCGATATAGTCGGCGATATGGGCGCCGGTGGTCGAGCCGGCGAGGAGCAGGCCGGCAAAGCTGACCGGGTTGATCACCGTGCTCGCTCCGGCCTGGCGGGCGAGCAGCTCATTGTCCTCGTTGCGCACGGCGACGCTGATGTTGAGCTTCGGCGTCAGGTGACGCGCCGACATGGTGATCAGGATCGAGGTGTCGTCGCGGCCCGCCGAGACGATCAGCGCCCGCGCCTGCTCGATCCGGACCGCTTTCAGGGTCTTGTCGCGGGTCGCGTCGGCCTCGGCGACGGCGCAGCCGATCGACTTGGCCCGTTCCAGCGCCTCCTCGCTGGCGTCGACGACGACGATCTCCTCGGGCGGCGTGCCGAGCGCGATCAGCTCGTCCACCGCTTCGGAGCCGCTCGTGCCGAAGCCGGCGACGACGATGTGGTTGCACAGATTTTTCTGAAGCTGGTTCATTCGCCACCTGTCCCATGTGCGCCTGAGCACGAACGTGTAGGCCGTGCCGATGAAGATCAGCACGAAGAAGATGCGGATCGGGGTGACCACCAAAGCGTCGAACAGGCGGGTGTGGTTCGCCACCGGCACGACGTCGCCATAGCCCGTCGTCGTGATGCTGATCATCGTGAAATAGACCACGTCCACGAAGCTGACATGGCCGTCGTAATGGTCCTTGAGCCCGTCCCGCTCGAGCCAGTGGACGCCGATGGCGAAGGCGAGCAGGCCGAGCACCAGCGCCGCCCGCCAGCCGAGCTGCGCCCATATCGGCAGCCGGCCGCGGCGCGACAGGTTGATCTCGTCGGGTCCGCGCGGCCGCCGGCGGGACATCAGCCGTACAGCTCCGCCAGCCGGTTCAGCGACGGGCCGTGGGTGAGATCGAGATGGAGCGGAGTGACCGAGACATAGCCGTCGGCGACAACCTCGAGATCGGTAGCGTGGCCGGGAGTCTCGACCATCGGAGCGAGGCCGAACCAGAAATAGTCGTAGCCGCGCGGATCGGTGCGCTGGACGATGCGCAGGCGGGCGTAATCGTGCCGGCCCTGAGGCGCGACCCGGATGCCCTTGACGCAATCGGGCGCCAGCGCCGGGAAGTTGACGTTGACGAGCGTGCGCGGCGGCATTCCGGTCTCGACGATCGGCCGGAGCACCCGTTCCGCCCAGGCCTCGGCCGCGGCGAACGGAACCGTGTCGCCCATCCCCTCCTTGGCATAGGCCTGGCTCAGCGCGATCGCGGGGAATCCGGCCATCGCGCCTTCCATCGCCGCCGAGACGGTGCCCGAATAGGTGACGTCCTCGCCGAGATTGGCGCCGCGGTTGACCCCGGAGAGGACGAGGTCGGGCGGCTCGTCCTTCATCAGCTGGGCGACGGCCATCATCACCGCGTCGGTCGGAGTGCCGGTGACGCAGTAGCGGCGCTCGGCCAGCTTCCTCAGCCGCACCGGGCGGGTGAGGGTGAGCGAATGGCCGGCGCCGGACTGCTCCTCGGTCGGGGCGACGATCCAGACGTCGTCGGAGAAGGCGCGGGCGATCCGCTCGAGCACCTTGAGGCCGCTCGCGTTCACGCCGTCGTCGTTGGTCAGCAGGATGCGCATCCACGCCGGGCTAAGCCGCCGCCGGGGCGGGCGCAAGCGCGCAACCCTCGCGGCGATTCGAGAGTTGGTCGCCGTATAGAAGGAGAGAAGGATGCAGGTTCCCCACAATAGCTTCGTCGTCGTCGCCGACGGCAAGAAGATGCTGTTCTTCCGCAACGAGGGCGATTCGGAATTCCCCAAGCTCGAGATCGAGCGCAAGCGCGAGACGACCGACGCCTACGACCGCGACCAGAAGACCTCCCTCGCGGGCCAGGCCCCGACCGCGTCGGGCGGCGCCGGCTCCAGCAGCTATCAGGAGGTCGACTTCCACCAGCTCGAGGAGGAGCGTTTCGCCGCGGAGACCGCCGAGATGCTGAAGAAGCGGGCGCTCAGGAACGAATTCGACTCGCTGATCATCGTCGCGCCGCCCAAGACCCTGGGCGAGCTTCGCAAACATTATCACAAGGAGGTCGAGAAGCGCCTCGCCGGCGAGATCGCCAAGGATCTGACCGGCCATCCCGTTCCGGAGATCGAGAAAATCCTTCAGTCCGCTTAGCCTGGGGTCAGGCTTCGGCCGGGGGCGGCCCTCAACCGCTAACCACTCAGGAGTGACCATGCGTCTCAAGTTCAGTCTGATCGCCGGCCTCGCGCTCGCCTTGTCCGCGCCGGCCGCCGCCGCCGTCACCGTCGGCGCCACCGTCAAGGACACCAGCGGCGGAGTCGTCGGAACGATCACCCGGGTCGAGGGCGGCAATCTCGTCCTCAAGACCGACCGCCACGACGTGACCCTGCCGGTCTCGAGCTTCACCGCCACCGCCGACGGCGCCCTGTTCGGAATGACCCGCGACCAGCTCAACGCCGAGGTCGACAAGGCCAAGGCCGCGTCCGACGCCCAGATCGTCGCCGGAGCGACGGTCAAGGGCGCCGCGGGCGCCGTGGTCGGAACCATCGAGGCGGTCGATGCCCAGTTCGTGACCGTCAAGCTGACCTCGGGAACGAGCATCCGCCTGCCGCGCAGCGCCGTCGCCGGCGGCCCCAACGGGCCGGTCACCGGAATGACCGCCGAGCAGATCGAGGCCGCCGCCAAGGCCGCTTCGCCCTCGTAGGATCCTCGATCCGGCGAAGGCCGAGCGAGGGGACAGTTTAGAAACTGTCCCCGAAGCTTTGTCCCCGAAGCTTTCAGACATGGAAAAGGCCGCGGGCGAAGGGTTCCCGCGGCCTTTTCTGTCCCGAGCCGGCGGATCAGTCGCCGGAGCGGGCGATCCTGCGGCGGGCGACCAGGGCGGCGGCCGCCGCTCCGAACAGGAGGACCATCGGCGGCGCCGGCACGTCGTGCCCGCCCGTCGAGGTCGAGGTCGAGCTTCCGCTCGAGGTCGAGCTGCTGGTCGAGGCGCTGGTGCTGGCCGACGTGCTCGCCGAGGTCGAGGCGCTGGTCGAGGTCGACGAGCTGGTCGAGCTGCTCGTGCTGGCGAAGCTCGACGACGAGGACGTGGTCGACACGTTGCCGCTCGACGTGCTGGTCGACGAGCCGCCGGTCGAGGTCGACGTGGAGCTTCCGCCCGTCGAGGTCGAGCTTCCGCCCGTCGACGTGGAGGTCGAGACTCCGCTGCTGGTCGAGACTCCGCCGGTGCTGGTCGAAACGCCGCCGGTGCTGGTCGAGACTCCGCCGGTGCTGGTCGAGACTCCGCCCGTGCTGGTCGAGACGCCGCTGCTCGTGCTGGTCGATCCGCCGCTGGTGCTGGTCGATCCGCCGCTGGTCGAGCTTCCGCCGGTGCTGGTCGATCCGCCGCTGGTCGAGGTCGAGCTGCCGGTGCTTCCGCCGGTCGAGGTGCTGGTCGAGGCGGTGAAGATCGCGTTTCCGCTCGATCCGCCGAAGAAGCCGCCGCTGAAGAAGCCGCCGCCGCCGAAGCCGCCGCCGAAGCCACCGCTGCCGCCGATCACGGCCACTCCCGCGCCGGGGCCTCCGCCGGCCAGCGGCGGGAGGGGCGGAAGCGGGGGAAGGGGCATTGCGCCGCCCCCCGGATAGCTGACCGTCCGGGTGGTCGTCGTCGTGCCCGGCTTGACCACGCAGGCCGTGCGCACCCTCTTGTAGCGCTTGACCGGCTTCACCCGGGCGTAGCGCCGCGGGGCGGACTTCACCATCTTCGCGGACTTGACGAAGCTCGGCCGCTGGGGCGGGTTCTCCGCGACGTGGACGGCCCCACCGCCGAGGATCGCTCCACCGGCGGCGCAGGCACAGAGTTTAGCGAGGGCCATTCTTACCGACATGACAGCGCACCTTGTGTTCAGGTTCCGATGCGTGGCCGAAAGTCCCTGTTGGAAGTTCGGCTTCGGCACCGGGCTACATGCACAGATGCAAAGGAAAGCTTTAAGTGCAAGCACGTTAACCATGAAGTCGCCTCGAAATGCCCGCGAAATGCCCGTCGAGGCCGCTTCCGTCCCATTTGTGGACAAGGCGGGACGAGCCGTGAACGAATAGGCGGCGGGTCGGACCGGCGAAACATGGTTAACGCGCGGACGCTTGCCCGATTCGCGGAGTTCTGGAGAGAATCGGGTCGGGGCCGGCGCGGTCGTCGCAATGGGGCAAAAAAGTCACTGTCGCGCCGCGAATCGTCGTGAAGTTTTAACCGCTATTTGAGTGACTTGTACTGCCCCTTTGCGAAGCGTATAGGCGCGCTGGGGCAAGCTTCGACATTTCCGGACGACTCGGAAGCGGAGCTTCAGGAGGTTTGCGTGACGCTTCGGCGATGCGTGAGGATGGAGGGGTTATGGCGACGGCTTTGAGTGACGTTTACGGCTCGGCTTACACGCTCGGAGGGCTGCCCGACAGCTATCGGCCGAGCGCCAACGAAGAGTTCATGAATCCGGAGCAGCTGGCCTATTTCAGGCAGAAGCTGCTCGGCTGGAAGGACGAGATACTGCGCGAATCGCAGGGGACGATGGCGTCGCTGAAGAGCGGCCCGATCCGCGAGGCGGACGTCACCGACCGGGCCTCCTCGGAGACCGACTGGGCGATCGAGCTTCGCACCCGCGACCGGCAGCGCAAGCTCATCTCGAAGATCGACTCGGCGCTTCGCCGCATCGACACCGGCGAGTATGGCTTCTGCGAGGTCACCGGCGAGCCGATCTCGCTGGCCCGCCTCGAGGCCCGGCCGATCGCGACGATGACGGTCGAGGCCCAGGAGCGCCACGAGCGCAACGAGCGCATCACCCGCGACGATTGACGGCGGCCACGCCGCCGTCTCACCCCGGCGAAAGCCGGGGCCTCGTGGAGACCCGCCGTGCTTTCTAGTGCTGAGGTCCCGGCTTGCGCCGGGATGACGGGGAGGGTGCCGATGCCTCCCCTCTCCCTTCAGGGGAGAGGGACGCGACGCGCAGCGTCGCGGGGGTGAGGGCCTGGTGTGTCGGCAAATGCCCTCACCCTGGTCGCTTCGCGACCTGTCCCTCTCCCCTTCAGGGAGAGGGCGATATTTGGAGAGCGCCTCCTAGTGGAGGCCGGCTATCTCTTCCTTGATCCAGAGCTTTTCCTTCTTGAGCCTGGAGAGGGTGGCCATGTCCGGCAGAGGCCGCTGACTTTCTTCTTCGATCCGCGCTTCGATATCCGCGTGGCGGTGCTGCAATGCCGAAATATGCGCCTGTTGCATTCCCATCTCCTAAGCTGTTGGGCGGGGGATCAACGTCTGGAGGCGTGGCCTGTCTCCCATCGATCGGACGGCCTTCGCAATATGTACGACGGGCCGTTAATGATCTATCTATGCCTTTCGGAGCTTTCCGACAAGCGGCTGAGGAGGGCCATGGAGGCGATCGACGGCAGTTCCATCCCGGCGGAGTCACGGCTGGTCCGCCTGCGTCTCGAGCATCGCGACCTCGACTCCGCCATCGAGGCGCTTCGAACCACACCGGGCCAGGACCAGCTCCAGCTCGCCCGCCTGAAGAAGCGCAAGCTCAGGCTGCGCGACGAGATCGCGCTGCTCGAGGACCAGCTCATCCCCGACATCATCGCGTAACTCTGCCTCCCCATCGCCAGATGGGGAGGGGGACCACCCGCAGGGTGGTGGAGGGGTAGACGGCGCAGGCTCCTGCCACTTACCCCTCCACCAGGCTTCGCCTGGTCCCCCTCCCCGTGGCATGCCATGGGAGGCAAGAATTCGTCCCCCATCGGCACAGCTTCCCCTTCACCATCTTTGCCCGTGGCGGCGCCCGCGCCTCCGTGGCAGAATGAGCGGATGCAGGAAGCGCGCGCGCCTCTCACCGCCAAGCTGGTCGCTTCGCTCTACACGGAGGCGATGCTGCTCGCCGACGAGGCACGCTCCTATTTCGACTCGAACGGCCGTGCCGACCGCGACTCGCTCGATCCGATCGACCGGGTCGGCTTCTCCTGCGAATCGCTCAAGGTGACGACCCGGCTGATGCACGTCATCGCCTGGCTGCTGACCCAGCGCGCGGTCGAGGCCGGCGAGCTGAGCCGCCACCAGTCCCGCCGGCCCGCCCGCCGCCTCGGCGACGCCCCCGACAGCGACGAGGCCCTGCTGCCTCGGCTGCCGGCGGGCGCGCTCTCGCTCGTCAACGCGAGCCGCGACCTCTACGCCCGGGTGAAAAGGCTCGACGAGGCCGGCGGCCTCGGCCCCGAGCCGCAGGCCAGCCCGGCGCGAAGCCTGATGAGCCGGCTCGAGCGGTCGCTCTGAAGCCTGGGGCCCCGGCTTTCGCCGGGGTGACTGTCAGAGCCCCGCTTTCGCCCTCAGCTCCGCCTTGGCTTCCTCATATTGGCGGACCAGGTCGGCGACATACTCCCCCGCCGGCCTCACCCGGTCGATCGCGCCGATGCCCTGGCCCGAGCCCCAGATGTCGCGCCACGCCTTCTTGGCGCTGTCGCCGCCGCCGAAGTCCATCGTCTTGAGGTCGCCCTCGGGCAAATTGTCGGGATCCAGCCCCGAGGCAAGGATCGAGGCTTTGAGGTAATTGCCGTGAACCCCGGTGAACAGGCTCGAATAGACGATGTCCGCCGCCCGCCCGTCGCAAATGCCCTGCTTGTAGGCCTCGGCGGCATTGGCCTCGGCCGTCGCGATGAACGGCGAGCCGATATAGCCGAGGTCCGCCCCCATCGCCTGGGCGGCGAGGATGGCGTGGCCGGTGGCGATCGCGCCCGACAGGATCAGCGGCCCCTCGAACCACTGGCGGATCTCCTGGACGAGGGCGAAGGGCGACAGCGTCCCGGCATGGCCGCCGGCGCCGGCGGCGACCGCGATCACCCCGTCGGCGCCTTTCTCCACCGCCTTTCGGGCGAAGCGGTCGTTGATGATGTCGTGGAGGGCGATCCCGCCCCAGCCGTGCACCGCCTGGTTGACCTCGACGATCGCGCCCAGCGAGGTGATGACGATCGGCACCTTCCATTTGGCGCAGGTCGCCATGTCCTGCTGGAGCCGGTCGTTGGAGCGATGGACGATCTGGTTGACCGCATAAGGCGCGGCCGGAGTCTCGGGATTGTCCCGGTCCCAGGCGGCGAGCTCCTCGGTGATCCGGTGGAGCCACTCGTCGAGCAGGCTCTGCGGCCGCGCGTTGAGCGCCGGAAAGGAGCCGACGATCCCCGCCTTGCACTGCGCGATGACGAGATCGGGGCTGGAGACGATGAACAGCGGCGCGCCGATGGCTGGAAGGCGAAGGCGCTGAAGGACAAGGGGCAAGGTCATTGCGCCGCCTTAACGGAAGCGGGGGGCGGTGCAAGGATGCACCCGTCATCCCGGCGAAAGCCGGGACCCAGGAACACCGAGCCGGAATGGCCGTCGACGTCGCTGTTCTTGGGTCCCGGCCTTCGCCGGGATGACGGCGTTACTCCACCTCCCGCCCGCGCGTCTCCGGCAGGAGGAACAGCCCGACCACCAAGGTCAGCACCGCGATCCCGATCGGGTACCAGAGGCCGTAATAGATGTCCCCCGTCGCCGCGACCATCGCGAAGGCGGTGGTCGGAAGGAAGCCGCCGAACCAGCCGTTGCCGATATGATAGGGCAGCGACATCGAGCTGTAGCGGATCCGGCTCGGGAACAGCTCGACCAGAAGCGCCGCGATCGGCCCGTAGACCATCGTCACGTAGAGGACGAGGATGAACAGGATTCCGACGACGAGCGGCTTGTTCACCCGCGCCGGATCGGCCCTGGCGGGATAGCCGGCGCGCGCCAGCGCCGCCTTGATCGAGGCGTCGGCGGCCGCGGCCCAGCGCTTATGGGCCTCCGGCTCATCGGTCGCAGGGGCAACGGGAATATCGACGAAGGCGGTGCCGATCTTGAGCCGCGCTCCGGTTCCGAACTCCGCGTCGACGGAGTCATAGCCGATGCCGGCCTTGGCGAGCAGGCTCTTGGCGATGTCGCAGCCGTTCCGGTTGAAGCTCGTCCTGCCGATCGGATCGAACTGGACCGAGCAGATTCGGTTATCGGCCATCACCTCCACCGGAGCCTGTTGCCGGGCTTCGTACAGCGCCGGATTCGCCGCCCGGGTCAGCCCCTCGAACAGCGGGAAATAGGTCAGCGCCGCGAGCGCGCAGCCGGCCAGGATGATCGGCTTGCGCCCGATCCGGTCGGACAGCCAGCCGAACAGGACGAAGAAGGGGGTGGCCAGCGCAAGCGCGATCGCGATCAGGATGTTGGCGGTCGCCCCGTCGACCTTGAGCGTCTTCTCGAGGAAGAATAGGGCGTAGAATTGCCCCGTATACCAGACCACCGCCTGGCCGGCGACGGCGCCGAACAGGGCGATGAGGACGATCCTCAGATTGCCCCAGCGGGCGAAGCTCTCGCGCAGCGGGGCCTTCGAGGTCGTGCCTTCCTCCTTCATCTTCTTGAAGACCGGGCTCTCCTCCAGCTTCAGCCGGATCCACATCGACACGGCGAGCAGCAGGATCGAGACGAGGAAGGGCAGGCGCCAGCCCCACGAGGCGAAGGCCTCCTCGCCCAGCGCGGTCCGGGTGCCGATGACGACGAGCAAGGCGGCGAACAGGCCGAGCGTGGCGGTGGTCTGGATCCAGCTGGTGTAGAAGCCGCGCCGGCCGGGCGGGGCGTGCTCGGCGACATAGGTGGCGGCGCCGCCATATTCGCCGCCCAGCGCCAGGCCCTGGAGCAGCCGCAGCGTGACAAGGGCGATCGGAGCGAAGACCCCGGCGCTGGCATAGCTGGGCAGGAGCCCGACCAGGAAGGTCGAGATGCCCATGATCCCCATTGTGACGAGGAAGGTGTATTTGCGGCCGACGAGGTCGCCGATCCGGCCGAACACCAAAGCCCCGAACGGGCGGACCGCGAAGCCGGCGGCGAAGGCGGCGAGGGCGAAGATGAAGCCCGTCGTCTCGTTGACCCCGGAGAAGAACTGGCTGGAGATGATCGTCGCGAGCAGCCCGTAGAGGTAGAAATCATACCATTCGAACACGGTGCCGAGCGAGGCGGCGGCGATGACCCGCCGGTCGCGGCGGGCGGTGGTGGGGGCGGGGGTGGGGGCGGATGCGGTGGCCATCGCGGAGGGTTTTCCGTGAATCGGCGCGGAGTGCAAGCCGCTCTACTCACCCTCTCCCGTTCTTACGGGAGAGGAGGGGCCCGCCGCGAAGCGGTGGGAGGTGAGGGTCTGTACCGCCGAGTCAGCAAGACCCTCACCCCCCAAGCCTCCGGCTTGGGTCCCCCCTCTCCCCCGAAAAGCGGGAGAGGAGTTTCAAGCCGTCAATTTGCTATTTTCGCCCTCCGCGCCTACATAGAGTGCCGCTACCAGTCGCAAATGAACGGTCTTTGGCGCTTTGCGGCTCCTTTTTCCTTCTCTCGCCTCTCGCAGCACCGGCGGGCCGATCTCCGATCCGCCAACAAAAGGAAAAAGTGAAATGACCATCGGAACCGTGAAATTCTTCAATGCGGACAAGGGCTACGGCTTCATCCAGCCCGATGGCGGCGGCAACGACGCCTTCGTCCACATCAGCGCCGTCCAGGCCGCCGGGATGCAGACCCTCGACCGCGACCAGCGCGTCTCCTTCGAGCTCGAGACCGACCGCCGCGGCAAGACCAGCGCCGTCAACATCCAGTCCGCCTAACCCAGACACGTCGGGGACAGTTTAGAAACTGTCCCCGACGGTTTTGCGGGGAGAACAGAAAGACCCTATGTCCGCCCAGCACGATTTCTACTCCGCCCGCGCCGCCGAAGCCCGCGCCGACGCCGACAAGGCGACCCTCGACAACGTCCGCGAGCGCTGCCTGCGCGCCGCCGGCGCCTGGGAGGCGATGGCCGCCCGGGCTCACCGCAGCGACGTCTTCAGGGCCAAGCAGGCCGCCGAGAAGGACGCCGCCGCCGCCGACGC
Source organism: Allosphingosinicella sp. (assembly GCA_036388575.1). GTDB lineage: Bacteria > Pseudomonadota > Alphaproteobacteria > Sphingomonadales > Sphingomonadaceae > Allosphingosinicella. Next base: position 35,228 of record DASVRO010000022.1, read on the forward strand.
GGAATAGGGGTCTTACGTCTGTTTCCCGGCGAAGGCCGGGACCCAGATTGCAAGGCTTGGCGCGGCTTCGCTGGATCCCGGCCTTCGCCGGGAAGCAAAGGTGCGGCAAACCCCTTGCCCCCCACCGCATGAAATCCTAGCTAACCCAACGGTCCGGCGCCGGAACGGATCGCGCCTTTCGGCCATTCCTACCCGGCGATGCCAAGGGACCAAGGATGAGCGAAGCGTCGGCTGCCCCGGCCCTGCCGGACGTTCGCGACCCGCAGCCCGGCCATCATCATCATGGCGGCCTCGCCAAACTCACCGTCGGCGCGATCGGGATCGTCTTCGGCGACATCGGCACCTCGCCGCTCTACGCCTTCCGCCAGACCTTCGCCGGCCTCCATCCGCTCCCCGTCGACCGGCTTCACGTGATGGGCGTGCTCAGCCTGATCTTCTGGTCGATGATGATCGTCGTCACGCTCAAGTACATCCTCATCCTGATGCGCGCCGACAACAAGGGCGAGGGCGGAAGCCTCGCCCTGCTCGCCTTGCTGTCGCGCAAGACGGAGCGGGCGCGATGGGGGACGGTGATCGTCCTGCTGGGGGTCTTCGCCTGCGCCCTGTTCTACGGCGACACGATGATCACCCCGGCCATCTCGGTGCTGTCGGCGGTCGAGGGCATTGTCCTCATAGAGGCCGGCTTCGAGCCCTGGGTAATCCCGATCGCGATCGGGATCCTCGTCGGCCTGTTCTCGATCCAGAGCCGCGGCACCGCCGCGGTCGGGGCTTTGTTCGCTCCGGTGCTGATCGTCTATTTCTCGGTCCTGGCCGTACTGGGCGCGGCCAGCATCGCGCAGCATCCGGAGATCATCGGCGCGCTGAATCCCTATTGGGCCGTCCAGTTCTTCCTCGAGGAGCGCTTCTTCGCCTTCGTCGCGATGGGCTCGGTGGTGCTGGCGGTGACCGGCACCGAGGCGCTCTACGCCGACATGGGCCATTTCGGCCGCCGGCCGATCCAGATCGCCTGGTTCTTCTTCGTGCTTCCGGCGCTGATGATCAACTATCTGGGGCAGGGGGCGCTCCTGATCTCCGACCCCGGCACGATCTCGAGCCCCTTCTTCATGCTCGCTCCGGACTGGTTCCGGCTGCCTTTGGTGGTGATCGCGACGATGGCGACGGTGATCGCCAGCCAGGCGGTGATCTCGGGCGCCTTCTCGGTGACCCAGCAGGCGATCCACCTCGGCTATATCCCGCGCCTCAAGATCACCCACACCAGCGCCACCGCCGCGAGCCAGATCTACATCCCCTCGGTGAACTGGGCGCTGGCGGTCGCCGTCGTCGTCCTCGTCCTCCTGTTCCGCAACTCGGACAACCTCTCGGCCGCCTACGGGATCGCCGTCACCGGAGCGATGTTCATCGACACCTGCCTGCTCGCCGTCGTCCTGTTCGCCCTGTGGGGCTGGAACAAGTGGGTGGCCGGCCTCCTCCTCGCCCTCTTCTTCACCGTCGACACGGCCTATTTCGCCGCCAATCTGCTCAAGGTGCCGAGCGGCGGCTGGGTGCCGCTGGCGATCGGCTTCATCGCCTTCACCCTGCTCACCACCTGGGCCAAGGGCCGCAAGCTGCTCCGCCACCAGCTCAAGCAGGGCGACATCCCGATCGAGCTGTTCATCAAGTCCGCCGCGGGCTCGGCCGCTCGGGTCCCCGGCACGGCGATCTTCATGACCAGCCAGGCCGACGGGGTTCCCCACGCGATGCTCCACAACCTCAAGCACAACAAGGTGCTCCACGAGCGCTCGATCTCCCTGAAGGTGGCGATCGAGGACGTGCCCTATATCGACGAGGAGAAAAGGGTCGAGGTCGAGGCGCTGGGCGAGGGCTTCTACCGGATCGTCCTCCATTTCGGCTTCATGCAGGACATGAACGTGCCAGAGGCCCTGAAGGCGATCGACCGCTGCGGGCTTCCGTTCCGGATGATGGAGACCAGCTTCTTCCTGTCCCGCCAAACCCCGCTCGCCGCCAGCGCCCACGGAATGGCGATCTGGCGCGAGAAGCTCTTCGCCTGGATGATGCGCAATGCCGAAAGCCCGATGGAATTCTTCGCCCTGCCGCCCAACCGCGTCGTCGAGATGGGGAGCCAGGTGAAGATCTAGCCGGTGAACCGCGGCCCTGCAGCCCCAGCTTCTCCCTCACCCTGGCAAGCCCGAGCCCGATGCCCTTGCAGTCGAGCCGCGCTGTCTTACATCCTTAAGACAGCAAAGGAGCAGACGCCATGGACTTCATCCGCCGACTCCAGGCCAAGGACTGGACGATCGCCGCCGTCGCCTTCATCGCCGGAGCCTTGATTTTCTAGGAAACGCGGCCGGGTCCGTGCGTTGCCGCTTCGAAAGGAGCGTGAACGCGATGACCAGGCAGAGCGGCGGCGACAGCGTCGACGGCGGCCCCGCGCCGGGGCCGGACCGCGACCGGGCCGGCGGCGTCGCCGGCAACGTCCGCGACAAGGGGCAGGACCCTTCGCCCGACGACCCCGAGCGCGGCGGCACGGCGGATTCGGACGGCAACACCGCCCGCGAGCGCGCCAGCTAGCGTTTGGGGACAGTTTAGAAACTGTCCCCGTCCCGCCTCAGCAGCCGCGCGCGATCTCGCTTCCGATGAGCGCGCCGGCGGCGCCGCCGACGATCGCTCCGGTGGCGCTTCCGCCGCGCCGGTAGCGATAGCCGCCGCGGCCGGCCTCGCTCCCGATCAGCGCGCCGATCGCTCCGCCGACGATGGCTCCGGCGGTGCGGTCGCCGCCGCGCCGTCCGCAATGATAGCGGGTTCGGCCGTAATAGCGGCGGCCGTAGTAGCCGTCATAGCCGCCTCGTCCGTAATAGGGCCGGCCATAGTACCCGCCAGGGTACCCGCCGGAATAGCCGCGCCCGTAATAGGGGCGGCCGTAGTAGCCACGGCTGTAATAGGGGTCGTAATAGCCGCCGTGATAGACCGGCGGGGCGACATGGACGACGATCCGGCTGCGGTGGCGGTGGCGGGCCTCGGCTTCGGAAGGCAAAGCGGTCAGGGCCGTCGCTGCGACCCCGGCGGCAAGGGACAATCGGATGAGCATGACGGGCTCCTCGGGTACGAAAGGACGCACGCGCCGGCCGCCGGCTTGCCGGGGCCCGCGCGCGCGCCATTTTGCTCCGATTTTCCTGTCCGCCCGATGAACGGACGCGCTTGCCGGCGCCTAGATTCGCCCCATCAGGAACAGGATAAGGATGACGATCAGGACCAGGCCGAGGATTCCGGACGGCCCGTAGCCCCAGCCGCGGCTGTAGCCCCAGGTCGGCAGGGCGCCGAGCAGGAGCAGGACGAGGATGATGAGCAGGATGGTACCGAGAGTCATGAACGGCTCCTATTGCCGGTGGATGCAGGCCCGTAACGGTTCGGTGCCGTTATGGTTGCGGTGCCGGCCCCCCGCCGGGGCGCTGGCGGCCGCCCCCGCGCTTGCTATAGGCGGGCGATGATCCTCGCCTCCGCCGCCCGCCGGCCGGGCTTCCCGGCCTCGCCGTGAAGCCGGACCGCTACGACGCCCCGGACCGCTACGACGCCCCGGACCGCTACGACGCCATCGTCCTCGGCGCCGGCGGGGCCGGGCTGATGTGCGCCGCCCGCGCCGGCGGCAGGGGCCGCCGGGTCCTGCTCGTCGACCATGCCGACGCGCCGGGGAAGAAGATCCTCATCTCCGGCGGCGGCCGCTGCAACTTCACCAACCTTCACGCCGCGCCCGACCGCTTCCTCTCCGCCAACCCCCGTTTCGCCGTCTCCGCGCTCGCCCGCTACACGCCCGCCGACTTCCTCGCTTTGGTCGAGCGCCACCGCATCGCCTGGCACGAGAAGACGCTCGGCCAGCTGTTCTGCGACGGCTCGGCGCGGCAGATCGTCGCGATGCTGCTCGATGAGTGCGACAGGGGAGGGGTCGAGCTCGCCCTCGGCCGGCCGATCGCCGATATCGCCCATGCCGACGCCCGCTTCCGGGTCACCTTCGGCGCCCGGACCGCCGAAGCTCCGGCGCTGGTCATCGCCACCGGCGGCCCCTCCATCCCCAAGCTCGGCGCCACCGGCTTCGCCTACGACCTCGCCCGCCGCTTCGGCCTCAAGGTCGTCGAGCCGCGCCCGGCCCTGGTGCCGCTGACCCTGAGCCGCGAGGAGGCCCTGTTCCACGCTTTGTCCGGAGTCTCCACCGAGGTCGTCGCCACCGCCGGCAAGGCTAGCTTTCGCGAAGCCGCCTTGTTCACCCACCGCGGCCTCTCCGGCCCCGTTATTCTCCAGATCTCGAGCTACTGGCGCCCCGGCGAGCCCATCTCCATCGACTTCCTCCCCGACTCAAAGCCCGGCTGGCTGCGCGAGGCGAAGCGCACCACGCCGCGCGCCACCCTCAAGGCGATCCTCGCCCGCCGCCTCCCCGAACGCCTCGCCGAGGCCCTCCACGCCAGAATCGGGGACAGTTTAGAAACTGTCCCCAACCTGGCGGACCTCCCCGACCGAAGGCTCGAGGAAGCCGAGTGCCGCCTGGCGCAATGGCGCTTCACCCCGAACGGCACCGAAGGCTTCGCCAAGGCCGAGGTGACGGTCGGCGGAATCGCCACCGCCGGCCTCTCCTCGAAGACGATGGAAGCGGTGAAAGTGTCCGGCCTCCACGCGATCGGCGAGGCCGTCGACGTCACCGGCTGGCTCGGCGGCTACAATTTCCAATGGGCCTGGGCGAGCGGGGTGGCGGCGGGGGAGGCGGTTTAGGGCGATCGCGTGACGGCCGTCACGCGCCGCTTGCCGATTTCAATCTAATCGGTGGCGGACCTACAAAAGGTCTTCGCCTTTTGACGCAATTTGCTAAATTGGCTTACGAATGATGGGGGCATCATGAAAAACGCGATCCGCCGGGCTTCCCCGGCCGCCCTTCCGCTCGCCGTGGCGATCCTGCTCGGTAGCGTGTCGCTGCCGTCCGCGGCATCCGCACAGACTGCGGAGGAAAGGCTGACTGCGCTCGAAAAGGCGCTGGCCGAGAAGAAGGGCGAGATCGCCAAGCTCGACGGACAGGTGCAGGCGCTGCGCCGCGACATGGGACTGTCGCAACCAGCCGCTCCTCCCTCCACTCCGCTCGCATCCTCGAACATCGCGAGCGAGGCCCCAGCTGCGGAGGAGCACGAATGTTCGCTTGAATCCGCGAACGGGCGCGCGCGCGAGTTTAGCCGGGACGACCTAAATTATTGCCCGCGGCTGGCGCTGACTGCCGACGAAGGCGGACAGTTCAGGGCCGGCCGGGTGGCCGACCGTCGCGGCTTCCGCGGACGGATCAATGCAACCGGGGATTCAACGGAGGCAACTCTCGAATTCACCACCACCACGAGCAGTCGCTTCCTGCGTTCGACAGCGGACGATCCGGCCGCCGGGCAACGTATCGTCTCCAAAGATTATACGTTCGGGATTCGTGGTCCAGTGGAGGACGGCAAGAAGAGCGCGCGGCTCGGAAATCTCGACGAGATTCAAGGGGGCGTGAACGGATATCTGCGATTCTCCAGAAATACCTTTCTGGCGGAAGATAAAGCCGACGTGCTCACCCGGGGCGACGAAAAATTGTCGCCCCTTCAGGACACGTGCAAGAAAGACGACGATTGGACGAAAAGCAATCTCGCGAACGCCGATCGCTGCAGCGGCTTGCTCTTGTACCGATGGATCTTCGAGAAGGATCCGAAGAAGGGCGGCTTCCTGCACCCCGAGGCGGTGGAGGCCTATAACGCGGTCTACTGGTCCGCTCCCAAGGACTCCCATCCGGTGCGAGGCTTGGGTTTCGAAGTCGGCGCGGGCCGTCCCAAGTTCGAATATTATCCATTTGCCACCAAGGAGGTCGAAGATCCCTTCCAGCCCGGCAAGATGAAAACCGTCATCGACCCTGATGCGTTTCCTGCGGATTTCTACGCCAAGCGGACTAAGAACGACTCCAGATACAATTTTTCGCTGAGGGGCTTTGGATATGTCCACGGCAACAGGAGCCACAACCCGTTCGACGGATTGCCCAATCTGTTCGCCTGGAGTGCGGGGACGACCCTGATCGCCTCGGTCACCTACAAGCGCGACTGGAACATCCGGAAAGAGTTCAAGGATCTCGAGATATGCCCGATCCCGAAGCCGGGTGTATCCTTCACCGATGGTCTCCTGTGCCGGAAGATCAACGCCGCCGCGCCCGAAATCGAAAAGGGGTTCGTGATCGGAGGCCAGATCCGGCAGCAGATCGAACCGGGCTGGAGATTTCTCCCCCCGATCGGGATCGACGCCAAACTCACCCATCAGACCTGGAACGGCCGCTACGGCCTGGAGGTGCCGATCTACTTCGCCAGCGACAAGGACGGGGCACTGAACGGCGGATTGCGCCTAGGAGGCGAATGGGGCGGCACGAATGACGATGGCACGCCTTTCGAATCGGATTGGAGCATCGGCATCTTCTTCGGCACGACCTTCGACCTTCACGGTGGCAAATGAGCTTCGGTATTCGCGCCGCCCGTCGAGGCCCTCGGGCGGGGCCGAGCTTCGGGAGTGCGCTTCTTCACGGCGCTTCGCGAGGCGCGGCCATGCTCGCCGCGGCCCTTCTGGCTCAGTCCCCGGTCAGAGCCATCGACATCGACAATGCGGCGGCCCGCCGCTTCCACCGGGTCGACGAGCTGAAGAAAGAATATGGGTTGACCGGCGCTGGACAGCTCGTGGGCGTCTACGAGGCCGATGGCGGTATCGTCGGCTCCCACGTCGCGTTCGGCACGCGCGTCCGCCAGCGGGACGGCAAGCCGTCCCCTTATTCCGCTCACGCCACGCATGTCGCCGGCACGATCGGAGCGGACCCGGCGGCGAAGCCGGGGGCGGGCGGCATGGCCGAGCGGGTCCAGATCCACGCTTACGACATCCGTTCGAACCACTTCGCCAAGATCGCGGCCGCCGACGCGGCCATGGTGGCCAGCAACCATTCTTATGGGCCGCGCAGCGCATGGATCGGCCACAAGTGGAACTCGCCCGCCTGCGCCAAGACGGGCGGGTCGCCGCCGGCCAACAGCGAACGCCCCTGCTGGACCTGGGAAGGGGAGGACCCGCTTGTCTTCGAGGAGGCACGTTTCGGCCGCTACCTCGACAGCAGCCGCTTCTTCGACGAGCGCGCCGTGGCCCGCCCCCATCATGTCCTGGTCGTCTCGGCGGGAAATCATCGGGCGGGGCCCAGCGGACCGCATTGGGATGGCTGGTACGTCGTGGGCGGGAAGTGGTCGTCCGTCGCCCGACGCATCGATTCGTCCTTGGACGCCTTCGATACGCTGAACGGAGGCCAGGCCTCGGCGAAAAACGTCATCACCGTAGGTGCGGTCGATGACGCCGACGAAGAGGTGAACCCGCGCAACGTCCGGGTCTCCGCGTTCAGCAGCTTCGGCCCGACCGACGACGGCCGGATCAAGCCGGACGTGGTGGCCAACGGTCAGCAATTGCTGTCGCCCACCTATGGCCGGCACAAGGACGGTTCGCTCGACACCGCTGCCTACAAGCGGCTCGACGGCACTTCGATGGCGACTCCCGTGGTCACCGGAATCGTGGCGCTTTTGCAGGAACTGTCGCTGAAAAAGCGGAAGGAACGCCTGACATCCTACGAGGTGAAGGCGGTTCTCATTCATACTGCGGTCAACCCCACGGCTGGCCCGAACTTCCGCACCGGCTGGGGCGCCGTCGATGCTCTGGCCGCTGGGCGCGTCGTCGCGATGGAGCCGGGGAACGAAGAGGAGCTGCCGGCGGGCGTGCTCCTGAGCGGGACCGCGTCGCCCGGACCAATCACGAGGACCTTTCGCTCTTCCGGCGGCCCGATCAAAGTCACTCTGGTCTGGCTCGACCGGCCGGCGGCGGCGGTCTCCGGCCTGGACAATCCCCAGCCCGTCCTTGTCGACGATCTCGATTTGATCCTGACCGGGCCGGACGGACGGCGCTACTTCCCGTGGCAGCTGGATCCGGGCTGGCCGTACGATGAAGCCGTCCACTGCATCGAGGTGCCGGGATCGGGGGAGACGTGCGAGCGCAACCGGCGCGACAACGTTGAGCAGGTTCAGATCGATGGCCCGACCGGCGCCCCCGGAAATTGGACGGTCAGCGTCGAGACCGGAAACGGGACGGTGCAGGCGCCTTACGCCCTAATCGTCGAGGGCTTCGCGCCGGCGCCGTGAGATGTCTCTCATCGCTGCGGCGGCAGCGGCTGGCTTGAAGGGCCGGGCCGCTTTAATGAGTTCGGCCCATGCCCCACCGCCTCCGCCCCCTCGCCCGCCTCGATGCCGAGCAGCTTCACGCCTCCGCCCCGCGCGACCATGCCGCCCTCTCCGCCTCCGCGGGCACCGGCAAAACCCACGTCCTGACCGCGCGGGTGCTCCGCCTCCTCCTCGCCGGAGTCGACCCGTCCTCGATCCTCTGCCTCACCTTCACCAAGGCCGGCGCCGCCGAGATGGCCGACCGGATCCATCGCCGGCTGGCTTATTGGGTGAGGCTCAAGGATCCGGAGCTTCGCAAGGAGCTGTTCGCGCTCGGCGAGGCGAATTCGGACGAGGATCTCGCCAACGCCCGCCGCCTGTTCGCCCGGGTGCTCGACGCCGCGGGCGGGGGCCTGCGCATTCAGACCATCCACGCCTTCGCCCAGGGCCTGCTCGCCGCCTTTCCGGCCGAGGCGGGGCTGGTGCCCGGCTTCCGGCCGCTCGAGGGGCGCGAGGAGCAATTGCTCGCCCGCCAGACCCTCGCCGATATGCTCGTCCGCGCCGAGGCCCGCGGCGACGGGCGGCTGATCGCCGACATCCAGGCTTTGAGCCACAGGCTCGGCGAGGGCGGCGCCGAGGGCTTCCTTCGCCGCTGCGCCCGCTCGCCCGACGCCATGGCGTCACTGGGCCCGCCCGAGCTGGTCGAGGACCGCCTGCGCCGCGCCTTCGCCCTGCCGCCCGGCGACATCGACGAGGCGATCGCCGGCGAATGCTGCGACGACATCTTCGACGTCGCCGCGCTGCGCCGGATCGGCCTTCTCAACAATCAGTGGGGGACGAAGAGCGGCCTCGATCGCGCCTCGCTGTGCGAGCGATGGGCCGCCGCCGGCCCGGCCGAGCGCTCCGGGCTGCTCGACGAGCTCCACTCGATCTGGGCCAAGGCGGACGGCGAAATCCGAAGCTTTGCCAAGGGCCAGGCGCCGCAAGATGAGAATTACATTGAGCTCGCCACGGCGGCGTTCGAATGCTGCGCGCGGCTCCTGACGATTCGAAAGCTCGCCCGCCTCGTCGCCTGCCTCGCCGCCGGCCTTCGCTCCGGCCAGGTCTTCGCCGAGGCGTGGACCCAGGCCAAGCGCGCCCATGCCGTGCTCGACTTCGACGATCTCATCCGCCTCGCCGAGCGGCTCCTGCTCACCCCCGGGATGGGCGAATGGGTGCGCTTCAAGCTCGACCAGAATACCGATCACATCCTCGTCGACGAGGCGCAGGACACCAATGCCGCGCAGTGGAACATCGTCGGCGCGCTGGTCGAGGAGTTTTTCGCCGGCCAGGGGGCGGGGCGGCGGCACCGCACCTTGTTTACCGTCGGCGACTACAAGCAGGCCATCTTCGGCTTCCAGGGCACCGATCCAAGCGAGTTCGAAAGGGCCCGAGCCTGGTTCCAGGCGAAGGCGAAGCTGGTCCGCGAGGCGGCGATCGAGATGGAGCTTCCGCCGCGGGAGATCCCGCCCGACTTCCTCGACCTGTCGATGGACCTGAGCTTCCGCTCGTCGCCGCCGGTCCTCGCCGCGGTCGATCGGCTGATCGAGCATCTCGGCTCCGAGGCGCTCGGCCTGCCGAGGCCGCCCAACCCCCATTCCAGCCACCATCGCAAGAGGCCGGGCTCGGTCACCTTGTGGCTGCCGTTCAGCGACGCGTTTGACGAGTCCCGGGCCCCTCCGGGGGAGGGGCCCGTCGTCAAACGCGCCGAGACCGAGGACGAGGCCGGCGAGGAAGGCTGGGTCAGCGAGGTGGTGCGCGACTATGCGGCGCGGCTCGCCCGGCAGATCGCTTCGTGGATCCGCAACCCGTTCCTGCTGGGCGAAGGGGCGAAGCGCCGGCCGCTGCGGCCCGAGGACATCCTCGTCCTGGTGCGCCGCCGCGGCGATCTCGCCTCGCTGATCGTCGCCCGACTCCACGCCGAGGGCGTGCCGGTGGCGGGGGTCGACCGGCTCGCTCTGTCCGCGCCGCTCGCCGTCCAGGATCTGCTCGCCGCGATGCGCTTCGCCGCCCAGCCGCTCGACGACCTCAACCTCGGGGCCCTGCTGGTCTCGCCGCTGTTCGGCTGGAGCCAGGACGAGCTGTTCGAGGCGTCGTTCCGGCGCGAAGGCCCGCTCTGGCCGCACATTCGCGGCGGGAAGGGGCGACTATCGGCGAAAGTCCCCCGTCTCGAAACGACGCTCGCCGGGCTCCAGTCGCTGCTCGCCATGGCCGATTACGCCACCCCCCACGCTTTCCTCGAGACGATCTTGAGCGGAGACTTAAGAGGTCGCCACAAGCTGTTGGAAAGGCTCGGGAACGAGGCTCGCGATCCGATCGAGGAATTGCTCTCCTCAGCCATCGAGTTCGAGGCTTCCTCGGCCCCTTCGCTGCAGCGTTTCCTCGACTGGTTCGCCCGCGGCGAGGTCGAGATCGTCCGCGACCCCTCGGCCCCCCTCGACGCGGTCCGGGTGATGACCGTCCACGGCTCGAAAGGCCTGCAATCTCCGATAGTTATCCTCGCCGACGCCTGCGCCGATCCGGACCGCAAGGGCGGCGGCCTGCGCGGCAACTTCGCCAACATCCTCCTCCCCGACGGCCTCCGGATCCCGATCTTCCGCCCCCGCCGCGACGAGCTCGCCGAACCGATCGCCTCCCAGCTCGCCGCCCTCGACCAAAGCGAGCGCGAGGAGCATTGGCGCCTCCTCTACGTCGCCCTGACCCGGGCCGAGGAGCGGCTCTACATCGGCGGCGCCCTCGGCCCGGCCGACCGCAAGGGCCCGCCCGCCTCGAGCTGGTGGACGGCGCTCGACGCCGCGCTCGCCGGCCTCGGCGCCGAATGGGACGACGACCCGCATTGGGGCCGCTCCCGCCGCTTCGGCGACCCCGAAACCTTCACCAAGGCCTCGGCCCGCCGAGCCGGGCGCGACCCGGTTCTTCCCGACTGGCTCGCCCGACCGGCTCCGGCCGAGGCGCGACCGCCGCGGCCGCTCGCTCCGTCGGCGCTGGGCGACGACGACGTCGCCGATCCGCCGCCCTCGCCGGCGCTTCGCTCGGCGGCGCATCGCGGCCGGCTGCTCCACCAGCTGTTCGAGCGCCTCCCGGACGTTCCCACTGAGGAGCGAGCCGCCCGCGCCGATCGCTGGCTGCTGCGCTCGGCCGGGGTCGAGGACGAAGCGCTTCGCCGCACGCTCGTCGAGGACAGCTGCCGGCTGATCGGCGACCCGGCCCATGCCGCTCTGTTCGGCCCCGGCGCCCTCGCCGAGGCGCCGATCGCCGCCGTGGTGGGGGAGGGGATCGTCGTCTCCGGCACGGTCGACCGGCTTCGGATCGGTCCCTACCGGATCCTCGTCGCCGACTTCAAGACCGGCCGCCGCGCCCCGGCCTCGCTCGACGAGATCCCGGTGCCCCACCTGCGGCAGATGGCCGCCTATGTGGAGGCTCTCAAGGTGGTCTTCCCCGGCCGCCCGATCGAGGCGAAACTGCTCTATACGGCGGCACCGGTGCTGTTCGACCTGCCGCCGGCCCTGCTCGATCGCCACAAGCCGGCGCTTGAGCCGGCGGCGCCGGCTTCCTAAATGGCTTCCAAGCCCTTCAGGAGATTCCCATGAGCACCAAATCCGTCACCGACGCCAGCTTCCAGGACGACGTCATCGGCTCCGACAAGCCCGTCCTCGTGGATTTCTGGGCGGAATGGTGCGGCCCCTGCCGGATGATCGCCCCGGCGCTCGAGGAGATCAGCAACGAGCTCGGCGAGCGGGTCACCGTGGTCAAGCTCAACATCGACGACAACCCCGAGGCGCCGGCCCGCTACGGCGTCCGCGGCATTCCGACCATGATCCTGTTCAAGGGTGGCCAGCCCGCCGCCACCAAGGTCGGCGCGGCGCCCAAGACCCAGCTGCAGAGCTGGCTCGAGGGGGTTTTGTAGAAAATCCTCCCCATCGGAGATGGGGAGGGGGACCACCCGCAGGGTGGTGGAGGGGTAGCCGCGCAGGCTTCTGCCAGTCACCCCTCCACCATGCTGCGCATGGTCCCCCTCCCCGAGCAAGCTCGGGGAGGATTACTCTCCCGGCGGCTCCGTGCCCTCGAGCCCCCTCGTATCCGGCCTGAACTTCGCGTGCCGCGGCAGCTCGTCCTTCGGCTCGAACCACGGCACCCGGCTCGCCCAGAAGATGTGGAAGCCCGGCTCAACGCCCTCGGGCCGGTCGAGTGTAGCGACGCTGAAATCGACCGTCTCGGGCTGGTGGTCGACCTCCATCAGGAAGGGCGTGCCGCATAAGCCGCAGAAGCTTCGGTGGCCGAAGCTCGACGAGGCGTAGGACCGCACCTTGTCGGCGCCGCGGGTCCAGACGAGGTCGCCCGCCGGCACACTGGCGAAGACCATCGCCGGCGAGCCGCTGCTCAGCTGGCAGATGCGGCAGTGGCACCAGCCCGCGTCGAACGGATCGCTTCTTAGCTCGTACCGGACCGCGCCGCAGGCGCAGCCTCCCTCGAGACGCTCGGTCATGGGGAGCCGCTAGGCTTTCATCGCCGTGGCGGTCAATCCTTGCTCGCTTATGGACGGCGGCGGCCTCAATCACTATGTCGCAGCGATGCGGCGCCCGCCCGTGGGCGCCCGACCTGGATTGGGCATTTGGAACTTCTTCTCTTCCTCTCGGCAATGCTGGCCGGCCTCACCGGATTGATCTCCGGCGACCGGACGGCCGAGACTCGCCAGGTCGAGCGAACCGCCGTCGCCGTCAGCGCCGCGGTCGACGCCGCAATCGGCGTGGCCGAAGCGGGGACGCCCGCCAGGGCGGCCTCTCCCGTTTCGCCCAAGACCTTCGGGCCGGCTGCCGATGCCCAGCCGGCCGCCACGGCCGAAGCGCTGCCGCAGGCGGCCCCTGTCGACGAGCGCCGGCTGGAATAGCCGCTCGCGCGGACCCGCCGGCGCGCGGGGACGTTGCATTTTCGACTGAACCAGGCGCGCGCAGGACGGCGCGCCCTCGCCAAACCAGATACGACAGGAATTCCCTATGCTCGGCGGACTCGCCAAGACCATTTTCGGATCGTCGAACGACCGCTACGTCCGGTCGCTCGGCAAGATCGTCGACAGGATCAACGGCTTCGAGCCGACCATCGCGGCGATGACCGACGACGAGCTGGCCAACCAGACAATCGTCTTCCGCCGCCGCCTCGCCGAGGGCGAGGAGCTGGACGACCTCATCCCCGAGGCCTTCGCCACGGTGCGCGAGGCCGCCAGGCGCACGCTCGGACAGCGCCATTACGACGTCCAGATGATCGGCGGAATCGTCCTCCATCGCGGCGAGATCGCCGAGATGCGCACCGGCGAGGGCAAGACCCTCGTCGCGACTCTTGCCGTCTACCTGAACGCGCTCGAAGGGAAGGGCGTCCACGTCGTCACCGTCAACGACTATCTCGCCCGCCGCGACGCCGACTGGATGGGCCAGATCTACCGCTTCCTCGGCATGACCGTCGGCGTCATCGTCCCCAACCTCGCCGACTATCAGCGCCGCGAGGCCTATGGCGCCGACATCACCTACGGCACCAACAACGAGTTCGGCTTCGACTATCTGCGCGACAACATGAAGTACGAGCGCGAGTCGATGGTCCAGCGCCTCTTCAATTTCGCAATCGTCGACGAGGTGGACTCGATCCTGATCGACGAGGCGCGGACCCCGCTGATCATCTCGGGCCCGACCGACGACAAGTCCGAGCTCTACATGCGCGTCGACGCCATCGTGAAGGGGCTCGAGCCGGCCGATTACGAGGTCGACGAGAAGCAGCGCTCGGTCGTCCTCACCGAGGACGGCACCGAGAAGATGGAGCGCCTGCTCGAGGACGCCGAGCTGCTGTTCGGCTCCAACCTCTACGATTACGAGAACACCCTGGTCGTCCACCACCTCAACCAGGCGTTGAAGGCGAACGTCATGTTCAAGCGGGACATCGACTATATCGTCAAGGACGGCAAGGTCGTCATCATCGACGAGTTCACCGGCCGGATGATGGAGGGCCGGCGTTGGTCCGACGGCCTCCACCAGGCGGTCGAGGCCAAGGAGGGCGTCCAGATCGAGCCCGAGAACCAGACCATGGCCTCGATCACCTTCCAGAACTATTTCCGCCTCTATCCCAAGCTCGGCGGAATGACCGGCACCGCGGCGACCGAGTCCGCCGAGTTCTGGGACATCTACAAGATGAACGTCGTGACGATCCCGACCAACCTGCCGGTGAAGCGGGTCGACGAGGACGACGAATTCTACAAGAACCAGAACGACAAGTTCGCCGCCATCGCCAAGTCGATCAAGGAGAAGCAGGAGCTCGGCCAGCCGGTGCTGGTCGGCACCGTGTCGATCGAGAAGTCCGAGCTGCTCGGCGAGTTCCTGGCCAAGGAGGGCGTCGACCATTCGGTCCTGAACGCCCGCTTCCATGAGCAGGAGGCCCATATCGTCGCCCAGGCCGGGCGCCTCGGCAAGGTGACGATCGCCACCAACATGGCCGGCCGCGGCACCGACATCCAGCTCGGCGGCAACGTCGAGTTCCGGGTCGGCGACGAGCTCGCCGAGTTGGAGGACGGCCCCGAGAAGGACGTCGCGATCGAGCGGATCAGGCAGGAGGTCGAGGAGGAGAAGCAGCGCGTCATCGCCGCCGGCGGCCTGTTCGTGCTCGGCACCGAGCGCCACGAGAGCCGCCGCATCGACAACCAGCTTCGCGGCCGCTCCGGCCGCCAGGGCGATCCCGGCCTGTCGCGCTTCTATCTCAGCCTCGACGACGACCTGCTGCGCATCTTCGGGCCGCAGACGATGTTCGCCCGGCTGATGAACAAGAATCTGGAGGACGGCGAGGCGATCGTCAGCCCCTGGATCTCAAAGGCGATCGAGACCGCCCAGAAGAAGGTCGAGGCGCGCAACTACGACATCCGCAAGCAGGTCGTCGAATATGACGACGTCATGAACGACCAGCGCAAGGTCATCTACGAGCAGCGCGCCGACATCATGGACGCCGCCACGGTCAACGACGTGGTCGAGGACATGCGCGCGGAGACGGTCAACACGATCGTCGGCGAGGCCTGCCCGCCCAACACCTATCCCGAGCAATGGGACATCCCGCTGCTCAAGGAGCGGGTCGACACCGTCTTCGGCCTCCAGCCGCCGATCGACGACTGGCTGAAGGAGGAAGCGGTCGACCCCGAGATGCTGCTCGAGCGCATCCAGGCGATGGCCGACGCCACGGTCGCGGAGAAAGCGGAAGCGCTTCCGCCCGAGACCTATATCCAGATCGAGAAGAGCATCCTCCTCCAGTCGCTAGACCAGCATTGGAAGGACCATCTGGCGATGCTCGACGCGCTCCGCCAGGTCATCCACCTGCGCGCCTATGCCCAGCGCAAGCCGATCGACGAGTATAAGCACGAAGCCTTCCAGCTGTTCGAGAGGATGCTCGCCGCGATCCGCGAGGACGTCACCCGCACGCTGAGCCGCGCCACCTTCACCCTGGCGCCGCCCGAGGACGAGTTTCCGGAGATGCAGGGCCTGCCCGACTTCATCACCCACCATATCGACCCGTTCACCGGCGAGGACGATACGGCGGACATCGATGCCGGCACCGGCGCCATCCTGTCGAGGCTTCCGCCGCTGCAGAGCGCCCGGCCGGAAATGCCGGCCGGCTCCTTCGAGATCGCCGAGGCGGACCTGCCCCAGGTCAGCCGCAACGCGCCCTGTCCGTGCGGCTCCGGGCTCAAGTTCAAGCACTGCCACGGACAGCTGGCATAAAAGGAAAGGGCCGGCGGGGAGGGGAACCCGCCGGCCCTATTTCGTCATCCCGGCGTAAGCCGGGATCGCGGCGAGGCCCGCGCCGGAGCTTTCTCCCCGAGGTCCCGGCTTTCGCCGGGATGACGGGAGCGGTCCGGCGTGTCTCCGTCACGCCATCTTGAAGCCTTCCCTGTTCATCAGGCTGGTCAGCTTCGCATTCTGTTCCTCGCTCATGACCTGCTTGAAGGCCGGGAAGACCTCGTCCTCCTCCATCCGGATATGCTCCTCGAGCATGGCGCGGAAATCACGGACCCGGGCCAGCCAGTCGGGGCTGTCCTTCCGCAGATTCTCGAGCTCGTAGAGATAGGTCTTCACATAGCCGTGCTCGGCGTTGAGCGCGTCCGCGTCGTGGGCGGAATTGGCCTGCCTGAGCGCCGGGTAGATGATGCTCTCTTCCTCGTGCGCATGTTTGGTAAGGGCGTATTTCAGCTTCATGAGCAACGTGGTCCGCATCGCGGTCTGGCTGTCGTTGGTCGCCTCGATCTTGTCGAAGACGGCGAGAGTCGCCGCATGCTCGGCCTTGAGCGCGTCGAACCAGTCGCCGGCGGCCGCGGCCGGCATCTGCATCAGGAACTTGCGGCCGAAATTGGCGGCGATGCCGACCGCGGCGCCGGCGATCGCGGCACCGGCGAGGACGCCGGCATTGCCGCCGCCCCACGAGAAGGCGCTGCGCTCGCTCGTGAACCGGCCTTCGCTGTCGCGCGTCGTCGAGCCGCCGTTGCTGCCGGAGCGCGACTTGCTGCTTTGGCTGGATTGGGTCTTCGTCGCCATAACGGCCTCCTTATGTGGAACTCGCCGGCTGAACCCGCGTGGAGGCATGGCGGTTCCGGGACACCCGACCGGAAACGGCCTCGTTTCAACTCGTTACTGGAACGATCCGACTTCGCCGCGCCGGTCCGCTTTTCGTCGCTTCCACCCGGAACCATCCCGGCAGGACCCTGTTGAGGGGCAAACCGCAAAAGCGAAGGAGCCGCCGATGCTGGCCATGGATTACCGGGGCCCCTACAGGGTCCGTCTCGAAGAAAAGCCGATGCCGACGATCGAGCATCCCCGCGACGCGGTCGTCCGGGTGACCCGCTCGTGCATCTGCGGATCGGACCTCCATCTCTATCACGGCATGGTGCCGGACACGCGCGTCGGAATGACCTTCGGCCATGAATTCTGCGGCATCGTCGAGGAGGTCGGTTCCGCGGTCGAGAATCTCAAGGCGGGCGACCACGTCCTCGTCCCGTTCAACATCGCCTGCGGCCAGTGCCATTTCTGCAAGCAGGGCCTCTACGGCAATTGCCACGAGTCCAACCCGAGCGCGACCGCGGTCGGCGGCATCTTCGGCTATTCGCACACCGCCGGCGGCTATCACGGCGGCCAGGCGGAATATGTCCGCGTTCCCTATGCCGACTTCGGCCCGACGATCATCCCGGACTGGATGGATCCCGACGACGCGGTGCTGCTCACCGACGTCGTTCCGACCGGCTACCAGGCCGCCGAGATGGGCGGCATACAGCGCGGCGACACCGTCGTCGTGTTCGGCGCCGGCCCCGTCGGAATCATGGCCGCGCGCTGCTGCTGGCTGTTCGGCGCCGGCCGGGTGATCGTCATCGACCATCTCGACTATCGGCTCGAATTCGCCCGCACCTATTGCCCGGCCGAGGTCTATAATTTCCGCGAGCTCGACGACCTCGTCGTGTTCATGAAGAAGACCACCGACGGCCTCGGCGCCGACGTCTGCATCGACGCGGTCGGCGGCGATGCGGTCGGCAACGCGCTCCAGACCCTGTTCGGCAACAAGCTCAAGCTCGAGGCCGGCAACGCCATACCGCTCCACTGGGCGATCAACTCGGTCAAGAAGGGCGGCATCGTCTCGATCGTCGGGGTCTACGGGCCGACCGGCAACATGATCCCGATCGGCAACGTCGTGAACAAGGGCCTGACCCTGCGCGCCAACCAGGCGTCGGTGAAGCGGCACCTGCCCAAGCTGATCGACCATGTCCGCGAGGGACGTCTGAACCCGAAGGGGATCATCACCCACCGGATGCCGCTCGAGGAGGTGGCCGACGCCTACCACATCTTCGCCGCCAAGCTCGACGGCTGCATCAAGCCGGTGCTGGTGCCCAATGGCTGAGGAAGCGACCATGACCGACGAACGCACCGCCATCGCCAACCGCGGGACGTCCATCGACGTCTCGACCATCGCCGGCTGGGGAGTCGACGCCGACCCGAAGAACGACCCCACCTATCCATATCGCGACCGCTCGAACGACGACCATAGCGGCCAGTGGGTTCGCCCGCCGGTGCAGCAGTCGGACGTCGAGATATTGCAGTCGATCGAGCACGTCAGGCGCCCGGCCGTCTTCGGCACCTCGACGCCGCCGTCGGGCGTCAGCGGAATGATCCGCCGCGCCGCCTTCCGGTGGAGCGAGTCGAACTGGCTCCACTGGCTGATGCTGATGGGCGCCGACCGGGTGAACGTCGTCGAGGGGGTCGTGCAGGACCTTGCCCGCGCGAAGATCCCGAACATTCCCGCCGAGATGGGCATCCGCTCCGAGTGGAGGCACAACAAGCAGGGGCTCGCGAAGAAGATCGCGGTCACCGCGGCGGTGGGAGCGGGCGCCTACGCCCTGTTCAAATGGTCGCGCAGCGGCGGCAGCGGCGGCAGCGACGACGGCGCGGCTGAGCCGGCCGCTTTGCTGCGCAACGACGCGGACTGAAGCGCCCGTCCGGCGCCACCGGCGTCAATGCCGGGTGCGCATGTCGCTCGGACTGTTCCCCGTCCAGCGCTTGAAGGCGCGCGAGAAGGCCGCCGGATCGGAGAAGCCGAGGCGGTAGGCCGCGTCCTTCACCGAAAGGCCCTCGCGCATGAAGCGCAGGGCCAGCCGCCGCCGCAAGCCGTCCAGCAGCTGTTCGTAGGTGACCCCTTCGGCCTTGAGCCGGCGGTAGAGGGTCTGGCGGCTGTAGCCGAGGTCGCGGGCGACTCGCTCGATCCCCACTTCGCCGGAGGCGAGCAGCGGCTCCAGCCGCCGCTCGACCTCCGCCTGGAAGACGCTCGCCCTCGGCGCCGCAGCGCGCTTCGCGGCGTGACCCTCGAACGCCTTGGCGACCTCTCCGAGCAAGGAGAGGAACGCGCCGCGCGGGGCGGCCGCTTCGCCCGCGCGCGGCGCCGTTCGGCCGCGCGATTTGAACAGGAACGGGAAGAGCTCGGCACAGGCGTCGCGCCGCTCGCAGCCGCCGCAGGAGTCGCGGCGCATTTTGTCGATGCAACCAGCAATCATCCCTTTGTCCTCCCGGATCATGTCAAAGGTGTGTTGCCTATGTAATACTCCAATACGCAGATCGTGAAAAGGAGAAAGACTATGCGACGGATCTACCGGATGATGGCCGCCGTAGCGGCGGCGGGTCTCGCGGCGCCGGCTTCGGCCGATACCGTCTGCGAGTGGATGGACCTCGCCGGCCGGCTCAACGCGGCCGCCCAGGCCGCTCCCTCCCCCCAGACGCCCGAGCAGATGCGGGCCAGCACCCGCGCCGCCCTCGCCATGTTCGAGGCGCTGAACGCGATCGACCGGCGCTACCAATCCTATCTCGGCTTCGAGGTGGCGGACGGGGCCGCGTCGCAGGACGCGGCCGCGGCGACGGCGGCCTACAAGGTACTCGTCCACCATTACCCGGCTTCGAAGACCGCGCTCGACGACAGCTATACGCTCGCCATGGCGGGCATCAGGGACGAGCGAGCGCGCGAGGCCGGAAAGGCGCTCGGCGAAAAAGCCGCAGCCGCGGCGATCGCGGCAGGCGGAATCGACCCGTCCATCCCTCAGGAGCCCTACCGCCCGCGCACGACGGCAGGAGAGTGGATCGGAGCGTCGCTGCCCTCGCTCGAGCCGCACTGGGTCGCGTTCCGGCCGTGGGCGGCGCCGAGCTTCGAGGCGCTTCGGCCGCCGCCGCCGGTGGCGCTGGGAAGCCCGCGCTGGGCGAAGGATTATGACGAGGTCAGGCGCCTGGGCGCCCGCGCCAGCACCGAGCGCACCCCCTACCAGACGCTGGTCGCGCGCTATCGCCAGGCCTTCGACACCATGCCCTCGATGCGTCAGGTCGCCGACGCGCCGGGCCGGACTCCGGTCCAGAACGCGCGGATGTTCGCCGTCTACCAGATGGCCTTCGACGATGCCGCGCACGCGATGGTCGCGGCCAAGCTCCACTACAATTTCTGGCGGCCGATCACCGCGATCCGGAACGGCGCCGGCGACGGCAACGATTCGACGCAGGCCGATGCCGGCTGGATGCCGCTGCTGCCGACTCCGAATTTCTCGGAATATCCGTGCGGCCATTGCACCGTCGCCGCGGCGATCGCCGAGGTGATGACCGCGGAGACCGGCAACCGGCCGGCGGGGGGCGTCAGGGTGATGTCGCAGGCGATCCCGACCTCGGTTGTGCAGGCGCATCCGACCTGGGACGAATGGGCCCGGGAAGTCTCCGATTCGCGCATCTACGGCGGAGTCCATTATCGCTTCTCGAACGAGGCCGGCGAGCAGATCGGCCGCCGGGCCGCGCGAATCGTCCTCGCCAAGGTGATGCAGCCGCTGCCGAAGGCGAAGGCGAAGAAGCGGCGCTGAGCGGCGAAAATCCCTTGCCGGGATGAGCCTTTCGAGCGCTTGCGCGTTGGCGCTGCGATGGTCGACGTTCGCCTGCTCTACCCAGCGGAAAAGACGGAAGCCGCGGTGCGCCTGGCCGAGTCGGTCCAGGCGGCCGGATATACGGTGGAGCGGAAGGCTCTGGCGGATCCGCAGGGCTTCCCCGACCTCACCGCGCAAGGCCGCGACGCCGGCGTCCTGCTGCTGATCTGGTCGCGCAGCCTCGTCTCCGCCGCCATGGCCGGGGAGGGGCTCGGCGAAGCCCGTCGGCGCCCGAACCTCATCGAGGTCTCGGTCGACGGCATCGAGCCGGCCGTCGGCGGAGAGGTCAGTCCGGTCGTCCTCCTCTCCGGCTGGCGCGGGCAGCCGTTCCACCTCGGCTGGCAGCGGATCCTCGCCGACATAAAGCGGCTGTGCGGGCCGAGAGACGGTGCCGGGAAGACGGCGCGGCAGGCGCCGGCGGCGGCGCCCGGCCCGGCCGGCGCGGACCGTCCTTCGAAGCCGTCCCGGCCGGCGGTTCGCGCCGCCCTGGCCGCGGGCGCGCTGATCGCGGCGACGCTCGGGGCCGCCGCCGTCCTCGATCGCGGAGCGCCCGATGCCTCGCCCCCGGCCGCGGCTCGATCCGCTTTGGCCGGCATGAGCTCGTCGCCAGGCCCGATGAGCGCGCCGCGACAGCAAGCCTCTCCGGCCGCCGTTGAGACGGTCGCCGAGGCTTCCCCGGAGCCAAGTTTCGCGGCCGCAGCAGCGCCGGCGGCGACGACGCCGGCCGCGTCCACCTCCGAGCCGAGGCCTTCGGCCGATCCGCCTGTCCGGCGGACTGCGGCCGCGGCGAAGAGCAGCGCTTCGAAGCGTCTGGCCTCGGCGTCGGCGCGGGAGGTGAAGCGCTACTCGCGCAAGCACTCGAAGACGATGCGGCTGTTCTGCCAGCGCAGCGGGCGGTCGACTCCGCAGTGCCGCAGCTTCGCGCGGTCGATGCGGGCGCTGCGCGGCTGACCGCCGCCGGCCGACGCGATCGGCTATCGGCCCCGGCCGACGGCCTTTTGCAGGACCTGATAATCCGGCTCGGCAGAAGCCTTGGCGATGCGGATCCGGTCCATGTGCAACGCCGAAAGCTTCATGTGCGCGGCGGCCGCTGCGTGGTCCGTGGCGCGGTAGGCGCAGTCCATCTCCGCGCGCGCCCGTTCCAGATGATAATGATAGTCCTTGCTGTTCATTTCGCCCTCCCTCGATGTGCCCGTGGAATAGCATCGCCGCCGCCGGCGTCATTCACCCAGGTAAGGATTGGCTTGGCCGGCGAGATATAAGTGACTGATCTGGTTGAATTTCCGCCGATTATCCTGCGACCCGGTCCCCAGGCGGTCGCCGAGGGTCCGGCGGGCGTCGACCGCGCGATTGACGTTGCGCGTGACATGCTGCCGACGGGCGATGGTGGTGATGACTCGCCGTGGGCCGGGTTCACGTCTCCGGAAACTAGCGCGAAAAGCTGGATGTCCTGCTCGGTGAGGGTGCGCGTGACGCTGGCGCTCTCGCCGACCCCGATTTCGTCGAAGGTCCGGTTCTCGATCAGCAGGGGCGCCATGACGTTCATGGCTGCACCACGCAGCTGGCGGAAGCGCTTGAAGCACTGGCCATCACGCGGCCGACCTCTCGGTGGCCTCCGGTCCAACCCCCGCGAGCGACTTTTCGAGGAGCGTGAGGGTGGCGTCGCCCGGGTAGGGACGGGAGGTGAACCCCATGTCGAGCTCGACCCGGATCGCGGTTCGATTGTCCGGAAGCTCGATCGCCTGCAGCGTCTTGACGCCCATCGCCGCCGCCTGCGCCGCGGCGTGGTCGAGCAGGCTCCAGCCGATGCCCCTGTTCTTGAAATCCGACCTGATGACGACGGCCACCTCCGCGCGCTCGACGTCGTCCTCGATCGCAAGCATCGCGCTGGCCAGCAGGCACCCGGTGACGATGTCGAACGCCAGGAAATTCTCGACTCGGCGATGGTCGACCTGGGTGAGAAGCGCCAGCTGGGCGTGCGCCACATTCTGGATCGCCGAAAGGAAGCGAAAGCGCAGGTCCTCAGGGGTCACGTGCGTGAAGAACTCGGCGAGCATCGCCTCGTCGGTTTCGTCCGCGCTCCTGACCTGGATGGTCAAGCCGGAGCAGGTGGTCAGCTCGGTGCCGATGTCGAAAGCGGGCTCAAGGCCTCCGCCAGCCTCGGCACGTTGTTGTTCGAGGTCCATGGCTATCACCCATTCCGGCAAGCGGGAGCGCAAAGGTCTCTCTGTCACGGGACGCTTGCGGAAGGGGCAAGGTGATGAGGCCTATATGGGGCGGCCGCAGGGCATTGCGAGGCAAGCCTGCTTTCCCTGCGTCCGGGCGGTAGCAGGGCCAGCCCAATGCTTTCGGCGGCCCCCAAGCGGACGCCGGCGCATTGGCTTTCTCGGACCAGAGCGCCCAAGAGGCCGCATGTCCGGAGCGTTTCGGACTGAGGACGGCTCGAACGAGGTCGCCGAGATCCTTCTCATCCGGGATGATGCCGCTGTCGTTCACCTTCCGGCGGACCAGCGAGTGGGCGCTTGCCAAAGCGTGAAGCCTTCCTGAAAGCGCCTCCGCCATGGCTGCTGGGCCCTCCGCGCTCCGGGCGCTGCCGCGGATCATCCCTTCGGTCACCGCGAACAGATTATTGAGCGGGTGGCCCATCTCCTCGGCGACCGTCTCCTGCTCCTCCATGGCACGACGGGCCTGCTCCTCCCGTTTACGAACGAGGAGCGCCGAGCCGACGAACAGCGCGAGGTCGGCCACGGCTCGAGTCGCCACTGTCGAAATGCCCCGCTGTTTAGCTCGGGCGCGCCGCCTCGCCTCGAACAGCATGGGCGACTTCGTCGGCGGCGGTGTGGTGCACCATATGGCCGGCGCCCTCGATCATGATCAGGCGACTTTGCGGAAGGGTTCCGGCCAGCCGCTCGGACTGCCCGGCGGGTGCGACGACCTTGTCGCCGCTTCCCGCGATGACGGTCACGGGCAGCCGCAACTCGGCGAGGCGCGGCGAAGACGACGCAGCCGCCGGCACCATCATCGCCGCATCCGCCGCGGCCGCGCGGATCTGGGAAGGCCGCAGCGTCATCTCGAACGGGAAGGCGTCGCTCCAGCCGGCGGAGATCGGCGCGGGAGCGAAAATCTGCCTCTCCATGCCCTTCTTCAGCGCCGCCCCGAGGAGCGGCGATGCCGTGAAGCGGATCACGTCACCCAGAAGCGGCACCGCGGGCGCGGCGGCGAGGACCGAGTCGAGGCGGGCCGAAGGATAATAATAGCCGCCGATCAGCACCAGCGAGGCCGCGACCTCGGGATGATCGAGGCCGAGGGCGACCGCGACCATGGCTCCGAAGCTGTGGCCCACCACAATTGCGTCCGTCACGCCGAGCGACGACAAAGCGGAGGCGATCAGCCGCGCCTGGGCGGCCGGAGTCCAGACGACGTTGCGGGGACGGCCGCTGTGCCCGAAGCCCGGGCGATCGAAGGCGATCACCCGGTTCGTCTCGGCCAGGCGCTCGAAGACGCCCGACGCCAGCCAGTCCTCGATCATCGTGCCGTTGCCGTGGAGGAGGATGACGACCGGCCCCTCGCCCTTCTCGAGATAATGGAGCTTCACCCCGTCGACGTCGAGGAACCGGCCGAGCGGCGGATTGTCCTGTTCGGCGCGGCGGGCCCTGATCCCGTTGAAGGCCGCGGTGCCGAGCGCCGCCGTGGCGGCCGCCGCCGCACCCCATTGCCATAGCGCCGGGCCACGCGAGGGGCGTCCCCGGGCTTTGTCCGACTTGTCGTTCCTGGCGGCGATGGGGGTGGTCATGAAAGGCACTCGTGCTGGAAGGCGCGGGCTTCGCGCAATTGGGCATCCGGAAACGTGTTGCGGTGCACAATAGTTGCGCCGCCCGTCAAAATAACGGCGAGGCCTCGGAGTTATCTATCAGGCGGCGCTTCGGCTCAGGCGTGGCTGAACCGGGTGGTCAGCAAGGATACGATCAGCGCCAGGGGTTCCGGATCGCTGACCATCTCGTTGTGGGTGCACCGGACCTCGATCGTCTCGTCCACCTCGCCTTCGGCGCCCTGGGCGCTTGCCGGCGCGACGATCCCGTCGCGCCGGGACCAGACCGCGATCGTGCGCACCGGCGGCTTCGCATCGACCTCGACCGGAAGCGGCGGGTCGTCGACCGGATGGTCGTTGATGAGCTCGTAGAGCTTCCATGCGTTGTTGCGACGCAGGTCGACCGAGAAGGGAGTGCCCAGCGTGATCACCAGCGCCACGTCCTTCGGGCGCCGCTTCGCCAGCTCTCTCGCGTAGAGCCCGCCGAGGCTCCAGCCGATCAGGGCCACCGGGCCGCCGGCATCCTCGACGACCTCGTCCAGCCGCCTGCCCAGGCGGTCGAGCAGGTCGCGCCGGGCACCCAGGTTGAGGCCATTGTCCCAGCCATAGGCCCGGAAGCCGTTGGCTCGAAGCGTCCGCCGAAGCAGCGCGGTGGGGATATCGTTCGCGAGGAATGCGGGCAGGACGAGCACCGGCTTTCCGGAGCCTGCCGACGGGTCGGCGAACGGCGGCTTTCGAAGCTGCGCCAGGAGCAGGCGCGCGGCCGCCGGCGCCTCCCGGAGCAGCTTGCGCCAGGGCGGGCGCCCGGGATCGCGGCCGGCGGCAGCAACCGGCGCGACTCCGCTTCCGCTACCGTCCAGCATCGAGCCTGAGCATGATCGTCCTCCCTTACAGCCTCCGGCCGATCGCGAAGGCGGCCGGGCAACGGGCGATGGGCGTCGGCGTTCCTTCTTACGTCACTGCCATCGAGAGAATGCCGTCCGGTCTCAATGCAGGCACGAACCCAGACGGCCGCTTACGCATGAGAGCGCCAAGTCTGCATCAGTCGTCATGCCGGACTTGATCCGGCATCCATCTTCTTCTCGCAGACGTCGGCAAGAAGATGGACCCCGGGTCAAGCCCGGGGTGATGATTCAGGTGTTGCGCACCCCCCATGAGCCCGGTTGCGTGAGCTTGCGCACCGCCTCGGCGATCTGGGCGACGGTGAATGGCTTGTCGATCACGATGTGGTCAGGACAACGCTCGCGCGGCTCCGCGCCGCTTCCGGTCACGAAGATCACCGGAATAGGCTTGGCGGCGCAGATCGCCTCCACGGCGTCGACTCCGTTGCCGGGCGCCAGGCGGACGTCGGCCGTGATCAGGTCCGGACAGCGCCGGGTCGCCGCCGCAACCGCGGCGTCGAACGAGGAGACGAGATCGAACGACGTGCAGCCATTGTCCGCGAGCACGTCCTGGATCGCCAGGGATATGAAGGGCTCGTCCTCGATGATGAGCGCGTGCACGCCGTTTCTCCCGTGGTGAGCGGGAGCGCGACGTCTCTCAGCCGCAAGGAGCCCAGAAGCGATCCGACGGTACCTCATCAACCGCCCGCATCTCCTTTAGTTCAAAGACAAAGCGCATTCGTATTGATATAAGTTACATAGTTCGCGACAAACATGTATGCTGCCGCCATCGCCGGCCCCTGTCTTGGCGCGCCGCCGACTGAGAGATTCGACATGCTCCCGCCGCTTGGAGCAGGCTCGATGCAGCAGTTCGACAGCCTCGCCGATGCCCAGACGCTTGCGCTGGCGATTGTCGAAACATTTCCCGAACCCTTCCTCGTGCTCGACGACAAGCTTCGGGTGCTCGCCGGCAGCCGCTGCTTCTACGAGATCTTCAAGGCGGACCCGCAACACACTCACGGGCGCTTCTTCTTCGAACTCGGCGAAGGCCAGTGGGACGTCCCCGCGCTTCGGCGCGGGCTCGAGACGGTGCTTCGCGATCACTCGTCGATAAACGGGTTCGAGCTCGAGCAGGATTATCCGGACCTGGGCCGTCGAACGATGCTGCTCGGCGCTCGGCTGGTGCGCTACGAAGAGAGCGCCAAGCCGACAATCCTGCTCTCCTTCAAGGACATCACGGAGCGCCGTGCGATCGAGTGCGAGAAGGAGGCTTTGCTCGAGCATACGAAGGAGCTGCTCGCCCAGCACCAGACCCTGCTGCGCGAGATGGAGCATCGGATCGCCAACAGCCTCCAGATCATCGCCAGCATCCTTTTGCTGAAGGCGGGCGCGGTCGCCTCGGAGGAGACCCGCGACGAGCTGCGCGACGCCCACCAGCGGGTGATGTCGGTCGCCGCCGTTCAGAGCCACCTCCATGCCTCCGACGGCATCGACCATATCGAAATCGGCGCCTATCTGACCAAGCTCAGCGCCGGCCTGGCCGCTTCCATGATCGGTCCGCACCAGGGGATCGAGATCGAGGTGGTCGCGGACGAAGGGACGCTTCAGACCAGCCACGCGGTGAGCCTCGGCCTCATCGTCACCGAACTGATCATCAACGCCATCAAATACGCCTTCCCGACCGCCCGCGCCGGAGCCCGCATCATCGTTCGGTTCGAGGTGGACGAAGGGGATTGGAAGCTCAGCGTCTCGGACAACGGCAGCGGGCGCACCGCCCCGGCGACCCGCTCCAGCGGCCTCGGAACGGCGATCGTCGGAGCGCTGGCCAAGCAGCTCCAGGCGCAGATCGAGGAGGTGTCGGGCCCCGACGGGCTGACGGTCGGCGTGACCCGGGCGACTTTCTCCCCCCGTCTGCCGTTAGCGGCATGACGGGGCCCGGAACCGTTTCAGGAAGCCCGATCGATTCGCCCGAGGTCGCGGTCCCGCCCAGGCAGCTGGCCGCCGCTTCCTGGGAGGCGACCCTTGCGTGCGGCATCCTCAAAATACTGATCGCTGCGGCCGCCATTGCCTTGCCGCTGATCCAAGGCCGGCCGCTGGCGGAATCGGTCGGCTGGATGCTCCTTGCGGGCGGCGTGGCCGAGTTCGCGCTGGGGTGGGGCGCCCATCGGACCCTCCTCGGCAAGCTGACGCTCGGCTCCGGGGTCCTGACCATATTGGCCGGGATCCTCTTCATCTTCAGCGGCTGGAAGGGCTTGTTCCCGCTGACCACGATCACGATGATCTGGCTCATCCTGAGGGGAATGATTTCCCTCGACGTGGGAATCCAGGCTCGGGCGGGTTACGGCCGGAGCTGGTTCTGGCTGGTGCTCCGGGGAGTTACCGACCTCGGCCTCGGCCTGACCTTGCTGATCGGCCTGCCGATGGCGACTATCGCCATTCTCATGTTCAACGAGACCAGCGAAGCGGTGTCGAGCTTCGGAATCCTCCTGGCGATCAGCTTCGCCGTCGCCGGCGCCGGCCTGGTCGCCATGGCTTTCTCCCAGCGGCGGTGGGAGGCGACTTCGGCCGACGGCAGCCGACGGTGAGCTCGTGATCGGCGAGCTGGCGGTCGCGACCGCCATGGTGCTGCTCACCGTCCTCATCCACGCCATCGGCCTCTATTCGGTGGCGCGTCTCCTTCGGCTGGAGGAACGAGAGGAGGCGGCGGCGCACATTCACCCGCTTTCAGTGCGGGGGTTCGCCACCACGCTGGTCGTGATCCTCAGCCTGATCGCGCTGCACGGGACGGAAATCTGGCTTTACGCCTTCCTCTACGACGCGATCGGCGCGGTCGACGGGCTTCGCAACGCCGTCTATTTCTCGACCACCACCTACGGCGCGATCGGCTACGACGACGCTGCCATGGCCGAGGAGTGGCGGCTGGTTTCGGCGATCGAGGGCATCAACGGAATCATCCTGATCGGCTGGTCGACGGCCTTTTTCGTGATGATCGTAGCCCGCATGAGGCGGCCGTGAGTCCCTCCGCCTCGCTTATCCTGCCGCCTAATGAAAGGCGGCGCTGACGAGCTCTGCGCGGAAGAACGGTAGATAGTCCCCTGTCCCATAGTGGTTACCCACTTCCAGGCGGCTCGGGATCGTATAGCCGCCGAATGTCCGCTCGGCCGTGACGCTCCCCCCGAACGGCTGGAGCTTGAAAATGCCCTGCGGGTTCGCGTTGGACCATCGCTGGCCGACAATCTCGCGCACCGAGCCGTCGGCGCCGAGCGTGAGATCGAGGGCGATCTCCGGATCGGTCTGCTGGAGGCGCACCCGGGCGGTGTCGGGTCCCGTCTGCTCCCATAGGACCTTGTTTCGGGGAAGCAGGCTGGGCGGCACCCAGATGGATTCCATCGCCGAGCGGAAAGCTGCGGAACGAGCGATGTCCAGAGATCCTTGCGCGTTGGCGACTGGGACCAGCCCCATCAGCCAGAAGCGGCTCCAGCCCTTGCCGTCCACGAGCGCGTCGGATCCGGAGATGCGCATCAGGCCGTTCTTCATCTGCGGGAGCCAGACGAAGTCCGAAGGCGGCCGCAGGATCTGGCGCGCCGTCATTGCGTAGATCTGCTGACTGTCCTTGTCCCCGAGGACGAAGGTGCCCTGCATCTCGAGCTCGATTACGCTCTTCAAAGGGGTGCCGGCCGCGATGGCGTGGTTGAAATAGCGGCGGGCGATCTCCGGCAGCTCCCTGACCGAAGCAGGGTCGAAGACTTCACCGGATGGCTGCGCTCCGGCCGCTACCGAGCTCCAGGCACGCTCGGCTTCCCTCATGGCGCCTCGATAGGCGCCGAACGCGATGGCGGCAGCCACTGCGCCGACGGCCGGGATTGCGACGGCAATGATCCTTAGACCGGTCATTCAGGTTCCTCGGGCTGGAGCTGCTGCGACCGGCCACTGGCCAGCGGGGCCAATGGGCCACACGCCGCGACCTACGCTGAGCGAAGCTCGTCGACGAACGATCCCACCTCGTCGGCCATCGCTCCATTGTGATCCAGCCAGATGTGGCCGCCGGTGGGGTAGATTGTGAGCTTGGCGCCCGGAACCAGGCCGGCGATGTGCCTGGCGGTGGCGGCGGTACCGAAGCGATCGTCCTCGACCGAAATGATCAGGGTAGGGACAGCGATCTTCGAGTAATCGACGCGTGCGGGACGGCCTGCGAGCTTCGCGTCGTTCATCATGCCGCGCGACCGCTCACTGATCGGCATCAGCTCCTCCAGGATCCTGTACGCCCGGCGTCGTTCGTCGGGGGCCACCTTGAGCAGCAATGCGGGATCCGTGGCCAGCAGGGTGTCCACCAGCCGGTCCGGTATGGTGTTGAGGGCCGCCCAATAGAAGAAATCGGAGCCGGAGATCGTTTCCACCAGCGACCGCTGCAGCGCGGTCATCTCCACCGGGTCGCGCCCGCTGACGTTCGCGGCCGGGACCAACAGGACCAGGCCTGCGCACCGGTCCGGATGGCGCAGCGCGAACTGGACCGCCGAAAGGGCGCCCGCCGACCCACCGGCCACCGCCAGCTTGCCGATCTCGAGGTGATCGAGGAGCTCGACGAGCACATCCGCCTGCTTTTCCGAGGAAGGGTCGGGAGGGAAGTCGCTTCGAAGATATCCGAACCTGGAAGGAGCGATGATCCGGTGCCCACGTTGGCGGATCCCCTCGGCGAAGCTGAGGCCCTGGTCATAGCCGCCGCCGGTGCCGTGGATCATCAGGAGTGGCGGGCCTTGGCCGGCGACCGCGTATTCCAGCTTTCCCTCACGGGTCTGGATGATCCGGCTGACCCCGGACACCCGCCGCTGGGAGGCTTGGACCGCCTGCCGATAGGAGCGGGAGACGACCCTGCGCCCAGTAAGGCCGTTCCTGCAAGCACCAGGCCGATCGCTTTCCGCCTTGAGATTTTCGATCGCCGCACGCTCTCGCCTTATTCGAATATCATGTTTCGAACGGGGAACCGCCCGTCGAAGGTCACATGGATGGGCTCTCCGGACAAAGGTGAGCCTTCGCCCGCAGGCCTCTGAAGGTGAACATGGAGGTGCGGCTCGTCCGAGTTGCCCGAGTTGCCTACCTGGCCAAGGAGGGTCCCGGCCGCGACCGTGTCGCCAGTGCGGACGACAACGCCCCCGCGGCGGAAGTGTCCGAGGAAGGCGATCAGGTTGCCGCAGCGCAGGCGAACGAAATTGCCCTCGATGTGCTTCCGGTCGCGAACGGGGACGGGCATGTCGGCTCGTTCCTCCATCGTGGCCTCCACGAGGCCGGCGCAGGGGGCGTAAACAGGTTCGCCGTAGGAGAGATAGTCGGCGGGATTTTGCGGGCTCGCGAACAGCTGCCGGCGGTGAGTGCGGAAGCCGAGCCCGTCGACCCTGACCAGGTCGACCGCATAGCTCTCGCCCCGCCAGGTGGCGTAGCGAGGCTCGAGGGTCATCATGTGCCCGTTCACCCGTTCCGATCCACCGCCGTTCAGGACCAGATATTCGCCGCCTTTGAGCGGGAAGCGGAGGTCTACGGCGCCTTGGGGCGGCATCCTTCCAGCGAGGGACGGGACGGCAAGCCATCCGCCCAGCGCGAGAACGGCTACGGCAGCGATCCGGGCGGCCCAGACGAAGACGGGCCTGCCTGCCCGCAATGGAGTCCAATACGCTCTCCAGCCCGCGACAGCGGTGGCGAGCAGCATCAATACGGCGAGAGGGAACAGGGTCGAGAGTGGCAATGCGAGCCATAACCCCGCCAATGCTACTCCAAGCAACAGTAACCAGCCGCCGATGGTGCGAAGCGCGAGATCCCACCAGGTGGCCGGGCATCCGATCAGGAGCCACAGTGAGATCGCCAGCACGACCCCGGCCTGAAGGAGCGCTAGGGCCCCCATGTCTATCGAACCAGATGGCCGGGCGAGCCGGTTCGGCTTGCCATCAAAACTCCGGGGGCCGGTCGTAAAATTCGACCTGCATCCGGACCTTCCCCACTGGCTCCACGAAGTGCGGCTCATCGGGCAGCAGCAGTCCAGGGGTGCCGGGGGAAAGAATGAGCACTCGAGGCGGGTCGAGGAAGGAAAGTCGTAATTCTCCCTCGAGCACCCGGACCACGCCCCATACGCCGGACTTGGTGCGATGTTCGCGGCGCAACGCCGCCGGCAGGGTCACCTCGTCGAAGACCGGCGTCGATCGATATGGTGTGGGCGCTGAGGGCTGGCTCACGTCACGCCGTCGGTCGCAGGACGCCGATCCGGTGCGGGCGGGAGCCGGAAATACAGTGCGAGCTTGAGACTTTCGGCGATTCGAGCCGCCTTGAGCTGGAGGGCGGCGGCCGTCGGCTGAGGCAGGAGCTCTTCCGTGACCTCGGTCCACAGCGCGAGCCAGCGATCGAACATCGGAGGCGTGATCGCTTCCTGGTGCTTCATGTGCGCAGCAACCGGATTGCCCTTGTAGCGGCCGCTGGTCAGCATGACCGACGACCAGAAACCGACGAGCTTTTCCAGATGATCGTCCCAATCGGCAATCGCGCCGTCGAACACCGGCCCGATCAGCGCGTCTTCGCGCACCCGGGCATAAAAGCGGGGGACCAGTGTCTGTAGCTGCGCTTCGTCGATCTCGACCGGTCTGCTCATGGTGCCGATTTTCTCAAGCTGGATGGGCCGCAGTTAGCGGCCCGGACGCTGTAGCGGCCCGCCAGGTCGAAGTGAATGAGTCGGGCCACCGCGCTCTTTGCTCGACGGGCCGTGGCGAGGGACTCACGCTTGCGGCGAAGCCAATATTCCTGGTCCAATGCGATCACCTTTTGCGGGTGCAAGCGGGAGCACTAGAGGCTCTCTGTCACAGGATGCTTGCGGAAAATGCAGGTGATACGAACTGCTTAGCAGGCTTCGCAGCATTTACCAGTTATGGTTTTGGCGGACCGAACCCCCAAGGCTCTGACAGCACTTCGCGAAATGGGCATCCCCGAGGGCGCCACCGACGTCAATGGCGCCGCGGGTGGCGATAAAGCTGCCCGCCGGCCGCGACAATTCGCGACAAATTCGCCTGTCTTCCGATATAGCTCAGCGACACCCGGGGCTCATCTACGTCTCAACGCCCGATGCGGCGTATCACTCAAGGAGACGTAAGATGAAGAAGTTGATCCTCGCCGCCGCCGCCGCTTCCGTTCTCGCCGCCGCGCCCGCCGCGGCCGCGCCGGGCTTCGGTCAGAACGACCGCGGCCGCTTCGAGCAGGTCCAGCGCGGCAAGCAGGTGACCGTCGTCCGCAACAACGGGCGCCAGGCCGTCAGGACCAGGCAGGTCGTCAGGACGAGGCAGGTCGTCAAGACCCGGCAGGTCCAGGCGCGCAACTGGCGCAAGGGCGAGCGTTTCGACAGCCGCTATGCCCGCGACTACCGGGTGATCCAGAACCCGCGCTCTTATGGGCTCAGGGACGCGCCCCGCGGTTATCGCTACGTCCAGTCGGGCAATGACGCCGTGCTGGTTGCGATCACCAGCGGCATCATCGGTGCGATCCTGGGCAATGCCTTCTAAGGACTGGATGAAGGGCCTCGGGGGAACTCCCCCGGGGCCTCGTCCTTTTGCTCCGGGAGCGACAATGGCAGGCGAACCTCATATTCTTCTGGTGGAGGACGAACGGGAGATAAGGGACCCGCTCGCCGCCTATCTCCTCCGGAACGACCTGCGGGTGACCAAGGCCGAGAATGCCGCCGCCGCCAGGCAGGTGCTCGCCGCCCATGCGATCGATCTCGTCTTGCTCGACATCATGATGCCCGGCGAGGACGGGCTCTCCCTCGCCGGCTTCATTCGAGCCACCACCCAGATTCCCGTGATATTAGTGACCGCGAAGAGCGAGGACACGGACCGCATCGTCGGCCTTGAGCTCGGCGCCGACGACTATGTCACCAAGCCCTTCAACCCCCGCGAGCTACTGGCCCGAATCAAGGCCGTTCTGCGCCGCAGCGAGGGCGGTGCCGCTCAGCGGGCGCCTGATGCCGATGCCTATGCCTTCGGCTCTTGGGTTTTGAGGACCGGCGAGCGCGAACTCGTCGGCGAGGACGGCATTCCCGTTTCCCTCTCCACCGGCGAGTACAACCTCCTCTTCGCCTTCGTCACTCATCCGAGGCGGGTCCTGACCCGCGATCAGCTTCTCGACCTGACCCAAGGGCGCGAGCTCGCCGCTTTCGAGCGAAGCGTGGACAATCACATCAGCCGGCTCCGCAAGAAGATCGAAACCGATCCGGGCGACCCCAAGCTCATCAAGACGGTCTGGGGCGGCGGATATACGCTTGCCGCCGAGGTAAAGCGGCTGTGAAGCGGCTTATTCCGCGCAGCCTCATGGCCCAAATGGCGCTGCTCATCGGGGCGGCCCTGCTCGTGGCGCAGCTCATAAATTTCGGCCTCCTCCTCAACGAGCGCGAGAAGCTCAGCCTCGCTCAGAACCAGCAGCCCGCCATCGGCCGTTTCGCCTCGGTCGCCGCGGACTTCGCCCAGGCGCCCGCCGAATTCCGGTTCGCGGTCCTCGAGGACGGGTCGCGGCGCGGCGCGGAGTTCCGGTCGGCCGCGGGAAGCGGGCTGCCGCCCGGAGTCGAACGCGACTCGGGGCTCGAACGACGGCTCACGGAGGAACTGCGCCGGACAGGTGTGGCTTTCGAGGAAGTCCGTGCCGGCAGCACCCTGGAACGCCGTTCGCCCCGGCAGCGGGCGGGTTCCGGGCCGCCGCCGGGCCGGGAAGTGAACATGCTCCACCTTTCCGCCCGCCTTCCCGGCTCGCCCTGGCTCAACGGCCGGATCGCCGCGCCTCGCGCCGATCCCTGGCTGCCGGCGCGCCTCGCGGGGTCGACGCTGGCGCTCTACGTCATCGTCCTCGGCGCCACCTTGCTCGCCATCGCGCGCCTCGTGCGGCCGCTTCGCGATCTTACGGGAGCCGCCGAGCGGTTCGGCGGCCGGGAGGCCCCCCGGCCGGTGGAGCCGCGCGGGCCCTCGGACGTGCGCCGCGCTATCGAAGCCTTCAACGCGATGAACAAGCGGGTTTCGGCCCTGCTCGACGAAAAGGACCGAATGCTGGGAGCGATCGGCCACGATCTGCGCACCCCCCTGGCCTCGTTTCGGATCCGCGCGGAAAGCATCGAGCCCGAGGAGGACCGCCTGCGGGCGATCGCGATGATCGACGGAATGGCGGCGATGCTCGAGGACATCCTCGTCCTGGCGCGGTCGGGCCGGGCGCGGGAGGCGGCGCGGGATATGGACGTTCGAGCCTTGGTCGATGCCGTCGTCGAGGAAGCGCGGGAGATCGGGCTGAATGCGGAGCTCGAGCCGGGAGAGCGGGTCGTGGCAATGGTGCAGCCGCTGCTGCTCCGCCGCGCCGTCAACAACCTCGTCGAGAATGCCGTGAAATACGGGTCCGTCGCTCGTGTTTCGGTGGAGCAGCGCGACGGTTCGATCGCCATCGAGGTGAAGGACGAAGGCCCCGGCCTTCCGCAGGAGGAGCTCGAGCAGGTCCTCGAGCCCTTCTATCGCGCCGAAGGATCGCGGAGCCGGACGACCGGGGGTGCGGGGCTCGGCCTCGCCATCGCCGGCGCCGTGGCCGAAGGCCATGGCGGCAGCCTCAGCCTCAGGAACGGCGAACGCGGCCTCATTGCCACCCTGGCGCTTCCGGCCCGCTAAACGGTCCAAACTCTTGGCTAGGGGAAGCAGCCAATGAAAAGGGCGGGCCTTGGGCCCGCCCTCTCCTTAACGCCGGCCGGTTCTTACTGACTTCGACCGGGACGCTGAGCGCGCAGCTGCGCCTGCTCGGCCGCCGTGATCACGCCGTTGCGGTCGAGATCCAGCCGGTCGAAGCGCTGCTCGGCCTGGGCCCGGAACTCGGCAACGGTGGTCGGGCGGCCCTCGGAGCGGCGGCCGGCACCCGGGCCGCGCTCGCGCCCGCCTCGCCGGGCTCCGTCTTCGCCGCCGGCGCGCTCTGCGCGCCGCTGCTCGAAGCCTGCCCGCTCCTCCAGGCTCATCTGCGCGAGCCGCTGCTCCATGCGCTGACGGCGCTCCGCCCGACGCTGGTCCGAAGCCTTCTGAAGCTCGTCGGCCTCCAGGCTTCCGTTGCCGTTGATGTCGAGCGTCCGGAAGCGCTGCTCGGCGTCGGCGATCGCCGCGGCTCGGGTGATGTCAGTCAGCTCTTTCGACGGCGGCTGTGCCGAAGCGGCGCCGATAGTAGCGAGGGCCGCGGCGCTCGCGAGGATGATCTTCTTCATGTTCATTCCTTTCGTTAGGGAGGGTGGCTTGGACTACGTTTTCATCGGCTTAGAACTGCTTGCGCAGGCTCAGCATCACCGAACGGCCGAGCGGATCGATATAGTCGGGCTGGTAGCTGACCGGTGTTAGCCGGTCGGAGTTGGTGACCCGCTGGCGGCTGTCGAACAAATTGTTGACTGACAGGCTGACTCGCGTGCTGCTGAGCCAGGGCAATTTGCGGATCAGCGACTCATGCTGGTCGAGATTGGCGAAGAGGCGCAGGTTGACCGTCGTCAGGCCGGAGAAGTTCAAGTCTCCGGTCGTCCCACCGAGGCCGTCGGCCGCGCCGTTCACGCTCGTTCCGCTGCGCCACTGCGCCGAGAGGCGCGCGCCGAGCCCGTTCTTCGAGACGCCTGCCTGAGCTTCGATCTCGTGCCGGGGCTGACCGCCGCTGCTGCCCGTGGCGGAGCCGTTCAGGAGGTCGAGCACCGGCACCCCTTCGCGGATCAGGATCTCGTCGGTGAAGTGCCAGGTGTGGAACAGGCTGAACTGGAGCCGGCCGGCCCCGCCGCCGCCGCCGCGTCCGCCCATCCCGCCCCGGCCGGGCCCGCCACCTTCGCCCGCGGCTGGCCGGCCTCCGCCAGCTCCCTCTTTGCTAAGCGAGCGCGAATAATTGAAGCCCCAGCGCAGCTCGCTCCGGTCGGCGCGTTCGAAGTTCACAGGCCGTGAGTCGATGCTGAGGAGATTGCCCTCCGCATCGCGCTCGAAGCGCTCGGGAAAGGCAGCCTCGATCTCCGGAGTCGCCGTGGGGAAGGAGGCGATCGGGTTGCGGATTCGGCTGTTGGTATAATCGGCGCGCAGAGTCAGGTTCGTAGCGTCGAACGGCTTGGCGGTGACTCCGAACTTCCAGACCCGTCGGCTGTCGGCGAGCAGGTCGGGATTGCCGCCCTCCAGCCGGGCGATGTCGACGGTCGTGCCGCGCAGGAAATCGAACACCCGCACGTTCGGCACCAGCACGGTCGGCTCGCCGAGCTGCGACATGCTGGGCGCGCCGTCCTCGTTGGTGAAGGAGGCGATCACCCGCACTTCCTCGATCGGCGACCAGTTCAGACCGGCGCCGAAGGTGATGAGGGTGCCGAAATCGGACAGCTGCTCGGCTTCGGCGTTGAGGTTGACCGATAGGTCGCCGATGGCGGCCAGCACGTCGCGGCGCCGGCTGGCGATCGGCACGTCGAGGCTGGCCTGGACATTACCCCGGCCGCGCGAGAGCTCGCGCTCCTGCTCGATGCCGCCGCGCGACGTCTCACCGCTCAGGCTCTGATGCTCGGCTCCGACGCGGACGCTGGTCGAGACTTCACCTGCCGGTAGCTCGAAGAGCGGCCCTGTCGCCAGCAGTTCGGCATTGGCGAGCCGGGTGGAGGTCTCGGAGGTGACCGGCTCGGCCCCCGTCTCGATGATGCTTTCCGAATGGCCGAAGTCGAGATTGCCGGTAAAGGCCCAGCGGAAGGGCTGCACGTTGCCGTTCAGAGCGACTCCGACGTGGGCGGTGCGCGAATCCGTCTCGCGGGTGAGCGCCGTCTCGCCGCCGGCGGGGGGCAGGCCGATGAAGCTCAGGCTCCGATTGCCTTCCAACCGGCCGTTGAGCGTCGCCGAGACGTCCCCCAGGACAGTACGGTTGATCGTGCCGCCGAGCGAGAGCCGGTCGCTCTCGGCGAGCAGGCTTCGGAACGGGCGCTCATCGAGCAGGCCGCCGCTTGCGACGATGTCGCGCTCGCTTTCGAACAGGGGAGTCTGATGCTGATATTCAGCCTCGATGTTCCAGCGGCCGGCGCGGTCGATGTGCAGGATGTTCGCCTCGGCGCCGTAGGTCGAGCGGCCGCCGGCGGTGGCGAAGCCGCCCTCCACCGCGGCTGTCACCGCGTCGTAGGCCGCCTTGAGGACGAAGTTCACGACTCGCTGGTCGGCGCGGTAGCCGTAGCGCAGGGCCACTTCCTCAGGGAGAATGTCGACCCGCTCGATGGCCTCTGTAGGGAGATTGCGAATCTCCGCGAAGCTGGAGATCCGGCGTCCGTTAACGAGGGTGACCGGCCGGCCGCCGCTCCTCCCGCGGGCGCTGCGGGTCAATGGCTCGAGCGCGTCGAGCAGCTCGGTGATGGAGCCCGCGCCGTAGGACTGGACGTCCTGCTCGCTCAGCTGGACCTCGGGCGGAATGTCGCTGTCGACCTGCCCGCGCAGTCGCAAGCCGGTGACGACGATCTCCACTTCGCCTTCGGCCGGGACGTCGACCGCCTCCGGTTCCTCCGGGGGCGGCAGTGGCGCGGCGGCCGGCGCGGTCGTTTCCTGGGCTAGGAGCGGCGTGTGCAGAGCGCCGGCGAGCAGGCCGGCGACGATCAGGCGGCGGGACAGGGACATGGCCATTCCTCGAATCTTGCGCGCGGGCTGCGCGTCTTCGAGGACCGCTATCGACGGGAGTTGTCGCGACGATATCCTCGGCGCGGGCAAAAGATGTCGCTATTTGTATCGGTCGCGCGGACATGCAGACAAGAGAAAGGGCGCCTCCGCGGAGACGCCCGTCCCACTTTCAGATCCTTGTTCAGCCTCGACGCCCGTCCCAGTCGCGGCGCTCGAGACGGAGGCGCTGGCGAAGCTGGTTGACCCGCCTTTCGAGCGCGGTCACTTCCTGCCGGCTGAGGCCGTTGCGCGAATATTGATTCATCAGCTGCCGGATCCCCTGCGCCTCGCGCCGCAGGCCGGTCGCCTCGCGCTGGGAGATCGTGCGCCGCTGCTGGGCCCGCTGGATCTGGTTTTGCAGCTGGGCGACGTCGCTGCGGATTTCCCGCTGGGCAGTGGGCTGCAGGCGCCACACCTGCGCAGTCGCGGGGACCGCGGTCAACGCGGTCGAAGCCGCGACGATGGAAAGCATCAGTTTACGCATGAACTCACTCCTTGTGCGTGGTGCGCCTCATCGGCGCATCAGCTCATATGAGACCGAGCCGTCCCGCAAATGTGTCCGATCCCTCGGGAATTAGTCGCGATTTGTATCCGCTTTGCCTCAATGGCCGTTTCGCCGCGCCGCTTCCCAGGAGGATGCTACGCTTCCGACAGCACTCCGCGGTAATCGGAATCCTCCAGGGCGCGCCCGGCGCCCATGGCCACGCAGGTCAGGGGATCCTGAGCGACCGCTACCGGGAGGCCCGTCGCGAGTGACAGTGCCTCGTCCATCCGTCGCAACAGGGCGCCGCCGCCGGTCAGGACGATCCCGAGGTCGACGATGTCGGCGGCAAGTTCGGGCGCGGTGTTCTCGAGCGCCGTTCTGACCGCGCTGATGATCTGGCTCACCGGCTCGGCGAGCGCTTCAGCGACCTCGGCCTCGCTGATGAAGATTTCCTGGGGCATTCCCATCGACAAGTGTCGCCCCCGCACACGAATCGTCACGGCGTCGCCTTTGGGAGGAAGGGCGCTCCCGATCTCGAGCTTGATGCGTTCCGCCGTCGCCTCGCCGATCTGGAGGTTGTGCTTGCGCCGGACGGCGGCGGCGATGGCATCGTCCATCTTGTCCCCGCCGACCCGCACGGAGGTGCTGTAGGCCAGCCCCCGCATGGACAGGACGGCCACCTCCGTCGTCCCTCCACCGATGTCCACCACCATCGCTCCGACGGGCTCGGTCACTGGCAGCCCGGCCCCGATCGCCGCCGCCATCGGCTCCTCGACCAGCCAGACCTTGGACGCTCCGGCGTTCGTCGCCGCGTCGCGGATCGCGCGGCGCTCGACCGAGGTGGAGCCGGACGGCACGCAGACGACGATTTCCGGGTGACGCCCGAGGCGGGAGGGCCCTCCATGGGCTCTGTCGATGAAGTGCTTGATCATCTGCTCGGCGACATCGATGTCCGCGATGACCCCGTCCCGAAGCGGCCGGACGGCCTGGATGTGGGCCGGCGTCTTGCCCATCATGAGCTTGGCGTCACGGCCCACCGCCTTCACGCGCCGGACTCCGTCGATCGTCTCGAGGGCGACGACGGAAGGCTCATTGAGCACGATTCCCTTCCCGCGGACGTAGACGACCGTGTTCACCGTGCCGAGGTCGATCGCCATGTCGTTCGAGGGGAGGCGGAGAAATCGCGAGAAAAGCATGAGAATTTACGTCCCAAAAGGCCAAGTAAGGAGAGCTGTCAGCCTGGGCGGCGCCGCTCCTCACCGGCCGTCGGCGATGTCGGTACGGCGGCGCGGCGCGAGCGACCGCTGTTTCAACGATGGAGTTGTCCCGCCGAGGCGAAAATCGTCCCTGACCAATGCCGTAGCAGAGTGCGCGCAGTACAAGAACCCGTAGAGATGCGCGGCATCGGTCGATCCGACTGAGTGTGGTCCATTCGTGATGAACGGCCGCCACGCCTTGCCTGGCCGGTGGCGCCATGGGGA
The DNA here is from genome assembly GCA_036388575.1 of Allosphingosinicella sp. GTDB lineage: Bacteria > Pseudomonadota > Alphaproteobacteria > Sphingomonadales > Sphingomonadaceae > Allosphingosinicella. The sequence goes on from DASVRO010000022.1 coordinate 75,262, forward strand.
GGGATCGGAGGCCGGGATCAGGAGATCGCCGGGCTCTTGGCGGCGCGTCAGCGATCTGTTCGATGAGAAGAGCGGCCAAATGTGGGCCCTACGACACTTTGACGCGGTAGACTTCTCTGAACTGGACGGTGAAGAGGTGGCTTCGTGCCGAGTCCTCCACTTCGATGAACGAAGCGGGGTTCAGTTCGCCCGATCGCATCTCTTCGGCCATGATGTCCCGTGCCGCGGCAATGGCGGCCTTGCGGGCAGCCTCGATGCTCGCAGCTCCTGTCCCTCTTCGTCCTCTGTGAAGCCTGCGCCGTTGCAGATGTGGAAATAGAAAACGGGCATGGGCGCGTTTCTAGGCGCGGGGTTCGGAGCAATCAATCACTCCTGTTTCGGACCGATCTTCGGCTGGGTTCCATGATTCGTCATCGAGGGACACGCCTGGCCGGAGCCGGCCGGTAAGGTAACCGGTTTGCGCAGTGCGCCGACCCCCCCTGGCGGTCCCATACTGGCTTCGTTGACAGCTTATGAGGCTCTCGTTGACAGCTTATGGGGGAATTCTTCACATGCTGGTCGCCTAATGGCGCGAGTGGCTCCCCGGGACGGATTCGAACCATCGGCCATCCGATTAACAGTCGGATGCTCTACCGCTGAGCTACCGGGGAGCAGCCTTTCGGCGAGCGGCGCTATAGCAGCATGATTTCAAAGCGCGCAAGCGTTTGCCGCGCCCCACGCTCAGACGGCAAACTGCTCCATCGCGATGCGCTCGTCGAGGGCATGCTCGGGATCGAACAGCAAGGTCAGCGCCTGGCTGCGGTCGACGCAGACCTCGACCGTCGCGACATCGCGCACCTCGAGCTGGTCGGCGACCGCGGAGACCGGCCGCTTGACCGGGTCGAGCACCCGGAACGAGACGTTGAGATCGTCCGGGATCAGCGCGCCGCGCCAGCGGCGGGGGCGGAAGGGGCTGATCGGCGTCAGCGCCATCAGGCGCGATCCCAAGGGCAGGATCGGGCCTTGCGCCGAGAGGTTGTAGGCGGTCGAGCCGGCGGGCGTCGCCACCAGCACGCCGTCGCAGATGAGTTCCGGCATCACCACGCGCTGGTTGACCGACACTTCGATCCAGGCCGTCTGCCTGGTCTCGCGCAGCAGCGAAATCTCGTTGATCGCCGGGTTGCTGACCTCTTCTCCAGCGACCGTGCGGGCATCCATGCGCAGCGGCGCGACGGAGAAGGGCTTGGCGTTGTTGACCCGCTCGCGAAGGCCGTCGAGGCGCCATTCGTTCATCAGGAAGCCGACGGTGCCGCGGTTCATCCCGAACACCGGGCAAAGCCTCTTGCGGTGGAGCATCTGGTGGAGCGTGTGGAGCATGAAGCCGTCCCCGCCCAACGCGACGATCTGCTCTGCCTCCTCGAGCGCCACGAAGTCGTAGCGCTTGCG
>DASVRO010000023.1:0-20764 GCA_036388575.1 Allosphingosinicella sp.
GATCAACTTGCCGACCATCGAATCGTAATATGGCGGGATGCGGTAGCCGCCGTAAAGCGCGCTATCGACGCGGACGTGCATGCCGCCTGGCGCGTGGAACTGTTTTACCGTGCCGGGCGAAGGGGCGAAGGTGCGCGGATCCTCGGCATTGATCCGGCATTCGATGGCGTGGCCGCGGAAGCGGATCTGGTCCTGAGAGCAGCTGAGGCCTTCCCCGCAGGCGACGCGGATCTGCTCGCGCACAAGATCGACGCCGGTGATCATCTCCGTCACCGGATGCTCGACCTGGAGCCGGGTGTTCATCTCGATGAAGTAGAATTCGCCATTCTCGTACAGGAACTCGATCGTGCCGGCGCCGCGATAGCCCATGTCGGCCATGGCCCTGGCGACGATGCCGCCCATGCGGTCCCGTTCTTCCGGAGTGATGACGGGCGAGCCCGCTTCCTCGAGAACCTTCTGGTGGCGCCGCTGGAGCGAGCAGTCGCGCTCGCCGAGATGGATGGCGTGGCCCTTGCCGTCGCCGAACACCTGGAACTCGATATGGCGCGGATCGCCGAGATATTTCTCGATATAGACGGTGTCGTCGCCGAACGCGTTCTTCGCCTCGGAGCGGGCCTGGCTGAGCTGGCTGTCGAGCTCCTCCTCGTTGCGGACGATCTTCATCCCCCGCCCCCCGCCCCCAGACGCCGCCTTGACCAGCAGGGGATAGCCGGTCTCCGCCGCGACCGCGCGCGCCTCCTCCGGGCCTTCGACCGGACCGTCGGAGCCGGGGACGAGCGGAAGGCCGAGCTTGGCGGCGGTGCGCTTGGCTTCGACCTTGTCGCCCATCACCCGGATATGCTCGGGCTTGGGGCCGATCCAGATGATGTTGTGCAATTCCACGATTTCGGCGAAGCGGGCGTTCTCCGACAGGAATCCATAGCCGGGATGGATGGCGTCGGCGTGGCTGATCTCGGCCGCCGAGATGATCGCCGGGATGTTGAGATAGGAATCGGCGGCGGGCGGCGGCCCGATGCAGACGGCCTCGTCGGCGAGGCGGACGTGCATCGCGTCGGTGTCGGCGGTCGAATGGACCGCGACCGTCTTGATGCCCATCTCGTGGCAGGCGCGGTGGATTCGGAGCGCGATCTCGCCCCGGTTCGCGATGAGGACCTTCTTGATCATCCGCTACTCGAGGATCACCAGCGGCTGGTCATATTCCACCGGCTGGGCATCGACGACGAGCACCTGGGTCACCGTGCCGGCGCGCGGCGCGACGATCGGGTTCATCACCTTCATCGCCTCGATGATCAGCAGGGTGTCGCCCTCCTTCACCTTCTGGCCCGCCGACACGAACGGCTTTGCGCCGGGCTCGCCGGCAAGGAAGGCCGTGCCCACCATCGGTGACTTGACGGCCCCGGGATGGCTGGCCGGCGGAGTCGACACCGCGGCGACGGCCGGAGCGGCGTGGGCAACCGGTGCCGGCGCGGGAGCGGGCGCCGGAGCGGCCGCCGCGACCGCGATGTTGCGCTTGACGACGATCTTGCGGTCGCCGTCCTCGACCTCGATCTCGGTCAAATCGTTCTGGTTGAGGAGCTCGGCCAGCTGGCGGACCAGGTCGGCCTCGATCCGCATGCCCCCGTTCGAGGCGCCGTCTTCATCGCTCATCTGAAGTCTCTTTCCCTGTTCCCGGCGAGGCCGGTCGAACCGCGGCTTCCTGTCAGAGACGGGCCGCCGCGTCCAGAGCCAGTAGATAGGAGAGCGCCCCGAAGCCGGCGATGCTTCCCTTCGCCGCCGACGCGATCAGGCTCCGGCGTCGGAAGCTCTCGCGCGCCTGCGGGTTGGACAGATGGACCTCGATCACCGGCGTCGCGATCGCCCTGACCGCGTCGAGCAGGGCGACCGAGCTGTGGGTGAAGCCGGCGGCGTTGAGGATCACCGCCCTGGCGCCTTCCGCCTGCGCCTCGTGCAGCCAGTCGATCAGATGGCCCTCGTGGTTGGACTGGCGGATCTCGACCTCGACTCCCAGCTCCCGAGCCCGGTCCTCGAGCTGCCCGGCGATGTCGTCGAGCGTGTCGGCCCCGTAAATCTCCGGCTCGCGGGTGCCGAGCAGGTTGAGATTCGGTCCGTTCAGCACATAGATGGTGGGTGGCTTGGCCATGGCCAGGCGCTATAGGGCGGCGGCGGAAGGAGCGCAAAGGGCGCGGATGGAAGAGACGGCCTCGATCACGGTCAACGGCGAGCACAGGCGGGTGGCGAAGGGCATCAGCGTCGCCGACCTCGCGCTCGAGCTCGGCCTCGAGCCGACCCGGGTCGCGGTGGAGCGCAACCTCGAGATCGTCCCCCGCTCGACGCTCGCCGACGTCAAGGTCGAGGATGGCGACGATTTCGAGATCGTCACTTTCGTCGGCGGCGGCTGAGCCGCCGTCGCCACTCGTAAGCTCCCGTCACCCCGGACTTGATCCGGGGTCCACCTTGCTGCTTTGGCAGAAGTAAGAAGATGGATGCCGGATCAAGTCCGGCATGACGAGACTGGAAATGAGCCAATGGACCGATCCTCCGCCGATACCTGGACCGTCGCCGGCCGCACCTTCACGTCGCGCCTTATCGTCGGGACGGGCAAGTATAAGGACTTCGCCCAGAATGCCGCGGCCGTCGAGGCTTCGGGGGCTCAGATCGTCACAGTGGCGGTTCGGCGCGTCAACATCTCCGATCCCGGGCAGCCGATGCTGATGGACTTCATCGATCCGAAGAAGGTCACCTATCTGCCCAACACCGCCGGCTGCTTCACCGCCGACGAGGCGGTTCGGACTCTCCGGCTGGCGCGCGAGGCGGGCGGATGGACCCTGGTCAAGCTCGAGGTGCTGGGCGAGGCGAAGACGCTCTATCCCGACATGCGCGAGACGCTGAGGGCGACCGAGGTCCTGGCCAGGGAAGGGTTCGAGCCGATGGTCTATTGCGTCGACGATCCGATCGCCGCGAGGCAGCTCGAGGAGGCGGGCGCGGTGGCGATCATGCCGCTCGGCGCGCCGATCGGATCCGGGCTGGGAATCCAGAACCGGGTGACGATCCGGCTGATCGTCGAGGGCGCCGGGGTGCCGGTGCTGGTCGACGCCGGAGTCGGCACCGCGTCGGACGCGGCGGTGGCGATGGAGCTCGGCTGCGACGGAGTCCTCATGAACACGGCGATCGCCGAGGCGAAGGATCCGGTGGCGATGGCCCGGGCGATGAAGCTCGCGGTCGAGTCGGGGCGCCTCGCCTATCGTGCCGGGCGGATGGGCCAGCGGCGCTACGCCGATCCGTCCAGCCCGCTCGCTGGACTCATCTGAGCCGTCATCCCGGCGGAAGCCGGGAGCCCCTGTCGAGAAGGCTCGGCGAGTCTCCGCGAGATCCCGGCTTTCGCCGGATGACGAGTGGAGGAACCTAACTCAGATTATTACGTTAGGTTGTCCGGTCGAGCCCCCCACCGGTGACGCGGGGGCTCCCATGGACGCCTCAGCCCCACGTCGCTGGGGCGTCCTTTTGTGAGGGACGTAACAAGGGGATTAATAATGAAGTTCACGCTTAAAGCCGCGCTCGGCGCGGGACTGCTCGCGCTCGCCGCCTGCGGCGGCCAGGGCGACGACAGCCTCGGCGACAATGTCGCGGACAATGCCGACGCCGTCGCCGACAATATGGAAGACGCCGCCGACAACACGTCGAACGAGGCCGCCGAGGACGCGCTCGAGAGCAATGCCGCGGCCGTCCGCGAGGCCGGCGAGGACAAGGAAGAGGCGATCGACAACGCCGACCTCAACGCGGCTACCGTCAACACCCAGTAAGATCGCGACTTCTCCTTTCCGCGATCGGGCGCCCCGGAAGCGTAACTTTCCGGGGCGCTTTTTTATGCCCGTGGTCCCGGCGAAAGCCCGGACCTCTGCGAGAACAGGTGCCGCGCTTTCACTCCCTGAGGTCCCGGCTTTCGCCGGGATGACGAGGGTTACTTCAGCCGTTCGATCCGCTGCGCCGCATCGTCGAGGATGGCGGCGATCTCGTGCAGCCGCTCCTCGCCGGTGTCGTCGGCGGTGACCCGGTGCCAGAGTGCGGAGAGGAGGTTGCCGACGGCGCGCTGGATCGGCCGGCCGCCGGCCCGGCGCTTGCCTTCGCCGGCTCCGGTCAGCCGCTCGAACAGCGCCTCCACCTCCTCGGTTCGCTCGGCGAGATGGGCCTCGCCCTCCGGGGTGATCGCGAAGGCCTTGCGGGTGCCGTCTGCCGCCGCTTCCTGGATCAGCCCCATGTCCTGGAGCATGGTCAGCGTCGGATAGACGACTCCGGGGCTCGGCGCGTAGCTGCCGTGGGTGAGCTCCTCGATCGCCCGGATGAGGTCGTAGCCGTGGCGGGGCTGGTCGGCGATCAGCTTGAGGAGGACGAGTCGAAGCTCGCCCGATTCGAACATCCGCCTCTTGCCGCGGCCGCCGCGGCCGCGGCCGAACTCGGCGCTCCAGTCGCCGCCTTCCCAGCCGCCGCCGCCGCCGCCCCAGCCGCGCGGGCCGAAGCCCATGGCGATCAGGCCCGGAGGGATGTTGCCGAAGGAGAAGCGGGGTCCGCAGCGCATCCTCATGTCATGTCTCCCATCTATCTAGACCTAGCTGAGATATATCTTGGATGCATCGGAGTCAATGGAGTCGGGCGTTGCCGCGATTGGCGAAGGACGCAGGCGTCGAAATGGGATCGTCATCCCGGGCTCGATCCGGGATCCACCTTCTCGCCTTCCTGAAGCCCGCGAAGAAAGGTGGATGCCGGATCAAGTCCGGCATGACGAAACCGGCTGCATACGAACGTCCGATGCCCTAATGGCCCGCCATGGCCGACCTCTTCGCCGGCGATCCGCCGTCGCCTTCTACGCCCCCCGAGCCGGCCGACAGCGCGCCGCTCGCCGACCGGCTGCGTCCTCGCGCGCTGGACGAGGTGGTGGGCCAGGATCATCTCACCGGCCCGGAAGGGGCGATCGGCCGGATGGTCGCCGCCGGCAAGCTCGCCTCGATGGTCCTTTGGGGGCCGCCCGGCACCGGCAAGACCACCATCGCCCGGCTGCTCGCCGACGCGGTCGGGATGCGCTTCGTCGCCATCTCCGCCGTCTTCTCGGGCGTCGCCGATCTCAAGAAGGTGTTCGCCGAGGCGCGCGAGCATGGGAAGCTCGGCCGTCAGACCCTGCTGTTCGTGGACGAGATCCACCGTTTCAACCGCGCCCAGCAGGACGGCTTCCTGCCCTATGTCGAGGACGGCACGGTGGTGCTGGTCGGCGCCACCACGGAAAACCCTTCGTTCGAGCTCAACGCCGCCTTGCTCTCTCGCGCGCAGGTGCTGATCCTGAACCGGCTGGACCATAAGGCGCTGTGCAAATTGCTCGACCGGGCCGAGGCGATCATGGACCGTCCGCTGCCGCTCACCGCCGAGGCGCGCGACGCGCTCGTCGCCACCGCCGACGGCGACGGCCGCTTCCTTCTCAACCAGGCGGAGACGCTCTTCTCCGTCGACCTGCCCGAGCCGCTCGATCCGGCCGCCCTCTCCGCGCTCCTCCACCGCCGGGTCGCCGTCTACGACAAGGACCGGGAGGGCCATTACAACCTCATCTCGGCGCTCCACAAAGCGATCCGCGGCTCGGATCCTCAGGCGGCGCTCTATTATCTGGCGCGGATGCTGACGGCGGGCGAGGAGCCGCTCTTCCTGCTTCGGCGGCTCGTGCGGGCGTCGGTCGAGGATATCGGCCTCGCCGATCCGCAGGCCCTGGTCCAGTGCATCGCCGCCAAGGACAGCTACGACTTCCTAGGCTCGCCCGAAGGCGAGCTGGCGATCGCCCAGGCCTGCCTCTATCTCGCCACCGCGCCCAAATCGAACGCGGTCTACGTTGCCCAGAAGGCCGCCTGGCGCTCGGCCCGCGACACCGGCTCGCTGATGCCCCCCAGGAACATCCTCAACGCCCCGACCAAGCTGATGAAGCAGGTCGGCTACGGCAAAGGCTATCAGTACGACCACGACGCGGAGGGCGGCTTCTCCGGCGACAATTACTGGCCCGAGGAGATGGAGCCGCAGACCTTCTACACGCCGACCGACCGCGGCTTCGAGAAGCGCGTGGCGGAGCGGCTCGCCTGGTGGGACGAGCAGCGCAGGGCGAAGCGCGATGGCTGAGCCGATCCGCGAATGGGACGAAGCCGTCGCCTTCGCGCTCTCCCTTCCCGATACCGAGCTCTCGACCAGCTACGGCAAGCCGGCGGTCAAGGTGAACGGCCGGGCCTTCCTCTATACCGGCCGCGAGGAGGAGACCTCGTTCGGAGTGGCGATCGACCTCGACACGGTCGAGATGCTGAAGGTCACCGATCCGGAGACCTTCTGGCAGACTCCGCATTACGAAGGCTGGCCCGCCGTGCTCGTCCGCTACGGCAGCCGGGATCCGGAGCGGGTGCGGGACATCGTAAAGCGCTCCCACGCCTGGACGGCCGCCAAGCCCCGGCCGAGACCAAGGAAAGCGAAATGACGACATGCCGAAACGTCGCTGGCGTGACGCGATGGGCGATCGCCGCGCTGCTGCTGGCCGCGCCCGCCTCCGCCCAGGTCGACAGGCCCGAATATGCCCGCGCCCTCGCCGCCGGCTACAAGGCGTCCTTCCTGTGCAGCGACCTGTTCAACGCGGGGCAGAGCGAGGAGCAGGTCGCGAGGGACGACCTCAAGCGCACCTATGCCGAGATCGAGCCGCTCATGGCCGCCCTGGAGGCGAGGATCGATCGCGAGGCGAAGACGGTCAGCGTCGCCTTCAGCGACAGGCTTCCGCCGCGCGTCGCCGCCTGGCGGCCGCATCTCGGCTGCGCCCAGCTGCCGATCGGGGCGAGCGCCGAGACGGTCCGGCTGCTGCCCCGGCTCGGCGTGAATCGGCCGGTCGACCGTGATGACCGCCTCCCCTGGCCGAACGGGGACCGCAACGCTTCCGCCCGGCCGCAAGGCGACGCCCGGGCCCTCGGCCGCGCGGTCGCCGCAGCCTTCGACCGCCGGAGCTACGGCCAGGGCAGCGAGACGACGGCGGTGCTTGTCGTCCAGGACGGCAGGATCGTCGCCGAGCGCTATCGCGACGATTTCGACATGCACATGTCGCAGCGCACCTGGTCGGTCGCCAAGAGCCTGGCGGGGACGATCGTCGGCGCCGCCGTCCAGCAGCGGCTGCTCGAGGTCGAAGCCCCGGCGCCGATCCCCGAATGGCGGCGGCCCGGCGATCCGCGCTCGGCGATCACCACCGACAACCTGCTCCGGATGGCCAGCGGCCTGCACAGCGACGCCGCCGGCAACCGCACCGACGCCACCTATTTCGGCGGCAGCTCAGTCACCGAGAACGCCACCCAGTGGCCGCTCGAGACGGCTCCGAACACCCGCTTCCGCTACGCCAACAACGATATCCTGCTCGCCATTCGAGGCCTTCGCTCGAAGCTCGGCGACGGCGAGCGGGCGCTCGCCTTCCCGTTCGAGGAGCTGCTTTGGAAGATCGGCATGAACCGGACCTTCCCGGAGACGGACTGGCAGGGCAATTTCATCCTCTCAAGCCAGGTCTGGACCACCGCGCGGGACCTCGCCCGGCTCGGCCTTCTCTACCAGAATGACGGAATCTGGAACGGCGAGCGGATCCTCCCGCCGGGCTGGGGCGCCTATGTCTCGCGCCGCGGTCCGGCCCAGCCCGCCGCGGGCTACGGCTACGGCGCCACCTTCTGGACCTTCCCGGCCGATCTCGGCCTGCCCGCCGACGCTTATATAGCCCAGGGCAATCGCGGCCAGTATCTGGCGGTCGTTCCGTCGCGCCGGATCGTCATCGTCCGCCGCGGCTATGACGGCCCCGGCACCGGCTTCGACCCCGGCGCCTTCGTTCGGGATGTGCTTTCCGCCTTACGCTGACGGAACCCCTGCTGGCGCCCGCCATTATGGTGGGAGCGGCGCGCGGCCGCTTTCAACAAGGGGACGTGTGCATGTACCGCAACGATGCCGGAACCGGCGATTACTGGCAGGCCCAGCTCATGTTCTGGGGCCCGAGAATACTCGCGGCAATTGCTATTCTCCTTATCGCATGGCTGCTCGCCCGCGCCGCCAAATGGGCCATCGCCAAGGTCGTCGACCGGGTGCCGGCGCTGAAGAAACATTATGAGGCCGAGCCGGGCAAGACGCTCGGCAGCCTGATCGGCGACATCGTCTTCTGGCTCATCATCCTCATCGGCATCATGCTTGCCGTGCAGCCGCTCCAGCTCGGCAGGGTACTCGAGCCGGTGAACCAGCTCACCACCAACGCGCTCGCCTTCATCCCCAACGTGATCGGCGCCGGCCTCATCTTCTTCATCGGCCTGATCGTCGCCCGCATCGTGCGGCGCTTGGTCGAAGGATCGCTGATGGCCGCCAATGCCGACGGATGGCTTCGCAAGACCGGTCTTTCGGAAACCGCCGGCACCGTTCCGGCAAGCGCGCAGGGCACCATGCCGAGCGCCGGCGGCGGTCGCACCTCGATCAGCCGCTCGGTCGGAATGGTCGTCTTCTTCCTGATCATGATCCCGGTGACCATCTCGGCGCTGGACGCGCTCAAGATCGAGGCGATCTCCGGCCCGGCGACCCAGATGCTCCGGACCATCCTCGATTCGATTCCGCTGGTGATCGGAGCCCTGATCCTGCTCGCCATCGGCTTCCTGCTCGGCAAGCTCGCCAAGCAGGCGATCGAGCAATTGCTGCCCTCGATGGGCTTCGACCGGTCGGTCAGCGCGATCGGGATCTCCACCGAAGGCGGCGCGCCCTCGCGCGCCGTGGGCACCGCCGTGATGCTGGCGATCGTCATCTTCTTCGCGATCAAGGCGGCCGAATTGCTGCAGTCGCCGATCATCGCGGCGATGCTCGCCCAAGTGCTCGAGCTCGGCAGCAAGGTGCTGTTCGGGGCCGTGATCATCCTCGGCGGTGTCGCCATCGCCCGGATCGTCTCGGGCCTGGTCAGCGGCGCCGGCACCGAGGGCTGGCTGCCGACGATCCTCAGGTGGTCGATCATCGCTCTGGCGGTTGCGATGGGCCTGAGGTTCATGGGCCTCGCCAATGAGATCGTGATCATCGCCTTCGCAGCGATCATCGGCTCGGCGGCGGTCGCCTGCGCCCTCGCCTTCGGGCTGGGCGGCCGGCCGACGGCGTACAAGCTGCTCGAGCGCTGGACCGAGGCGAACGGCGTGCCGGTGCCGCCCTCGCGGCCTCGGCCTCCGAAAGCGCCGACCCCGCCCGCTCCGCCGTCGGACAGTCAGCCGCCGCTGGTGTGACGGGAAGGTTCGCCCGCTTCGCCGCGATCGACTGGTCGGGCGCGAAGGGCAGGCGCCACAAGGGTATCGCCGTCGCCGTCGCCGAGACGGGGACGGCGAGCCCGCGCCTGGTCCGCCCCGGTCACGTCTGGTCCCGGACCGAGGTGCTCGACTGGCTGCTCGCCGAGGCGGCGGCGGCGCCGACCCTGTTCGGCTTCGACTTCAGCTTCGCGCCGCCGATCGCCGCAAGGGGCGAATATCTTCCCGGTGAGCCGGACGTCCCGTCGACCGCGCGCGAATTCTGGGCCTATGTCGAGCGGCGTTGCGAAGACGAGGATCTCGGCGCCGCCAGCTTCCTCGAGCAGGCCCACCGCCGCCATTTCTATTTCGGCATCGCCGACGGCGAGAAGGCGCGCTTCATGCACTTCCGCCAGTGCGACGCGCGCCTGAACGCCCAGGGCGGGCGCAAGACGGCCAGCGCCTACGACGCGATCGGGGCCGCCCAGGTCGCCAAGGCGAGCTTCTCGGGAATGCGGCTGCTCCATCGCCTCGACGGCAGGGTAGCGGTCTGGCCGATGGACCCGCTTCCGGAGCGGGGCAGCGCCGTCGTCGAGATCTACACCCGAATCTACCTGCGCCGCGCCGGCCTGCGCGGAACCAAGCTTCGGTCGCGGGCCGATCTCAACCGCGCGCTCACCGGGCTCGGCAGCCGCCCGGCGCGGCTTCGCTTCGAGCCCGACGACCACCAGACCGACGCTCTTGTCACCGCCGCCGGCATGCGGGCGCTGGCGACCGGCGAACCCCGCGCCTTCGCCCCCGAAGGCCTGACTCCGGAGCTCGCGCGAAGCGAAGGCTGGACGTTCGGGATCCTGTAGCCCCTCTCCCTGAAGGGGAGAGGGGCAGGCGCGAAGCGCCAGGGTGAGGGCCTGCGATCGGTCTCACTAGGCCCTCACCCTCCCACCGCTCCGCGGCGGGCCCCTCCCTCTCCCCTGCAGGGAGAGGGGTTTAGTCGACCGCCGGCTTCCCCACCGGCTGGGTCGCTGTTTTCGGCATCCTCCCCTCCAACGGCTTCAGCCAGGCGTCGACCCGGCTGCCGATGCTGACCTGCGGGTAGGAGGGTTCGTATTTCCTGCCCGCCTCCCACTCCCCGACCAGCTTAAGCGCCTCGGCCGAGGCGGCGGCGAGCGGCTGCGGCTTGCGCAGGGCGCGGTTGATCATCGCGTCGCCGAAGAAGGTCCAGTCGTTATTGGGGGCGCAGCCAAACGAGGGCCTTGCGGCCGAAGCCGCGGTGAAGATCGCGGTCGTCTCGCTGTACAGGGCCGGCACGAACAGGCCCGAATAGCAGGCCGACAGGATCAGCAGGCGGTTCCTCAGCCCGAGTTCGTTCAGCAGCCCGGCCAGTCGCGCCGGGGTGAGGACTCCGAAGCCTTCGTCACCGTCGTGATAGGTGATCCCGTAGGGCGCGCCGTGGCCGGTCGTGTAGAGCACCAGCACGTCCTCGGCCGGATCGGCCAGCTCGCCGACCCGGGCGAGCGCGAGGCTGAGCGCATGGAGCGATCCCATCGGCAGCGCGCCGCCGCCCCGGCCGTCGCTTCCGGCGAGCACCAGGGTGCGGCCGGGCGCGTCGAACCGGCGCGACAGCACCTTGCCGGCCTCGCGCGCCTCCCGGCCGAAGACGGGGTCGCTGTCGAGCCCCACGACGAGGACATAGGCGTCGACCACGCCCTTGCGCTGCGGCGCGAGCCCGGCGAGGGCGCCGGTCAGGCGGCGATGCTCGGCGAGCTCGGCACGGGGGGACCGCCCGCGCTCGAGATTGGGGCCGAGATCGAGGCTCGCGCCGAATTCGGCGGCGTTCTTGCCGGAGACGAGCGCCGGCCAGCCGCTCGTGTGCGGGCGCGGGGCGTCGGCGGGCTGCTGCGCCGCCGCCGGCATGGAAATCGTCGCGGCCGCGATCGCCGCCAGTTTCGCGAAATGCACGCAGGTCCCCCGCCGCCGTCCGTTCGCCTCACTCTCGCCCGCGGGGCCGTGCGCGGTCAACGGGGGTCCTTCGATGCGCGGGGATCCGTGCGCGAAAGGACGGGCTGGACCTTCGAGCGCTTCTGAACCATTTGGGGCTCAGCGCCGGGTTAGCTCAGCTGGTAGAGCAACCGCCTTGTAAGCGGTAGGTCGTCCGTTCGAGTCGGACACTCGGCACCACCTCCCGGCTGCCCGGCGGATCGACCGCTCGAGGCCTTGCGGGCGATTCCCCGCCGAGGCCGGAACCTGTCCGCCGTTTGACTGTCGTACCCTGTATATTCTATCCAAGCTGCGGCCAGGCTGGTCCGAAATGGAGTGAAAATTCGCGGTGTCCCTCGTCAGCGACCTGAGAGCTGCGCAGCGCCATGACGGCCTTGCCGTCGTGCAGGACTTCGTCACCGACGCGGCCGCCGTTCCCAGCATGGCCGATCTGCGCGCGCTGATCGAGGCGGCGGTCCAGAAGCTCGGCTTCGACTATTTCGCCATCGTTCACCATGTCTGCTTCGGCCGCCCGGCGGGCGAGCATGTCCGCCTCACCAACTATCCGCTCGAATGGGTCGGCTATGTCAGGGAGATGGCGAAGCTGACCGATCCGGTCGTGCGCGCCGCCGAGCGCATGTCGAGCGGCTTCAAGTGGGACCAGCTCGACTCCCTGCTCGACGTCACCCCGGCCGAGCAGGAGTATATGAGCGCCGCCGCCCGGCACGGGATCGTCCAGGGCTATACGGTCCCCAACCACGTTCCCGGCGAGACGTTCGGATCCTGCAATTTCGCCATCGGCGAGGCCCGGCCGTTTCCGGATTCGAGCGTCTCGGCCGCCCAGGCGCTGGGCAGCTTCGCGTTCGAAGCCGCGCGCAAGCTGGTCAAGCAAAGGCCGGGCGAGATCTATCTTCGGCCGGCGCCCCTCTCGGACCGGCAGCGCGAGTGCCTGCTGTTCGTCGCCCGAGGAAAGAGCGACTCGGTGATCGCCGACCTGCTCGCCATCCGCCCGAAGACGGTCAACGAGCATATCGAGGCCGCCAAGCGCCGCTATTCGGTGGCCACTCGCTCCCAGCTGCTGGTCCACGCCCTGTTCAGAAGCGAAATCTGCTTCTCCGAGGTCATCGACTGACACGCGGCCGAAGGCCGATCCGCAGGACTCCCCGGGGGCGACAGTTCGGCCACTGATGCCAGCGGGGCGGCGACCGGGAGGTCAGGACGAGCTCGTGCCCGCCGAGCAGCGAGCGCAGCAGCGCCCGGATCTGGAGATAGGCGAAATTGGCGCCGAGGCAGCCATGGGCGCCGCCGCCGAACGGGACGAAGGCGAAGCGGTGGCGGCCGAGCGAGCGCTCGGGCGAGAAGCGCAGCGGGTCGTATTTGCCCGGATCCTCCCAGACTTCCGGCAGCAGGTGGGTGATCATCGGGTTCACGCCGGTGATCGTCCCTTCCGGGAAGGAATGGCCGCCAAAGTCGAACGGCCGCACCGACCGCCGCCAGAGGACCGGCGCGGCGGCGTTGAGCCGAAGCGATTCCTTGATCGCCGAGGCGGCGAGCTCGCAGCGGTTCAGGTCGGCGACGTCGATCGAGGCGGCGTCGGGGATCTCGGCGCACAGCTCGTCGCGCACGGCCTCCTGCCACTCGGGATGGGCGGCGAGGTGGTAGAGGGTGGCGACGGTCCCGGACGAAAGCGTGTCGAACGACGCCGCGACGACAAAGACCAGGTGGGCCATGACCTCGTCGTCGTCGAGCAGCCCGAGATCCCGCATCCGGCACAGGCTGGCGAGGAGGTCGGTCCGTTCGGAAGCGACGGGCTCGGCCAGCATCGGCCGGATCAGGCCCTCGACGTGCCTCTTGGCCCAGGCGGCTCGGCCTTCCGCCGTCCCCGGCAGGGGCAGGGGGATCACCGCGGCTGCGGCCCGCATCAGATAGCGGAAGGCAAGCAGGTCCTCGCGCCTCGCCAGCGCCGGATCGCGGCCGAGGAAGGCGGCATAGCCATTGGCGAAGCTGAGCTGCTGGGCGAGCTCGTAGACGTCGAGCGGCCGTCCGGACCAGCGCTTCGTCACGCGTTCGTTGTTGCCGGCGAAGATGCCGAGATAGGATTGCAGCTGTTCCTGCTTGAAGGCGGCTCCGACGACCTTGCGGTGCCATTGGTGGTCGGCGCCGTCGCGGAGCAGCAGGCCGCCCTCGAAATGACGGCCGAACACCGGCCTCCAGCCCCCTTCCGCCGAAAAATTGCGGGCCTCGTCGAACAGCACGAACTCGTTCGCCTCGGGGCCGATCAGCTGCACGTTCCAATTGCCGCAGGCGCGGAAGCGGTGGACCGGCCCGTAGGCCTCGTGCATCCGGCGGCCGAAGGCGAGCGGGTCGAGCACCGCCTCGGGCAGGATTCCGAGGATCGGCAGGCCGCGCTTGCCCGGCACCGAAGCGAGGTCGCGGCCGTCGACGCGCGGGAAATCGCGGCGCAGCGGCTCGGGCTTCTCCCGGTGGGCGATCGGCGGCAAGAAGGGGGCGGTCACGGCGGCTCCTGTGCCGGGAACCTACAGCCCCTCGCGTGCGCGCCCCACCCGGTAACTACCGGGGTTTGTTTCGAGGCTCCGGCGGCCGAGCTTGGCGGCGTCGGAGGCTCGTGCATGATTGATTTGGTACTTCCGGAAAGCCGCCTCGGCTTCGCCGCGGCGCTCATGGAGATGCACCATGACCGGAAGCAGGTGTTCGTCGATCGGTTCGGATGGCGTCTGCCGGCTAGGGGTAGCTGGCTTGAGGTCGATCAGTTCGACGATGATTATGCGATCTACCTGCTCGCCAGATCACCCGAAGGCCGCCATCGTGGGTCTGTGAGGCTTCTCCCGTCCTCACGTCCCCACATGCTGAGCACGCTCTTCAGTCATCTCTGCCCGGGTGGGGTTCCGGGCGGAGACGATTGCTGGGAAATATCGCGTCTGGTGACCTGTCCTGCCGACGCCTCCGGCACCACCGTGCTCCGAGTCCACCGCCTGCTCGCGCTCGCCCTGGTCGAGTTCGCCGAGGCCAACGGAATCCGCCGCTACACCCTGGTCGCGGAAGCGCACCGGGTGCCGGCCCTGCTGTCGGTCGGCTGGCGCGTCATGCCGCTCGGCCTTCCGACGATCGTCGACGGCGAGCAGCTTCAGGCCTTGCAGATCGATCTCGCTGCGGGCACACTCGACGACATGCGGCGACGGCTTCGGATCGATGAACCTGTGCTTCGGGTGATGGAAGCGCCCCGGAGAGCGGCATAATGGTCGCTCAGCCGACCGGTGGGCATGGCCGCGGCGACAGCGGCAAGTCGGCGGTCGAGGCCGATCGGATCATCCTCGAGATCGAAACCCGTCTCCACCGGCTGATCGAGACTGCGCGCCGCGAGGCCGGTGCCGCCGGCCCCCAGTCCGCGGTGCTCGCCGCCGCGGCGGAAGCCTGCGCCGCTCGGCGCCGGCTCTACGGCCTGTTCGGCCGAAGGCTGTTCTGCGATCCTTCCTGGGACATATTGCTCGAACTGTTCGTCAGCACGCTCGAGGGCCGGAAGGTCACCGTCTCCACCGCCTGCATGGCGGCCTGCGCTCCGACCACGACGGCGCTGCGCCACATCGCCTATCTCGTCCAGGAGGGGCTGGTGGTCCGCCGCCCGCACCCGGCCGACGCGCGCAGCACCTATCTCGAGCTGACGGGACCGGCGGTCGCCAAGCTCACCCAATATTTCAGCTAGTCTCGCTCAGCCCGGGATTGTCGCGGCGGATCGTGTCGATCGCCATCGAGACGTAGGCGGCAGGACCGTGCAGCTGGGCCTCGTCGAGCGCGTCGAGCAAGCCGTTCAGCCGCGCGTGGAGCTCCTCGACGCGGCCGCGCGAGGCCGTGCTTCCCGATAAATCGACGTCCATGGGCCGCGAAAACTCCCAATCTACCCACGTGTTTCCGAGCGCGGCCCCATGCGCGGAAGCACAGGCAATAGCGCGGCTTTACGCTCGCGTCATGCGCTAGTTAGTCCGAATCGGGATCGGATGCGGAGTCCAGCCGCGCGATCTGCGAAGCGCTCAGCTCCAGGGTCATCGCACCGAGCAGCTCCTCGAGCTGCTCGGGCGTGCGGGCGCTGGCGATCGGGGCCGCGATCGCCGGCCGCGCGGCGATCCAGGCGAGCGCGATCTGCGCCTGGGTCGCCTTGGTCTCGGCGGCGATTTCGTCGAGGGCGGCGAGCACCGTCGGGCCGCGGCCATCGACATATTTGGCCATCCGGTCGCCGCGCACGCTCCGGCCGTAATCGGCCTCGCTTCGATATTTGCCGGTGAGATAGCCGGAGGCGAGCCCGAAATAAGGCAGCGCGCCGATCTCCTCGGAGAGGCACAATCGCTCCAGCCCGCCTTCGAAGGAGTCGCGCGCCAGCAGATGATATTCGTTCTGCAGCGCCTCGTACCGCGCGAAGCCGAGGCGGTCGGAGACGGCGAGCGCCTCGGCGAGTCGTTCGGCGGTGAAGTTGGAGGCGCCGAGCGCCCGGACCTTGCCGGCGTGGACCAGCGCATCGAACGCTTCCAGCACCTCCTCCATCGGAGTTCCGGGATCGTCGCGATGGGCGTAATAGAGGTCGATCGTGTCGACCCCGAGGCGCTTCAGCGACGCTTCTGCGGCCTTGGCGATCCGCCACGGCTCGAGCTTGCCGCCGCCGTGGTTGTGGAGCATTCCGACCTTGGTCGCGATCTGGACGCCGTCCCGGGCGCCGCGCCGCTTCAGCCATTCGCCGATCAGGCTCTCCGATTCGCCGCCCTGATGGCCTGGCACCCAGGCTGAATAGACGTCGGCCGTGTCGATCATCGTTCCGCCGGCATCGATGAACCGGTCGAGGATCCGGAAGGCTTCCTCGCCGGTCGCGGTCCAGCCGAACACGTTGCCGCCGAGGACGAGGCGGGGGGTGGACAGGCCGCTTCGGCCGATCGGGCGATGCTCAGGCACGCCGGCGCTCCTTCATCTGTCGTCCCGCCGGGGACGGGCCCCGAGCGCGTCGATCGCTTCCCTCACCCGCTGGCTTTCGCCGCGCGGCACCACCAGCACCGCCCGCTCGGTGGCGACGATGACGAGATTGTCGACTCCCAGCGCCACCACGACCGGTCCGTCCGAGCGGACGAGGCAGTCGCGGCTTCCAGGCGCGACGACGTCGCCGGTGAGCACGTTGCCGTCGCCGTCGCGCGGTCCCAAAGCGTGCAGCGCTTCCCAGCTGCCGATGTCGGACCAGCCCATCGGCGCCGGCACGACCGCGACCTTGTCCGCTTTCTCCATCAGCGCCGTGTCGATCGAAGCGGCCGGCGCCGAGGCGAAATCGCCTTCCGCCGCCGCCAGCACCGCCGGCGCGTGCTTGCCAAGCGCCTCGAGCAGCGCCTCGCGGGCGAACAGGAAGATTCCGGAATTCCAGTCCCAGCCGCCTTCGCCGAGCCAGGCTTCCGCCGTCGCCCGGTCCGGCTTTTCCGCGAAGCGCTCGGCCCGATAGGCGCCCGGCGCCAGCGCCTCGCCCCGGCGGATGTAGCCATAGCCCGTCTCGGGCCGGTCGGCGACGATCCCGAAGGTCACCAGCCATCCCGCTTGCGCCAGCGGCACCGCCGTCGCCACCGCGGCCCGGAACGCCGCTTCGTCCTCGATATGATGGTCGCTCGGCATCACCAGCAGCAACTCCGCGGGCTCCGCCTGAAGCGCCGCCAGTGCGATTGCGGCGGCGGTCCCGCGCGGGCAGGGCTCCAGCACCAGGCGGGCGTCGGGGAGCTCGGCCCTGACCGCCGCCGCCTGATCGTCGCCGGCGACGACGATCGGCGCCGCCCAGCAGGCGGCCCGCCGAGCCGTCGCCTTGAGCAGGCTCTCCTCGCCGGCCAGCGCCAGGAATTGCTTGGGACGGTCGGCGCGCGACAGCGGCCACAGCCGCGTCCCCGAGCCGCCGGAAAGGATGACGGGCCTGATCGTGGGAACGCTCATGCCGTTGCGTGTAGCAGAGCGCTCGTCCCGCGCCAGCCCGCCGAGGCCGGTCGGCTCGCTGCCGGACCCGGTCAGGTGCGAATGATGGCCTCGCCCATCTGCAGGCGCTTGCCGCTGGTGACGATCACGATGTCGCCGAGCTTGGCCGCCTCGAACAGCTTCTTGGCGAAGGCGGTGGGGACGGCGACGCAGCCATGGGTGGCGAAGCCGGGCGCGACGCTGTCGCTGCCGTGGATCGAGATGCCGTCGTTTGTCATCCGCATCATGTACGGCATCGGCGAGCCGTAGAGGTTGGAGACGTGGCGGGCGCGTTTCTGGGTGATCGGGAAGGCGCCGAGCGGAGTCGGCTTGTCGTCGCGGCCGTAGAGCACAGCGGCCGCGCCGATCTCATAGCCGCCGCGGAAGATGGACAGAACCTGCGCCTCGAGGTCGACGGTGATCACGATCGGCCCCTCCGCCGGAGCGCCCGTTTCGTCCCAATGGAACTCGCCCATTTTCAGCGGCCCGGGAATGTCGAGGATCCGGCGCACGACGAACCGGGGATCGGCCGGCGGCGCGGCGACCGCGGCGGGGACGGGAGCGGGAACGGCGGCGGAGACGGCGCTCTGCGCCTGGGCCGGCGCTCCGGCGGGCTCGTCCGCCAGCTGGAAGCCGAGCACGAGCAGGGCTGCGATGCCCGCCAGTCCCGCTCCGATCCGCGCCGCCATCGTCCTGCCCGCCATGTCGAGGCTCCCTCTAGCTGGCGACCCCATGGCTCAGCCGGCGCTCGCGCGCCAGAGGGTGATTCGGCCTGTACCGGGGCGGGACGGAGAGGCGCCGAGTGCTAAGGGCGAATACCAAAGGGGGTGCCGTCGGCGAAGGCACGCGCAGTCGCGGCGCCGCGGCATTGCCGGCGGCGGGACGCGCATCTCAGGTCCCCAAACGAATATGCGCGCCCGACCCGGCTTATCGCCGGAGGGCGCGCAGGAAATTCGAAGAATTGACCCTTACGGGCTGATGGGATCGCCGTCGCCGTCCCAGAACAGAATCACACCGGCGACCAGCGCAAAGATCACGCCCAAGGCTTCTGCGGTTCCGATTCCGTTGCCGTCATCGTCCTGGGCAATGGCAACGCTGGGCACCGCTGCGATCAACGCGGTTGCCGCAAGTGCGGAGATCAGCTTCGAGCGCATAAATTCCCTCCCTGGGGGTCAACAGCAACCAACTTGCACCAGAAGCCCTGGTTCCACAAGCACCAAAACGGCAATTGCCGCCTTTACCGGCGGCGGCGGACCTCCCGTTTCCAGTCGAACTCGGAGGGCATGGGCAAAGCGGTGTCGGTCGGGGCCTCGTCGACCAGCTCTAGCTCGGGGTCGCGGACCTTCTCGCCCCGCCGGTGCAGGCACAGGATGCACAGGCACCGCCGCCGAACCGCGCTGAAACTGTCCACCCACCCCTTGCGGTGGAACAGCCACCACAAGGCGTGGCTGCTGAGCACCGTCGAATGCCGGCATTTCCTGCAGGTCAGCCGAACCGACCGGCCCCTCGCGGCGGCGTCGAACAGATCCCGCAACGGGAAGGCGGACGGCAGGTCGGACATTCCCGGAACATATAACGAACAAACACCGGGAAGGGGAGTGGGTTGGAGCGCCTTCGCGCCTATTTGCTGGCGGGACGGAGGCAGCCGCGATATGGGCTGTCGAAGGCAATGAGGGCGGCAATGGCGGACAATCCTTTCACCAGACACCCGCGCGAGGTCGAGGAAAGCTATCCCGAGCATTTCGGGGTGGCGGCGCGCTTCGGGCTGAGGATGATCGGCGGCGGGCTCGCCTGCCTCGTCCATGCGGTCTTCCCGTTCCTGTGCGAGCGGACCGGGAGCGACACCGTCCGAAGCCTCAACGCGAGCCTGTGCAAGCGCGTCGACAAGCCCAATTGGGAGCGGCATCCGATCATCTGAGGAACGGGGAGGGCGCCATGCTCGAAGCCACCTTCATCGGCTCGCAGGCGATAGCCTTCCTCGGCTGGGCGGCGCTGTTCGCCTTGCCCTGGATCGGGCGCCGGCGCGCGATCCGGTGGGCGCGCTGGGTCGTGGTGCCGCTCTGCCTCCTCTACCTCATCTTCTTCCTGACCCACGCCGGCGCGATTCCGAGGGACCAGGGCTATTCGCTGGCCGCGGTGGGAATTGCGTTCGACAAGCCGGTGCTCCTGCTGGCGGGATGGATCCACTATCTGGTCCTCGACCTCTGGGTCGGCACCTGGCAGGCGGAGCATGCCGAAAGGATCGGCCTGCCCCATTCCGTCCTGCTGCTTTGCCTTTTCGCGACGATGATGATTGGGCCGCTCGGCCTGCTGCTCTATCTCGGCATCGCGGCCTTGCGGTCGAAGAGGGCCGGGAACGGCTGAGCCGCGCGTTCGCTTGCGGACAGGGCGGTGTCCGGCATCGGACAGGTGGCGGGCACTTTCGTCGCACCGCCGGACGCCTTCGTCGCGACTCCCCTGTGCCTTCGGCCATGGCCTGTTTCTTGCACACGATGACACTTGTAATCGTCGAAAGGAAAAGGCGGGTGGCGAGTAAGATGTTCCGTGCCGCGGCGGCGGCCCTTCTCCTGTGCGGGAGCGCCGGCGCCGCTCATGCCGCCCAGGCCGCTGGACCCGGCGGCCGAACCGTCTACGAGGCCGCCTATTTCGCCCAGTTCGCCCCGTCCAACGCGCTCCAGATCGTCGAGAGGGTGCCGGGCTTCACGCTCGAGCTCGGCGACCAGGAGGTGCGCGGCTTCGGCCAGGCGGCCGGCAATGTCGTCGTCAACGGCCAGCGGCCGAGCTCGAAGAGCGACACGCTGGAGACGATCCTCTCGCGCATCCCGGCCAGCCGGGTGGCAAGGGTGGAGGTCGGCCCCGGCGACTTGTTCGGGTCGGAATTCTCGGGCAAGCCCGTCGTCCTCAACCTGGTGACGACCTCGGCGGGCGGGCTCGCCGGGACGTTCAACGGCCAGCTGCGGCGGACCTACACCGGACGGGTCGAGCCGGACGTGACGGTCTCGGCCTTGCTCAGGCGAGGCAGGTCCACCTTCAATGGCTCACTCGGCTACCAGGCCTATCCGGCGACCGAGGAAGGGTTCGACCGGGTGACCGAGCTGCCGAGCGGCGACCTCATCGAGTTTCGCCGCAAGGTGAACCGGATCGCCGACCGCACCCTCTTCGCCTCCGGCGCCTGGGAGCTGAACGGCGGCGACAACCGAACCGCCCACCTTAATTTCCGGGTGTCGCAAAACTGGTTCGAGCTCGGCCAGAAGAACGACGTCTTCCCGGTCGGCGGCACCGTCCGCGACGACCGGCTGACCCAGGATTACGATACCCGCGCCTATGAGGTCGGCGGCGACGTCACCCGGCCCTTCGCCGGCGGCGGGCTGAAGCTGATCGGCCTTGCGACGAGGAGGCACCGGCACGCCGTCGACACCTCGCTCAACCGGGTGCGCAGCGTCGTCACCGGGGGGGTCGTGCAGGACCTCGACAACCAGCGGGACGAGACGGTCGCCCGCCTGGTCTGGAACCGCTCGGACTTCCACGGC
>DASVRO010000024.1:0-39176 GCA_036388575.1 Allosphingosinicella sp.
CGTCGCGAGGAGGATCATGAACTCGAAGAGGGCCGCCATTCCCCGGCTCAAATTGCTTGCGATCAGGGCGCAGCTCAGGGTGCAGCCGAGGACGTGGCCGACCCAGGGCGTCCCGGCCCGGTTGAGCCTGGCGAAGGCGGCCGGGAAGACCCCGCCGCGGGCCAGCGCCAGCGGCACCTCGGCCTGCAGGAACACCCAGCCGTTGAGGGCGCCCAGCGCGCTGATCGCGGCGAACAAGGCGATGAGATGGGCGAGGCCCGAGCCCCAATAGCGCCCGACCAGGTCGGCGAGCGGCGCCGAGGACTTGGCCGCCTCGTCCGCCGGAAGCAGCAGGAACACCGCCCAGGTGACCGTCAGATAGACGATCCCGACCAGGAAGGTGCCGGCCAGGGTCGCGCGGGGCACCGTCCGCCGGGGGTCTCGGACCCGCCCCGAGGGGACGGTCGCCGATTCGAAGCCGAGCATCGCCCACAAGGTGAGGGTCGCGGCGGCGGCGACCGAAGAGGGCTGGAGCGGCGCCGGCGCGAGTCCTCCGCCCGCCTCGCCGCCGCCTCCCCAGACGAAGGCGGCCAGCGCCACCACGGCGATCAGCGGCAGGAGCTTCAGGATCGTCGTCGCCACCTGCACCTCGCCCGAGGCCTTCGCCCCCCGGGTCGCGATCGCGGTGAAGAGGATGACGAAGGCGGCCGCCGTCAGAGGACCGGCGTAGAAAGGCGCGAAGAAGCCGGGCGCCAGCGAGGAGAGATAGCTCACCGCCCCGATCGCCACCGCGGCGTTGGTCACCCAGGTCGAGATCCAGTAGCTCCACATGACGAAGAAGGCGGCGGGAGAGCCGAGCGCCGGGCGGATATAATCGTAGGGCCCGTCCGCCTCAGGAAGGGCTCGGGCGAGCGCGGCGAAGACCTGGGCGAGGCAGAGGCAGCCGGCGATCGTCACCAGCCAGCCGGCGACCGCGTTGGCGCCGTAAGGCGCGAGGGACGCCGGCAACAGGAAGATCCCGGTCCCGATGACGTTGCCGACGACCAGCGCGAGGCAGATCCAGAAGCCGAAGGCGCGGCCGGTTTGGGCGGGTTCCGCCATTCTCCCCCTCTTCGGGGGACATCACGCCGACATCGTCCCCCGGACGACGTCTATTCGCGTGATGTGGTGCGGTCGAGAAGACTCGAACTTCCACGGCCTTTCGGCCACAGCGACCTCAACGCTGCGCGTCTACCAGTTCCGCCACGACCGCACGTGATTGCCCCCCGGAACTCAAGTCCGGGGCCGGTAGGAGCGGGGCCTCTAGCAAAGGGCAGAGAGCGAGGCAATGGCGCTGATCCCGTCATTGCGAGGAGCGCCGCCTATCCCTTCTTGCGCCGCTTCGCCGGCAGCGGCCGCATCACCTGCGCAAGCGCCATCTCGGCGACCTTGCGGCCGATCTCCTCGCCCGCCTCGTTGGAGAAACGGTAATGGACTCCGCCGTAGGTGCGCGAGACCGATACCTCCTTCACCCAATCGTCCCAGCTCGGCAGAACCTGGATGATGCTGTTGGGAATGGAGCGCGAATGGACCCTCACCCCACCGGGGGGCGCCGCTCCGGTTTCGCTCTTGAGCACGGTCGCCATCCCTCCGGCGAAGGTGCAATGGGCACAGGGATATTCGGGATGGTTGGGAGTGGCGATCAGCGGCTCCCAGTTGGGATCCTCGGCGGTGCCGTCGTTGCCGTCCTCGCCGCCGTTGCGGATGGCGGTGATCGGCCGCCAGAAATTGTAGTGGAGCTTGGCGTCGGCATTGGCGGTTCCGGCATCGTCGATGACCATCGAGACCAGCGCGAACATGCGCGCATTCTGCACCGCCGAGCGGCCCGCCGAGTCGGCGACAAGCCGCAGCGTCGGAACGAGGTTGGGGGTGATCCGGTACCGCGCCATGAGCGTCTGCTCGGGCGTTCGGCTGCTTCCGGTCTTGGCGCCGAGCCGCTTGATCTCCTCATAGTCGCGCGCCCAGCGTTCGCTGGTGAGCGCCGGCGGGGGCGGCGGCCGCACCGAGTCGAAGCTCGCCAGGAACCAGGGTTTGAAGGTGAAGGAGTAAGGCGCGTAGACCGGCAACTGGGTCGCCGTCCAGGTGCCGGGAGAGGTGCGCGGCCGGTAGGGAACCGGCTTGCGCGCCGGATCGAAGCCGCCCGCCGCGAGCGCGAGCTTGGCCGCGGCCTCGCCCACCGCCTTGCCCTTGTCGCGTGCCGCGACGTCGGCGATCCCCATCATCGTCACGCTGTAGCTGTCGTCGAGCCCGGCTTTCTGGCCCGGGTAGTGGGCGAGCAGCACCTGATAGGCGGCGGTCGCGGCGGCGGCGTCCTGCGAGGCCCCGGGCGCGACCGCGGCCATGCCGAGATAGCTCTCGTAGCGCCGGTCGATCGCGTTCAGTGCCTCGAACATGGCGATGGCGACCTGGGTCTGGGCGCGGTCATGCTCGCCGGTGCGCGGCGCGTCCGGCGGCGGCGCCGCCGCGGTGCCCACCGCCTGGGCGTAATCGATCCATTCGCAGACCGTGTCCGCCGACGCGGGCGAAGCGGCGACGAGCGAGGCGCCTGCCGCCAGAAGCCAATATTTCCGCATGTCTGAATCCCCCGAGAAGCTCATCCCCGGCGGCAAGCTAGCAGGCGAATCAGTAGAGGAACATCGGCATTCCCTCGACCCGCATCAAACGCGCACGATAGGTCAAAGGGTCGTAGAGCCCGTTGACGTCGACCGACTTGTGGCCGTCGAGCAGCGTGCCGATCGGGACGTGGCTGTAATTGCCGTTGGTGAGGGTCACCATCCGCGCCGTCTCGCCGCGCTGGAGGAGCTGGACGGCGAGGCCGCCGAATGCGAAGCCGACCATCCGGTCCATCGCGTCGGGCTCGCCCGCGCGCATCAGATAGGCCAGCTCCTGGATCACCGTGCCGCTGCCGAGGCGGGCCTGGATCGCGGCGCCGAGCTGCTGGCCGATGCCGAGATCGCCGCGCTCGCTGGCGGGTTTGGAAAGTTCGGAATCGCCGTTGCTCCCGCCCTTCAGGGTGGCTCCTTCGGAGACGACGCACATCGCGTAGGAGGCGGGGTTCGAGGACTTGTCCTCGGCGAGCAGGGGCAGCAGCACGTCGAGGTCGGCGGGCACTTCGGCGATGACGGTGCGGTCGACCTGCGCGAGGAATCCGGAGAGCAGCGCGGTCTCGCCGCTGCGCCGGCCGAAAAGCTCGACGACCCCGATCCGCTCGTGGCTCTCCACCGTCGTCCGAAGGGCGTTGATCGCTTCGACCGAGCGGCTCACCGCGGTCGAGAAGCCGATGCAATAATCGGTGCCGTAGACGTCGTTGTCCATCGTCTTGGGGATCGACACGACCGGCACGCCCTGGCCGGCGAGATGGGCGGAAAAGCGCAAGGTGCCGTCGCCGCCGAGCGTGATCATCGCGTCGATGCCGAGCCGGGTCAGGACGTCGAGGACCCGCGCCGTCTGGTCGCCCTCGGCCAGCGTGCGCGGATCGGTCCGCGAAGTGTGGAGGATGGTGCCGCCCATCCGGTCGATGCCGCGAACGCCCTCGCGGGTCAGCTCTAGGCTGTTTGCCGCAACGCTCGCCGGATCGCCGGGATCGATCGCAAGCACGCCTTGCCAGCCGCGGCGGAAGCCGGTCACCCCCCAGCCGAGGGCATCGGCGGACAGGGTGATCGAGCGGATGCAGGGATTGAGCCCCGGCACGTCGCCGCCGCCGGTGAGCAGGCCGATGCGCATGAGCTTCAGGCCGCGGAGGGGAAGCCGAGATGCAGCTTGGCCCCGTTGGTGGGCACATCCGTCTCGGCGCTGTTGAAGGTCGCGCTCTGGCCCGGCTGAAGCTCCGAGACCGGGGGTGAGATCGACCAGCTGTGAACGGCCCTGCCGGCAGCGTCCCGCACCTCGGCGCGAAGCTGCGGGACGCGCTGGACCTTCTGGGTCGGGTTGGTGATCCGGCCGGTGACGGTGAGCAGGGCGTTGCCGCTGGCCAGGGTCCGGTTCTCCGCCTGGATCGATTCGACCTTCAGCGGAGTGGAGCTTCGGCCGGGAAGGGCGATGTCGACCCCCAGCTCGGGAAGGCCGAACGAATAGATGGCGGCGGTCGCGGCGAGCATCAGGGCGGCGGCGACGACGGCGATGATCGTCCACAGCCGCGCCGGATTGCGGCGCGGCCGGAAAGGCGGCTGGTGCGCGAAGGCGTCGTAATCCTCCGGCTCGGGCGCCGGCGCGGGTCCGAGCATCGACGCGGCCGGCTTGGCCGCCACGGCTTCGCGGATCGGCGGCGCCGGCGAGGGTATCGGCGGCGGCGGGGAAGCGGGAGATTGCCATTCGGCGGCCGATCGCGGAGCCGGCGGCGGCTGCAGCCAGCTGTGCCGGCACGAGGCGCACCGCACCTGCCGGCCGGACGGGCCGACCGCGCTGTCCGGCACCACGTAGCGCGTCTTACAGGCGGGACAGCTCAGGATCATCGGCTACTCGAGGCCCCAAAGGCTGGTGCTCGTTGCGAATCCAAGCACGCCGCGCCGCGCCATGCAAGCCATTGCGCCTCTATTGAGTGGTTTACGGCCCCGCGCGGCGCATGCCATTGAAGGATCGGAGCGGAGGTCGGTCTGAGCAACGGCGGCAACATCGTCCAGTTCGACAATGTCGGGCTGCGCTACGGGACGGGGGCGGAGACGCTGTCGGACCTGAGCTTCTCGCTGCGCAAGGGCGGCTTCTACTTCCTCACCGGCCCGTCCGGAGCCGGCAAGACCTCGCTGCTCAAATTGCTCTATCTCGCCCAGCGGCCGAGCCGGGGCCTGATCAAATTGTTCGACGAGGACATCGTCACGATGCCGAGGAAGCGCCTGCCCGGCTTCCGGCGGCGGATCGGGGTCGTCTTCCAGGACTTCCGCCTCGTCCACCATCTCTCCGCCTTCGACAATGTCGCCCTGCCGCTGCGGGTCGCCGGGGTCGACGAGAAGGACCTGCAGGGGCCGGTCAGCGAGATGCTGGCCTGGGTCGGCCTCGGCCACCGGGCCAGCGCCCGCCCGGCGACTCTGTCGGGCGGCGAGCAGCAGCGCGTCGCCATCGCCCGCGCGGTCATCGCGCGTCCGGAAATGCTGGTCGCCGACGAGCCCACCGGCAATGTCGATCCGGAGATGGCCAAGCGCCTGCTCCACCTGTTCGACTCGCTCAACAAGCTCGGCACCACGGTCGTCGTCGCCACCCACGATCTTCATCTCATCTCCAGCATCGGCCGCTCCGAGATGCTTCGCCTCGATCGCGGCACCCTGCTCGATCCGACCGGAGCGCTGCGCCATCCGCCGCGGCGGTCCGAGGCATGAGCACGGCGCCGCGCAGCTTCGGCGCCGCCGACCGGCGGCTGCTCCCCGAAGGGCGCCTCGCCGGCCCGATGCCCTGGGTCATCGCGATCATGATGTTCCTGACCGTCATCGCGGCGGCGGCCGGCCTCGGCCTCGGCGGCGCCGCGTCGAGCCTCGGCGCCGGCCTCGGCAACCGGGTGACGGTGCAGGTGCTCGAGCCCAATCCCGACCGGCGCGAGGCGGAGGCGGCGAGGGCCGTGGAGCGGCTGCGCGGGCTGCCCGAGGTGGAAAGCGTCCGCCGCCTTCCGCCCGATGAGATGAAGGAACTGCTCGAGCCCTGGCTCGGCGCGGGCGCGCTGGAAGGGGATCTGCCGATCCCGGCGATGATCGACGCCAGGCTTATTCCCGGAGCCCGAGCCGATACCCTGCGCGGCGCGGTGACCGCCGCCGCGCCCTCGGCCCGGATCGACGACAACGGCCAGTGGCTGGCGCCGCTCGGGCGGCTGATCTCGGCTCTGCGATGGCTCGCGCTCGGCCTCGTCGCCCTGATGATCGGAGCCACGGCCGCGACCGTCGTCCTCGCCGCCCGGGCCGCGCTCGATACCCACCGTGGAACGATCGAGGTGCTTCACCTGATGGGCGCCACCGACGTCCAGGTCGCCCGGCTGTTCCAGCGCCGGATCGCCCTTGACGCCCTGTTCGGAGGCGCGATCGGCTTCGCCGCCGCGGCGCTGGCGCTGCTCGTCATCGGCCGGAGGATCGGAGCGCTCGGCTCCGACCTGCTCGGTTCCGTCAATTTCACCGGCACGAGCTGGCTCGCGCTCGCCGCCTTGCCCGTGCTCGGAGTGGGCCTGGCCATGCTGGTCGCCCGAGCCACCATCCTTCGGGCCCTTGGGAGAATGCTGTGATCCGCCGCGCCGTCTCGGCCGTCCTGTTGCTCTACATCCTCGGCTACGCCCTGTTCGCGGTGATGCTGCCGAGGCCCGCCGACGAGCGTCCGACCGACGCCATCGTCGTCCTCACCGGCGGCGCCAAGAGGATCGAGCGGGGGCTCGGCCTGATGGAGAAGAAGCTTGCGAAGCGGATGCTGGTCTCCGGAGTCGCCCGAACCGTACGTCCCGAGGAGCTGGCGGCCGAATATCAGGCCAACGAGGCCCTGTTCCGCTGCTGCGTCGACCTCGGGCGCGAGTCGGTCGACACCCGCTCCAATGCCGAAGAGGTGGCGCGCTGGATGGAGCGGCACAAGTTCCGCTCGATGCGCCTCGTCACCACCGACTGGCACATGCCGCGGGCCCGCTTCGAGCTCTCCCGCCGCCTCGGCGGCACCGTCGCCGTGGTCGGCGACGCGGTCGAGAGCAATCCCAGCTTCGCCCAGCTCTTCACCGAATATAATAAATATTTGCTGCGCCGTTCCGCGGTGCTCGTCGGCATCTGATGAACGCGCTGAGGTCGCTGCTCTACGCCCTGGCCTTCTATCCGGGCAGCGTCCTCTACGTCCTCGCCGGAATCGTTGCGCTTCCCCTCGGCCGCGGCGCGGTTCGGCGCGTCGCCGACGCCTGGGCGGGCTTCAACCGCCTCTGCGCCCGTTTCCTGCTCGGCATCCGGACCGTCGTCGAGGGCGAGGTGCCGGGCGGGCCGGTGCTGGTCGCGGTCAAGCACCAGTCTATGTTCGAGACGCTGGAGATCGCGCTCATCCTCGATACGCCGGCGACGGTGATGAAGAGCGAGCTCGGCCGGATCCCGCTGTGGGGCCGGCTGACCCGGGTCTACGGCATCATCCCCGTCGACCGCGAGGGCGGCGCCGCGGCGCTGCGCAGGCTGCTGCGCGCCGCCGACGAGGCCAAGGCGGAGGGCCGGCCGATCGTCATCTTCCCGGAAGGAACCCGGGTCGCGCCCGGAGAGCAGCCGCCGCTCGAGCCGGGCTTCGCCGGCCTCTACCGGGCGCTCGGCCTGCCGGTCGTCCCGGTCGCGCTCGACAGCGGCCGGGTCTGGCCGCGGCGGAGCTTCGTCAAGCGGCCGGGGGTCGTCACCATGCGCTTCGGCGACCCGATCCCCCCGGGCCTCCCCCGCAAGGAGGCGGAGGCGAGGGTCCACGCCGCGATCAACGCTTTGATCTGAGGACAGCCCTTCGACCGATCGACTCACGCGCCCGCCATGTTGCGGACGACCTCGAGGTCGCTGAAGACCTGCTTGTGGGTGACGACGCCGCGTTCATCGCGGACCGGCTGCCCGTCGGGGCCCAGCTTCGGCACTATCTGGTAGTCCTCGTGGCCCTTGCCGGCGACGAGCAGGACGTCGCCTGGCTCGAGATCGGACATCGCCCGCTCGATCGCCTCGCGCCGGCCTCCGACGTCTACCGCCCCGGCACCGGCGGCGGCCATCACCGCCCGGCGGATCGCGGCGGCGTCCTCGGTCCGGGGATTGTCGTCCGTCACATATTGACGATCGGCGGCCTTGCGGGCGACGCTTCCCATCAGCGGGCGCTTGCCGGCATCGCGGTCGCCGCCGCAGCCGAAGACGACCGCCAGCTTCGATCCCGGCCGGACATGCGGCCGCAGCGAGGCCAGGGCGTTGCGAAGCGCGTCGTCGGTATGTGCATAATCGACATAGACGCTCGCGCCGTTGGCAAGCAGGGCGGCCAGCTCCATTCGGCCGGGGACGGAGCTCAGCTGCGCGACCGCCGCGACCGCCGCGTCCGCGTCCACGCCCGAGGCGATGGCGAGGCCGATCGCGCACAGGATGTTCTCCGCCTGGAAGCGGCCGGCAATGGGTGCGTCGACGTTAAACGCCGTGCCGAACACCGACAGCGCAAGCCGTTGACCCGCCTGGTGAGGATCGACCGAGATGACGCGCAGGTCGACGTCGGGACGGGTGGGCGAATAGGTGACGATCCGGATGCCGCGGCGCGCGGCGGCGGCCGCGATCCGCTCGCCGGACTCGGCGGTGACGTTGACCACCGCCGTCCCGTCGGCCTTCAGTCGCTGCTCGAAGAGAAGCAGCTTGGCTTCGAAATAGCGGTCCATCGTGCCGTGATAGTCGAGATGGTCCTGG
Organism: Allosphingosinicella sp.; assembly: GCA_036388575.1. Classification (GTDB taxonomy): domain Bacteria; phylum Pseudomonadota; class Alphaproteobacteria; order Sphingomonadales; family Sphingomonadaceae; genus Allosphingosinicella. The sequence continues at coordinate 8,358 of DASVRO010000024.1, forward strand.
GTGAGGTTGGTGAAGGCGGCCAGGTCGACGTCGAGCCCGGCCAGGCGCTGCTGGTCGAGGGCGTGGCTCGAGGCCTCGATGGCGGCGTGGGTAACCCCGTGCCGGGTGGCCAGGATCTCCAGCATCATATGCTGGGTCTTGGGATCGAAGGTGGTCAGCGTCGCCTCGAGATCGGTCAGCGGCGCATGGCGGGCGCGGATGCCGAGCGTTCCGATCGAGACGGCCTCCAGCCCCTGCGCCGCCCACAGGTCGCGGAGGAAATTGACCGTCGAGGTCTTGCCGTTGGTTCCGGTCACGGCCGCGATCGTCGCGGGACGGCCGGGATGGAAACGGGCGACCAGCCGGGCGAAGAAGGCGGCGACGTCGCGCACCCGGACGACCACGATCTTGCCCTGCTCGTAATCGGAAAGGCCGGGATCGGCATCGGGGGGCAGGACGATGGCCTGGGCGCCGTTGCGCGCCGCCTGCGCGCAATATTTCCACCCATGCTCTCCTCCGGCGGTCGTCGCCGGGCGCGCGCAGAACACCGACCCGAAATGGACGTGCCTGGAATTGTCGGTCGCGTCGAACACGACCAGCTCCCCCGGATCCCGGGAAACGGCGACGACGTCCCAGTCATCGCACAGCGTCGACAGCTTCATCCGATCCTCCCGGCACCAGGAGGGGCAATCGCTCGAAACGAATGCGGTCGGCAAGGATAATTGATATGGGCACCGGGCAACAGGCAGGCGGGGCGATCGGATGAGTTCGGCGACGATCAAGATCAACGATGTGTCGGACAATCCTCTCTTCCGGGACCCGGAACGCGTCCTGCCGCTGGTCCGCGAATTCCATTCGCCGCTCTACATTTTCGACGAGTCGGTCATCCGCCGCAACTGCCGCGAGCTGAAGGCGGCGATGATCTACAGGCCGTCGAACATCCGCTATGCCTGCAAGGCGCTGACGATCGGCCCGATCCTCGCCATCATCCGCGAGGAGGGCCTGTGGATCGACGCCTCGTCGATCAACGAGGTCGAACGCGCCCGGCGGGCAGGCTTCGCCGTCTCGGAAATCTACTATACCGGCGAAGGCGCGACGCTCGACGTCTATCGCAAGCTGGTTTCCGACGGCATTCTCGTCAACTGCACGTCCCACGACCAGCTGAGGCTGCTGGCCGCGGCGGGCGGCCGGGAATGCTCGATCAGGATCAATCCGGGCAAGGGCAGCGGCTCGTCCAGGAAGATCACGACCGGCGGGCCGAGCAGCAAGCACGGCATCTATATCGATCAGCTCGAGGAGGCCAAACGGCTCGCGGCGGAAGCCGGCATCCGGATCGTCGGAGTGCATTCGCACATCGGCTCGGGGACCGACCTCCAGGCCTGGCTCGACATCGCCGACGTTACGATCGACGTGGCCCGGACCATGCCCGACCTTCGCACCGTCAACTTGGGCGGCGGCCTGCCCGTCGTCTACGAGGCCGGCAAGCCGCCGATGCCGGTGGAGGAATGGGGAAGGGCGCTCGCCCCGAAGATGGAGCGGCTCTCGAAGGAGCTCGGCCGCCCGATCGAGCTGCAGATCGAGCCGGGGCGATATGTCGTCGCGGCCTGCGGACTGCTCGTCGCCGAGGTCCAGGCGGTCAAGTCGACCCCGGCGGACGGCTCCTCGGACGGCTACAATTTCGTCATCGTCAACACCGGCCTCAACCACAATATCCGGCCCTCGCTCTATGGCGCCTTCCATCCGATCAAGTTCGTTCCGCCGCAGCCCCGGCCCGAAGGTCCCGCCAGGGACTATGTCGTCGCCGGCTATCTGTGCGAATCCGGCGACGTCTTCACGGTGGGCGAGGACGGGGTGCTGATGCCCCGCCGCTTCCCCGAGATCGCCGTGGGCGACGTGATGGTGATGGCCGGCACCGGCGCGTACAGCCACGCGATGAAGAACGAATATAATTCGATGAACCTCCCGATGTCGCTGCTGATCGACATGGAAGGGGAGCCGAGGGTCATCGAGCGGCGCGGGACGATCGACGACATCATGCGCCGCGAGGTGGAGGCTCAGAACAAGCGCTAGTGCGTTGAAGGTTCGGCTAAATCCGCACGCCGTTCGCCTGAGCCTCGCCGAGCCAGTGCACCTCGCTGCCGTGGGCGTGGCAGTAAGCGAGCAGGCGTTCCTCCCCGGGCCACGTCCTCAGCCTGAGCGTGATCCGCTCGTCGCCCGCGGCGAGCTCGTAACGCAGCCAGGCCAGCGGTGAGGCCGAAGTCGCCGTCTCGCCCGCCGCCGCCATCGCCGCCGCGATCCGCCGCTTCGTCTGGTCGGGAAAATATTGGAACGCGATCGAGTGGAGCACGACCCGCGCCACCCCGGCCGCCTGCGGCTCTGCCAGCCTCGCCTCGATCCAAGGGGCCGCGTCGCCGGTGTCGACGAGCGGCGGATCCGGCGCCGCTAGTCCCAGCGCCGTCTCGAGCTGGGCCAGCCGCCGCTTCTGGTCCGGCCAGACATAGGCGAGCAGACGCTCGCCGTCGCGGCGCGGGTCGAGCGGGCTCAGGTCGACGCCGCGGCGGCCCGCCACCTCGACTCGAGCGTCCGGCGGCCGGTCTCCGGTCCATTCCGGCTTCAGCTGCAGCGCCGAGACCGGATCGCCGGCGCGCAGTCCGCCCAAGTCGTAGCCGTAGCGGTCGAGAATGAGGTTCAGGCCGGCGCTGGCGCCGAGCTCGAGCAGCTCGACCGGCCGGGCGAACGCGTCCGCGACGACGAGCAGCCCGGCCATCAGTACCGCTGACCGCCCGACCTCGTTGGTCTGGGGCGCGCCGTCGAGCCAGGGGAGCAGGTCGGGACGGTCGAGCACCGGCCGAAGCGCCGCCCACAGCGCCTCGTCGTCGGGGACCGGCGCGGGCGGGTAGCATGCGGCGAGCCCGGGCGCCTCGCCCCGGCGGACGAGAAAGTGGAGCCCGCCGGTCAGCCGCAGCGGCAGGGCGTCGGTGAACGGATCGGCATCGCCCGGCCAGTCGAGCACCCGCCGCCCCACCTCGCTCCACCGGTCGAGCCGTTCGCCGAGCAGCCGGCAGAGCCGGACCGTCAGGGGCGATCCGAGCGCCTCGGCCCATTGCGCCTGCCGGGCGAAGGCCGCCCGGACCGCGGCCTCAGTCGCGGAGCCGGGCACCGGCCTTGGCGGCGGCGGCGACGATCCGGGCCGAAACCGCCTTCAAATCCTCCTCGGTGAAGCTCCTCTCGCCCGGCTGGAGCACCACCTCGACGGCGAGCGACTTCTGCCCCTCCGGAACGCCCGCCCCGGTGAAGACGTCGAACAGCGAAACCCCGGCGATCGCCTGGCGGTCGGCGCCGCGAACCGCGCGCAGCAGGGCCTCCGCCGGCAGGTCGGCGGGCACCAGGAAGGCGAAGTCGCGCCGCACCGCCTGAAGCGCCGGCGGCGCATAGGCCTCGCGCATCCGGCCGCCGCCGCCGCGCTTCTGGGGGATCGAATCGAGGAAGATCTCGGCGGCGACGGCCGGCCCGTCGAGGTCGAAGGCCTTGAGCGTCGCCGGATGGACCTCGCCATATTCGGCCAGCACGTTCTTCGGCCCGAGAGCGAGCCGCGCCGAGCGGCCGGGATGGTAGGCGCCCGACGCCCCCGCCAGCGACTGGAGATTGTCGACCGGAGCCCCGGCGGCGGCGAGGATGGCGAGCGCTTCCGCCTTGGCGTCAAAGGCGTCGAAGCCGGCCCCCTTGCCGCTCCGCCAGTGGCGCGGCGCCCTCTCGCCGGCGAGGAGCAGGCCGAGCGTCGGTCGCTCGCCGTCGGCGAGGTAGCGCCGTCCGATCTCGAACAGCCGCACCGAGCCGGCGCCGCGGTCGGCGTTGCGGCGGGCGGCGGCGAGCAGTCCGGGGAGGAGCGAGGGACGCATCGCCTTCATCTCCTCGCTGATCGGATTGGCGAGGATCCAGGGCGAGCCTCCGAACGCCTCGGCCTCGCTCTCGGAGACGAAGCTCCAGGTCACCGCCTCGTTGAGCCCGCGCGCCGCCGCGGTGCGCCGCGCCCGGCGCTCGACCAGCTGGCCGGCCGTCGCCGTCGGCCGGGCCACGCCCGGCGCGCGCGGCAGGGGAGTCGCCTCGACCTTGTCGAAGCCCTCGATGCGGGCGACCTCCTCGACGATGTCGGCGGATCCGTCGATATCGCGCCGCCAGGAGGGGACGTGGACCCGCCACGGCGTGCCCTGCCCGACCTCGAAGCCGAGCCGTCCGAGTATCTCGGCCTGCCGGGCCTCGGAAACGTCGATCCCGCCCAGCTCGAGCGCCCGCGCGGGCCGGTAGTCGACGACCTTGTCGAGCCGCGGCGGCTCGCCCGCCCGGACGATCTCCGAAGCCTCGCCACCGGCCAGCTCGATCGCCAGCTGCGTGGCGAGGTCGAGCCCCGGCCCGACGAACTCCGGATCGACGCCGCGCTCGAAGCGGGTCCGCGCGTCGGAGGAGAGGCCGAGCTTCTGGCCGGTGCGGGCGATGCTCTTCGGGTCGAAATAAGCGCATTCGATCAGGATGTCGGTGGTCTCGCCGGTGACCCCGCTATGCTCGCCGCCCATGATCCCGCCGATGTCGTGGACTCCGGAATCGTCGGCGATCACCGTCATCGAGCTGTCGAGCGTGTAGGATTTGCCGTTGAGAGCGGTCATCGTCTCTCCGTCGCGGGCGCGGCGGGCGACGACGGCCCCGTCGAGCCTCGCCAGGTCGTAGACGTGCAGCGGCCGCCCGTAGGAGAGGGTGACGAAATTGGTCATGTCCACGAGGGCGCTGATCGGCCTCTGCCCGACCGCCTTCAGCTTTTGCTGGAGCCAGGCCGGCGAAGGCCCGTTGTTAACGCCCCTGACGACCCGCCCGTAGAAAGCGGGGCAGCTTTCGGGATCGTCGGTGCGGATCTCGACCGGACAGGGAAAGGAGCCCGGAATCTCCCCTATCCCGACCGGCTTCAACGCCCCGAGCCCGGCGGCGGCGAGGTCGCGGGCGATGCCGTGGACGCCCATGCAATCCTGCCGGTTCGGGGTGACGTTGACGTCGATCACCGGATCGTCGAGCCCGGCCCAGGCGGCGTAGCCGGCGCCGACCGGAGCATCGGCGGGCAGCTCGATGATCCCGTCATGCTCGTCGCCCAGCTCAAGCTCGCGCACCGAGCACATCATGCCGCGGCTCTCGACCCCGCGGATCGCCGCCACCTTCAGCGTCAGGTCGCTGCCCGGCACATAGGCTCCCGGCGCCCCGAACACGCCGAGCATTCCGGCCCGGGCGTTGGGCGCTCCGCATACCACCTGCACCGCCACGCCGGTCCCGGCGTCGACGGTCAGCACCTGGAGCTTGTCGGCTTGCGGATGCCGCTCGGCGGTGAGGATTTTGGCGACGGTGAACGGCGCCAGCTTCTCGGCCGCATTCTCGACCCCTTCGACCTCGAGCCCGATCGCCGTCAGGGTGTCGACGATCGTCTGGAGGTCCGCATCCGTCTCGAGATGCTCCTTCAGCCAGGAGAGGGTGAACTTCATGGGACGAGACCGCGCTGGGTTGCCCCCCTCCCTGCACGCAGGGAGGGGCTGGGGGTGGGTGCATTCGCTGAAGAGTCACTGCCGGCGGAGACCAACCCACCCCCGGCCCCTCCCTGTATCCAGGGAGGGGAGGCGATCACGCTCATGCTCCCACTCCCCCGCTCAGGGTCGGCACGTCGAGCGCGGCGAAGCCGTAATGTCTCAGCCACCGCAGGTCGCCGTCGAAGAAGGCGCGAAGATCGTCCATGCCGTATTTGAGCATCGCCAGCCGGTCGACTCCGCAGCCGAAGGCGAAGCCCTGCCATTCATCGGGATCGAGGCCGCAGGCGGCGATGACCCGGGGATGGACCATTCCGGAGCCGAGCAGCTCCATCCACCCTTCGCTGCCGCCCAGCACCCGGCGGCCGTTCACCCGGGTGAAGCCGACGTCGACCTCGGCCGAGGGCTCGGTGAACGGGAAATAGGAGGGGCGAAGCCGAAGCACGATGTCATCGCGCTCGAAGAAGGCCTTGAGGAAGGTCTCGAGAGTCCACTTCAGGTGGCCGAGATGGATTCCGCGGTCGATCACCAGCCCCTCGATCTGGTGGAACATCGGCGTGTGGGTGGCGTCGTTGTCCGACCGGTAGGTGCGTCCCGGAGCGATGATGTAGAGGGGCGGCGCCTGCGACTGCATCGCCCGGATCTGGACCGGCGAGGTGTGGGTGCGCAGCAGCATCGCCTCGTCGCTGCCGGCCCGGGGCTCGAGGTAGAAAGTGTCGTGCATCGCCCGCGCCGGATGGTCCGGCGGAAAGTTCAGGGCGGTGAAATTGTGCCAGTCGTCCTCGATCTCCGGCCCGGTAGCGACCGAGAAGCCGAGGTCGGCGAAGATCTCGGCGAGCTCGTCGAGAACCTGGCTGACCGGATGGACGCTGCCCTGAAGCGGCGGCGCCATCGGCAGGGTCATGTCGAGCCCCTCGCCCGCCAGCCGCCGCTCGAGCGCTTCCGCCTCGAGCACCGTCCTGCGAGCCGCGATCGCCTCGGTCACGCGCTCGCGCAGGGCGTGGATTCTTGGCCCTTCGATTTGCCTTTGCTCTGGCGTCATGCCGCCGAGCGTCTTCAAGAGCTGGGTCACCGCCCCCTGCTTGCCGAGCGCCGCGACCCGCTCGGCCTCGAGCGCGGCGAGGTCGGCGGCGGAAACGATGCGGGCGAGAAGATCGCCTGAGAGTTGGTCGAGATCGGACATGGCCGCGGCTCTAGAGAAAATTTCCCGGGCTTTGAACCCCGTCACCATCTGGCAAGCTTCAGGGAATGTTTCACCCAAAGCACCAAAGCACCAAAGATGCCATGCGGCTTCAGGATCCGATGCTGGACGATCGACCGTCGATTGGAGCGATGCAGTCGCTCCGACAGCAATAATCACTCATGGCAGCGCGCGTTGCCGGCCGCACTGCTCCGGCCCCTTTGGTCCTTTGGTCCTTTGGTGCTTTGGGTGAAATCAAGTTCGGGGTGACGAATCTGGCCGAAGAGCGCACAATGCGCCATGCCCTGGCCCCAACTCACCGAAGCCCGCGACGGCCCCACCATCGCCGCCCTCCACCTCTACAGCCAGATCCTCGGCAAGGCCGCCGTCGCCTTGCTGCCCTGGCGCAACCATGGGTGGCACGTCACCTTGAGGGTCTGTCCACGGGGGCTGAGGACCGAGCCGCTGCACGGCCCGGGCGGGACGTTCGAGCTCGGCCTCGATCTCGCCGGCCACGACTTCATCTTCGCCGACTCCGCCGGCGAGCGCCGGGTGCCGCTCGGGCCGATGACGGTCGCCCAGTTCCACGCCGAGGTGACGGCGCTTCTGGAGGCCGCCGGCCACAAGGTCCGAATCCACCCGGCGCCGAACGAGATCGAGCCTGCCATCCCCTTCGCCGTCGACGAAGTGCCGCGCTCCTACGACCGCGACAGCGCCGGTCGGCTGCTCGCGGCGCTGGTGAGCGCCGACCGGGTGCTGAACCAGTTCCGCTCCGCCTTCCTCGGCAAGGCGAGCCCGGTCCATTTCTTCTGGGGCAGCTTCGACCTCGCCGTCACCCGCTTCTCCGGCCGGGCCGCGCCGCTCCACCCGGGCGGGATCCCCCATCTGCCCGACGACGTCACCCGCGAGGCCTACAGCCACGAAGTCTCCAGCGCCGGCTTCTGGCCCGGCGGGGCCGCCGGCGGAGGCGATCCGTTCTTCTATTCCTACGCCTATCCCTCACCCGAGGGCTTCGCCAAGGCTCGGGTCGAGCCGGAGGGGGCACGCTTCGACGACGCGCTTGGCGAGTTCGTCCTTCCCTACGAGGCGATGCGGACCGCCGAGGATCCGGATGCGGCGCTGATGGCCTTCCTGGCAAGCAGCTACGCCGCCGCGGCGGACCTGGCGGCGTGGGACCGGCCGGCGCTGGAGTGCGAGATCGGCCGGCCGAGGATGCCGAGGCCGCTCCAGACCGTGATCGACTAGTTTGATCTGCACTCCGCCGTCACCCCAGCGAAAGCTGGGGTCCATGCCGAGGCAGAGACGGCTGCGGATTCAGCATGGATGCCAGCCTTCACCGGAGGTGAAGTTCATCCTGAGCGCCGCCGCAGGCGGCGTCGAAGGGCTGGCATGACGAAGAAGATTCAAGCTGAAGCGATAAGGCCTTAGTGCGACTTGAGCCCCGCCGCCTCGAGCGCGTTCATCTGCTGCTCGGCGCATTCCATCGCCGCGGTCATGAAGCCGTCGTCGGCGGCGATGATCTCCTGCGCTCCGTTGAGCCGGTCGAGCCAGGCCTGGAGCGGATAGGCCTCCATCAGCTTCGACATCGCCGCCCGGTCCTCCGCGCTCGGAGTAGCCGTGCCCGACATGCGGAGGCCAAGAGCCTCGAAGGCGGCGTAATCCGGCCCCTCGTAGAAGCCGATCAGCCGAGTCAGCCGCGCTTCCCCGAGATCGCGCGCGACGGTCCGGAGCATCCGCAGGGTGCCCGCCGAGATCGCCTCGTTCGAGCAGGCGAGATTGGCCTGGAGGATCGAGCGCACCTGCGCCTCCTTGCCGGGATTGAGCGCCGCAAGGGCGCTCAACTCGGCCGGATCCACTTCGGCGCTGCCCGCATCGATCTCCTCGCGGTCGGGCAGGACGGCGATGAAGCGCTCGACCAGCGCCTCGCCCGGGGCGGCGCCGGGCGCCTGGGCGAGGCCGGACCCGGTCTGAAGGACGAGCAGGGCGGCGGCGGCGATGGCGAGCGGTCTCATGACGTCATGTCCTCGAAGCTGGCGCGGCTCCGCTCAGGAGGACGCCTGGATCGGGCGATCATGTTGGAACGCCCCGGCTTTGTCCAGCTAACCGACGAACGGGTAAGGCGAAATCGTCTTCTGTGTCTCGTTCAGGGCCAGCGTCCGGCCGGCCGGGGCGGCGGCTCGCTGGGGACAGCGCAGCCGCGGGCAGATGGTGCAGGCGGGGCCGATCGGGGTGACGTACGGTTTGGCCAGGTCCTGGCCGTCGGCGTAGAGGATCTTCGGGGCGTATTTGACGTCGCAGCCGAGCCCGATCGCGAGCTGCGAGCTCTCCCGCGGGTCGAGGCGGACGGAGCGGTCGACGGTTCGGGCGATGGTGAAGAAACGCGCTCCGTCCGGAGTCTCGACGATCTGGGTGGCGACCCGCCCCGGCATCTGGAAGGCGGCATGGAGGTTCCAGCGCGGGCAGGTGCCGCCGAAGCGCGAGAAGGGGAAGCTCTCGCCGGCGAAGCGCTTCGAGACGTTGCCGGCCGCGTCGACCCTCAGCATGAAGAAGGGGATTGCGCGCGCGCCGGTGCGGGCGAGGGTGGTGAGCCGGTGCGAGACCTGCTCGACGCTGGCGCCGAACTCGGCGCAGAGACGGTCGACATCGTAGCGATGCTTCTCCGCCGCGGCGAGGAAGCCCGCATAGGGCATCATGATCGCTCCGGCGGCGTAGTTGGCGAGGCTCATATGGAGCAGCCGCCGGGTCGGCGTGTCAGGCGCCCCGGCGGTCTCGACCATCCGGTTCAGGATCGGCCCGAACTCGACTAGCGAGAGCTGGTAGGCAGCGCCGAAGGTGCGGCTCTCGGGCCTCAGCATCGCCGAGAGCATCAGCCGCTTGCGGTGGAAGTCGAAGGCCTGGCTGGTCGGCTCCACCACTTCAGGCGGTACCACCCGAGTGTCGATCCCGAACCCTTCGCGAAGCCGCCGCCGAAGCGCGTCGAAGATGCCGGTGGAATCGCCGAGCGCCCCGGCAAGCGTCTCCGCCGCTTCCTCGATATAGGGGAAATGGTTGCGCTGCGCCTGGATATGGTCGCGCACCCACGCCTCGGGCGTGACCAGCGACGTCTCGTCCGGAGCCGCGCCCGCCGGATGCTGCCGCCTCTCGACGAGGACCGCGTAGAGCCGCGAGATCGCGTCGGCCACCGAGGGTGCGTTGTCGGCGACCTCGAGCAGCTCGTAGCGCGGAATGCCGATGTCGGCGAACATCGGGTCCGCGAAGATCTCGCCGAGCTGATCGATTCCGGTTCCGTCCGACCCCTCGGCGGCGAAGGCGCGCAGGTCGACGTCGTAGACCTCGGCCAGCCGGAGCAGCACCTGGGCGGTGACCGGCCGCTGGTTGCGCTCCAGGTGGTTGAGATAGGAGGGCGAGACCCCGATCTCGCCCGCCATGGCGCTCTGGTTCAGCCCCAGCTCGCGCCGAAGTCGTCTGAGACGACCGCCGAGATACAGCTTTCGTTCGGGAGCAGGCATGCCAGGAACACTGTCACAGTTATACAAACGTCTCAAGTCGCGCTGTGACATTACGACCCTTTTCGGCGCGCCCGTGCGGCCGAGTTGCGCTTTCTACCGTGAAGTTCAGCGACTTCGAGGAAAGCATGACCGACTTCAGCAGCCTGATCCCCGCTCCCGCCGGCCGCTTCACCGGGATTTCCCGGCCTTACGCACCGGATGAGGTTCGCAGGCTTCGCGGCTCGGTGCCGATCGAGCACAGTCTCGCCCGCCGCGGCGCCAACCGGCTGTGGGAGCTTCTCCAGACCGAGGATTACGTCAACGCCCTCGGCGCCGTGACCGGGAACCAGGCCATGCAGATGGTCCGCGCCGGCCTCAAGGCCATCTACCTGTCCGGGTGGCAGGTCGCCGCCGACTCCAACACCGCCGGCGCCATGTATCCCGACCAATCGCTCTACCCCGCCAATGCCGGCCCCGAGCTGTGCCGCCGGATCAACCGCACCCTCCAGCGCGCCGACCAGATCGAGCATGCGGAGGGCGGCGCCACCCGCGACTGGTTCGTGCCGATCGTCGCCGACGCCGAGGCCGGCTTCGGCGGGCCCCTGAACTGCTTCGAGATCATGAAGGCCTATATCGAGGCCGGCGCCGCCGCCGTCCATTTCGAGGACCAGCTCGCCTCCGAGAAGAAGTGCGGCCACCTCGGCGGCAAGGTGCTGATCCCGACCCAGGCCCATATCCGCAACCTCGTCTCCGCCCGCCTCGCCGCCGACGTCTGCGGAGTCCCCACCCTGGTCGTCGCCCGAACCGACGCCGAGAGCGCGAAGCTGATCACCTCCGACGTCGACGAGCGCGACCGCGAGTGGCTGACCGGCGAGCGCACGCCAGAAGGCTTCTTCCGGCTTCGGGAAGGGACCGGCGTCGATCATTGCATCAAGCGCGGCCTCGCCTTCGCGCCTTATGCGGACCTGCTCTGGTGGGAGACGAGCAACCCCAATCTCGACGACGCCCGCCGCTTCGCCGAGGCGATCCAGGCCGAATATCCCGGCAAGATGATGGCCTATAATTGCTCGCCCAGCTTCAACTGGGAGGCCAAGCTCGACAAGGCGACGATCGCGACGTTCCAGAAGGAGCTCGGGGCGATGGGCTACAAGTTCCAGTTCGTCACCCTCGCCGGCTTCCACAGCCTCAACCACTCGATGTTCGAGCTGGCCAGCGGCTATCGCGACCGCGGCATGGCCGCCTATTCCGAGCTCCAGCAGGCCGAATTCGCTTCGGAGGCCGCCGGCTACACCGCCACCCGCCACCAGCGCGAGGTCGGCACCGGCTATTTCGACCTTATCGCCCAGACCGTCTCGGGCGGCGACGCCTCGACCACCGCGCTGGCAGAATCGACCGAGGCCGACCAGTTCATCACCGCCGTGGCGGCGGAATAATCAGCAGGAGACCCGACATGACCAAGCGATTCTGGGTGATCGGGGGGGAATATGAAGGGCCCGATTTCCGCGCCCTGATCCCCGGCACGGAGACGATGGCCGGCCCGTTCGAGGACGAGCGAAGGGCGAAGACCGAGTGGACGAGGCTGAGCTGCTGCCCGGAGAAAAGCGGCTGCGCGACTGTGCGCTACTCGATCGCGGCGGAGACGCTTCACTGATCGGCCCCTTCGCATAAGCGGCGACTGCACCGGTCTTGCGCAAAGGCGGGGCCGGTGCATTGCGGCTTGCCGCCCCTGCTACATTTGTCGCACCATCCTCGCGAATTTCCCGTTCGCAGAGGAAGTTGAATGTTCCGCCCCCTTTTCGGCCCCGTCGCCGCTTTGGCCTTGCTGCTGATCGCCGGGCCGGCCCAGGCTCGGGCGCAGGACGCGGCACCGGCTCCGGCCTCGCCGCAACTCACCTCGGAGCAATGGCGCGAGGATCTCCGCTTCTTCGCCGCCGAGTTCGAGCGCCGGCACGCCAACCCGTTCCATAATGTGAGCCGCGAGCGCTTCGCCGCCGCCGTGGCGGAGCTGGATTCGAAAATCCCCTCTCTGCAGCGCAACGAAATCATCGTCGGGATGATGCGTCTGGCGGCAATGGTCGGGGACGGCCATACCAGGGTGGACCCCCGCAAGGATGCGCGCTTCGGCTTCCCGTCGCTGCCCCTCAAGCTCTATCTCTTCGAAGACGGGGTCTACATCCGGGCCGCGGCTCCGGCCCAGGCGGCTCTGGTCGGCGCAAGGATCGAGGCAATCGGCGGAGTGCCCGTCGGGGAGGCGATCCGCCGGGTTTCCGAGATCGCCTCGCGCGACAATGAGATCGGACCGCGCCTCTACGTGCCCTTGTACCTCAACATGCCCGACATCCTGAACGCGCTCGGCCTGTCGAAGCGCCGCGATTCCGCCGAGCTGAAGCTGCGGCGGGGCAAGCGCGTCTGGACCGCGACCGTTCCCGCCGGCGAGGTGGAGCCGCTGTGGCCGCCGGACACGGATATCTCGCTGGTCACTCCGAAAGGCTGGATCGACTCCCGGACGACGCCCCAGCCGCCGCTCTGGCTCGAGGCTCCGCTCGACTATCACCGGATGATCGAGCTGCGCGAGCGCCGCGCCCTCTACGTCCAGCTCAACATGGTGACCGGCATCGCCGGCCAGTCGCTCGACCAGTTCGCCCAGCGCATAAGCGAGCGCGCCAGGCAGCTGAACCCGAAGGCGGTGGTGCTGGACCTCAGGCTCAACCAGGGCGGCAACGGCAATCTGCGCCAGCGCCTGGTGCGGGAGCTGATCCGGACCGAGGACGAGGACACGCGCCTGTTCGTCCTCACCTGGCGCGGCACCTTCTCGGCGAGCCAGTTCATCCTCGACGATCTCGACCGCCTCACCGACGCGATCTTTATCGGCGAGCCGGCCAGCTCGAAGCCGATATCCTATGGGGATGCCTATCGGATGCCGCTGCCCAACAGCGGAATCCAGATGCGCTCCTCCATCGTCTACTGGAAGGACGGGCAGAATCACGCGCCCTGGACCTGGGTCGATCTGGCCGTGCCGTTGACCTTCGCCGATTATTCGGCCGGGCGCGATACGGCGCTGGAGGCGGCGCTGAATTATGCTCCGCCCTCGCCTCTCGAACAGCGCTTGCACGAGGCGGCCCGCAAGGGCGGCCAGGACGGATTGAAGCGGGCCGTCGAAGCGTACCGGACCGACCCTTCGAATCGCTATGCCAATATCGAGCTGAAGCTGCTTCGCGCCGCGGAAGCGCTGTTCGGCGAGCATCGCGAGGAAGCCCTGACCGTCGCCGAGCTCACGACTGGGCATTTCCCGGACAGCGTCGATCCGGTCAGCGTCCTGGCGCATTTCGCCGAAGCGGCGGGGCGGCGGGAACTAGCCGAGAAGTCTGGCCAGCGAGTGCTCGAGCTCGATCCGAACAGCCGGACGGCACGCTCGATTCTGGAACGGCTGGCCGCCGCGCCGCGCTAGGGGAAGCCAGACATGAAAAAAGGCGCGGGAAGCTCGCTTCCCACGCCTCCTTTCCCGTTCGGCAAAAGGCTCAGGCGGTCGCCTGGCTCTCCTGCGGAAGCGCTCCGCGGGCCTGGGCGATGATGCCCTTGAAGGCCTCGCCCTCGTGCATCGCGATGTCGGCCAGGACCTTGCGGTCGAGATCGACTCCGGCGAGCTTCAGGCCGTGCATGAACTGGCCGTAGGTCAGGCCTTCGGCGCGGACGGCGGCGTTGATGCGTTGGATCCACAGGGCGCGGAAGCTGCGCTTCTTCACCTTGCGGTCGCGATAGGCATATTGGCCGGCCTTCTCGACGGCCTGCTTGGCGATGCGGATCGTGTTCTTGCGGCGGCCGTAATAGCCCTTCGCCTGCTCGAGGATCCGTTTGTGACGAGCCTTGGTCGTCACGCCCCTTTTGACGCGTGCCATGTCTCAAATACCTCCTAGTTCAGGCCGTAGGGCGCCCAGAGCTTCACCCGGGCCGTGTCGGCCTTGGCGAGAACTTCGGTGCCGCGGTTCTGGCGGATGTACTTGGCGTTATGGCTGATCAGCCGGTGGCGCTTGCCGGCGACTCCGTGCTTCAGCTTGCCGGTGGCGGTGAGCTTGAAGCGCTTCTTGACGCCGCTCTTGGTCTTCAGTTTGGGCATTTTCGTCTCCTTGTGCGCCCAGCGGCGCGACGTTTGAGAACGGCCACGGCAGCCCTATCGGCCGGGCCGTTCGTTTCTTCCAAAGCTGGAAAGAAGGCGCGCCTATAGAGGGGGAGAGGCGGATTGGCAACTCCCGTCATCCCGGCGAAGGCTGGCGCGGCGAGCGCGGTCACAATTGAAACGATTTCGGCGGGAGCGAGACACGGTCTCGAAAAGCAACTGTTCTAGCGAGCCGTTCGCCGCCGGCCTGGGCGGCCTGTGACTCGATGGAACATCATCATGGCTACCTATCGTTCGATCCTTGCCCGCGACGACACCCTGCTCGGCTTCTGCTTCGCGATCGCGGACGATTTCGGCTTCAACCCGCTCTATCTGCGGATACTGTTCGCGGTGGTGCTGTTCTGGAGCCCGACGGGCGCGTTCGGCGGCTATGCGCTGCTCGGAGCGGTCGTCGCCCTGTCGCGGTGGCTCGCGCCCGATCCGGTCGCCGCCGAGGCGGCCGCCGAAGTTCATGACGAGCCCTGCGACGATTTCCAGCTCGCCGCCTGAGGCCGGCTCTACCAGGGGACGGCCCCGCCCCGATAATCGACGAAGGCGCCCGAGGCGCTGCGGGGAAGGCCGGCGATCACCCGGCGCATTCCGGCCACGCTGTCCTCGACCGGCAGCGGCGCCTGCGGTCCGCCCATGTCGGTCTGCACCCAACCGGGGTGGAGAAGGACGAGAGTCACCGGCCGCCCGCTCCAGCCCAGCGCGAGCGCCCGCCAGGCGGCATTGAGCGCGGCCTTGGATGCGCGGTAGCCGATATAGCCTCCCGAGCTGTCGGCGATGCTGCCCATCTGGCTGCTGATCGCCGCCATCCGGCCGCCGGCGGCCTCGACGAGCGGCAGCAGCGCCTCGGCGAGCAGGGTCGGAGCGACGGCGTTGACGGCATGCACCTCCTGCCACGCCTCCGCATCCTCCCGGCGTCGGATCCACTTCGCCTTCGACATTCCGGCATTGGCGATGAACAGGTCGAGCGGCTTGCCGCCGAGCTTTTCGGGGAAGGCCGCGAGCGCCTCGAAGTCGCGCATGTCCAGAGCCTCGACCTGGATTCCCAGAGCGGCGAGCTCGCCGGCCGTGCCCGGATCCCGGACGGTGGCGATCACCTCCCAGCCGTCGGCGGCATATTGGCGGGCGAGCTCGAGGCCGATCCCGCCACCGGCGCCGGTGACGAGCAGCCGCGGCATCAGTCGAACAGGCTCGAGACGCTGCTCTCGTCGGCGATTCGCTTGATCGCCTCGGCGAGCAGCGGAGCGATGGTGAGGGCGCGGATGCGGGCGCTCGCCGTCGCCGCCTCGCTGAGCTGGATCGAATCGGTGATGACCAGCTCGGTCAGGTCGGAATTCTCGACCCGCTGGACGGCGGCGCCGGAGAGCACGCCGTGGGTGCAGTAAGCGACGACGTCCTCGGCCCCGCCCTGCCTGAGCGCCGCCGCCGCGTTGCACAGGGTCCCGGCCGAATCGACGATGTCGTCGACGAGGATGCAGAAGCGGCCCTGGACGTCGCCGATGATGTTCATCACCTCCGATTCGCCCGGCTTCTCGCGGCGCTTGTCGACGATGGCGAGCGGCGCGTTGGCGAGCCTCTTGGCGAGCGCCCGGGCCCGGACCACTCCGCCGACGTCGGGCGATACGACGGTGATCGCCCGGCCGTTGAAGCGCGCCTTGACGTCCTCCGACATCACCGGCGCGCCGTAGAGATTGTCGGTCGGGATGTCGAAGAAGCCCTGGATCTGGCCGGCATGGAGGTCGATCGACAGGACCCGGTGGGCGCCGGCGACGGTGATCAAATTGGCGACCAGCTTGGCCGAGATGGGGGTGCGCGGGCCGGGTTTGCGGTCCTGCCGGGCATAGCCGAAATAGGGAAGGACGGCGGTGATCCGCTTGGCCGAGGCGCGCCTCAGCGCGTCGATGCAGATCAGCAGCTCCATCAGATTGTCGTTCGCGGGATAGGAAGTGGACTGGACGACGAACACGTCCTCGCCGCGGACATTCTCGTGGATTTCGACGAACACCTCCTCGTCGGCGAAGCGGCGAACGCTCGCCTCGGTGACCGGGGTTTCGAGATAGGCGGCGATGCTCTTCACCAGCGGCAGGTTCGAATTGCCGGCCATCAGCTTCATGGGGAGAGTCTCCGGGGGGCCTGCGCGGCTTCATAGGCGGACCGGGCGGGATGGCAAGCGCCTCATCCTCCGCATCTGGCGATGGGGAGGCAAAGCCCCTACAGCGCCCGCCATGCACGTCGTCACCCGCTTCGCCCCCGCGCCGACCGGCCGGCTCCACGTCGGCAACATCCGAACCGCCGTCCACAACTGGCTGTGGGCGAGGAAGAATGTTGGCCGCTTCATCCTTCGGTTCGACGACACCGACCCCGCCCGGTCGAGCGAAGCCAATGCGGAGGGGATTCGCGAGGATCTCGCCTGGCTCGGCCTCGCCTGGGACGAGGAGCATCGCCAGTCGGCTCGGTTCGACCGCTACGAAGCCGCTTTCGATCGGCTGCGCGAGGCGGGGCGGGTCTATCCTGCCTACGAGACGGCGCAGGAGCTCGACCTCAAGCGCAAGGTCCAGCTCTCGCGCGGCAAGCCGCCGGTCTACGATCGCGCCGCGCTGCTGCTGTCGGACGAGGAGCGGGCTCGGCTCGAGGCGGAGGGGCGCTCGCCCCACTGGCGCTTCCGGCTCGACCATGACGCCGCGATCGAATGGGACGACCTGATCCGCGGCCGCCAGCATTTCGACCCGGCCCTGCTCTCCGACCCGGTGGTCCGGCGCGAGGACGGCAGCTGGCTCTACATGCTTCCGAGCAGCGTCGACGACATCGACATGAGCGTCAGCCACGTGCTTCGCGGCGAGGATCATGTCACCAACACGGCTCTTCAGATCCAGATGTTCGAGGCGCTGGGGGCGGCGCCGCCCGCCTTCGCCCACGAGGCCCTGCTGGTCGGATCGGAAGGCAAGCTGTCGAAGCGGCTCGGCTCGCTCGGCGCCGACGCGCTGAGGGAGCAGGGGATCGAGCCGATCGCCCTGGTCGCCAAGCTCGCCCGGCTCGGCACCAGCCTTCCGGTCGAGCCGGTCGCCGAGCCGGGGCCGCTGATCGCCAC
This sequence comes from Allosphingosinicella sp., assembly GCA_036388575.1. Taxonomy (GTDB): domain Bacteria; phylum Pseudomonadota; class Alphaproteobacteria; order Sphingomonadales; family Sphingomonadaceae; genus Allosphingosinicella. The sequence continues at coordinate 25,813 of DASVRO010000024.1, forward strand.
GTTCGACTTCGCCACCTTCGGGCGGGCCCCGGCCCGGTTCGATCTCGACGAGCTCGACCAGCTCAATGCCCGGATCGTCCATCAGCTGCCGTTCGAGGCGGTGGCGGAGCGGCTTCCGGACGGCATGGGCGCGCAGGACTGGGCCGCGATCCGCCCCAACCTCAAGGCCGTGGCGGAAGCCGCCGGCTGGTGGGATATCCTCCACGGCCATGTCGAGGCCAAGGCGGCGGCGGAGGATCGGGCGCTGGTCGAGGCGGCGGCGGAGGAAGCCGGGTCGATCGACTGGGCCGAAGCGCCCTGGCCGCAGCTCGTCGCCCGGCTGAAGGAGCGCACCGGCCGCGCTGGCAAGGCGCTGTTCCGGCCGTTGCGGCTGGCTCTGACCGGGCGCGAGAGTGGGCCGGAAATGGCGGCGATGCTGCCGCTGATCGGCCGCAAGGAGGCTGTCGCCCGACTGCGTGCCGCGCTCTGAACCGGCCGTCAAAAGACACAAAAGACCCTCATGTCGGCCCCGAAAATCGTTTGTTTTCAGTAGAGGGTCAGATCACGCCGCCCTGAGGCGTGGGGCAGCCGCCGCTGATATTTTCCGGACGTTTCAAAGAGCGCTTCGAACATATCACGAACGGAAATTGTCGTCAAGGACGAGGCACCCCGGAACTTTTCCTGCTTGTGTGACATTGTAACATAATGTTATGAGATAATGTCTCATGAGTCGCACGGCGACCGAAGCAGGAGAGAGGTCATGACGGAAGGAGCATTCACTCAGCAGAAAAAGACCAATCCCGCCGCCCTGGCGATCGTCGTGCTGATGCACGGCGCCGCGCTCACCGCGCTGGCGATGGCGAAAGGCGAGGCGATGGTCGATGCGATCACCCGGACCAAGGTCTTCAACGTCAAGCCCGACGAACCGCCCCCCCCCGAGCCGGTGAAGCCGATCGAGAAGGCGGTGACTCCGCCGCCGGAATCGGTGGTCACCCACGTCCCGCCGGTCATCGAGACTCCGGTTCGGCCGGTCCTCACGGAATATAAGCCGCTTCCGCCAGTGGAGCTGACGCTCGCCCCGCCGCCGCCACGCGAGATCGTGGCGCCCAGGGTCGATCCCCCGGCACCGCCGGAGGTGAAGACGGTGAAGCCGGCGCGGGCCAAGGCCAATCTCGCCTCCTACGTCTCCGACGACGATTATCCGTCGAGCGCGGTGCGCAACGAGGAGCAGGGCACGACCCGCTTCCGTCTGGGCGTCGGCGCGAACGGACAGGTCACGGAATGCTCGGTCGTCGGCTCGAGTGGCTCCTCGGCGCTCGATTCGGCGACATGCCGGCTGATGAAGCAGCGCGCCAAGTTCACCCCGGCGCGCAACAGCGCCGGCGAGCCGACCTCGGACAGCGTCACCAGCTCGATCCGTTGGGTGCTGCCGGAGTAATGCTTCTTCCTCTCCCGCTTTTCGCGGGAGAGGGGGGACCCATCCGTAGGATGGGGGGTGAGGGTCTTGCCGACTCTGCGGTACAGACCCTCACCTCCCACCCGCTGCGCGGGCGGGCCCCTCCTCTCCCGTAAGGACGGGAGAGGGTAGATGTGCGGCGGCTGACGTCCTATCTTGGCGCGATGCCGCTCCCTCGTCCCGCCTCCCCCCGCGCCCTCTGGGCCGACATCCGAAGCTTCACCGCCGAGCGCCGGCCGCACCATTGGGTCGCGCTCGCGCTCGCGCTCTGCATTCCGCTCGGGATCGTCTTCGTCTTCGATCTCGACGGCCGGACCAATATCGCCCCCGGGCCGCAGCTCATCTATGTCGAAAGCTGGCCCGCCAGCCGCACCGACGAGCAGATCAAGGCCCAGCAGAAGATCGACCAGGCGTGGCGCGACAAGGCGCTCAAGGAACGGCAGGAGATGTTCAAGAAGCACGACGAACAGCTGGAGCGGCTCGGGCTTTGACTCCTGACCAGCGCTGGATGGGCGCGGCCGTCGCGCTCGGCGAGCGAGGCCGGGGCAACACCGCCCCAAACCCCAATGTCGGCTGCGTGATCGTGAGGGACGGTGTGGTCGTCGGCCGAGGCTGGACCCAACCCGGAGGGCGTCCGCACGCCGAGGCAATGGCACTCGCCGAGGCGGGTGAAGCCGCACGCGGCGCAACCGTCTATGTGACCCTCGAGCCCTGCTGCCATCGCAGCGAGCGCGGCCCGGCCTGCGCGGACCTGCTCGTGGAGGCGGGGGTAGCGCAAGTGGTGGCGGCGCTCATGGATCCGGACGAACGCGTCTCCGGCGGCGGCTTCGACCGGCTTCTCAAAGCGGGAATCAACACCGGAGTCGGCGTTCGGCTGGCGGAAGCGGCCCGGTCGATGGCCGGCTTCCTGACGCGGATGCGCCTCGGCCGGCCCTTCGTCACCCTGAAGCTCGCCATGTCCCTCGACGGCAAGATCGCCCTCCCCTCAGGCGAGAGCCGCTGGATCACCGGCGAGGACGCGCGCGCCCACGTCCATCTCGAGCGGGCGCGCTCGGACATGATCCTGGTCGGCCGCGGCACCTACGAGCGCGACCGGCCGAAGCTCGATGTCCGGCTGCCGGGGCTGGAGGAACGCTCGCCGCGCCGAGCGCTGCTGACCCGGGGCGAGGCGGTGGAGGGCTGGGCCCGGCTTGGGTCGCCCGAGGAGGTGCACGGTCTCGACGGAGTCAACGACCTGCTCGTCGAGGGCGGCTCGGCGACCGCCTCGGCCTTCCTCGCCGCCGACCTGGTCGACCGGATGCTGATCTACCGCGCTCCGATCCTGATCGGCGACGGCAAGTCGTCCGTCGGCTACATAGGCCTCACCGACCTCGCCGACGCCCACCGCCGCTGGCGCCTTGCCGACAGCCGGATGCTTGGCATCGACCGGCTCGAAGTCTACGAGCGGGAGCGGGACTGATCCGAACCTCCGTTCCCGGCGAAGGCCGGGGCCCAGCCCTTCCCCAGGTGCCGCTGGGCCCCGGCCTTCGCCAGGGAGCCAAGGGCTTCGACAGGCTCAGCCCGAACGGTTAGAGGCGCATCAAGGACCATGTTTACGGGAATCATCACGGACGTCGGCCGGGTCGTCGCGGCGGAGGAGCGGGGCGACCTGCGCCTGCGGATCGCCTGCGGCTACGACATGGCGACGGTCGATCTCGGCGCCTCGATCGCCTGCTCGGGCGTGTGCCTCACCGTCGTCGACAAGGGGGCCGACTGGTTCGCCGTGGACGTGTCCGGCGAAACGCGGAGCCGCAGCGCTCCCGGCCTCTGGCAGGAGGGCGCGCCTCTCAACCTCGAGCGCTCGCTGCGCGTCGGCGACGAGCTGGGCGGCCATATCGTCACCGGCCATGTCGATTCGGTCGGCGAGGTCGAGGCGGCGGTGGAGGTCGGAGGCTCGGTTCGGCTGACCGTGATCGCGCCCGCCGAGCTGGAAGGCTATATCGCCCCCAAGGGATCGATCGCCCTCGACGGCGTGTCGCTGACGGTCAACGAGGTCGAGCCGGTGACCGACGGAGTGCGCTTCGCCCTCAACATCATCCCCCATACCGCCGAGCAGACCAGCTTCGCCGACCTGGCGCCGGGGCGGAAGGTCAATATCGAGATCGACATCCTCGCCCGCTACATCGGGCGGATGCTAGAGCTGAGGCGCTAGGGATGGAGCGCGGCTTCCTGTCCTCGCCCGAGGAGCTGATCGACGAGGCACGCAACGGGCGCATGTTCATCCTCGTCGACGACGAGGATCGGGAGAATGAGGGCGACCTCGTCATCCCCGCCCAGATGGCGACTCCCGACGCGATCAACTTCATGGCCAGGCACGGCCGCGGCCTGATCTGCCTCGCCTTGACCCGCCAGCGGGTCGAGCAGCTCGGGCTGGAGCTGATGAGCCGCAACAACGGCACCCGGCACGAGACCGCCTTCACCACCTCGATCGAGGCGAAGGAGGGCGTGACGACCGGCATTTCCGCCGCCGACCGCGCACGGACCGTGTCGGTGGCGATCGACGCGTCCAAGGGGCGCGAGGACATCTGCACTCCGGGCCACATCTTCCCTCTGGTGGCGCGCGACGGCGGGGTCCTGATCCGCGCCGGCCATACCGAGGCGGCGGTCGACGTCGCCCGGCTCGCCGGCCTCAACCCGTCCGGAGTGATCTGCGAGATCATGCGCGAGGACGGGACGATGGCGCGGATGGACGATCTCGTCGCCTTCGCGCAGCTGCACGGCCTCAGGATCGGAACGATCCGCGACCTCATCGCCTACCGGCTCAAGAAGGATCATCTCGTCGAGCAGACCGGCGAGGCGAGCTTCGAGAGCCGCTGGGGCGGGACCTGGACCGCCAAGAGCTTCCTCAACAAGGCGCTGCGCACCGAGCAGGTCGCGCTGGTCAAGGGGAAGATCGATCCGGCCAGGCCGACCCTGGTCCGGATGCACCAGCTCAGCCTGTTCTCCGATGCGTTCGGCGAGGAGAGCGGCCGCGGCGGCATGCTGCGCGGAGCGATGAAGATCATCGGCGACGAGGGATCGGGAGTCATCGTCGTGCTCAACCGGGCGATGCCCGACGCCCTCTCGGCGGCGCTCAACCTGCGCTCGGGCAAGGCGGCGAAGGGTCCCGACGAGCTCAGGGACTATGGCGGCGGCGCCCAGATCCTGTCCGCGCTCGGAGTGCATGACATGATCCTCCTGACCAACACCCACCACACGCCGGTCGCGCTCGGCGGCTACGGCCTCGCCATCGTCGGCGAGCGGCCGATCCCGCTGGAGGAGTGAGCCCGTGGCCCGGATCCTGATCGTCGAGGCGCGATTCTACGACCATCTCAACGACCTGCTCCTGGCCGGCGCCCGGGCGGCGATCGAGGCGGCCGGGCACGAGCACGAGACGGCGACCGTCCCCGGGGCGCTCGAGGTCCCGGCGGCGATCGCTTTGGCGGCGGAGACGGAGCGCTATGACGGCTTCGTCGCCCTCGGAGTCGTCATCCGCGGCGAAACCTACCATTTCGAGATCGTCGCCGGCGAGAGCGCGCGCGGCATCATGGCGCTGACCCTCGACGGCCTCGCCATCGGCAACGGCATCCTCACCGTCGAGGACGAGGCCCAGGCGCTGGCCCGGGCCCGGCCGGACGAGAAGGACAAAGGCGGCGAGGCCGCCAAGGCGGCGCTGGCGATGATGGTGTTGAAGGAGCGGTTCGGCGGCTAGCGCCGAAGCCAGTGCCTCCACATGAACCAGCCGAGCACCAGCGCACCGATCACCACGCAGAAGCCGAGCACGCCCCAGAAGGCCCAGTCCTCCTTTGCATAGGGAATCCCTTCCACGTTCATTCCGAGCAGGCCGGTGACGAAGGTCAGGGGCAGGAAGATGAAGGCGACGATCGAGATGACCAGCGAGCGATTCTCCATCTGCTCGCCGCGAAGATCGGTGAGCTGCTCGTGGAGGAGGGCCGAGCGCTCGCGCACGGCCTCCAGCTCCTCCGTCATCCGGGCGAAGCGATCGCCGGCTTCCCGGATGTGCAGCCGGTCCTCTTCCGACAGCCACTCGAACTCCAGCTCGGCCAGGGTCTCCAGAGCGTCGCGGTTCGGCGCGACGAAGCGGCGGAAGGCGATGGCTTCGGAGCGGATCCGGGCGATGGAGGTGCGAAGGCCGTAGAGCGCGCGCGAATCGTCCAGCTCGCTCTCGCAATCGTCGAGGCTGTCGCCGAGCCCCGCGACCTGCGGGTCGAGCTGCTTGGAAATGGCGCGGGCGAAAGCGGCGACGAGGTCGCCCGGGTCGGTGATCGTGCCATGCTCCATCTGCGCCCGCACGAGGTCCGTGGCCAGAAGGGGCCGACGGGTGACGGAGTTCACCTTGCCGGCGCGGATGAACATTCGGATCGAAACCAGCCGGTCCGTGTCGTCCAGTTCGGCGGCGGCCGGTCCGCGCAGGTTGATCAGAGCGCCTTCGTCGATGACGTCGCAGCGCGGTCGGGTCTCGGTGGCGATGAGCGCGTTCGAGGCGACGTCGGGAATGGCCTGGCCGGCAAGCAGGGCGAGGCCCTCCTCGTCCGTTCCCTCGATATGGATCCAGACGAAGCCCGGCCCGGAATAGGTCGCCGCCTCCTCGGCGGCAAGGCAGCGGATCGGGCCGTCGCCGGCGAGGACGGCGGTGCAGGTCACCCCAGCTCGGCGAGATATTGGCGCAGCGCCGGAGCGACGTCGGCTCTCCTCAGCGCCAGGGCGACGTTGGCGATGACGAAGCCGAGCGTGTGGCCGCAATCGTGGCGCTCGCCGTCGAAGGTGAGGCCGTGGAAGGGCTGGGTGCCGATCATCGCCGCCATCGCGTCGGTCAGTTGGATCTCGCCGCCCGCGCCTCTCCCGACCTTGCCGAGCGCGTCCATGATCTCGGGCTGGAGGATGTAGCGGCCCGGCAGCATCAGGTTCGAAGGGGCCGTCCCCGCCGCCGGCTTCTCGACCAGCCCCTTTATCTCGGTCAGCTTGCCGTCGCGAGCGCCGGGATCGACGACGCCGTATTTGTGCGTCTCCTCCGGCGGCACTTCGAGCACCGCGACGACGTTGCCGCCGACCTTCTCATAGGCGCCGACCAGCTGGCGCGTGCAATTGGGGCTTCCGACCATCACCTCGTCGGGCAGGAACACCGCGAACGGCTCGTCGCCGACGATCTCGCGGGCGCACCAGACCGCGTGGCCCAGACCCAGCGGCTCCTGCTGCCGAACCGACACGACCGAGCCCGGCGGCAGCCGGGTGCTGTCGAGCGCGTCCAGCGATTTGCCGCGGCCGCGCATGGTCGCCTCGAGCTCGTAGGCGATGTCGAAATGGTCCTCGAGCGCGGTCTTGCCGCGGCCGGTGACGAAGATCATCTGCTCGATCCCCGCCTCGAGCGCTTCCTCGACGGCATATTGGATGAGCGGCCGGTCGACGACGGTCAGCATCTCCTTGGGTACCGCCTTGGTGGCGGGCAGGAAGCGCGTGCCGAGGCCGGCGACGGGGAAGACCGCCTTTCTGACTTTCTTCAACTCTCTCTCCGGGATCTGGGGCGGCGGACCGGCGGGTCAGCCGGTCGGGGGAAGGTCGAACGGATCGTCCGCGCGCTCCTCGGAGCGGCGCAGCCCGTCGTCCTGCCGCGCGGGGCGGGCGTTGGACGGCGGAGTCAGCAGCTCCTCGGTGGTCGGCGCGCGCACCGCCATGGCCGGCTTGGGCGGCATCGACTGCCCGGTCCTCGGCTGCAGCGGCTCGACGTTGCCGCAGGCGGCGAGCAGCGCGAGGCCGGGGAGGATGGGGAAGAGGCGCATGGTGACGCCGCCGCCATAGCCGAAGCGGGCGCGCCCGGCCAAGGCCAATCCGCTTGCCGCCGCAGCGGCGGCGACCTAGGCGGCTCGCGATGAGGCCGATCCTGCTCCTCCCCCTTCTCCTCGCCGCCTGCGGCCCGGCGGCCGAGGAGAACCGGACCGGCCCGGACCAGCCTGCCTGGGGCGGGCCCAGGGCGCCGGCGCCGACCGGCCGGCTCGACCGCTCGAGCGCCGGCAGCGCGGCGCCGGCGACGGCCTTCGAGGACCCGGACGGGGCGCCCGCCAGCCTCGCCGATTTCCGCGGCAAGCCGCTGCTGGTCAATCTGTGGGCGACCTGGTGCGCGCCCTGCATCGCCGAGATGCCGACTCTCGACGCGCTGGCCGGCCGCGAAAGGGACAGGCTGCGGGTGGTGACGATCAGCCAGGACCTGGACGGTCGCGACAAGATCGAGGCCTTCTTCCGCAAGCAGGGCTATCGCCACCTCGAAACCTGGCTCGACCCGCAAATGGCGCTGATGGGCGAGCTCAAGGTCGACACGCTGCCCACGACGATCCTCTACGATTCGGCGGGTCGGGAGGTCTGGCGCGTGGTCGGGATGGAGGATTGGGACAGCGGACGCGCCGCCCTGCTGCTCAAGGAAGGGGTCAGTCCCGAAGCAGCTCGTTGATGCTGGTCTTCGAGCGGGTGCGGGCGTCGACCCGCTTGACGATCACCGCGCAGGCGAGCCCGGGGCCGCCGTCGCGTCCGGGAAGCGTGCCCGGGACGACGACTGAGTAAGCCGGAACCCGCCCCATGTGGATCTCGCCGCTGGCCCGGTCGACGATCTTGGTCGAGGCGCCGATGAAGACGCCCATCGAGAGGACGGCGCCCTGCTCGACGATCACCCCTTCCGCGACCTCGGAGCGGGCGCCGATGAAGCAATCGTCCTCGACGATGACCGGCCCCGCCTGGAGCGGCTCGAGCACTCCGCCGATGCCGGTGCCGCCGGAGATGTGGACGTTGCGGCCGATCTGCGCGCAGCTTCCGACCGTCGCCCAGGTGTCGACCATCGTCCCTTCGCCGACATAGGCGCCGATGTTGACGAAGCTTGGCATCACCACCGCGCCCTTGCCGATAAAGGCGCCGCGGCGGACGATCGCGCCCGGCACCGCGCGGAAGCCCGCCCCGACGAACCGGTTGTGGCCCCAGCCGGCGAATTTCGAAGGCACCTTGTCCCACCAATGGGCGCCGCCGGGACCGCCGGGGATCGCCTCCATCGGAGTCAGCCGGAAGGACAGCAGGACGGCCTTCTTGAGCCACTCGTTGACGATCCACCCGGCGGCGCCCTTCTCGGCGACGCGCGCCTCGCCGGAATCGAGCAGGGCGATCGCCCTTTCGACCGCCTGGGTCACCCCGGGCTCGTTCGCGGCGATGGTCTCGCGCCGTTCCCACGCCTCCTCGATCAGGTCCTTCACCGCGTCAGTCATGGCGAGCCCCTTCCGTGATCTCGGTCAACCAGTCGGCGATATCGGTAATGCGGTAGTCGATAAAGGCGGGATCGGCGTCGTGGCTCGCCTGCTCGGAGCCGTTGTCGACCCAGACCGTGGTCATCCCGAGCTTCTTGGCCGGGACGAGGTTGCGAGCCATGTCCTCGGCGAACAGGGCCCGCTCGGGCGCGATGTCGAGCCGCTCGCACATCGCCGCATAGGCGCGCGGGTCGGGCTTGGGGACGTAATCCATGGCGTGGATGTCGTGGACGGCGTCGAAGGCGTTGGCGAGGCCGAGCCGGTCGAGCACGCGCCGGGCATAGGCTTCGTCGCCGTTGGTGAAGACGAACTTGCGACCGGGGAGCTTGTCGAGCGCCGCGACGACCCTCGGATCCGCAGTCAGGCGCGCCATGTCGATATCGTGGACATAATCGAGGAACTCCCGCGGCTGCACGCCATGCTCCTTCATCAGGCCGGCGAGGGTGGTGCCGTGGTCGCGGAAGAAGCCCTTCTGGATGGCTCGGGCCTCCGCCGTTTCGCAGCCGATCAATCGTGCGATATACTCGCCCATGCGGATGTCGATCAGCTCGAACAGATTGGCCGAGGCGGGGTATAGGCTGTTGTCGAGGTCGAAGATCCAGCAGTCGATCGACGCGAGCGGGGCGGGCAGCATGGCCGCCCTCATAGGGGGAGCGGGGCCTTCAGCAAATTGAAAGCATTGGGCGGGTAGCCAGAAATCGGAAAATACCAAAATTCTGAAATAGTTAGCGGGAAGGTCGAGATGAACGCCAGGCTCACTCGCAACGTCCTGCTGCTGACCGCGTGCGCGGCCGCCCTCGTCCTTTCGGGCTGTGGCGGCGGCGGTGGCGGCGGCGGCGGTCCCGCTCCGATCTCGGCGCCGCCCCCGGCACCGCCCCCGCCTCCGCCTCCGCCGCCTCCCCCGCCGCCGCCGCCACCCCCGCCGACTCCGGCCGGGTCGAGCTTCAACGACGCCGAATATGCGCGTTCCAACGGCACCAGCTCACACGGCTCGCTCGCCGCCTACAATGCCGGCGTCACCGGGCGCGGGGTGAAGATCGCGGTGGTCGATACCGGCATCAACCCCGGCCTCGCCGACTTCTCCGGGCGGATCGATCCGGCCAGCGCCGACGTCGTCGGCAGCCGCGGCATCGTGGACACCGAGGGCCACGGCACCGCGGTCGCCGCCACCGCCGCCGCCGCCCGCGACGGCTCGAGCATCATGGGCGTCGCGTTCGAGGCGACGATCCTCTCGTTCAACACCTCCGATCCGAACGACTGCGACCCCGAGGACGGCTGCTCGCACACCAGCACCGCCATCGCCCAGGCGATCGACCTGGCCCGGACGAACGGCGCGAAGGTGATCAACATCTCGCTCGGCGGCCCCGATGCCAGCGGCAGCGTGAACGCCGCCATCGCCCGGGCGGCGAGCGCCGGCGTTCTCGTCGTCATGTCGGCCGGCAATGCCGGCGAGGACCCGGGCGGCGAGAATCCCGAGAGCTTCGCTCTGTCGGCGTCGAACTCCGGCAACGTCATCATCGCCGGAGCGATGAACGCCTCGCGCATCGTGACCTCCTTCTCGAACAAGGCCGGCACCGGCGCGTCGCGCTACCTGACCGCGATCGGCGACCGTGTGCGGGCGCCCGACCATACCGGCACCAACTTCCTGTGGTCGGGCACCTCCTTCTCGGCGCCGGTGATCAGTGGCGCCGCCGCCCTGCTCGCAAGCGCCTTTCCGAACCTGACCGGGCAGCAGATCCTGGCGATCCTGCTCAACAGCGCCGACGATGCCGGAGCCGCGGGGACCGACGCGGTGTTCGGCCGCGGCATCCTCAACGTCGCCCGCGCCTTCCAGCCGCAGGGCACGCTCAGCCTGCCCGGCGGCAAGGAGATCGACCCCGCCTCGTCGGGCGGCTCGGCGTCGACACCGATGGGCGACGCCAAGGCGGGCGTCCAGGGCATCATCGTCCTCGACGGCTATTCGCGCGCTTATGCGATGACCCTCGCTTCGGCTCTGCAGCGGGCGGAGCGGGAGCGGCCGCTGGGCCAGGCCCTGCAGCCCGGGCTCAGCACCGCCACCGCCGGCGCGCGGGGAGTCGTGGTGTCGATCACGGTCGACCGCAACCTCACCGGCCAGCCGGAGGTCGGGCTCGCCCAGCTGGGCCTCACCTACGAGGATTCGCGCCGGGCACGGGTCCTCTCCGGAATCGCCGTCAGCCGACTCGGGCCGCGGATGGCGGTGGCGCTGGGCCTCTCGGAGAGCGGCAAGATGCTCGAGCGGCGCCTGACCGGCCATCGCCAGGACGCCTTCCTCGTCGCCCGCGACCCGATGAGCCGCACCGGCTTCCAGGGCGATTCGGCGGGGGCCGTCGGAGTCCGGCGCCGGCTCGGGGGGATCGGCCTGACCGTCACCGCCGAGCGCGGCGAAGTGTTCCAGCCGGGCTTCGACCGCTCGATCGTCCAGCCCCGCTATTCGATCGCCGCGTTCGGCCTCGACCGCCGCTTCGGCCCGGCCGGGCTGAGCCTCGGCGCGAGCCGGCTCGAGGAGGAGTCGACCCTGCTCGGCGCCCGCTTCTCGCCGACCCTCGGAATCGGCGGCGGCACCAGCTGGTTCGCCGATGCCGGCGCCTCGTTCGACCTCGGGCGCGGCTGGGACGCGCGCGCCGCCTATCGTCGTGGCTGGACCGCCGCCGCCGCCGGCGGCGGCCTGGCCCGGGGCGGCCGGCTCGCCACCGACGCCTGGAGCCTCGACCTCGCCAGGACCGGTGCTTTCCGGCCGGGCGACCGTTTCGCCCTTCGCCTGATGCAGCCGCTGCGCGTGCGCTCGGGCGGGCTCGGCCTGCGGGTCCCGGTCTCCTACAGCTACGATTCGCTGAGCGCGAGTTATGAGGACCGCTTCTTCAACCTTGCGCCGACGGGCCGCGAGATCGATCTGGAGGCCGGCTACGGCATCGACCTGCTGAGCGGCGCCGGCCATCTGAGCGCCAACGCCTTCGCCCGGCGCCATCCGGGCAACGTCGCCGAGATGGATGCGGATCTGGGCGCCGCTATCCGATTCGCGCTCGGCTTCTAATCCGTCCTCCGGAAAATCAGGGGAAGCGGGGCGTCAGCGCCCCTCCTCCCCGGGGACGCCCCGTCGCCGCCACGGCCAGCGGCCCTCGATCTCGGTCTCGAGGGAGAAGCTGAGGAAGGTCCGGATCAGGACGATCAGCCCGAGCAGGCCGACGCTTCGGAACGTCAGGGGCGCCGTGACCGTGGCGACGATATCGGCGCCGACCAGTATCTCCAGCCCGAGCAGGATTCCGCGGCCGAGATTGGCTCGGTAGCGCTCATAGGCCCGAACGGCGTCGCCGGAGCGCAGGTCGCGCAGCAGGAAGCGCGCGGTCGCCCACAGGATCCCGGCGACGATGACGAGGACTCCGAACAGCTCGAGGCCGGTCGCGACCGGCTCCATCAGCCGGGTGAGGACATCGGGGCGAGCAGCCGGTTCAACCATGTTCACTCTCCCCCCGGCCGCGGCTGGACGATGAGGATCCTCAAATCCCGGTCGGGACGCCAGTCCGTCCGGACCGTCTCGAACCGGGTGGGCGAGATCTTGCGCACGCCCTCGCCGCAGAAGCTGACCAGATTGCCCGGAGCGCCCTTGTCGACGACCAGGCGGAAGCGGCCGATCGGGGAACGCCAATTGGCTCCGGTGGTGAGGATGTAGCCGATCCTTTGCTCGGGCATCCCGCCGCCCCGGCGGGCCGCTCGGTCGAGTCCCGCGAGAAAGGCGGAGTCGACGCAATAGTCCGCGATCATCGCGCGGCCTTCGGGCGACCTGCGGAAATCGGGCCTGGCGAGCGCGGCATCGACGCTGCCGCCGGCGCCGGGCGTATAGCGATGCTCGACGACGAGGTCGCGGCCGGCCGGGAAGACCTGCTCCCAGTGCCAGGTCTCCTTCACCGTCCAGGCCGGCACCAGATGGCGCTCCCAGCCCTTGCCGTTGTCATATTCGTCGACCGCGGCGAGGCCGGCCTTCTCGAGCCGCTCGCGGACCGCCGGAGCCAGCCGGTCGAGCGCCTCGCCGCCCGAATCGGGGGCGAGGCCGAAGCTCGCCAGCAAGGCGGTGCGGTCGGCGCCGCGGAGCAGCGCGCGCCGCTCGACCGCCATCGTCACGGGACGGCCGTCGACGGCGGTGCGGAAATCGGCCGGATAGGCGACGTCGCTGAAATGGGCCTCGGTGAGGTCGCGGTCGGGCATCGGGAAGGCGACCGTGGTCCGGATGGCGCGGGGCGAGCGGTTGCGGAAGACGTAGCGGACTCGGACCTGATCGGCCGAGACGAACAGGTCCTCCGAGACCATGTCGATGTCGGCGCTGCGGGTGAGGACGAGGCCGCCGGCGTCGTGTCCGGCGGTGCTGTCGTTGGCCGCCGCGGGAACGGCCAGGGCGGCGAGGAGGATCAGGTATCGCTTCATTCGCGGCCTTCCTTTGCCTCCCTGCCGCGAAGCGGTGGGGAGCAACCGTCTTAGGCGTAGGCCCAGGGTATGTTTGTGCGGAGGATGGCGTTGAGGGTGACGATCATCTTTCGCATGAGTGCGACGAGGGCGACCTTTGGGGGTTTGCCGGCGGCGAGGAGCCTGTCTTTGGC
>DASVRO010000025.1:0-5930 GCA_036388575.1 Allosphingosinicella sp.
GGCTGGCTGGCGAAGCGGATGAAATACCAGCTCGAATCGACGAACGTATCGAGCGTGTCCGTCTCCCGCGCTGCCTCGCCGCCGCAGGACGGGCAGGCCACGTGCTTCCAGGTGGGATGACGATCGAGCGGATTGCCGGGCACCGCGAAGCTTACATCGTCGGGCAGGACGACGGGCAGCTGGTCCTTGGGCACCGGCACCGCGCCGCATGCACCGCAATGCACGATTGGGATCGGCGTGCCCCAGTAACGCTGCCGGGATACACCCCAGTCGCGCAGGCGGTACACGGTGGAACCTTTGCCCCACCCGTTCTCCTGCGCGCGATCGACAATGGCGCGCTTGGCCTCCTCCACGTCCATGCCATCAAGGAAGCGGGAGTTCACGATCGTGCCGGGCCCGGTGTACGCCACGTCACCGATAAACACAGATGCATCCTCTGTCCCGTCGGACACCACGCGCCTGACCGGCAGACCGTATTTGCGCGCGAAATCCAGGTCGCGCTGGTCGTGCGCGGGCACGCCGAACACCGCGCCGGTGCCATATTCCATCAGCACGAAATTGGCGATGTACACCGGTAGCCGGGTGGCGGCATCGAGGGGATGCACGGCAGTGAGTCCGGTGTCGAAGCCCAGCTTCTCCTGCGTCTCCAGCTCGGCCGCGGTGGTGCCGCCCTTCTTGCAGTCCTCGATGAAGGCGGAGAGCGCTTCATTCCCCTCCGCCAGCGATTGAGCGATCGGGTGATCGGGGGAGATAGCCGCGAAGCTCGCCCCGAAGATCGTATCGGGCCGCGTGGTGAACACGTCGACGCGTTCGCCGTTCGACACGTCGAAGCCGAAGCGCATGCCGCGCGACCGTCCGATCCAGTTCTCCTGCATCAGCCGGACCTTGTCGGGCCATTGGTCGAGCTCGCCGAGGCCGTCGAGCAGCTCCTCGGCGAAGTCGGTGATCTTGAGGAACCACTGGCTGAGCTTGCGCCGCTCGACCGGCGCGCCCGAGCGCCAGCCGCGGCCGTCGATCACCTGCTCGTTGGCGAGGACGGTCATGTCGACCGGGTCCCAATTGACCTCGCTCTGCTTGCGGTAGACGAGGCCGGCCTCGTAGAGGTCGAGGAACAGCGCCTGCTCGTGCCCGTAATAATCGGGGTCGCAGGTCGCGAACTCGCGGCTCCAGTCGATCGCGAAGCCGAGCAGCTTCAGCTGCCCCCGCATCGTGTCGATGTTCGACCGGGTCCAGGCGCCGGGATGGACCTTCTTCTCCATCGCCGCATTCTCGGCCGGCATTCCGAACGCGTCCCAGCCCATCGGGTGGAGCACGTCGAAGCCGTTCATCCGCTTGTAGCGGGCGAGGACGTCGCCCATCGCATAATTGCGGACATGGCCGATGTGGATGCGCCCCGAGGGATAAGGGAACATCTCGAGGATGTAGGCTCGAGGGCGGGCGCCGTCGCCGGAAGCGCGGAAGGTGCCTTTCTCCTCCCACACTCCCTGCCAGCGCGAATCGGCCTCGAGCGGGTTGAAACGCGCCGCCATGCGGGGGAAGCTCCTTAGCTTGCGATGGCGTTCCGGCGCAGGTCGCGGGCGCGGGTGAGGATGATCTCCTCGAGCTTCTGGACGGTCGCCGCCGCGACCGGAGCGTCGATCCACTGTCCGCTTTGCATCACCTGGCGCGAGGCGGCGATGCGCAGGGCATCGGCGCGCAGATCGCGGTCGAGGATGGTGGCGGTGACCTTGACCCGCTCGTTGGGCGAGCCGGGATTGGTGTACCAGTCGGTGACCATCACTCCGCCGTTCGAATCGACCTGCGCCATCGGCGCGAACGAAAGAGTCTCGAGCGCCGCCCGCCACAGATAGGAATTGACACCGATCGTCGTCACCTGCGACGCCGCCAGGTCGGCCTCGCGCACGCGGTTGGGCGAGCCGCCTCCAAGCGTCTTGTTGATGTCTTCCTGGACGTAGGAGCAGGCCGAAAGCCCGAAGGCGCCAGCTAAAGCCAGGGCCAGAATTGAGGCGCGTCGCATGAAAGCTTGTGTCCTTGAAACTACAGGGGTCGAGCGCCGTTATAGAACGCGCCACGCGGGCGGCAAGCCGTCTCTCTCTGAAGCGAAGCTTCGCCGGCCGGGGGCGATGGGTAGCGTGTCAAGGCCGGGGCTGTGGAAAAGATGCAACATGCCGGAACGATTCGTGTCCGCCGGGGCCGCTTCGCTGGTTTGAGGCGTTTGGACGTACTACATCCCGATCGGTACGGGAGTCGGCAGTCGTGGTATTGAAGCTCGCAGGACCGGTAGCAGTGGGAAGCGCGGCGCTCGTCGCGCTGTCTCTTCTGCTGAGTCCGGCGATCGCGGCGAACAGCCAGCCGGCCAAGAAGAGCCGGCCGACCGCCTCGCTGCGCGCCGGCACGTTTACGCCCGCCGTCGCCGATCCCCGCCTCGCCGCCGAGCTCGCCCGCCGCGGATCGCAGGCGAACAGCTTCCGCTTCACCCCGGCGCCAACGGCGGTGGGCCGAAGCAAGTCGATCCGAGTCGCCATCCGGGCCCGCGCCGCCACCCCGGCCGGAGCGCTGCGCTCCGTCGCCGACGCGTCGGCGACGCCGGTCACGGCGATCACGCCTGTCGTCTACAATCTCGGCGCCTCGATCGGCTGGAAGCGCTTCGCCGTCTCCGGCGACGTCGACAGCGTGAAGGGCGGCGCCCTGCCCGGCGGCCGCCAGGCGGCGGAGGTCGGAGTCAGCTATTCGGGCAACCGCTTCACCGCCCGCGCCGAGGCCGGAGTCGCCCGCGCCGATCCGGCGACCCCGCGCATCATCGCCGACGACGAGAGCTATACGGTCGGAGTCGGCGGTTCCTACCGGATCGCCCGCAACCTCGATGTCACCGGCGGAGTCCGCTACAAGGTCCAGCGCGACCGCCTCGAGGCCCTCGCCGACCAGCGCCGCGACAGCCAGGCGGTTTACGTCGGGACCGCGTTCCGCTTCTAGTTGCTCCCCGGTGAAGGCCGGGGCCCGGTTCGGCCGCGGAAGCTGGACCCCGGCCTGCGCCGGGGAACTCATCCCGTCCAGGCGTCTATCCCGGCCCAGCCATAGATATGCGGCAGCCTGCGCGCCCGCCGCGCGTTCATGCCCCCCAGCGCGATCACCGGAATCCGCGCCTGACCGGCGATCAGCCCGAATCGGACCGGGCCGAGGGTTCGCGCTCCGGGGTGCGAGCGAGTCGGAAAGACGGGGGAGAGGAAGACGAGCCGTGCGCCCGAGCGTTCAGCGCTTTTCAATTCCGCCAGATCATGCGCCGACGCGCTTCGAAAACCGCCGGTTCGGCCGCCATGGACCCCGTCTCCGCACAGGCCCTCGCCTCCCGCGAGCAGGAACAGGCGCCGTCGGCGAGCCACCTTGCGCACTCGCTCGAACAGCCTGCGCCGCTCGCGGGGGGCAAGGCCGTAGTGGCGGAAGACGATTCCGGCCCGTCGCGGCAGCCGCTCCAGCGCGGCCCATAGATCCTCGCCCTGGCGCTCGTCGGTCATCAGCCACAGGCGCGGCAGAGGCTGGCGGCGGGACATGGCGCTTCCTATAGCAGCCGCCATGACCGGCGCATCATCCGCGGAGCGGCTCGACGAGCTACGGGGCAGGATCGGCCGGGCGGCGCGGCTCGCCGGCCGCGATCCGGCGGAGGTCGCCCTCGTCGCCGTCTCCAAGACCCATGAGGCCGGAGCGATCCGGCCGCTGATCGAGGCGGGCCAGCGCGACTTCGGCGAGAATCGGGTGCAGGAGGCCCAGTCGAAATGGCCGGAGCTCAAGGCCGAGACGCCCGACGTGCGGCTTCACCTGATCGGCACGCTTCAGTCCAACAAGGCGGAGGAGGCGGTCGGCCTGTTCGACGTCGTCAATTCGGTCGACCGGCCGTCGCTGGTAGACGCTCTGGCCAAGGCGATGGCGAAGACCGGCCGCCGCCCCGATTGCTTCCTGCAGGTCAATATCGGCGACGAGCCGCAGAAAGGCGGCTGCGCGATTTCCGAATTGCCGGATCTCCTGAGCCGTAGCCTCGAGGCGGGCCTGCCGGTGGTCGGGCTGATGGCGATACCCCCGGCCGCGGTCGAGCCGGCGCCCTATTTCGCTTTGCTCGCCAAGCTCGCGCGCCGGCACGGCCTTGCCGGCCTCAGCATCGGCATGTCGGCCGATTTCGAGACCGCGGTGACGATCGGCGCCACCCATGTCCGGGTCGGCACTGCCCTGTTCGGAGAGCGGCGCTGATCTTCCAGGCCATCATCTTCGATTTCGATGGAGTCATCGTCGACAGCGAGGTCGTCGCCAACGCCGCCCTCGCCGAAGCCGTGACCGCCCTCGGCCATCCCGTCACCCCTGAACAGGCGATCGAGCGCTATTCCGGGCTGCGCTGGAGCGACTGCCACCGGGCGATCGAGGCGGACAGCGGGCTCGCCGTCGATCTTCCGGCGCTGAGAGAGAGTGTCGACAGCCTGGTGGCGTCGAGGATCGCCGAGGTGCTCGCTATCGGGGGGCTCGGCGCGTTCATCGAGGAGCAGCCGGGCCGCCGGCTGGCCATCGCCTCGTCGAGCGATCGCGAATGGCTCGATTCCTCCCTGGAGCGGCTCGGCCTAAGCCACCATTTTGGCGACCGAATCTTCAGCGCGGCGGGGATCGCGCGCGGCAAGCCGCATCCGGACGTCTATCTGATGGTGGCGCGGGCGCTCGGCATCCCGCCAGCGCAATGCCTGGTGATCGAGGATCATCCGGTCGGGGTGGCGGCCGGCGCCGCGGCCGGCATGACCGTCGTCGCCTTGCTGGCGGCGGGACATATCCGCCCCGGCCACGAGGCTCGGGTCCGGGCCGCCGGCGCCCATCATATCGCCCGCGACTATTGCCAGGTCGCTGAAATCCTGGAGGAACTTGAAGCCGGCTGACGCCTTGACGTCAGAGCTGATGACCGCTTCGCGAGCGCTTGGTCTCGAGATAGGCGCGGTTGTGGGGGCCGCCGCCAGCCTTGAGCGGCACGCGCTCGGCCACCCGGATTCCCGCGGCCTCCAGCCCCTCCACCTTGCGGGGATTGTTGGTCAGAAGCCGCACCTCCTCCTGGGCGAGAGCCGAAAGCATGCGGGCGGCGACTCCGAAATCGCGCTCGTCGTCGGCGAAGCCGAGCCGCAGATTGGCGTCGACCGTGTCGAAGCCCTGGTCCTGAAGAGCATAAGCGCGAAGCTTGTTGACCAAGCCGATGCCGCGCCCCTCCTGCCGCAGATAAACGAGGATGCCCCAGCCCGAACGAGCGATCGCCTCGAGGGCCGAATCGAGCTGCGGCCCGCAGTCGCATTTGAGCGAGCCGAGCACGTCGCCGGTCAGGCATTCGCTGTGCAGGCGCACCAGCGGCGGTCGACCGTTGGGCGCACCGATCAGCAGCGCCACATGCTCGGCAGCGTCCTGCCCCGAGCGAAAGGCGATCACCTCCGCCTGCTCGGCATGGCGGATCGGCAGCCTGGCGCGCGACGCGATGCGAAGGTCGGCCGAATCCGAAGCGGCCATGATCTCGACCGCGGCGACGGCGGGTGCTCCGCCGGCCTCCCCGTCGGTGAACAAAGCCGGCAGCAATCCCGCCAGGCGTGCCAGCCGCAATGCCGCTTCCGACGCCTGCATCGACGTGATCGCCACCGTGCGGAACGGCCCCTTGAGCGGCGTGGCAAGGTCGAGCGCGGGATCGGCCAGCGCGGTTGCCGCAGCCAGATCGATCCAGGGTGCGCGGGCCACCCGTACCGGGCCGGTCGGCGCCGCCTCCCGCTGGTTCGCCAGCTTCAATGTCGCCGCCCGATTGCCGGAAATCAGGATATCCGCCGCGCTGTCCGCATCGAACGCCGCCAGGCCTGCATCGTCCGCAGTTTCGATCGCCAGAAAGGTGGTGCCGTCGATCGCGACCGCCCAGCCGCGCTTCAGGGCGT
>DASVRO010000026.1:0-95814 GCA_036388575.1 Allosphingosinicella sp.
GCTCGGCCGCTCGATCGCCAAGGCGACGGGGCGCGAGTTCGTGCGCCAGTCGCTGGGCGGCGTGCGCGACGAGGCCGAGATTCGCGGCCACCGCCGCACCTATATCGGCTCGCTGCCGGGCAAGATCGTGACCAACCTGAAGAAGGCGGGGACGTCCAACCCGTTGTTCCTGCTCGACGAGATCGACAAGCTCGGCCAGGATTTCCGCGGCGATCCCGCCTCGGCGCTGCTGGAAGTGCTCGATCCGGAGCAGAATAGCCGCTTCCAGGACCATTATCTGGAGATCGACTACGACCTGTCCGACGTGATGTTCGTGACGACGGCGAACAGCATGAACATGCCGCAGCCGTTGCTCGACCGGATGGAGATCATCCGGCTCGAAGGCTATACCGAGGACGAGAAGGTCGAGATCGCGACCCGGCATCTGATCGCCAAGCAGATCGAGTCGCACGGCCTCAAGGAGGGCGAGCTGGTCTTCACCGAAGAGGGCCTGCGCGCGCTGATCCGCCATTATACGCGCGAGGCGGGCGTGCGAACGCTCGAGCGCGAGATCGCCAAGGTGGCGCGCAAAGCGCTGCGCCGGATCCTCGAGGGCAAGACCGAGAAGGTCGAGCTCACGCCGGAGAATGTCGCCGACTTTTCCGGGGTCCGGAAGTTCCGCCACGGCGTCGGCGAGGAGGAGGACCAGATCGGCGCCGTCACCGGCCTCGCCTGGACCGAGGTCGGCGGCGAGTTGCTGACGATCGAGGCGGTGACGGTGCCCGGCAAGGGCCAGATCAAGTGGACCGGCAAGCTCGGCGATGTCATGCAGGAGTCGATCCAGGCGGCTTTCGCCTTCGTCAAGGCGAGGAGCCCGAGCTACGGGGTCAAGCCGAGCCTGTTCGGACGCAAGGACATCCACGTCCACCTGCCGGAGGGCGCGGTGCCCAAGGACGGGCCGTCGGCGGGCGTTGGAATGGTCACCGCGATCATTTCCACCCTGACCGGAATCCCGGTCCGCCGCGACGTCGCGATGACCGGCGAGGTCACCCTGCGCGGCCGCGTCCTGCCGATCGGCGGCCTCAAGGAGAAATTGCTCGCGGCCTTGCGCGGCGGCATCACCAAGGTGCTGATCCCGGCCGAGAACGAGAAGGATTTGGTCGAGATTCCGGCATCGATCCGCGACGGGCTCGAGATCGTCCCGGTCAGCCATGTCGACGAGGTGCTCAGCCACGCCTTGGCGAGCCCGGTCGCGCCGATCGACTGGACCGAGGCCGACGAGCTGGCGCCGGTTCCGGCGCCCGAGCTCGCCGCGGCGCCCGACGATGCGACCGGGGCCTCGATCCGGCACTGATTCATCCTCACCGTCGACGATGGGGAGGATTTGCTGCAACGCATCAACGATTTTGGATCAGGAAGCGGCGATTTTCCCACGGAAAGTCGCGCTTTCCTTTTGACTCCTCTTCCGCTCCTGCCGTTAGATGGAGGGTAGCGCTTGTCCGCGACTCAATCGGAAAAAAGGGGATTCGGGAGAGATGAACAAGCAGGAGCTTATCGGGGCGGTGGCGGATTTGACCGGCCTCAGCCGCGGCGAAGCGAGCCGCGCGGTCGAGGGCGTGTTCGACACGATCACCAGCGCCTTGAAGCGCGGCGACGAGGTCCGGCTGGTCGGCTTCGGCACCTTCTCCTGCTCCAAGCGCAAGGCCTCGACCGGGCGCAACCCCAGGACCGGCGAGCCGATGCAGATCAAGGAATCGACCCAGCCCAAGTTCAAGGCCGGCAAGGTGCTGAAGGACAGCGTCGGGCGCTGACCGGCCGTCATCCCCGCGGAGGCGGGGATCCATGCAGCCTCGGTGTTGCTCCATAATCCGATGGATTCCCGCTTTCGCGGGAATGACGATGTCCAAACTGGACAGCCCGCCCGGGCGTTACTAAGGGGCGCCTTCGGCAACGGCGTGGGCGCGTAGCTCAGTGGTAGAGCACACCCTTCACACGGGTGGGGTCGTAGGTTCAATCCCTACCGCGCCCACCACGCCTTTCCCTCTCGAACCCAGAGCCTACTGCCCCTCCAGCGGCTGATCCTGGCCGCTGCCGGTGACGCCCAGTGACGCCTTGGCGCGCTCCACCTCCTCGTCGCTGGGCGGCTCCGGCAGCTCCTCGCCGGGCCCGCGGGCGTCGTCGGGAACGCCCGGCCCGGTGCCGGCGATGCTCTCGTTACGCGCCCGCTCGTTGGGGCCGGTGCTGATCTTCGCCTTGTCGTCCATGCCAAGCTCTCCTCCCTGTGCTAATGACGGCGCCGCAAGGAGGTTCCGACAGGATGAGCGAAGCGACCGATGCGATCCTGCGCGAGCTGCGCGCCTTCTTCCTCGCCTATCCGGGCGCCCATTCCAAGGCGCCCTGGCCCGAGCATGACGACCTCGCCGTCAACGACAAGACCTTCGCCTACCTGCCGGTCGCGGGGCAGCCGTTCAGCCTGTCGGTGAAGCTGCCCTATACCGGGGAGACGGCGCTCGACCTGCCTTATGCCAGGCCGACCGGCTACGGGCTCGGCAAGTCGGGCTGGGTGAGCTTCACCCCGTCGGAAGGCGAGATGCCGGGCCTCGCCCAGCTCAGGGACTGGATCGACGAGAGCTACCGGGCGCAGGCGCCCAAGAAGCTGGTGAAGGCGCTGGATTCGCGCCCCTGAACCCCTCTCCCTGCAGGGGAGAGGGGAAGCTCGCCGGAGGCGAGCAGGGGTGAGGGCAGGGCAGACGCCAGCAGGCCCTCACCCTCCCACCCGCTGCGCGGGCGGGCCCCTCCCTCTCCCCTGCAGGGAGAGGGGTTGTCAGGCCATCGCTTCTGCGACGATCTCGTAGGATCGCAGCCGCGCCTCATGGTCGAAGATCTGCGACGTGATCATCAGCTCGTCGGCGCCGGTCCGCTCGACGAACGCCTCGATCTTCGCCCTGACCGTTTGAACGTCGCCGATCGCGGAGCAGGAGAGGACCTGGCGAAGGAGCGCCCGCCCTTCCACCGGCAGAGTGTCGGCATAGCCGGCCACGGGCGGCGGCAGCTTGCCTGGATTTCCGGTGCGCAGGTTGACGAAGGCCTGCTGGACGGAGGTGGCGAGGAGCTCCGCTTCCTCCGCCGTCTCCGCCGCGAAGGCGTTGAAGCCGAGCATCACATAAGGCCGGTCGAGCTGCGCCGACGGCTTGAAGCGCTCGCGATAGACCCGGATCGCGTCCATCATCTGCGCCGGAGCGAAGTGCGAGGCGAAGGCGTAGGGGAGGCCGAGCATCGCCGCCAGCTGGGCGCCGAACAGGCTCGAGCCGAGGATCCAGACCGGGATCGCCAGCCCCTCGCCGGGAATGGCTCGGACGGCGCGGCCTTCGCCCGCCTCGAAATAGCTCATCAGCTCGACGACATCGTTCGGGAACTGGTTCTCGTCCGAGGCGAGGTTGCGGCGAAGCGCAAAAGAGGCGGCTCGGTCGGTGCCGGGGGCGCGGCCGAGGCCGAGATCGACCCGCCCCGGGAACAGCGACTCGAGCGTTCCGAACTGCTCCGCGACGACCAGCGGCGAATGATTGGGAAGCATGATCCCGCCCGCCCCGATCCGAATATTCGAGGTGCCGGCGCCGACGAAGGCGAGCGCGACCGCGGTCGCGGCGCTGGCGATGCCCGGCATCGAATGATGCTCGGCCATCCAGAAGCGCCCGTAGCCGAGCCGCTCGGCGGTGCGGGCGAGGTCGAGCGAGTTGCGCAGGGCGTGGGCGGAGTCGGAGCCCTCCGGGACGGGGGCGAGATCGAGGACGGAGAGAGGTACCATGGCGGGGAGATGGGGACTGCGTCATCCCGGCGAAAGCCGGGACCCAGGAACATATGTCTTTTCGCCTTGGTCCGTGTTCCTGGGTCCCGGCCTTCGCCGGGATGACGGATGTTTCGTTCGCGTAGGGCAACGTCTAGGGCCGTTGCACCATGCTCCAGGCCAGCCACCCCGAACGCCGCCTCTGGCGCGCCGAGATCGGCGCGACGGCGGCGCTCGCCTGGCCGCTGATCGCCACCAACATCGCCCAGGCGCTGATCCACGTCACCGACGTCGTCCTGCTCGGCTGGGCGGGATCGTCGACGCTCGCCGCCGGAACGCTCGGCGTGAACGTCTATTTCGCCTTCCTGATCTTCGGGATCGGCCTCGTCACCGCCTCCTCGCCGATGATCGCCAGGGAGCTGGGCGTGCGCAGCCACAGCGTCCGCGACGTCCGCCGGACCGTCCGCCAGACGATGTGGGCGGCGGCGGCGCTGTCCGTCCCGGTCATGATCGTGCTGTGGAACACGCGGAACATCCTCGTCGCGTTGGGCCAGGATCCGGAGCTGGCCGCCGCCGCGCAGAGCTTCGTCCGAGCCCTGCAATGGGGCTTCCTGCCCTATCTGTGGTATTTGGTGCTGCGCTCGTTCATCTCGGCGCTGGAGAAGCCGCTCTGGTCGTTCGGGATCGGCCTTGCCGCCGTGATCTACAACGGGGTGATCAATTACGGCCTGATCTTCGGCGAGCTCGGCCTGCCCAGGCTCGGGCTGCTCGGCGCGGGCCTGGGCAGCGCCAGCGCGAACCTGTTCATGTTCATCGGGATGACGCTGGTCGTCCTGCTTCACGGCCGCTTCCGCCGGTACCGGCTGTTCGGCCATTTCTGGCGGGCGGACTGGCCGCGCTTCCGCGAGGTGTGGCGGCTCGGCCTGCCGATCGCGGTGACGCTTGCGCTGGAGATCACCATCTTCAACGCGGCGGTGTTCCTGATGGGGCTGATCGGCGAGGAATCGATCGCCGCCCACGCGATCGCCATCCAGCTCGCCGCCCTGAGCTTCATGGTGCCGATGGGGCTGAGCCAGGCGGCGACGGTGCGGGTCGGCCTCGCCTTCGGCCGCCGCGACCGGGCCGCCGTCGCCCGCGCCGGCTGGACCGCCTTCGCGCTCGGAGTCGGCTTCATGACGCTGACCGGCCTGGTCATGATCGCCATCCCCCACACGCTGGTAACCATGTTCCTCGACCCGGCCGTTCCCGCCAACGGGCCGGTCATCCGGCTCGCCGTCTCCTTCCTGGTCGTCGCCGCCTTCTTCCAGATCTTCGACGGAGCGCAGGTCGTCGCCGCCGGAATGCTTCGCGGGCTCCACGACACAAGGGTGCCGATGATCTATGCCGGCCTCGGCTATTGGGTGATCGGCATCGTCACCGGAGTCGGCCTCGGCTTCGGCCTCGGCTGGGACGGAGTCGGGATCTGGATCGGCCTCGCCGCCGGCCTCGGCTCGGTCGCGGTCATGCTGCTCGCGCGCTGGCTGAGGCGGGAGCGGCTCGGCCTCGTAGAATGGTGAGGCATGCCTTGACGCATCCGCGCCCTGGCCCCTATGTGCCCGCCGCACCTCAGGCGCATAGTGGCGGCCATAGCTCAGCTGGTTAGAGCACCGGTTTGTGGTACCGGGGGTCGCGGGTTCAAGTCCCGTTGGCCGCCCCACCGCGCCTGCACAGTTCAGGATCAGACATGCATTCCCTGTGGGACTATCCCGATTTCGACGATCATGAGATCGTCCACTTCGTCACGGACCGCGCCAGCGGCCTTTGCGCCGTCATCGCCATCCACTCGACCCATCTCGGCCCGGCCGGAGGCGGGGTTCGATTCTGGCATTATGCCGAGCCCGGCGAGGCGGTGCGCGACGCGCTTCGACTGTCGCGGGGGATGAGCTTCAAGAACGCGATGGCCGGCCTCCCTCTGGGCGGCGGCAAGGCGGTCATCCTCGCCAACTCGGCCAAGACCAAGACTCCCGAGATGCTCGCCGCCTACGGCCGCGCGGTCGAGGGCCTGGGCGGGCGCTACGTCACCGCCGAGGACGTCGGCATGAGCGTCGCCGACATGGTCGCGCTGTCGGAGCATACGCGCCACGTCGCCGGCCTGCCGGTGGCGCAGGGGTCGGTCGGCGGCGATCCCGGCCCGCACACCAGCTACGGCGTCTTCCTCGGGGTCAAGGCGGCGGTGAAGCGGGCGCTCGGCAGGGACAGCCTCGCCGGGGTCCATGTCGCCCTCCAGGGCGCCGGCAGCGTCGCCTCGGGGCTCGCCCGCCGGGCGGCGGCCGAAGGGGCCCGGATCACCCTCACCGACATCGACCGGGGCCGCGCCGAAGCGCTGGCGGCGGAGGTCGGCGGCGAGGTCGTCGAGCCCGAGGCGATCATGACCCTGGAGGCCGACGTCCTCAGCCCCAATGCGCTGGGAGCGATCCTCACCGCGGAATCGATCGCGGCTCTGAACGTTCCGGTCGTCGCCGGCGGCGCCAACAACCAGCTCGCCACGCCCGAGGACGGCCAGCTCATCCACCAGCGCGGGATCCTCTACGCCCCCGATTACGTGATCAACGCCGGCGGGATCATCAACGTCTCGACCGAATATCTGAAGGACGGCGACGAGCAGACGGTGCGCGGGCGGATCGAGCAGATCCCGGTCCGGCTCGATCAGATCTGGAGCGAGAGCTCGGCGACCGGGCGCAACCCCGCCGAGGTGGCGGATTCGATGGCGCAGCGGCTGATCGGGCGCTGATTTCCCCTCCCTGGATACAGGGAGGGGTAGGGGTGGGTTAGTCTCCACCTGCAGTGACTCTTTAGCCAATGCACCCACCCCCGGCCCCTCCCTGCGTGCAGGGAGGGGGGGGCTAAAGCGCCGCCGGCTCGCGCGCCGCCTCGCGGCCGAGCCGGTGCTCGCGGTACAAAGTGTAGAGGCCGCTGGCGATGATGATCGCCGCGCCAAGCCAGGTCGTCGAAGCGGGCTCGTCGGCGAAGACCAGCCAGCCGAGCAGCACCGCCCACAGCAATTGCGAATAGTCGAACGGCACCACCACCGGCACCGGAGCGAAGCGAAGCGAGGCGGTGAGGCAGATCTGACTGAAGCCGCCGACCATGCCCAGCGCCGCGAGGAGCAGCCAGGTGCCGGCATCGTGCGCCTGGCCGAAGAAGGGCATCAGCGCTCCGGTGGCGGCCATCGACAGCAGGCTGAACCACAGGACCGTCGTCTGGGTGCCCTCGGTCTTCCCGACCTGGCGGATGGTGATCGTCACGATCCCGGCTCCGAACGCGGCGAGGCTCGCCAGCAGCAGGCCGAGCGGGGGCAGGTCGCGCCCCTCCGGCCGCATCACCACGAGGACGCCGACGAAGCCGACGACCACCGCCGTCCAGCGGTGGCGCCCGACCGACTCGCCGAGGATCAGGGCCGACAAAGCGATGGAGAAGAGCGGCGCGGCGAAGCCGATCGTCGTCGTCTCGGCGAGCGGAAGCAAAGTGAGGGCGAAGAAGCTGAGGATCAGGGTGGTCAGGCCGGCCGCCGCGCGCCACGCATGGGCCAGCGGCCGCCGGGTGCGCCAGGCCCCGAAATTGCGGCTCGCGGCGATCCACAGCAGCAAAGGTGGGAGTCCGAAGGCGAAACGGTAGAAGGCGAGCTCGACGACCTCGGCGCCGGCCTCCTGCCCGAGCTTCACCAGCATCGCCATGAACGCGAAGCAGGTCGCGGCCGCGACTCGCAGGCCGATCCCGGCGAGCCGGTTCTGCTTCGGGCGGTCGGTGGACATGCTTGCGTCATTGCGGGGAGCGCGGCGACGAAGCAATCCATCCGACGCTGGAGGGGACGCTCGCAATGACCGGCGGGGGGCGCTACAGACGCGGCGGGCAATGCATATTTTCGCGAATCCGGCTCGTTTCCTGCGGCTTGCGCGGCCGCTCACCGCCTGGCTCGGCTGGAGCGGGGCGGCGCTGATCGCCGCCGGTCTCGTCTGGGGCCTGTTCCTGGCGCCGCGCGACTATTTGCAGGGCGAGACGGTCCGGATCCTCTACATCCACGTCCCGGCCGCCTGGCTCGGAATGGCGGGCTGGGCGGGCATCGCCGTTGCAAGCCTGATGCAGATGGTCTGGCGCCATCCGCTCGCCGCCATCGCGGCCCGGGCGCTGGCGGTGCCCGGAGCGGTCTTCACCTTCATCTGTCTCGCCACCGGCTCGCTTTGGGGCCGTCCGGCCTGGGGCACCTGGTGGGAATGGGACGGCCGGATGACGTCGATGCTGGTCCTCCTCTTCCTCTACATCGGCTTCATCGCCCTCGCGGAGGCGGAGCGCGAGCGGGGCTGGGAGGGGAGGCTCGCCGCCATCTTCGGCCTGGTTGGAGCGATCAACCTGCCGATCATCCATTATTCGGTGCTGTGGTGGCGGACTCTCCACCAGGGGCAGAGCATCGGCCTCACCGGATCGAGCATCGACGGCTCGATGCTCCGGCCGCTGCTGGTCTCGGCCCTCGGCTTCGCTCTTCTGTTCGGTTCGATCGTGCTGATGCGGATGCGCGCCGCTTTGGCACGGCAGAAGGTCGAGGCGCGGATGAGGAGGATGGCGGCATGAGCCACTG
Source organism: Allosphingosinicella sp. (assembly GCA_036388575.1). Lineage (GTDB taxonomy): Bacteria > Pseudomonadota > Alphaproteobacteria > Sphingomonadales > Sphingomonadaceae > Allosphingosinicella. The sequence continues at coordinate 8,376 of DASVRO010000026.1, forward strand.
GCCGTTCATCGCCGGCGCCTATGCCATCGCCCTGATTGGAACCCTCGGCCTGACCGGCTGGAGCTGGGCGGCGATGCGCCGCGCCGAGCGGGCCGCGGACGCCCTGAAAGAGACCAGGTGAAGGCGAAGAACCAGCGGCTCACCCTGCTCGTGCTCGCCGTCGCGGCGGTGCTCGGAGCGGTGCTTCTCGCCATGTCGGCGCTGAAGGACCAGGCGGCCTATTTCTACACGCCCGGCGACGTCGCCCGCGAGGGCGTTCCGCTCGGCCGGGCGGTGCGGGTCGGCGGCATGGTGCAGGCCGGCTCGCTCGAGCGGGCGGCGGACGGGGTGACTCTCCATTTCCTGGTCAAGGACGAGACCCCGCACAAGATCAGGGTGAGGTTCCGCGGCATCGTCCCGGACCTCTTCAAGGAGAATAGCGGAGTCGTCGCCGAGGGCCGGTTCGAGGGCAGCGGCCTCTTCGTCGCCGACAACATCCTCGCCAAGCATGACGAAAATTACATGCCGCCCCAGCTCGACGCCAGGAAGGGCGAGCACAAGAGCGAGAGCCTGAAATGATCGCGGAGCTCGGGCTGGCGGCGCTGTGGCTGGCGGCGGCGCTGTCGCTGCTCCAGCTCGGGATGGGGGTGGCGTCTCTTTGCCTCCCCGCGAGCGAAGCTCGGGGGGAGGGGGACCATGCGCAGCATGGTGGAGGGGTAACTGACGAGACCGAGCAAGTTACCCCTCCACCCCGCTACGCGGGGTCCCCCTCCCCATCTTCGATGGGGAGGCAAAGCCATTATTCCGCCGCCATCCGCCCGGTCGCAATCGTCCAGGCGCTGCTCGTCGGCCTGTCCTTCCTCGCCCTCATACAGCTCTTCCTGCGCACCGACCTCTCCGTCACCCTGGTCGCCGCCAACAGCCATTCGATGAAGCCCTGGCTGTACAAATTCGCCGGAGCCTGGGGGAATCACGAAGGATCGATGCTGCTGTGGGTGACGGTGCTCGCCCTTGCCGGCGCGGCGGTGGCCGCGTTCGAGCGGCGGCTGCCCGAGCGGACGCTGATCGCGACGCTCGCCGCCCAGGCGGCGATCGGGATCGGCTTCTACGGCTTCCTGCTCTTCTCCTCCAACCCGTTCGAACGACTGTCGCCGGTCCCCGTCGAGGGCAACGGGCTCAACCCGTTGCTCCAGGACCCCGGGCTCGCCTTCCACCCGCCGACCCTCTATTTCGGCTATGTCGGGGTCTCGATCGCTTTCTCCTTCGCGGTCGGAGCGCTCGTCACCCGCGATGTCGGCCCCGCCTTCGCCCGGGCGATGCGGCCCTGGGTGCTGACGGCCTGGATCTTCCTCACGCTGGGGATCACCGCCGGCTCCTACTGGGCCTATTACGAGCTCGGCTGGGGCGGCTGGTGGTTCTGGGATCCGGTCGAGAACGCCTCGCTCATGCCCTGGCTGGCGACGACCGCTTTGCTCCATTCGGTGACGGTGCTCGCCACCCGCGACGGCCTCAGGGCGTGGACGGTGATGCTCGCCGTGGTCGCCTTCTCTATGTCGATGGTCGGCACCTTCCTGGTCCGCTCGGGAATCCTGACCAGCGTGCACAGCTTCGCCGTCGACCCGCAACGCGGCGCGTTCATCCTCATCCTGCTCGCTTTCTACATCGGCGGCGCGCTCACCCTCTTCGGCCTTCGGGTCGGCACCGTGAAGGAAGGCTCGACGTTCGAGCCGGTCAGCCGCGAGGGCGCCCTGGTGCTCAACAACCTGCTGCTTTCCGCCATCCTGGGCATCGTCCTCGTCGGGACGCTCTATCCGCTGATCGTCGAGGCCGCCTCGGGCGAGAAGCTGTCGGTCGGGCCGCCTTATTTCAACACCGCCGCCGGGCCGCTCGCGCTCGTCCTCGTCGCGGCGATGGCGGCGGGGCCGCTGCTCAAGTGGCGGCGCGACCGGCTGGGCGAGGTCGCCAGGCGGATCGCCCTGCCGATCCTGCTGACGGCGGCGGCCCTGCTCGCCTTGGTCCTGCTCGTGCCGGACCTGCGCATCCTGCCGCTGCTCGGGCTGATGCTCGCGATCGGAGTCGGCGCGGCCAGCGTCGCGCCCCTGTGGAAGCGCAACCTGCTCCGGACGCCGCTTTTCACCTGGGGGATGGTGATCGCGCATCTCGGAATCGCCGTCGCCTTGGCAGGAATGGCCAGCGAGGCGGCGTTCACGAAGGAGAAGCTGGTCGCCGCCCGGATCGGTGACGTCATCCCGGTCGGCCCGTATCTCGTGCGCTTCGATTCGATCGAGCCGGTGGCCGGGCCGAACTGGACAGCCCTCGAGGCGAAGCTCACCGCCCGCCGCGGCAACGGCACTGCGTTCGTGCTCCTGCCGCAGGCGCGGATGTTCGCCAGCCCGCCGACCGAGACCAGCGAGGCGGCGATCGCCACCCGCGTCGACGGCCAGCTCTACACGGTGATCGGCAAGCCGGACGGGGGCGGGCGCTGGCAGCTGAGATTGTGGTGGAAGCCGTTCGTCACCCTGATCTGGCTCGGCGGGGGCCTCGTCGCGCTCGGCGGGCTGCTCGCGCTGATCGGCCGGGTCCGCCGCGAGCGCCGCGCCGCCCGGCAGGAGGCCTGGGCATGAGGCGCCTGTTCCTGTGGCTGCCGCTGGCGGTGTTCGCCGCCTTCGTCGTCACCGTCGCGATCGGCCTGAGGAAGCCGCCCGAGACCCAGATACGCTCGCGGATGATCGGCAAGCCGATGCCCGATTTCGCGCTCCAGCCGGCCCTCGCCAGCCACCCCGGCCTCGCCGCCGCCGACCTGCGCAAGGGCCGGCCGCGGCTGGTCAACGTCTTCGCCAGCTGGTGCCTTCCCTGCAAGGCCGAGGCACCGCAGCTCGACGCCCTCAAGCGGCGCGGAATCCCGATCGACGGCATCGCCATCCGCGACCGCAGCGAGGACGTCGGCCGCTTCCTCGCCGAATATGGCGATCCGTTCGAGCGGATCGGCGCCGATCCGGCGAGCCGGGTCCAGTTCATGCTCGGCTCGTCCGGCGTTCCGGAGACCTTCGTCGTCGACGGCCGGGGCATCGTCCGCCACCAGCATATCGGCGACATAAGGCCTGAGAATCTGCCGGAGATAATCGCGGCCTGGGAGGCGGCGAGATGAGGGGGGTTGGCGCCGGAAGCCCCGTTCGTGTCGAGCGAAGTCGAGACACCCGATCGAGCGCAGCCGAGATATCGACCTCCGCCTCGGCTTCGCTCGGCTGGGCCCCTCGACTTCGCTCGGGGCGAACGGCTCTCGCATCGATGCTCCTTGCGCTCTCAACGCCCGCTTCCGCGCAATCCTCGCTGCCGCCGTCGCGCTATGCCTACACCCAGCTCGAGGATCCTCGGCAGGAGGCGCAGGCCAAGGCGCTGATGGAGACCCTTCGCTGCCTGGTCTGCCAGGGCCAGTCGATCGCCGACAGCGACGCCGACATGGCCGGCGACATGCGCGCCCTGGTCCGCGAGCGGATCAAGGCCGGCGAGAAGCCCGATTCGATCCGCGGCTGGCTGATCGATCGCTACGGCGCCTGGGTCAGCTACCAGCCTCCGGTCGAGCCCCTGACCTGGCCGCTCTGGGCCGCGCCCGTCCTTCTCGTCGCGCTTGGCCTGTTCCTCGCCCGCGGCCGGTTCCGCCGCAAGCCGCGATGATCGGCTGGCTGATCCTCCTCGCCCTGGCGGTCGCCGCCTTCGCCGCGATCTGGCGCTTGGGCCGGCTCGATGCCGCCGGGCTGCAGCTGCTCGCCGCGGCGCTTCTGCTCGCCTTCGCCGGCTATGCCTGGCAGGGCCGGCCCGGCCTCGCCGGGAGCCCCAAGCGGCCGGCCGGCGCGCGCGAAGTGCCCGACAGCGCCTTCGCCCAGATGCGCCAGGGGATGCTCGGCCGCTTCGACACCGCCGACCGCTGGCTCACCATCGCCGAGGGTTTCCAGCGCCGCGGCGACACGCGCGGCGGCGCCGGCCTGATCCGCTCGGCGCTGCGGGCGCATCCCGACAATGCGACATTGTGGCTCGGCTATGCCGACGCTTTGGTCGTCCATGCCGACGGGATGATCACTCCGGCGGCGCAGCTCGCTTTCGAGCGGGCGGCCCGGCTCGCGCCGCGGCATCCGGCGCCGCGCCTGTTCTTCGGCCTGGCGCTGGCTCAGTCGGGCCGGCTCGACGAGGCGGAGCGGGTCTGGCGCGAGCTTCTCGCCTCGGCGCCGACCGACGCCGGCTGGCGCCCGGCGCTCGAGGCCCAGCTCGAGCAGCTCGAGCAGGCGAGGGCGATGCGCAGGTAATCCTCCCCATCGCCAGATGGGGAGGGGAACCACCCGAAGGGTGGTGGAGGGGTAGCTTCCGCGACCTTAGAGGATCGCGCGCTAACCAATTGATCCAGAGCCGTTTACCCCTCCACCATGCTTCGCATGGTCCCCCTCCCCACGGGCTGTGCCCGTGGGGAGGATAATCAATGGTCGATGCCGCGCCCGGTCTCGTGCTGGAGCTCGTCGATGCGCTTCGAGGCTTCGGCCTTGCTCAGCTCGGGGTCGAATTCCTCGCCGGCCTCCTGGCTGAGGGTCTTCAGGTAGGAGGCCTGCGGACCGGTCATCGATTCGTCGCCGGTGACCCACTCTTCCGGGTCCTTCTCCGGCGTCGGCTGCTGGTTCTGCTGCTGGGTGGACATGATTCTTCCCTTGATGGAGACTTAGCCCCACCAACGGCGGTGTTCCGATCTTGTTCCGCCTGGGGTCAGGCCGCCTCGAACGGCAGGTCGAGCGCGTCCGCCACCGCCCGGTGGCGGATCTTGCCGCCCGAGACGTTCAGGCCGGCGGCGAGATGCGGGTCGGCTTTCATCGCCGCTTCAGCGCCTTGGCCGGCGAGCTTGAGAACGAACGGCAAGGTCGCATTGTTGAGCGCGAAGGCCGAGGTGCGGGCGACCGCGCCCGGCATGTTGGCGACGCAATAATGGATGACCCCGTCGATCTCGTAGACCGGATCGTCGTGGGTGGTCGCCCGCGACGTCTCGAAGCAGCCGCCCTGGTCGATGGCGATGTCGACGAGCACCGAGCCGCGCTTCATCGTCCTGAGCATGTCGCGGGTGACCAGCTTGGGCGCGGCCGCGCCGGGGACGAGGACGGCGCCGATCACCAGCTCGCACTTGCTGATCGCATGGGCGATCGCCGCCCGCGACGAATAGGCCGTCTTGATCTGGCTTCCGAAGAACATGTCGAGCTCGGCGAGCCGGGCGTTGGAGATGTCGTAGATGGTGACGTCGGCGCGCATGCCCACCGCCATCTGGGCGGCGTTGACCCCGGCGACTCCGCCGCCGAGGATCGCGACCCGCGCCGGCGCCACTCCGGGGACCCCGCCGAGCAGCACGCCGCGGCCGCCCTGCTCCTTCTCGAGATAATGGGCGCCGACCTGGATCGACATCCGCCCCGCCACCTCTGACATCGGCTTGAGCAGCGGCAGCGAGCCGTCGGCCGCGGTCACCGTCTCGTAGGCGATGCAGGTCGCGCCCGACTTCATCAGCCCCTCGGTCTGCGGCCGGTCCGGGGCGAGGTGGAGGTAGGTGAAGAGCAGGTGGCGAGGCTCGAGCAGCGCGATCTCCTGAGCCTGCGGCTCCTTGACCTTCACGATCATGTCGGCCTCGCGGAAGGTCGAGGCGGCGTCGGGGGCGATGCGGGCGCCGGCGTCGACATAGGCCTGGTCGTCGAAGTCGATTCCCATTCCGGCGCGGGTTTCGACGATCACCTCGTGGCCGGCGCCGGTGAGCTCGGCGACCGAGCCCGGGGTGAGGCCGACTCGATATTCGTGGTTCTTGATCTCTTTGGGGACGCCGACGCGCATGTTCTCCGCTCCTCGCAGCTTTTCGGTTTGGCGGCCCTATAGCGACGCGATCCGGCTTTGTCGCCGTTGCGGAAACGCCTGCCGTCATGCTAGACGCCCGCGCCTTCCCAGATGACCGACGCTCCCCCCGCCACCGATCCGACCGCGGACTCGCCGCCCGGCGCGCGCGCGCGCTCGCCGGCCGGGCTCGTCCTCGGGGCGATCGGAGTCGTCTTCGGGGATATCGGCACAAGCCCGATCTATGCGTTCCGCGAGGCGTTCACCGGCCACCACCCGCTGGCGGTGAGCGCGGCCAACGTGTTCGGGGTGCTCAGCCTGATCTTCTGGGCGATGGTGATCGTCGTCACCCTGAAATATGTCGCGATCCTGATCCGCGCCGACAACAAGGGCGAGGGGGGCAGCCTCGCTTTGCTCGCGCTCATCTCGCGCAAGACCGGCGGCAAGGCGCGCTGGAGCGGCGGCATCGTCCTCCTGGGAGTGCTCGCCTGCGCCTTGTTCTACGGCGATTCGATGGTCACTCCGGCGATATCGGTGCTCGCCTCGGTCGAAGGGCTGATGGTCGTCGACCCGAGGCTGACTCCGCTGGTCCTGCCGCTCTCGGCCGGAATCCTCGTCGGGCTGTTCGTCGGACGGCAGAGCGGCACGGTGCGGTTCGGCCGCTGGTTCGGGCCGATCATCTCGGTCTATCTGGCGACGATCGGGCTGCTCGGCGCGCTCGCCCTCGCCCGCCATCCGGAGGTGGCGCTGGCGGTCGACCCGCGCCACGCCATCCGCTTCTTCGCCGTCCAGCCCTGGCTCGCCTTCCTCGCGCTCGGCTCGGTGGTGCTGGCGGTGACCGGCGCCGAGGCGCTCTATGCCGAGATGGGCCGATTCGGCCGCCGGCCGATTCGCCACGGCTGGTTCTTCTTCGTGATGCCCGCGCTGATGCTCAACTATCTCGGCCAGGGCGCCCTGATCCTCGAGGACCCGGCCGCCGCGGCGAGCCCCTTCTTCAGCCTCGCCCCGAGCGGCCTCGAGCTGCCGCTCGTCCTTCTCACCATCCTCGCCGCGACGATCGCCACCCAGGCGGTGATATCGGGCGCCTTCTCGGTCACCCAGCAGGCGATCCAGCTCGGCTTCGTGCCCCGCCTCAGGATCGTCCATACCGCCGAGCATGGCGAGATCTACATTCCGGTGGTCAACTGGACTCTGATGGCCGCGGCGCTCGTCCTCGTCCTCACCTTCCGCAGCTCGTCCGAGCTCGCCTCCGCTTACGGAGTCGCCGTCACCGGAGCGATGCTGATCGACACCTGCCTGCTCGCCACTTTGCTGTCGTCGCTGTGGACCTGGAAGCCGTCGCGCCGGCTGCCCCTGCTCGCCCTGTTCCTCGCCGTCGACCTCGCTTTCTTCGGGGCGACGCTGACCAAGGTTCCCGACGGCGGCTGGTTCCCGCTGCTGGTTGGAGTGGTCCTTTTCCTCCTCCTCACCACCTGGGCGAAGGGCCGGCAATTGATGCGCGCCCATCTCGCCGACTCGGCGATGCCGACCGAGATCTTCATCAAGTCGGCCGCCAACAGCGTCGTCCGGGTGCCGGGCACCGCCGTCTTCCTGACCACCGCCCACCAGGGCGTGCCGCCGTCTTTGCTCCACAACCTCAAGCACAATCGCTGCCTGCACGAGCGGGTTATGCTCCTCACCGTCGTGATCGAGGACACGCCGTTCGTCGACGAGCACCGCCGCTGCGACCTGACCGACCTGGGCGAAGGCTTCTTCCGGCTGATCCTGCGGTTCGGCTTCATGGAGGAGAGCGACCTTCCCGCCGCTCTGGCCACGGTCAGCTGCGGCCGGGCCGTCAAGATGATGGAGACCAGCTTCTTCCTGTCCCGCCAGACCCTCATCGCCGCGCGCAGCCCGGGCATGGCGAAATGGCGCGAGCATCTGTTCGCCTGGATGCTTCGCAACGCCGAGAGCGCGATGGAATTCTTCAAGCTGCCGCCCAATAGGGTGGTCGAGCTCGGCAGCCAGGTGGAGATCTGAGCGTTTCGACGCCTCTCATCGTCACCGCCCTGTTCGGCGACGGCGACAATGGCTGGCTGCAGGAGCTGCGCCGGGCCCATTATCCGCCGGAGCGCAACCGGGTCCCGGCCCATCTCACCTTGTTCCGCCAGCTTCCGCCGAGCGTCGAGGGGGAGCTCAGGCGGCGTCTCGCCACCTATGCCGCGACTCCGGCGCCGGCGGCCGCGATCGCCGGGATCATGGACCTGGGGGAGGGGACCGCGCTCAAGGTCGAGAGCGAAGGGCTGGACGACATACGCTACGACCTCGCGCTCGCCCTGCACGGACTCCTGACGCCCCAGGACAGGGCGCCGTGGCACCCGCACGTCACCATCCAGAACAAGGTCGAGCCGCGGGAGGCGAAGCGGCTCCAGGCGCAGCTCCGCGCCGGTTTCGAGCGCCGGCCGCTGGTCATCAAGGGGCTGGCGCTCTGGCGCTATCTCGGCGGGCCGTGGGAGCCGGTGAAGAGCTATACGTTCCGGGGCTAGACCGTCATCCCGGCGGAAGCCGGGACCTCGAGACGAGAAGTCTCGGCAGGTCCCCGAGGTCCCGGCTTTCGCCGGGATGACGACCGTCAGTCGATCTGTCCGACTCCGTCGCAGCTGTAATCGAACGCGGCGAGGCCCGCCTCGAGGTGGGAAGCGAGCAAGGGCATGTCCATCAGCTCGTCGATGCGGCTCTCCGGGTCCATGTCGTTGGCCTCGGCCATGGCGTCGTCCCATTCGCTGACGTCGTAGGTGCCGCGGCCGACCCAGGCGAGCGCGGTGGTCTCGGCGAGCTGGTCGTCGGCGAGGTCGTCGAACATCGCTCGAAGCTCCTCCTCGACTCCGCTGTTCAGCTCGTCCTCGAGCACCGACAGGGCGCCGGCGCCGCTCTCGTCGTCGAAATCGTCGACATTGTCGGCATCCTCGTCCGGGTCCTGGGCGGGGACCTGCGCCTCGTTCTCGCGGGCTCGGATGATGATCCTGCACAGGCTCTCAAGCGGGGTCAGCAGTTCCATATCCTTGTCTCCAGTCGGCCCGGAAACGACAGGAGGCGCCCGGGGGTTCCAGCCCGGGGGGCGGAGGGGGAGGGCTTGAAATCGCCCGGCCCCCGCTCCAGTTGACCGCCTGCGCGCCCGTTCCTATAGCGCGCACGCCCGGCACCGCCGGGGCGCCGATGGGGCGGAGTAGCTCAGCTGGTTAGAGCAGCGGAATCATAATCCGCGTGTCGGGGGTTCAAGTCCCTCCTCCGCTACCACCGATACAGTTCCGGTCGTTGCGAGCCGCCGACCGCGCGGCAATCCAGCCGCGCTGGCGGCCGGCCCGGCTTCGCCTGCGACGGCGTCCGCGGATCGGATTTGCGCATCGGAAATTGCGCCATGACGGAGTCATCTCCGCTTGACCCGCTCTCAGGCATGCGGAGCGTTCGCGCCTTCCCCGCGCCGAAATGGATAAAAAATGCAGGCGACAGATTGAAATCGCCTGTGCAAATGTCGATTCGGAATTAATTCAGTGGGTGCCGTCGCCTTTGCGGCGGACTGTCGACGAGGGGTGGTCAGAATCGATGAGTTTCGGGGCTAGGCTTGCGGAGGAGCGGAAGCGGCTCGGTCTGAAACAGGCCGAATTCGCATCGCTGGTGGGGACCGACGTCCCGAAACAGAGTCTCTACGAGAACGACCGGCGCGAGCTTCGCGCCGGCTATCTCTCCCGGCTCTCCGCCGCCAAGGTCGACGTCGGCTACGTCCTCACCGGCCGGCGCAGCGAGGGCGAGTGGCTCGGCGACGATGCGAGCCTGCTGGTCTCCACCTATCTCGCCCTGCCGCCGGAGCTGAAGGAAGCGCTGCTCAGCTTCGTCGCCGATCTCAACGCCTATGTCGGCCAGGGCCGGGCCGTCCACTCCAGCCGCGACGATCGCGGGGAGCGGGAGCCGGAGTAGCGGCGGCGCGTTCGCCCGCGATGGACCCGGGCGAAGGCATCAGGATCGGCACGGCGGGCTGGACGATCCCGGCGCGCGACTCCGCTTCCTTCCCGGGCGAGGGCAGCAGCCTCGAACGCTATGCCGCCCGATTCGGCTGCGCCGAGATCAACTCCTCCTTCCACCGGTCCCACCGTCCGGACACGTGGCGGCGCTGGCGGGAGGCGGTGCCTCCCGGCTTCCGCTTCTCCGCCAAGCTGCCCAAGGAGATCACCCACAAGCGGCGGCTGACCGATTGCTCCGAGCCTCTCGCCGCCGCGCTTGCCGAGATGGCGGAGCTCGGCGACAGGCTCGCCGTCCTGCTCGTCCAGCTGCCGCCGAGCCTGGCCTTCGAGCCGGCGGCGGCGGCCGCCTTCCTCGACGACCTGCGCGGCCGCTGGGACCGCTCGATCGCCCTCGAGCCGCGTCACCCGAGCTGGTTCGAAGAGGATCCCGACGCTCTGCTGGACCGCCTTCGGATCGCCCGGGTCGCCGCCGATCCGGCGAAGGTGCCGGCGGGGGCGGAGCCCGGCGGCTGGCGGGGCCTTGCTTATTACCGGCTGCACGGCTCGCCGACCGTCTACCGCTCGAGCTACGACGACGGCCGCCTCGAGGATTATGCGGCGCGGATCGCGGCGCAGGGCCGGGCCTGGTGCATCTTCGACAACACCGCCTCGGGAGCCGCGACGAGCGACGCCTTGAAGCTGAAGCGGCTCATGTCCCTCTCCCTGTAGGGGAGAGGGAAACGCCGCGAAGCGGCGAGGGTGAGGGCCTGATCTCGTGCGACCGCTGCCCTCACCCTGGCGCTTCGCGCCTGTCCCTCTCCCCTGCAGGGAGAGGGGTTCAAGCGTGCTCGCTGGCGGCGGGGATGACTCCGCGGCGGATCTGGTCGAGCTCGATCGATTCGAACAGCGCCTTGAAATTGCCCTCGCCGAAGCCTTCATTGCCCTTGCGCTGGATGATCTCGAAGAAGATCGGGCCGATCATGTTCTCGGTGAAGATCTGCAGGAGCAGGCCCTCGCCGGTCTCGGGCGAGCCGTCGATCAGGATCCGGCGCTTCCTCATCTCGGCGATCGAATGGCCGTGGCCGGGGACGCGCTTGTCGATCATGTCATAATAGGTATCGGGGCTGTCCTGGAAGGCGACGCCATTGGCGCGAAGCGCGTCGACGGTTGCGAAGATGTCGTCGGTAGCTAGCGCAAGGTGCTGGATTCCCTCGCCTTTATATTCCCTCAGGAATTCCTCGATCTGGCTGAACTCGTCCTGGCTCTCGTTGAGCGGGATCCGGATCTTGTCGTCCGGAGCGGTCATGGCGCGGGAGAGGAGGGCGGTCTGCTGGCCCTCGATGTCGAAATAGCGGATCTGGCGGAAGTTGAAGATCTTCTCGTAGAATTGCGCCCAATGATCCATCCGCCCGCGGTGGACGTTGTGGGTGAGGTGGTCGAGCGTGTGCAGGCCCGCCTCGGCCGTCGCCTCGGCCCCCTCGGCGGGGACGAAATCGCTCCCGTAGATCGGCCGGTCGACGAGATAGAGGTAGGAGCCGCCGATCCCCTCGATCGCCGGCAGGCCATATTCGCCTTCGACCGCCGTGGCGCCCCGCTCGACGGCCAGCGCCAGCGCCGCCTGCGCGTCCGCGACCCGGAACGCCATGGCGCTCGCCGACGGGCCGTGGGCGCCGCGGAAGTCCTCGGCATGGCCGGAGGGCTCCATGTTGAGCAGGAAGTTGATGTCGCCCTGAGCGTAATGGCGCACCCGCTTGGTCTTGTGGTCGCTGCGGTGGGCGAAGCCGAGGCGGCGGAACAGCCCGCCGAGCGCTTCGGGATCGGGGCTGGTGAACTCGACGAACTCGAAGCCGTCGAGGCCGAGCGGATTGTCGTGGGGCATCTTTACACTCCTGACGCTTGCGGCCCCTCTATCAAGGCGCCGGGGCAGCGGCAAATGGGTTGCGCCCCGGCACCCCCAGCCCCTATCTCGCGGCCATGCCCGCGACCCATTCCACCCGCATGCTCATCCTCGGCTCCGGACCCGCCGGCCTCTCCGCCGCCATCTACGGCGCCCGGGCGGGCCTTGCGCCGATCGTCGTCCAGGGCATCCAGCCCGGCGGCCAGCTCACCACCACCACCGACGTCGAGAATTATCCCGGCTTCCGCGACGTCATCCAGGGGCCCTGGCTGATGGAGGAGATGCAGGCCCAGGCCGAGCATGTCGGCGCCCAGATGATGTGGGACCATATCGTCGACGTCGACCTGTCGAGGCGGCCGTTCCGGCTGATCGGCGACGGCGGGACCATCTACACCGGCGACGTCCTCGTCATCGCCACCGGCGCCCAGGCCAAATGGCTGAACCTGCCGAGCGAGGAGCATCTGAAGGGCAGGGGCGTGTCGGCCTGCGCGACCTGCGACGGCTTCTTCTACCGTGGCAGGAAAGTCGCCGTGATCGGCGGCGGCAACACCGCCGTCGAGGAAGCGCTCTACATGACCAACCACAGCCACGACGTCACCTTGATCCACCGCCGCGACTCGCTTCGAGCCGAGAAGATTCTCCAGGACCGGCTGTTCGCCAACCCGAAGATCACGATCCTGTGGAACAAGGCGGTCGACCGCTTCGTCGCCGGCGGCGAGCCGGAAGGGCTGGTCGGCCTCGACCTCAGGGACACCAGGAGCGGCGAGGTTTCGAGGATCGACGTCGAGGGCGGCTTCGTCGCGATCGGCCATTCGCCGGCGACCGAATTGTTCAGGGACAAGCTGACGCTCGACAAGGATGGCTATATCGAGGTCGAGCCGGGCAGCACCCGGACCAGCGTCGAGGGCGTGTTCGCCTGCGGCGACGTCATGGACAAGGTCTACCGCCAGGCCGTGACCGCGGCCGGGACGGGGTGCATGGCGGCGCTCGACGCGGAGAAGTTCCTCGCCGAAGTGGAGTTCGAGGCGGCGGCGGCAGGCGTCCATGAGGTCGCCTGACGTCAGAGGCGCTCCAGCGCGTCCTTCACCGCCGCCAGCAGCACCTCCTCGTCCCCAGGCCTCGAGAAGGTATGCGAATCGCTGTCGATGCGAAGCGGCGCGGGATTGGACTGGCGCAGCTTCTTGAACGCGGCGGAGGACCATTCGGCCTGGGCGGCGATCGCAGTCCCGTCGCCGCTCGCCAGGATGAGCTGGGCGGGGACCCGCGCCTTGTCGAGCGCTGCGGCGATCTCTCCCGCCAGGCCCGACGGCCGGCTCGCGAGGATCCTGCCGAGCCCTTTCAGGAGCTTGCGGTAAGATATTGATCCGGAAAGCAGGCGCTTCCAGCCGCGGAGGCTGAGCAGCTGGTCCTTGTAGCGCGACCTGATCGCCGCCGCCGGGGGCTCGCCGGCTTCGGCTTCGACGAACCAGGGATTGACGAGGATGTAGCCGTCGAGCCCGGCCGCCTTGCCGTGAAGGGCGAGGGTGGAGGCGCCGTCGCACAGGCCGAAGCCGATCAGGCGCTTCAATTGCGGCTGCTCGCGGCGGAAGGCGGCGGCGGCGGCGGCGAGATCGGGGCCGCTCTCCCGGAAGTCCGGATCATCCCCTTCGCTGTCGCCGACCCCGCGGCGGTCGAAGCGGAAGCAGGGCCAGCCGGACGCGGCGAGGGCGGCCGTCAGCCGCTCGTACATCCGGTGCGAGCCGATCCTCGTCTGGGTTCCGCCGGTAACGAGCAGAAGCCCGGTTCCGCCGTCGGCCGAGTCGAGGCTGCCGCCGAGTGCCGCGCCCTCGCAGTCGAAGCTCAGCAGACGGCGCATAGGCGCATCCATTCCCAGATATCCGAAGCCATTGCGGCGGCAAGCTCAGGCGAATTCTGCGGTTCGGCGCGGCGCCAGAGCGGCGGCCCTTCGAGCTTCAGGTCGGCCTCGCCGCGGTCGGTGGCGAGGCGGGCGGTGCGCACCCGACCGCCCCACGGGGGCTCGGCCGAAGCCAGGCCGGCGAGCAGCGCCTCGGACGGCGCATAGCCGCCGCCGCCTTCCGTCATCAGCCCGGCCCTGGTGAGGTCCCGGGCGAGGGAGCTTCCCGGCGCCGGGGCGAAGCGCCAGCGCACCGCCGCCGCGACGTCGAGGAGCACGCCGCCGCGCAGCCCGACCGTCGCCACCGCCCCGGCGGCCGCGAAGGCGGCCGTGGCGGCGTCGATCCAGTCCTGCCAGGAAATCTCCCCGAGCGGCCGCTCGCTCTCGCCCGTGCCTGGAAGGTCGGGCAGCCAGCAGCCGAATCCGCGGCCGGCAAGCGCCCGCATCGTCGTCGCGAGCAGCGCCCGGGTCCGGTTCATCTCCTCGAACAGGGGCGGCAGGAAGAGCAAGGCCGGCCCCTCGCCGATCCGCATCATCCATTCGTCGCGGTCCCCAACCCGGTAGCGGGAATAATGGAGACCCGGTGACGTCACTGGAGCGATTTGGAGCGGGCGAAGGTGAGCAGGGATCCGAAGCTCTCGAGCATGTCGGCGTCGACCTCGTGATCCTCGATCAGGATCCCGAGTCTTTCCTCGAGTTCGGTGAGGAGCCCCGCCACCGCCATCGAATCGAATTCGGGGAGCGCTCCGAACAATTCGGTCGACTCGTCCATCGCCGCCACCTGCGCCTCGGGCAGGCCGAGAACGTCGCGAAGCACCGCGCGAAGCGTCGCGTCGACTTCCTGGTCATCGTTATAGGCGGCGGTCATGTCAGGGGTCCCCGAGGTGGCGCGCCGCGCCTAACGGCTTCGCGCGCGGCGGACAAGCGCCGATAGGCCGGCCCGGGCGGCCCCGGCGAGGCCGCGCGGCGAGCGCAGGTTGAACGCCTCGAGCCGCCACAAGGTCGCCCGCTCGCCCATCCAGTCGCGTTTGTACGGCTCGTCGCCGGTGCCATAGTCGATCCGCCTCACCCGGTCCTCGTCGAGCACGTGGCGGAACATCGCCATGCTGAGCACCGTCCCCGGCGACAACCCCTTGCTGTCCTCGCGATAGGCGAGCTTGTGGATCCAGGCGGTGCCCTCCTCGACCAGCCAGAGCTGGGCGGCGAGCGCGACTCCGTCCTTGCGCGCGATGCCGAGCCGAAGCCTGCCGGCCGCGCCTTCCTGCTCGGCTAGGGCGCGCAGGAAGGCGGGCGAGCCTTCCTCGGGCTTCCAGCTGGCGGCGTAGACGGATTGGTAGTCCGACCAGGCCTCGTCGTCGAAGGCGCGGTGGATCTCGATGTCCAGGCCCGCCGCCTTCGCCTTGCGCTGGGCGGTGTTGCGAAGCTTGCCGGGCCGCTCGGCCCAATAGGAGTCGAAATCCCGGCCGGCCGTGTCGATCCGCCACGAGGCGGTGGCCGGGCTGACGAAGGTCGCCCAGCCGCCACGGCGGAAGCCGCCGGCCAGCGGCTCGGGATGCTCGAGCGGAAAGATCTCGAGCCGGTGCAGGCGTTTGCGGAGCGCTTTGGCGATCGGCTCGGCGCCCCCGGAATCGCCGATCAGGCCGAAGCGGAGGCTGTACCAGCAGCGCAAGGCCCCGCCGCGGCCTTCCTCGTCGGCGAGGAACAGCCAGGCCTCGCGCGCCCCGTCGCGGGCCCGGGCGGCCAGCGGGCGGCCGGGCGGCGGGCAATGCGCCTCGACCAGCCGGAACCAGCCGAGGCGGTCGAACAGGCTCGGCCGGTCGTCGAGCCCGCCGCGCGCATCCGCCGCCGCCGCATCGAGGCCATCGAACAGTTCCACCTCGAAGCCCAACGCGCTATCCCCCTGGCTTCCCGCCCAGCCTTCCTGCTGTGGCGCACCAAGGAGGCAAGGTGCAAGCCCCGGATCCGACGCCCTTTCCGCTCGACCATCTCAGCCTGAAGGGCGCAGCCGGCGCTCCGGCCCTGCTCACCCGCGAAGGCCTGCTCGACTATGCCGGCCTGGAGGCGGCGGTCGGCACTCTGGCGGCGGCGCTCGAGGGGTGCGGCTTCTCCCCCGGCGAGCGGGTCGCCTCCTGGCTCCCCAAGACCCGGATGACGAGCCTTCTGCCGCTCGCCTGCGCCCGCGCCGGGCTCGTCCACGTGCCGGTCAACCCCCTGCTCAAGCGCGCGCAGGTCGGCCACATCCTCGCCGACAGCGGCGCCAGGCTCCTGATCAGCGGCAAGGCCCGGCTCGCCACGCTGGAGACGGGAGACCGGCCCGAAGGCTGCGCCGCGCTGGCGGAGGAGGAGGGCGCAGCCTTGCTGGCCGGAGAGGACAGGCTGCCGCCGTCCGGCGCCGATCCCGACGATCTCGCCGCCTTGCTCTACACCTCCGGATCGACCGGCCGGCCCAAGGGCGTGATGCTGAGCCACGCCAACATGGCGCTCGGAGCGGTCAGCGTCGCTCATTATCTGCGCCTCGCCTCGGACGACCGGGTGCTCGGAGTGCTTCCGCTCAGCTTCGACTATGGGCAGAACCAGCTGCTCTCGACCTGGGCGGCGGGGGCCTGCGTGGTGCCGATCGAATATCTCGCCGCCCGGGACGTCATCCGCGCCGTCGAGGCGCACGGCATCACCACCCTGGCCGGAGTGCCGCCGCTCTGGGTGCAGCTGGTCGAGGCGCCGTGGCCGCCGCGGGCGGCGCTGTCGCTTCGGCGGCTGACCAACAGCGGCGGCCGCCTGCCCGTGTCGATCGTCCGCCGGATGCGCGAGCTGTTCCCGGCTGCCGAAATCTATCTGATGTACGGCCTCACCGAGGCCTTCCGCTCGACCTATCTGGAGCCGGCCCTGCTCGACGAGCATCCCGAGTCGATCGGCACCGCCATACCCTTCGCCGAAGTCATGACGTCTAAGCCGGACGGCACGCTCTGCGCTCCGGGCGAGGATGGCGAGCTCGTCCATGCCGGGCCCTTGGTCGCGAAAGGCTATTGGAACGACCCGGAACGCACCGCCGTGCGCTTCAGGCCGGCGCCCCAGGGCTCGCGCTACGGCGGCATTGCGGTCTGGTCGGGGGACCGGGTGCGGCAGGACGGGCAGGGGCTGCTCTATTTCGTCGGCCGCGAAGATTCGATGATCAAGACCAGCGGCAACCGGGTCAGCCCGACCGAGGTCGAGGAGGCGGCGGTGGCGAGCGGCGTGGTGGCGGAGGCGGTGGCGCTGGGCGTTCCCGACGACCGGCTCGGCGAGGCGATCGCCCTGGTCGTTCGCGGCGAGGGGCCGGACGAGGCGCTGCGCAACTTTCTGCGGCGGGAGTTACCGAATTTTATGCAGCCGGCTCATATAGTCTGGCGCGACGAGCTGCCGCGCTCTCCCAACGGCAAGCTCGACCGCGAAGTCATCAGGAGCGAGCTGACCCAATGAGCAAGCCGATGGGGGCGATACCGGCCGGCTTCGCCGCCGAGGACGACATGCTGCTGATCGGCGGCAGGAGGGCCGACGCGCTGGTCGAGGAGGCGGGGGATACGCCGCTGTTCGTCTACGATGTTGGCAAAGTTGCCGCGCAAGTGGCGCTTTTCAGACGCCACTTTTCCGGCGTTAATCTTCATTATGCCATTAAGGCAAATCCCTTTTCGCCTCTCTTGAGAGAGGTTGCGAAGTTGGTCGACGGGCTCGACGTGGCCTCGGCGGGCGAGATGGACGCCGCTTTGGCGAGCGGCACCGACTCGTCGGAAATCTCCTTCGCGGGGCCGGGCAAGCGCGACGACGAGCTCGCCCGGGCGATCGCGGCGGGGGTCACACTCAACCTCGAATCCGAAGGCGAGGCGGAGCGGGCGCTGGCGATCGGGCGGGGGCAGGGGCGGACGCCTCGGCTCGCGGTGAGGGTCAATCCCGACTTCGAGATCAAGGGCTCCGGCATGCGGATGGGCGGCGGCGCCAAGCCGTTCGGGATCGACTCGGCCCGGGTTCCGGCCCTGGTCCGGCGGCTGATCGAGGGCGGCGCGGAATGGCGCGGCTTCCACATCTTCGCCGGCTCCCAGGCGCTCGGCGCCGAGGCGCTGATCGAGGCCCAGCGGGCGACTGTGGCGCTTGCCGCGGAGCTCGCCGAGGCCGCCGGCGCGCCGCCGCCGCTGGTCAATCTCGGCGGCGGATTCGGCATTCCCTATTTCGCCACGGAATCGCCACTGAACGCCAGAGAGGTTGGGGAGTCGTTGGCCGAGACGCTGCGCGAGCGGCCGCCGATCCTGGCGGCGAGCGGCTTCGCGATCGAGCTCGGCCGCTGGCTGGTCGGCGAGGCGGGCGTCTATCTGACCCGGATCATCGACCGCAAGGAGAGCCACGGCAAGACCTTCCTCGTCACCGACGGCGGAATGCACCACCAGCTCGCCGCCTCGGGCAATTTCGGTCAGGTCGTGCGGCGCAACTATCCGGTCGCCATCGCCGGCCGCTTCGGGGCGGAGGCGCAGGAGGAAGCGAGCATCGTCGGCTGCCTGTGCACCCCGCTCGACCGGCTCGCCGACGACGTCATGATCCCGCGGGCGGAGGTCGGCGACCTGGTCGCGGTGTTCCTCGCCGGCGCCTATGGCCTCTCGGCCAGCCCGGCGGCCTTTCTGGGTCATCCCCCGGCTCGGGAGATGGTGGTTTAGGTCCTTCGATACGGGGCGAAGCCGCGTATCGAATCACCAATTAACCTTGCCGGATCGCCAGTCCCGTTCTGGGACGCGCCTCACAAGGCCATTGTTCCTAACGCTAATTTTACCTCTTCACGCCATAGCGGACCCGAATTTCGCGCCCTGACGTCAGGGTGGGAGGTCCGCGGCGACATGAAGAGGATTGATCCCATGCGTAAACTGGCCGGTTCCACGCTCGCTCTCGCCCTCAGCCTTGGCGTCGCCGCCCCGGCCGGCGCGAAGCCCGGCAACCAGCTTCCGCCGGCGACCTTCG
This sequence comes from Allosphingosinicella sp., assembly GCA_036388575.1. Taxonomy (GTDB): domain Bacteria; phylum Pseudomonadota; class Alphaproteobacteria; order Sphingomonadales; family Sphingomonadaceae; genus Allosphingosinicella. Next base: position 26,947 of record DASVRO010000026.1, read on the forward strand.
TCGGCTCGGACGAGACCGCCCCGACCGAGAAATACGTCATCGGAGCACTCGACCAGCTCAACGTCTTCGTCTGGCGCAACGCCGATCTCGGCGGCAAAATTCAGGTCCGTCCCGACGGGATGATCACCACGCCGTTGATTCCCGAGCTTCAGGCGGCGGGCAAGACGCCCGTCCAACTCGCCGAGGACATCCGCCTCGCTCTCACCAAATATGTCGACGACCCGCGCGTGACGGTGATGGTCGAGAGCTTCCAGGGCAGCTTCAGCCAGCAGATCCGGGTGGTCGGGGCGACCGAGAAGCCCGCCTCCATCCCCTATCGCGCCAACATGACCCTGCTCGACGCGATGATCGCGGTCGGCGGTCTCTCCGAATATGCCGCCGGCAACCGCGCCCGGCTGATCCGCCACGACCGCGCGACCGGCACCCAGACCGAATACAATCTCAAGATCGCCCGCCTCCTGAAGAAGGGCGACACCAAGGCCAACGTCCGGCTCGAGCCGGGCGACGTCATCATCATCCCGGAGAGCATGTTCTAGGCGCGCCGCCGCCGCCCGACCCACGCCTTCAGCCAAGGAACGCCAGTCTCGATGGACGGACTCTACGAACAGGTACGGATCGCGATCCACCAGGTGTGGCGCCGCCGCTGGCTGGCCCTGGCCGTCGCCTGGGGGCTGTGCATGGTCGGCTGGCTGGTCATCGCGCTCATCCCCAACACCTACGAATCGAAGTCGCGGGTGTTCGTCCAGATGCAGTCGATCCTGCCCAACCAGGTCGGAATCACCGTCCAGGAGCGGGAGGGGGATCTCAACCGCGTCAAGCAAACCCTGACCTCGAGCGAGAACCTCGCCAAGGTCGTGCGGCGGACCGAGCTCAAGTCGCTCGTCGCAAGCGACCGCGACCTCGCCGTCCAGGTCGCCGGCCTCAGGGAATCGATCAAGGTCGTCGCCCAGCCCGACAACATGTTCGAGATCAGCGCGACCGCGAAGGTCTCCGGCTTCTCCAACCGCCAGAACGCCAGGCTGTCGGCGGCGATCGTCCAGGGCCTGCTCGACATCTTCGTCGAGCAGAATTTGGTCGGCGACCGCGAGGAGGCCAACCAGAGCCTCGCCTTCCTCGACGCCCAGCTCAAGGCGCGCGAGGCTCAGCTCCAGGAGGCCGAGCAGCGCCGGGTCGAGTTCGAGCAGCGCTTCCTCGGGCTGCTGCCCGGCGAGGGCTCGATCGGAGCGCGGATGGGCGCGGCCCGGACCGAGCTTGCCGGAATCGAGCAGCAGCTGATGCAGGCGCAGAGCTCGCTCTCCGCGCTTCGGAGCCAGCTTGCCGCCACGCCGTCGTCGATGCCGGTCATCGGCGGCGACAGCGGCGGCGGAGCGCGCGGCCAGCTCGCAGCGCTCGAGGGCCAGCTCTCCCAATATACCGGCCAGGGCTGGACCGAGTCGCATCCCGACGTCATCCGGCTCAAGAACCAGATCGCCCGCCTGAGGCCGCTCGCCGCCCGCGAGCCGGCCGGCGCCGGCACCATGCCCAACCCGTCGTGGGTGTCGCTGCGGGCGATGGTCGCCGAGAAGGAGGGGGCGGTGAACGCCGCCGCCACCCGCAAGGCGCAGCTCCAGTCCGATCTCGCCCAGCTCGGCAACCGCCAGGCGTCCGAGCCCGGAGTCGCCGCGGAGCAGGAGCGGCTGAACCGCGACTACGACATGCTGAAGAAGCAATATGACAAATTGCTCGAGGACCGCGAGCAGGTCCGGCTGCGCTCGGACGTCCGCAGCCAGACCGACGCGGTCAAGTTCCGGGTGATCGACCCGCCGAGCCAGCCCAATGTTCCGCTGACTCCGAACCGGCCGCTGCTTTTGACCCTGATCCTCCTCGTCGGCCTCGGCGCGGGAGCGGGGTCGGCCTATGTGCTCGGCCAGATCCAGACCACCTTCCCGACCCAGACCCGGCTCGCCGATGCGACCGGGCTGCCGGTGCTCGGCTCGATCGGCGAGGTGTTCACCGACAAGGCCAGGTCGAAGCACCGGCAGCGGCTGGTCTGGCTCGCCGGCGGCGCGGGGGCGCTGGGAGCGGCCTGGGCTTTGCTGCTCGCGGTCGAATTCTGGCAGCGAAGCACGGTGGCGTGAGGGAGCCCGAGATGAACAAGCACAGCCCCCTCAGCCATTCGGGCTCGCTCCTCGAGCGGGCGGCGGAGCTTTACGGCTTCGGCTCGGCCATGTCGCCGGCCCCGGCCGCGGCTCCCGTCGCGGAGCCGGAGGTGACGCTCGACACCCCCGCCTCCACTCCCCGGCGCAAGCCGGGGTCCAGTGCGGCGGAAGAGCTGGACCCCGGCCTTCGCCGGGGAACGAACCTTCCCGTCGTCACCGAAGCGAAAGCTGCGGTCGACCGGGAATCGCTGCGCAACCGCGGCCTCATCGTCCCGGATACGCCGGCGGGCCCGCTCGCCGAGGAGTTCCGGATCGTCAAGCGGCAGCTCCTGCTCGGAATGGGCGCTGGAAGCCCGGTGGCGGCGGACAAGAGGCGGACCGTGCTGGTCTGCTCGGCCCAGCCGGACGAGGGCAAGACCTTCTGCGCGGTCAATCTGGCGCTGTCGCTGGCCGGCGAGCGCGACCATGAGGTGCTCCTCGTCGACGCCGATTTCCCCAAGCCCGAGGTGCTCGACATCCTCGGCCTCGAGGCGAAGGGCGCCGGCTTCGTCGACGCCCTCGCCGATCCGTCGCTCGACCCCGAGCGGCTGGTGATCCGGACCGACATCGGCGGCCTCTCCGTGCTTCCGGCCGGACGCTACGAGAACGACGTGCCCGAGCTGCTCGGCTCCGGGCGCACCGCCCAGGTGCTCGCCCGGCTCGCCGAGGGCCGGCCGAAGCGGATCGTGATCTTCGACTCCCCGCCCGCACTGATGGCCTCCGCGGCCGCCGCGCTGGCGACCCACGTCGGCCAATTGATGCTTGTCGTGCGTGCCGATCAAACCACCGAAGCGGATCTGAAGGAGGCCGCGAGCCTCCTGTCGGGCTGCCCGCAGATCAGCCTGCTGCTCAACGGCACGGGCTTCGCGGCGACCGGCCGCCGATTCGGTTCCTATTATGGATATGGCCAATGAAAAAGGCTTTTCTCCAAGGGCTTGTTAGCCGTAGCTGGATTGCCGTCACAGCGGCGGCGGCGGGCCTCAGCCTGGTCGCCGGAGCCGCCGCCGTGCAGGGCGAGCCGAGGTCCAGCATCCACCCCTATCTCGAGGTCCAGCAGGTCGCGACGATGGATTTCGATACCGGCGAGGTGCTCACCTACACCGGTATCGGCGGCGGCATCGACGCCAACATCTCGACCCGCCGGGTCCAGGCGATGGTCAGCGCCAACTATCAGCGCCGGGTCGGCTGGAACGACCGGCTCGAGGACCAGAACGTGATCAGCGGGATGGCCGCGGTCCACGTCGACGCGGTCCCGGGCCTGCTCGCCTTCGACGCCGGCGCGATGGCGGCACGAACCCACGCCGACGTCCGCTTCCCGGTTCCGACCGCCCGCACGATCGACAGCGCCGGGATCGCCGAGGTCTACAGCGCCTATGCCGGCCCGACCCTGTCGACCCGCGCGGGGCCGGTAGCGGTCAACGCCTCCTACCGCCTCGGCTACGTCAAGGTCGACGACCACAGCCTCGCCGGAACCGGGCTTCCGCCCGGCGCCCCGCGGGTCGACCGCTATTCCAGCTCCACCGTCCACAACGCCACCGTCAGCGTCGGAATGGCGCCGGGCGAGCTGCCGTTCGGCTGGACCGTCGGCGCCGGCTACGTCCGCGAGGACATGAACCGGCTCGATTCGAACTTCGAGGGCAAGTATGTCCGCGGCGACGTCGTCTTCCCGGTTTCGCCAACCCTCGCCGTCACCGGCGGCATCGGCTACGAGACGATGCGGGGCTCGCAGCGCGACTTCCTTCGCGATCCGGCGACCGGCCTGCCGGTCCTCGGCCCCGGCGGCAATCTGATCCCCGATCCGTCGCGGCCGCGGCTCAAGACGATCGACCAGGACGGCGAGATGTGGGACGTCGGCTTCATCTGGCGGCCGACCCGCCGGACCGAGCTGCAGGCCCGCGGCGGCTGGCGCTACGGCGGCGAGAGCTTCACCGCCTCGCTCTCCCACAAGATCAACGCCCACAGCGCGCTCAACGCCTCCATCTATGACGGCGTAAGCAGCTTCGGAAGGCTTTTAATAGCCGATCTCAACGGCTTGCCGACCAACTTTAAGGCTCCGTCCAATGGCGTGGGCCTCAGCGGCCCCGGCTGCGTCTTCGGCAACGACCCCGGCACCGGTGCCTGCTTCGGCGACGCCTTCCAGTCGATCAGCAACTTCAACTTCCGCAACCGCGGCGCCAGCATCCGCTATTCGGCGGGGCGCGGGCCGTGGACGATGGGGCTGGGCGGCGGCTATGCCAACCGCAAGTATCTGGCGCCGGACAGCAATATCTTCGCCCTTCGCGGGGTGACCGACCAGAGCTTCAGCCTGCAGGGCAATCTCGGCCGGCGGCTGACCCGCACCTCGGGCTTCGACGTGGACGCCTATGCGAGCTGGTTCGACACCGGCCTCGCCGACAGCGACAACAGCTTCGGCGCCGGCCTCACCGGCCGCTATTATCGCAACATCTTCCGCGACCGGCTCCAGGCGCAGGTCTCGGCGGGCCTCTACACCACCCAGGCCGGGGAATTCGACGCCGCCTACGGCTCGATCCTGTTCGGCCTGCGCTACACCTTCTAAACGGGACGAGACGCCAGATGTACGAGCAAGTCTACGGCTTCACCGAACGGCCCTTCCAGCTCACGCCCGACGCGCGCTACTGGTATGAGAGCCGCACCCACAAGAAGGCGATGGCCTATCTCGGCTACGGCCTCGCCCAGGGCGAGGGCTTCATCGTCATCACCGGCGAGATCGGCGCCGGCAAGTCGACCCTCGTCGCCCACCTGATGGCGACGATCGACCGCGAGCGGCTGAACGCGATCAGCCTCGTCTCGACCCAGGTCGAGGGCGACGACATGCTCCGCCTCGCCGCTTTGGGCCTCGGCCTCGAGACCGGCGGCGTCATGAAGGCTCAGTTGCTCGACCGGATCGAGGCCAGGCTGCGCGAGGAAGCGTCGCGGGGCAAGCGCACCCTGCTGGTCGTCGACGAGGCCCAGAACCTTCCGGTCTCGGCGCTCGAAGAGCTTCGGATGCTATCGAACTTCACCTCGCAAGGCCGTGCGCTCATTCAGATTTTCCTGCTCGGCCAGCCCGAGTTCCGGGACCGGGTGGCCGACGACGACGGGCTGGAGCAACTGCGCCAGCGGGTCATCGCAAGCCACCATCTCGAGGCGATGGACGCCAACGAGGTCGAGCCCTACGCCGTCCACCGCCTCGCCGTAGCGGGCTGGCAGGGCCGCCCGGCGTTCGAGCCCGACGCCTTCGCCGCCCTCTACCGCCACTCCGGCGGGGTGCCGCGCAAGCTCAACCAGCTCGCCTCGCGCCTGCTCCTCTACGCGGGGGTCGAGCAGCTCGATTCGATCGCCGGGGCCGACGTCGATTCGGTCGCGGCCGACATGGCCGCCGACCGGCCGGCGAGCGCCTCGAAGCGGGTGCTTCCGCTGCGCCGCGCCGTCGCCGCCGCCGAGCTCGAGGTGCCGGTCGAGGTGGGCGCCGATTCCTCGCTCGAGCGGCGGATCGCCGCGATCGAGGCCCGCATCGACGAGCAGGAAGCGGCGGTCCGCCGGGTCTTGACCGTGCTGCTCGACTGGGTCGAGAACGAGAGCCAGCCGCGCCGAAGCAATGCCGCTTGAGGAACTTGATCCTCCCCGCGCGAAGCGTGGGGAGGGGGACCACCCGCAGGGTGGTGGAGGGGTAACTGACGCAGGCCTGCGACAACCACCCCTCCACCAGGCTTCGCCTGGTCCCCCTCCCCAAGCGAAGCTTGGGGAGGACAAAGGAAGCAAAATGCTGAACGCCCTTTCCGTCGACGTCGAGGACTGGTTCCAGGTCGGCGCCTTCGAGACCGTGATCGGCCGCGACCAGTGGGAGACGCTGGAGCGGCGGGTCGAGCGCAACGGCGAGGCGGTGCTCGACCTGTTCGCCGAAGCAGGCGTCAAGGCGACCTTCTTCACCCTGGGCTGGGTCGCCGAGCGCCATCCGGGCCTGATCCGCCGCGCGGCCGAGGCCGGCCACGAGATCGCCAGCCACGGCTGGGACCACAAGCGCGTCTTCACCCTCGGCGAGGAGGCGTTCCGGGCCGACCTGAGGCGCGCCCACCGGGCGATCACCGACGCGTCGGGGGTGGAGCCGAGCGGCTACCGCGCCCCGAGCTTCTCGATCGACGCGCGCACGCCCTGGGCGCACCGGGTGCTGGCCGAGGAAGGCTATCGTTATTCGTCGAGCGTCGCTCCGATCGTCCACGACCATTACGGCTGGCGCGAGGCGCCGCGCTTCGCCCACCGGCCGGTCGCGGGCTCGGAGCTGATCGAGCTTCCGGTCACCACCATCGAGCTGGCCGGGCGGCGGTTCGCGGCCGGGGGAGGGGGCTTCTTCCGGCTGCTGCCTTATGCGTTGTCGAGCTGGGCGATCGGCCGGGTCAATCGCGCCGACGGCCGGCCGGCGGTCTTCTATTTCCACCCGTGGGAGATCGATCCGGGCCAGCCCAGAGTCGCCGGAGCGCCGCTCAAGTCGCGGCTTCGCCATTACAGCCGCTTGTCGGCGATGCGGCCCAAGCTTCTGAAACTGTTCAGATCCCATCACTGGGGCCGGACCGACGACGTGGTCGAGCTCGAGCGGGAGCGGCTGTCGTGAACGCGCACAGCCCGATCGCCGCCGCCTCGGTGCGAACCGCCGACCTCGCCGATCCCGCCCTGTGCGCGCGGATCGACGCGTTCGTCGCCGGGCATCCCGGGTCCGAATCGTTCCACCGGCCGCAATGGAGCCGGGCGGTCGAGCAGGGCTGCGGCCAGCGCGCTCATTATCTCCTCGCCGAGCGGCCCGGGCGCGGCCTCGTCGGCTGCCTGCCGCTCACCCATATCCGCTCGGCGCTGTTCGGCCATGCCTTGGTTTCGGCCGGCTTCGGCACCGGCGGCGGAGTCCTCGCCGGCGACGAGGCGGCCGCGGCGGCGCTGCTTGGCGCCGCGGAAGCGCTCGCCGACCGGCTCGGCTGCTCGACCCTCGAGCTTCGCGGCGGCCCGATCCCCGACGGCTACTCCGTCCGCGACGACGTCTACGTCGGCTTCGCCATGCCGCTCCCCGAGGGCGAGGAAGCGATATCGAAGTCGATCAAGCGCCGGCACCGCGGCGTCAAGCGGGCCCGCGCCAACGGCCTCCACGCCCGCACCGGCGCGAGCGCAAGGGACCGCTCCGATTTCCTCCGGGTCTATGGCGAATCGATGCGTAACCTCGGCTCGCCGGTCTTTCCGCCCCGCCTGTTCGAGGCGATGATGGAGCGGTTCGGCGAGGATTGCGACATCACCCTCATCTGCAAGGACGATGAGCCGCTCGCCGGGCTGTTCAATTTCTACTTCAAGGGGACGATCCTGCCCTACTGGGGCGGCGGAACCGCGGCGGCTCGGCCGCTGTGCGCCAACGAGCTGCTCTATTTCGAGGCGATGTGCCACGCCTCGAGGCGCGGCTGCGACCGATTCGACTTCGGCCGCTCGAAGGTCGGCAGCGGCAACCACGCGTTCAAGGCCAATTGGGGGATCGAGCCGGAGCCGCTGCGCTACGGCATCCGAACCGCGCCGGGCGCCGCTCCGCGCGACATCAACCCGCTCAGCCCGAAGAACCGGCTCAAGGTCGAGGCATGGAAGAAATTGCCCTTGTCGGTCGCCAACCGGCTCGGTCCGATCCTTGCCAGGGGCCTTGGCTGATGGCCGACATCCTGTTCCTCGCCCACCGGATCCCGTTCCCGCCCGACCGCGGCGACAAGATCCGCTCGTTCCACGAGCTGAAAGCCCTCGCCGGCCTGGGGCGGGTCCATCTCGCCTGCTTCGCCGACGATGAGGACGACGCGGCCAACCTCGCCGGGCTGCGCGCCGCGATCGGGCCGGCGCTGGGCGAGGCGCATGTTGAGATCAGGCGGACGTCGCGCGCCGCAGCCGGCGCCCGGGCGCTGGCCGAGGGCCGGCCGGTCTCGCTCGTCCTGTTCGACAGCGCGTCGCTGCGCGGCTTCGTCTCAGACCAGCTGGCGAGCGGGCGGATCGGGACGGTCTTCGCTTTCTCCGGGCAGATGGGCCAGTTCGTCCCGGCCGGCACCGCGGCGCGCTTCGTGATGGATTTCGGCGACGTCGATTCGGCCAAGTTCGAGGCCTATGGCGGCGAGGGCGGGCTGATGGCGCCGGTCCACCGCCGCGAGGGCCGCCTGCTCGCCGCCTTCGAGCGCGAGGTCGCCGGACGGGCCGACGTCAGCCTGTTCGTCAGCGAGGCGGAAGCGGCGCTGTTCCGGGCGAGGAGCGGGCTCCCCGGAGCGGACGTGCGGGCGCTGCAGAACGGCGTCGACCTCGATTATTACGATCCCGACGCTCCCCGGCGAAGGCCGGGGCCCAGTTCCAACGAAGAGGGCGCGGGTGAAGCTGGGCCCCGGCCTTCGCCGGGGAACCTGATCGTCTTCACCGGGCAGATGGATTACGCGCCCAATATCGACGCGGTGCGCTGGTTCGCCGGCGAGGTGATGCCGCTTCTTCCGCGGGCGCGCTTCGCCATCGTCGGACGCAAGCCCGCCGAGGCGGTGCGGCGGCTGGCCGGGCCGCGGGTCATCGTCACCGGATCGGTCCCGGACGTGCGCTCGTGGCTCGCGGCCGCCGACGTCGTCGCGGCGCCCCTGCGGATCGCCCGGGGGGTGCAGAACAAGGTGCTCGAGGCTATGGCGATGGCCCGGCCGGTGGTCGCCTCGCCGGCGGCCTTCGAGGGGATCGAGGCCGAGCCCGGGCGCCACCTGATCGTCGCCGACGGCGCCGAGGCGCAGGCCGAGGCGATCGCCGCTTTGCTGGGCGATCCCGAGCGGGGCCGGGCGCTGGGCCGGGCGGCCCGGGCGCGGATGGTCGAGGCCTATCGCTGGGAGGCCCGGCTGGAGCCGCTGGCCCGGCTCGTCGGCCTGGCGCCGCGCCGGGCGGCGGCATGACGGCGGTCCTGCCGATCAGCCGGGCTGGCCTGGAGGCCGAGGCCTGGCGGACCCATCTGCTCGCGCTTGGCATCGCCGCGGGCGCGATCCTGCTCCTGTTCGCGCGCGATGCCGCCGGAATGGCGCGGATCTGGTGGACCAGCGCCACCTTCAACCATTGCCTTCTGATCGTCCCGATCATCGTCTGGCTGGTCCGCCAGCGCCTGCCCGAGCTGAAGGCGCTGGCGCCGGCCGCCTGGGCGCCGGGCGTTGCCCTGGTCGGAGCGGGGAGCCTCGCCTGGCTGCTCGGCGAGGCCGGCAGCGTCTCCTTCCTGCGCCATCTCGGCCTGGTGCTGATGCTCCAGGGGACGGTGGTCGCGACCCTCGGCAAGGCGGCGGCGCGCGGGCTCGCCTTCCCGATCTTCTACGCTCTGTTCCTGGTGCCGCTCGGCGAGCAGCTGGTGCCGCCGATGCAGGAGCTGACCGCGCAGATGTGCATGGCGCTGCTCGGGCTGGTCGGCGTTCCGGCGCATATCGAGGGCATCTTCATCTCGACCCCGACCGGGCTGTTCCGGGTCGCGGAGGCCTGCTCGGGGGTCCGCTTCCTGATCGCGATGGCGGCTCTGGCGGCGCTGGTCGCCAATCTGTGCTTCCGCTCCTGGCCGCGGCGGGCCGCCTTCGTCGTCGCGGCGATGGCGATCCCCGTCGCCGCCAACGGAGTCCGCGCCTTCGCCACCATCTGGGTCGCTCACATGACCGACAACGAGGTGGCGGTTGGCTTCGACCATATCGTCTACGGCTGGGTCTTCTTCGGGCTGGTCATCGCTTTGATCCTGGCGGCGGGCTGGCCCTTCTTCGACCGCAAGCCGGGCGATCCGTGGTTCGATCCGGCCCGGCTGCAGGCGCAGGGAGCCGAGCCCGGGCCGGCCGCCCGGAGCGTGCAGGTCGCGGCGGCGGCGGTGATGCTCGCGGCGGCGGCTCCGGCCTGGTCGGCCGCGGTCGGCGCCGCCGGGACCCGGCCGGTGCCCGCCATCGCCTTTCCCGAGGTGCCCGGCTGGAGCCGGGTCAAGGTCACCGGCGAGTGGGAGCCGTCCTACCGGGGCGCCGACCGGATCGGGCTCGCCCGCTATCGGGATTCCGCCGGGCATGAGGTCGATCTCGCTTTCGTCGTCTTCGCCCGTCAAGGCGAGGGTCGCGAGCTGGTCGGCTACGGCCAGGGCGCGGCGGACGAGGACGGCGCCTGGTCGTGGACGGCCGACACCGCGCCTCCGCCGGGGGGCAGAGCGGAGCGGATCGGCTCGCACGGCAAGGTGCGCGAGGTGGCGAGCTTCTACCGCGTCGGCGGCGTTCTGACCGGAAGCGCGGCGCGGGTGAAGCTGGAGACGGTCCGGGTCCGGCTGCTCGGCGGGCCGCAGCGGGCGGTTGCGGTTCTGATCGCCGCCCAGGCGCCCGCCGACGGGCTAAGCCCCCGTCCAACGGTCGATTCCTTCCTCCGGGCGCTCGGGCCGGTCGAGCCGCTTGCCGACCGGGCGGCGGGGCTGGCAGGACGATAGGCGATGTGCGGAATTGCCGGCCTTTTCCACCCCGACGTGCCCAAGCCCGTCGACCCCCGAAGGGTCCGGGCGATGGCCGACGCGCTCGCCCATCGCGGGCCCGACGGAAGCGGGGTGTGGACCGCTCCGGGGATCGGCCTCGGCCACCGGCGCCTCTCGATCATCGACCTCGCCACCGGCGACCAGCCGATGCGCTCGCCGGACGGCCGGATCGCTCTGAGCTACAATGGCGAGATCTACAATTTCAGGGAGATACGCTCCGAGCTCGAGGCGAAGGGCCATGTCTTCCGGACGGAGAGCGACACCGAGGTGGTGCTCGCCGGCTGGCGGCAATGGGGGCCGGACTGCCTGAGGCGCTTCAACGGCATGTTCGCCTTCGCCCTCTACGACGCCGGCGACGACGTGCTGTTCCTCGCCCGCGACCGGCTCGGGGTGAAGCCGCTCTACCTCGCCACCTTGCCCGACGGGGCGCTGGTCTTCGCCTCCGAGCTCAAGGGCCTTCTCGCCCATCCTTTGCTTCGCCGGAACCCGAGCCCGCGCGCGCTCGAGGATTATCTCGCTTTGGGCTACGTCCCCGACGACAGCTGCATGGTCGAGGGCGTGGTCAAGCTCGCCGCCGGCCATTGCCTGCTGGTCCGCCGCGGCGGGCCGATCCCGCCGCCGGTCAAATGGTGGGACGTCGATTTCTCCAGCCCCTCGGCCGCCGGCGAGAAGGCGCTCGAGGAGGAGCTGGTCGGCCACCTCCAGGCCGCGGTGCGCTCGCGGATGGTCGCCGACGTCCCGCTCGGCGCCTTCCTCTCCGGCGGAGTCGACAGCTCGGCGGTGGTCGCCCTGATGGCCGAGGCGAGCCGGAGCGCGGTCGAGACCTGCTCGATCGGCTTCGCCGAGGCCGACCATGACGAGAGCCGCTGGGCCGCCCTGGTCGCGGAACGCTTCGCCACCAGCCACCGCGGCCGGATCGTCGAGGCCGCCGATTTCGGCCTGATCGACACGCTCGCCGACGCCTTCGACGAGCCGTTCGCCGACGCCTCGGCGCTCGCCACCTACCGCGTGTCCGAGCTCGCCCGCGAGAGGGTCAAGGTCGCCTTGTCCGGCGACGGCGCCGACGAGGCCTTCGCCGGCTACCGCCGCTACAGGATGTTCGCCGCCGAGGAGCGGGTGAGGGGGATGCTGCCCGGAGCGGCGCGCGGAGCGCTCGGAGCGGTCGGCAACCTCTACCCCAAGCTCGACTGGGCCCCCCGCTTCCTGCGCGCCAAGACCACCCTGCAGGCGATCGGCCGGGACAGCGGCGAGGCCTATGCCGACGCGGTGTCGGTGACCTCGCAACGTGTAAGATCAAGCCTTTACAGGGAAGACTTCAAGCGCCTCCTGAGCGGCCACCGCGCCGAGGACCGCTACGTCGAGGCAATGGCGAACGCCCCCGCCGGCGACGCTTTGTCGCGCGCCCAATATGCCGACCTCAAGATCTGGCTTCCCGGCGACATCCTCACCAAGGTCGACCGGACCAGCATGGCGGTCGGCCTCGAGGCGCGCGAGCCTTTGCTCGACCACCGCCTCGTCGAGTTCGCGGCACGGGTGCCGGCGGGGATGCGGCTTCGCGGCGGCTCGGGCAAGTGGCTGATGAAGCGCGCGCTTCGCCGCTACCTTCCGGCCGAGGTGCTGGAGCGGACCAAGATGGGCTTCGTCACGCCGGTCAGCGCCTGGTTCCGCGGCCCGCTCGCCGCCGAGGCCGCGGCGATCGCCCATAGCCCGGCGCTGGCCGAGCTCGGCTGGCTCGACCCCGCGGCGATCGCCCGCTGCGCCGCCGCGCACCGCTCCGGCCGGGCCGAGCATGGCCGGCTGCTCTGGCAATTGCTGATGCTCGACAAGTCGCTCCAGCGCCTGTTCGGCTTCGGGGCGGCTGCGCCCGAGGTGAAGAAGGCCAGCTAGTCCCCCTCCCTGCACGCAGGGAGGGGTTAGGGGTGGGTAGTCAATGGCGGGCGGTGCCTCTTTCGGAGGCGCACCCACCCCCGGCCCCTCCCTGCGTGCAGGGAGGGGGGTCATGGATAGACCGCCTCGACGAAATACAGCCCGTGCGGCGGCGCGTTCAGCCCGAGCGCCCCCCGGTCCCGCGCCTCCAGCGCCGCCTTCAGGTCCGCGGCGCTCCACTTCCCCCTCCCGACCAGCTGCAGGCACCCGACGATCGAGCGGACCTGGTGGTGGAGGAACGAGCGCGCCGCCGCCTCGATCTCGATGACGTCGCCCTCGCGCCTCACGTCGAGCCGGTCGAGCGTCTTGACCGGGCTTGCCGACTGGCAATGGGCGGAGCGGAAGGTGGTGAAGTCGTGGAGTCCGACCAGGCCCTGCGCCGCCTCGTGCATGGCGGCCGAGTCGAGCGGCACCGCCACCTGCCAGGCCCGGCCCGAGTCCAGCGCCAGCGGCGCCCGCCGGTTGACGATCCGGTAGAGGTAGCGGCGGCCGATGCAGCTGAAGCGGGCGTGCCAGTCGTCCGCCACCGGCTCGGCGGCGAGGATGGCGACGGGGAGGGGGCGAAGCCGGGCGTTCAGCCCCTCGGCGAGTCGGAAAGTCGTGATCGGCCGCTCGATCTCGACATGCGCCGCCATGGCGAGGGCATGGACTCCGGCGTCGGTCCGGCCGGCGGCGTGGAGGACGACCGACTCGCCGGTGATCGCCAGCGCCGCCTCCTCGATCGCCTGCTGGACCGAGGGGCCGTGGGCCTGGCGCTGCCAGCCCATGAACGGGCCGCCGTCATATTCGACGATGAGCCGGAAGCGGGTCACCCGAGCCTGGTGCCGGGCTCGATCGGGAAGCCGCGCAGCAGCTCCGGCCCGCTCATCGGCGCCCGCCCGGCGCGCTGGACGAGCACGCAGGCCAGCGCCTGCTCGCGGCAGGCGATGGTCAGCCCCTTGTCGGGCAGGACCTCGCCCGGCGCCCCCGCCGCCTCGACCGGCTCGGCGGCCAGCACCTTGATCCGCTCGCCGCGATGCTCGAACCAGGCGCCCGGCGCCGGGTTGAAGGCGCGCACCCGCCGCTCGACCTCGATCGCCGGCCCGGTGAAATCGAGCCGCGCCTCCTCCTTGCGGACCTTGGGCGCGTAGGTCGCCTGCTCCTCCGGCTGCGGCCTCGGCGCGATCGAGTCGCGCCGGGCGAGCACCTCGACCATCCATTCGCCGCCGATCCGGGCAAGCTCCGCGGTCAGCTCGCCGGCCGTCTTGCGGTCGATCGCCGTCCCCATCGCCGCCAGCATCGGCCCGGTGTCGAGCCCCTCCTCCATCTGCATGATCGTCACCCCGGTCGTCCGGTCGCCAGCGAGGATGGCGCGCTGGATCGGCGCCGCCCCGCGCCAGCGCGGCAGCAGCGAGGCGTGGACGTTGAGGCAGCCGAGCCGGGGCGCCTCGAGGATCGGCCTGGGCAGGATGAGGCCATAGGCGGCGACCACGGCGGCGTCGAGGCCGAGGGCGGCGAAGGCGGCCTGGGCTTGCTCATCCCGGAGCGACAGCGGAGTCCGGACCTCGATCCCCGCCGCCTCGGCGCGCTGCTGGACCGGGGAGGGGCGCGGCGCCTTGCCGCGCCCCGCCGGCCGCGGCGGCTGGCAATAGACGGCGGCGACCTCGTGGCCGGCGGCGAGCAGCGCCTCCAGCGTCGGTACGGCGAAATCCGGGGTTCCCATGAAAGCGAGGCGCATGGCTGCGCTCTAGCCTCCCCATCGCCAGATGGGGAGGGGGACCACGAAGTGGTGGAGGGGTGACCGGGTGCGGAGCCTCGCGGTTCGCACAAGAACCTCCAACGTCTCAGCCAGCTTACCCCTCCACCATGCTTCGCATGGTCCCCCTCCCAATGCTTGCGCATGGGGAGGCAGAAACCCTACCTACCCCCCATGGCTTCCCCCGAGATCGACGCTCTCACTTTGGCTTTGGCCCGACTGCCCGGCCTCGGCCCGCGCTCGGCGCGGCGGGCGGTGCTTCACCTGATGAAGAAGCGCGAGGCGGCCCTGGTGCCCCTGCTCAAGGCGCTCGAGCAGGTGGCGGACAATCTCTCGGTCTGCTCGGCCTGCGGCAATGTCGACACGATCGATCCGTGCAGCGTCTGCGCCGATCCGCGCCGCGACGACCGGCTGCTCTGCGTCGTCGAGGAAGTGTCGGACCTGTGGGCGCTCGACCGGTCGAGGCTGTTCCCGGGCCGCTTCCACGTCCTCGGCGGCCGGCTCTCGGCGCTGGAAGGCATCCGGCCCGAGGACCTCGGCATCGACAAATTGCTCGGCCGGGTCGCCAAAGGCGGGATCGACGAGGTCGTGCTGGCGATGAACGCCACTCTCGAGGGCCAGACCACCGCCCATTATCTCGCCGAGCGGCTCGAGAGCTTCCCGATCCGGCTCACCCAGCTCGCCCACGGCCTGCCGGTCGGCGGCGAGCTCGACTATCTCGACGAAGGCACCCTCGCCCAGGCGCTGAGGGCTCGAAGGCCGGTCGATTAGCACCCGTAACAGTCGGGAAACAAACAGTTTTTTCTTTACCTGGGAAACAAACATAGATCAGGTGCGTTGGAGCGGCAATGGCGGGTTGTACCCTGGTGTCCCGCACCGTCGAGTTTCGCAAAAAAAATCGAGTATTGTGATGCGCGCTCTCATCATCGAGCCACAGGTTTTTACGTCCTTCATGATCGAGGACGCCTTGAGGGATGCCGGCTTCACCTCCATCACCCTCGCGGCGACGGAAGAGGAAGCCGTCGCCTGCGCCGAAGCCGAGCCGCCCGACCTCGTCACCGCCGCCGTCGAGCTGCAGCGCGGCAGCGGCATCAGCGCGGTCGAGCGGATCCGGGCCAGGCTCAAGGTGCCGGTGCTGTTCATCACCGAGCATATCTCTCGGGTGCGGGCGCTCCACCCCAATGCGTCGGTGCTCAAGAAGCCTTTCTCGGCCGCCCATCTCCCGCCCGCCATCGCCGCGGTCAAGGCGACCGGCTGATCGTCACCCCGGCGCAAGCCGGGGCCTCGTCGACACCGTCATCCCGGCGAAAGCCGGGACCTCGTGGAGACCCGCCGGAATTCCTTGTCCCGAGGTCCCGGCTTCCGCCGGGACGACGGTTGGCTCACAGATAGCTCACCACCTCGAATTCGATGCCGTCGGGATCGAAGAAGTAGAAGCGCCGGCCGGGCTCGTAGTCGCCGTGCGAGAAGGGGGTGAGGCCCGCCTCGACGACCCGCGCCTCGGTCGCGTCGAGATCGTCCACTTCCACGCCGATATGGTTGAGCGGCCGGCCCTTGGCGAAGCCGGCATCGCCGGGCGGACCGTCCCTGGGCGCGTAGACCGCGACATAATGGTCTCCGGTTCCGACATGGATGGTCCGCCCGCCGCCCATCGACGGGCCGTCCCAGCGCACCTGCCAGCCGAACACCCGCTCCATCAGCCGGGCCGCCCGCTCGGGGTCGCTGACCGTCACGTTGACATGCTCGATCCTGGGTGAAGCCATCGAAAATCCTCCTGCCGTTGCGCCCTCGGTTGCGAGTCGTACGACCTCAACCTAAGTTGAGGTCAAGCTTTCTTTCGAAGGGATTTGCCGATGCCGTCGCCGACCCTCCTCACCATCGGCGAGCTGGCCCGGCGGACCGGCCTTTCCGTCTCGGCGATCCGCTTCTACGAGGTGCGCGGCCTGGTCGAGGCGATCCGCACCTCGGGCAACCAGCGCCGCTTCCTTCGCTCCGACATCCGCCGCCTGTCCTTCGCCCTGATCGCCCAGCGCTGCGGCCTCACCCTCGCCGAGATCGAGGCCGAGATGGCCCGGCTGCCGCTCGGCCGGGCTCCGACCCGCTCCGACTGGGCGGCGATCAGCGCCCGCCTGCGGGACAGGCTCGACGAGCGGATCGCGATGCTCGAGGCGACCCGCGACCGGCTCGACGGCTGCATCGGCTGCGGCTGCCTCTCGCTCGACTCCTGCGCCCTCTACAACCCCGCCGACCGAGCCGCCCGGGCCGGCCCCGGCCCGCGCTTCCTGCTCGGCGACAAAGCCGCGGATTTCGCCTGACCCCTCCCTGCGCGCGGAGCGCGTGGGGAGGGGGACCACCCGAAGGGTGGTGGAGGGGTAATCGGCCCGGCCGACGAGATTGTGGCGCCTGCCGACTTGTCTCGGCGCCATCTACCCCTCCACCATGCTGCGCATGGTCCCCCTCCCCATCGCCTATGGCGACGGGGAGGCAAATCAGGTCTTGCGGCTCAGCGCCCGCATCGCGTCGTCGAGGCCCTCGAGCGTCAGCGGGTACATGCGCTCGTGCATCAGCTGGCGGAGGATCTGGGTCGACTGGCCGTAGCCCCAATATTTCTCGGGCACCGGGTTGAGCCAAACCGAGCTCGGATAGGTGTCGACCAGGCGCTGCATCCAGACCGCTCCCGCCTCCTCGTTATAATGCTCGACCGAGCCGCCGGGATGGGTGACCTCGTAGGGACTCATCGAGGCGTCGCCGACGAAGACGATCTTCCAGTCGTGGCCGAACTTGTGGAGCACGTCCCAGGTCGGGGTGCGCTCGGCGAAGCGGCGGCGATTGTCCTTCCACAGGCTCTCATAGGGGCAATTGTGGAAGTAGAAGAATTCGAGGTTCTTGAACTCCGAATGGGCGGCCGAGAAGAGCTCCTCGCAGATCTTGATATGCGGGTCCATCGAGCCCCCGACGTCGAGCAGCAGAAGCAGCTTCACCGCATTGTGCCGCTCGGGCCGCATGTGGATGTCGAGCCAGCCCTTGCGCGCCGTGCCGTCGATCGTCTCGTCGAGGTCCAGTTCATCGGCCGCCCCCTCGCGGGCGAAACGGCGCAGGCGCCTCAGCGCCACCTTGATGTTGCGGGTGCCGAGCTCGACCTGGCTGTCGAGGTTGCGGAACTCGCGCTTGTCCCACACCTTGATCGCGCTGCTGTTGCGGCCGCCCTCCTGGCCGATCCGTATCCCCTCGGGATTGTAGCCATAGGCGCCGAACGGCGAGGTGCCGGCGGTGCCGATCCACTTGTTGCCGCCCTGATGGCGCTCCTGCTGCTCCTCGAGCCTCTGCCGGAGCGCCGCCATGATCTCCTCCCAGGAGCCCAATGAGCGGATCTTCGCCATCTCCTCCTCGCTGAGATAGAGCTCGGCGACCTTCTTCAGCCATTCCTCCGGGATCGGCGCGGCGTCCGTCCCGTAATCCGCCTCGAGCCCGCGGAAGACCTTGCCGAACACCTGGTCGAAGCGGTCGAGCAGCCCCTCGTCCTTCACGAAGGTGGCGCGGGCGAGGAAGTAGAATTCCTCCGGGCTGGCCGCGATGACGTCCGCGTCGAGCGCCTCGAGCAGCACGAGATGCTCCTTCATCGAGGCGGGGATGCCCGCGGCGCGAAGCTCGTCGACGAAGGAGAAGAACATGGGCTGCGTGTAATCCCTCGGGCCCTCCCCGTCACCCCGGCGAAGCCGGCGAATGATCGAAGCTGCCCCGCTCTCGCCAGACAGCCAGAAATTCGCGCAGAGACGCAGAGACGCAGAGAGGTCGGCGTTTTTAAGCAAAGGTTGGTGAGAGCCGCAGACCCTCTGCGTCTCTGCGTCTCTGCGCGAAACAAATCCGGCGGTCGTGCCCGTTCAGCTCCATGAATCCGGCTTCGCCGGCCGCTGCCATAGTTAACGCGCTTTCAACTCTTTTCGCTTAGCCCCCGTTGCGACACACAAGGGCAGGGGCGGTACGTGGCAAGCGCAGCGAGCGAACAACCCGACGGCGATTCGATCAACATCGTCGCGCGCAATTGCGGCGCGCTGGCGATCGAGTGCAGCGACGTCTCAGGCTACGTCTCGGGAGTCTCGGAGCGGATCTCGTCCAACCTCCGGACCCTCGATTCGCTCGAGGAGGTGACCAGCCGGCTGCTGCTCGACCAGGCCCGGGTCGCCGAATCGACCGACGAGGCGCGGATCCTCGCCGAGCAGGCGCGCGAGCGCCTGTCGGAAGGGCGGGCCGCGATCGAGGACACCATCGCCATCTTCTCCGGCCTCACCGACCTCGTCGTCCAATTGGGCGAGCGGATGACCGGCTTCGCCGAGGCGATGAGCCGGGTCCAGAACGTCTCGTCGAGCATCGAGCGGATCGCCTACCGGACCAACATGCTGGCCCTCAACGCCACCATCGAGGCCGCCCGCGCGGGCGAGGCGGGGCGCTCCTTCGCGGTCGTCGCCGCCGAGGTCAAGAAGCTCGCCCAGGAGACGAGGACCGCGACCAGCGAGATCACCGGCACCATCGCCTCGCTGACCCGCGAGGCCGAGGCGGTGACCTCCGAGATCGAGAACGGGGTCGGCCGAAGCCGGGTCGCCCGCGGCGGCTTCGCCACCATCACCGAGACGGTCCGCCAGGTCGCCGACATCGTCGCCCTCGTCGACCGCCAGACCGACGGAATCGCCCAGTCGACCAGCCAGATCCAGCTCAGCGTCGACTCGGTCAAATCCGGCCTGTCGAGCTTCGCCGCCGACGCCCGCGATAATGGCGGGCAATTGCTCCAGGTCCACGGCCGGCTCGCCAAGCTCGAGCTGCTTTCGAACGAGATGCTCGACCGGCTCGCCAGCTCGGGCGTCAGGATCGACGACACGCCGTTCATCGAATTCGCGCAGGCCGGCATGCGCGAGATAAGGGACGTCGTCGAGGCCGGCATCGCCCGCGGCGAGACCGGCGAGGACGACGTCTTCGACACCCGCTACGTCGCCATGCCGAACACCAATCCGACGCAGTACGAGACCCGCTTCTGCGACTTCGCCGACGCCCACGTCCGGCCGATCCTCGACAGGATGATGGCGCGCGAGCCGAGGCTGATCGCCGCCGCGATCACCGACATCAACGGCTATCTGCCGACCCACATTTCGGAGCGCTCGCGGCCGCAGAGCGACGACCCCGCCTGGAACGCCGAGCATTGCCGCAACCGCCGCAACTTCCTCGACGACGTCACCCGCCGCGCCATCGCCAGCGACAAGGAGGCGATGCTCGCCACCTACTCGATGGACCTCGGCCAGGGCCGCTACCTGCCGGTCAAGAACGTCTTCGTCCCGCTCTTCGTCAACGGCCGCCGCTGGGGCAATTTCGAGCTCGCCTATAGGGACGAGGCGATGCGCCTGTAGCCGTCATCCCGGCGAAGGCCGGGACCCATGAACACGGATCATGGAAAATTCGGCACCGGCGGCGTTCGTGGATCCCTACTCCGGCAGGCTCTTGGCGAAGTCGGCGACGGGCTGGAACTCCTTCGCTTCTTCGAAGACCATGCCGTCGAGCGCCGCTCCGAAGGCCTCGGCCGTCGGCTCGCCGTTGTAGAGCCGCGGCATCAGCCCCGTCGGGCCGACCTTGATGACCATCGCATAAACCGGCTTGTCGATCGACAGCGTCCCGAAGCCCTCGGTGAACAGCTGGGTCACCGGCGGCGGCAGCCGGACCAGCCGATAGGTGAAGAAGTTCGGGACTGCCACGACGTAGACCAGCTCGCCCTTGTCCGAGCGCCTGATGTCCGCTTTGCCGAACATCGAGACGTCCGCCTGGCCTGCCACCGGAAGCTTCGCTTCCTCCTTCGGCTTGAACTCCATCTTGGTGGCAAGGAGCGGCCCGAGCCGGGTCTCGAAGACGTGGCTCCGGAAGCTGTCGAACGGCGGCGCCTTGCAGGCGGCGCCGGCGCACTCGCCGTTGGCGGCGAGGATCTGGGCCCAAGGCAGCGCCTTGACGAAGGAGTCGATCCGCGCCTCCTGCGCCGACTCCTTGACTCCTGAAAGGGTCGCGCGAACCTTGACCGTCCAGCGGCCGAGCTCGACGAAATAGAGATAGTCCATCACCGTGTCCGGGCCGATGCCGGTCTTGAACACGCCCTTCCAGGCGTGGAGCGGGGTAGGCGCGGAAATGTCGAACGGGCCGGCGGACCAGAGGAAGGCCTTCGGGTTGAGGGTGCCGAACGACTGGACCGAGCCCTTGAGCTTGTGCTCGGGCAGCGTGCCCGGCCTGAACAGATAGACGGTGGCGTCGGTCGCTCCGCTGCCGTCCTTGAGGCCGTAGCCTGCGGCGACGTCCTCCGGCCCGACCGCCGCGAGCCGCCCGCGCGAGAAGCCTCCAAGCTCGGCCGGAAGCGGCACTTGGCTGGCGCGGTGGACGACGGGGGCGCCCGGCTGAGCGCTTTGCCAGATGGCCGGGTCGGGCGTGGCAGGGATGCTCTCAGCCAGGGCAGGGGCAGAAACGAGCGCGGCGGCCATTCCGGCCATCCAGGAAAAAACCAGTCTCTTCATCGCATTGCCCCCCGCTTCCGTGGCAGGATGGCATTATCGGACCGTCCGGGCAATCCGATCCGACCCGGCACTTGCGGACCGCCTTTGGCTCTGCCGAACACTGCTGTAGTCTGCTCCGCAAGCGGGGGGCGAAGTATGGAGATGGCAACGAAGATCGGTTGGTTCCTGCTCGCACTGGTGCATGTGTCGCCCGCGGCCGTGCTGTTCCGGCCGGGCCTCCTGCGCACGCTCTACGGCGGCGAACCGGAACGCGCGACAAGCCTGCTGCTGACCCATAGGGGAGCGATGTTCCTGGCGATCGTCGTCGCGGCGTTCTGGGCCGCGTTCGACCCGTCGGTGAGGCGCCTCTGCACCGTCATCCTCGCCATTTCTGTTCTCGGCTACCTGGTCCTTTATGCCCGCGCAGGAATGCCCCAGGGCCCGATGAGGATTATCGCCGCGGCGGACGCTGTCGCCCTCGCTCCGCTCCTTCTCGTCACCTGGAGCGCCTGGCGTCCCGCCCTCTAGGGTTCGCACAAAGACGCAGAGACGCAGAGGGGTCGCGGTGGCGAAGACGCCGCGGTTTTTGCTCTTCGTCAACGGCCGCCGCTGGGGCAATTTCGAGCTCGCCTACAGGGACGAGGCGATGCGCATCTGATAGCCCCCTCTCCCCTTCAGGGGAGAGGGTTGGGGAGAGGGGAAACCGACCTTGCAAATCAGATGAGTACGACGCAAAAATTAAACGCAATCGCTTAGTTTTCGGTGGGATCGGAACCGGGTGAATCGATGCGCGACCAAGGCCTTCTCGAAAGAGCAAAGGAAATGCGCCGAGAGATGACGGCTCCGGAGCGTAGGCTTTGGTACGCGCTTCGGGCAAAGCGGCTCGGCGGCGCGAAATTCCGCCGGCAGGTGGTGATCGACCGGTACATCGCCGACTTCGCGTGCCGGATCCCGCAAATGCTCATTGTCGAGGTCGACGGCGAGACGCACACGGGCCGAGAGCGATACGATGCAGCGCGCACGGCCTCGCTCGAGGAGCGGGGCTACCGGATGCTCCGGTTCACGAATGATGAAGTCATGTCGAATCTCGACGGTGTTCTGATCAGGATCGCGGAGGCTCTGACTCCCCCTCTCCCCGACCCTCTCCCCTGAAGGGGAGAGGGAGGAAGGCGCCGCTAACCCCTCTCCCCTGAAGGGGAGAGGGAGAAAGGCGCCGCCAACCCCTCTCCCCTTCAGGGGAGAGGCCGGGAGAGGGGGAGTCCGTCAGCTCCCCGGCCGTCTCGACATGAAGGCCAGCCGCTCGAACAGCATCACGTCCTGCTCGTTCTTGAGCAGCGCCGCGTGCAGCGGCGGGTTCGTCGAAAGGCCGGGATGACGATCAGGCGGGCGGCCAAGTGGGGCGTCGATCCGGGCCGCGACGACGTCAGCGGCCGGGGTCGAAAAGCCGGCCGACGGCGGCGGCCACCTTCTCCATCTGCTCTGGATCCTCGGCGGGCCATTCCGCCATCACGAGGATGCCCTCGCCGTTGGTCCAGGCGTGCCAATATTGGATGCGCATCCCGCCGGCGCGGTAGGAGCCGTGGAAGGTGTGGGCGCCGGGGTGCCCCGGCCAGGCGAAGGCGCCTTCGGAGAGGGTCTCCGGCGACGGCCCTTCACCCACCCGTTTCCGGATGTCGTCGCGAAACCGCTCCACCGGCGCAGGCGCTTCCGCCGGCCCGATCCCGATGGCGAATCGGCGCCGGTCGTCCGGCTGCAGCCCCGGCGGCTCATAGACGACGACGATCGGATCGCCGGGATAGTAAAGCGCCCGCTTCATTCCGGCGATGGAGCGGGGCAGGACGAATCCCGTGGGCGCGTGGCGAAGCCGGCCGCGTTCTTCGATCAGCCGGACAGGCGGCGGGGGCTCCTCGGCCGAAGCGGGCAAAGCGGGCAAAGCGGCTGAGGCAAGCGACGCCGCCAGCAGGGCCCGAGCGAGCGCCAACGCCTTCAGCCCCCCGGCCGCCTCGACATGAACGCCAGCCGCTCGAACAGCATCACGTCCTGCTCGTTCTTGAGAAGGGCGCCGTGGAGGGGCGGGATCGCCTTCGACGGGTCGCGCGACTGGAGCACCTCGAGCGGCAAATCCTCGTGGAGGAGGAGTTTCAGCCAGTCGATCAGCTCGCTGGTCGACGGCTTCTTCTTGAGCCCGGGCACCTCGCGGACCTGATAGAATATGTCCATCGCCTTGGAGACCAGGATCTTCTGGATGCCCGGGAAATGGACGTCGACGATCGCCTGCATCGTCTCGCGGTCGGGGAATTTGATATAGTGGAAGAAGCAGCGGCGCAAAAAGGCGTCGGGCAGCTCCTTCTCGTTGTTCGAGGTAATGACGACGATCGGCCGCTCCGCCGCCTTCACCGTCTCCTTCGTCTCGTAGACGTGGAACTCCATCCGGTCGAGCTCCTGGAGGAGGTCGTTGGGGAATTCGATATCGGCTTTGTCGATCTCGTCGATCAGCAGGACTGGGAGCTTCGGCGAGGTGAAGGCCTCCCACAATTTGCCGCGGCGGATGTAGTTGGCGATGTCGTGGACCCTCGGATCGCCGAGCTGGCCATCGCGCAGGCGCGCGACGGCGTCATATTCGTAGAGGCCCTGATGCGCCTTGGTCGTCGACTTGACGTGCCATTCGATCAGCGGAGCGCCCAATGCGGCGGCGATCTCGTGGGCGAGGATGGTCTTGCCGGTGCCCGGCTCGCCCTTGACCAGCAGCGGCCGGCGAAGGGTGACGGCGGCGTTGACCGCGACCTTGAGGTCGTCGGTGGCGACGTAGCTTTGGGTGCCTTCGAAGCGCATGTCCGGCGGATAGGGGAGGGGGCGGGGGGAGGCAAGACGCTCAGGCCGCCCCGCGGGCCTCGCGCCTCGCCTCGAGCAGGTCCCACAGGCCGTGATGCTGGACGAGGATCTGCTCGGCTCCGAACAGCAGCGCGCGCTGGACCGGGGCTGAGGCGGCGTAGAGATCGGCGAGGGCGACGACCGACTCGCGGTCGGACGCGGGATAGTCCGGCGAATCGACTCCGAAGCGCCGGGCGGCGCCGTCGAGGCAGCTCCTCACCGCCGCCCAGTCGAGCACCAGCGCCATCGCCGCTCCGAGCGCGCAGCCGCGCCGCTCCGACAAGGCGAGGGTCTCCATCGCGTGGCGCTGGCCGAGCACGGCGGCGTCGCTCCCCCCCGAGCCGGGGGTCGAGGGCACCGGTCCGGCGGCGACGGCGAGCCGGGCGAGATAGGCGCGCTCGCCGGCGAAGGCATAGGTCGCCTGGGTCAGCCAGGCCCGCGCCTCCGGCTCGGTCACCCGCGCCGCGGCATGGTCGACGAGGCCCGGATAGCGGCCGTGGAGGACGCACAGATAATGGATCATGTCGGCGAGGTCGCGCGCCGCCTCGGGCGAGCGCATCCACGACGGGCTGGCCGGATAGGGATGGGCGGCGCTGCCATGCTCGGCGAGGCGCGCCAGCAGCAGCGCCCCGGACTGGGGTGCGGCGGCAGTCTCGACCGATACAGATGCCATTTGCGGCCCTCCCGAAAAGCTGCCTCAAGCCGCTTTAGAGGGCTGACCTATATCAATGCCGTAAAAACCCGGTTTACGACCCGTTAGGGAGGCGGAAAGGCTGACCGCGCCGGGCGTTCAGGATCGCGAAGGCCGGGCCCGGCTAGCGGCAAGTCCGCCGAGGCCGTATCGGGGAATAGATCGATGAAATTGCGCACCGCACTGCTGCTCCCGCTCGCCGCTCTGGCCGCCTGCGGCGACGTCGCTCCGGCGGCCGCCGCCGTCCCCTCGGACCCGGAGGCGTGGACGATCGGGCCGATCATCCGCGGCCGCAATTATTCGCAAGGGGTGCCGCTTCACCCCATACCGCGCCGCGGCGGCGGCTGGCATATCGACCTGCCGCAGGCGCCGGGAAGCGTCCATTACGTCACCTTCCGCCACGGCTCGCTCGCCGGCAAGCGCCGGATCGTGCTTCGCTACCGGCTCGAGATGGCGCCGGGCGTGCGCCTGCTGGCGGCGAGCGATGGCAAGTCGGGATCGATGATCACGCCCTATTTCCAGCGCTCCGGCGACAATTGGAGCGGCCGCGGCCGGTTCGAGGCCTATCGCTGGTACGCCACCTTCGCCACCCACACCCCGATCCGCCCCGGAACGAACGAGATCGTCGCTCCGCTCGACGGGCTGTGGACCGCGGTCGAGAGATCGACGGCCCGGACCGCCCCGGAGGCGTTCCAGGCCGCCGTGGCCCAGGCCGACCAGGTCGGCTTCGTGCTGGGCGGCGGCGACGGCTACGGCCACGGGGTCTTCGCCACCGGCCCCGCCCGGCTGATCGTCATCGGCTTCCGGGTCGAGTGAAGAGGAACCTGCCGAGCGCGACGACGAGGGCGAAGATCCCGGTCACTCCGGCGGCGACCAGGACCGCGACCGCCCAGTTCGGATCGTTGTCCTCCCCGATCGTCGCGGCGAGCGCCGAGCCGATCGCGGCGAGGGCCGCCGCCGCGGCGGGCACGAGCAGCCAGACCCGATAGGGGCTCGGCGGGTTGCGCGCGGCAAGGCCCGGATCGGGACGGCAGAGCCGCTCGTAATGCGCGAGCACCGTCTGAGCGGCGGCTCGCGCCGGGAGCGGCACCGGCACCCTCAGAGTCATCGGCACCGTCCGGACGTAGCGGCCGCGCGGATAGAGCAAGGCGAATTCGAGGCAGTCGGGCGACCCGCTCAGCCAGCGCACCTCGCGAAGGTCGGGAATGCCGCCGGGGCGAAGCGCGTGATAGGAGCCGTCGACCAGCACCGAGGTCTCGCCGGCGATCACCTCGATCCCCTCGGGCGGCGTCCTGCGGCGGATCCACAGGTCGTTGCCGAGATCGAAATCCTCGGCGCTGCGGCGGCCGTCCAGCCCCCGGAACCGGTCCCACTCGGCGGCGGGGACGCGCCAGCGCGCGATCACCCGGTGGCCGGCCAGGAGCAGCGCCCGCCCCCGGATCGCGAACAGCGACTGGACCAGGAAGAAGAAGCCGAACGGCGCCAGCACGAAGCCGAGCGCGATCGCCGCCACGCCCGGCCCATCCTCCTCGATCCGCTCCAGCCGAACGGCGCCGAATCGGATCAGCGCCGCTCCGGCGGCGAGGGCGAGCAGGCAGTAGAGGGCCTTGCGGGCGGGATTGCGCATCGCCGCGATGATGGCAGCTTTGCCCCGCCGCGATCAACCGGACAGGTCGGGGCGGCTCAGCCGGGCCGGCTCACCAGCCAGACGGCGGCGGCGAGAATGGCGGCGAAGGCCCCCAGCCCGAGACCGACGATCAGCAGCGCCACCGGCACCAGCGGGTCGCCGCCCTCGGGCAGGGAGATCGCGAGGGCATAGCCGGCCCCGGCGATCGCCGCCGCCGCCGCGAACAAGGCGGCACAGATCCGATAGGTTTTCGGCGGATTGCGAAGCGCGAGGCCCGGCCTGCGGACGAGGCGCGGCCGGAAATGGTCGAGCACCTTCTGCGCGAGGCCCCGCGCCCCCGGCGGCACCGGCACTCGCAGCGTCATCGGCATAGTCCCGCCGTGCCGCCCGCGCGGATAGAGGAGCGCGAACTCGAGGCAGGTCGGCGGCCCGTCGAGCCAGCGCGCCTCGCGCAGCTCCGGCAGGCCGCCGGGCCGAAGCACATGGTAGGACTGGTCGACGAGCAGCGAGGTCTCGCCGACGATCACCTCGATTCCGTCGCGCGGGGTCGCCTTGCGGATCCACAGCTCGTTGGCGAGCGAAGGATGCTCGGCGGCGCGGCGCGCGTCGAGCTTCCGGAACTGCTCCCATTCGGGCGGGTAGACATGCCAGCGCGCGATCATCCTGTGCCCCGATCTCAGCAGCGCCAGCCCACGGATCGCGAACAGCGCCTGGATGAGGAAGACGAACCCGAAAGGAACGAGGGCGCAACCCAGAGCGAGCGGAACGAGCGCCGTCCAATGCTCGCCGATCCGTCCCTCACGAACGGCCCCGAACCAGACTAGCGCCACGCCGGCGACGAGGGCGATCAGGCAGTAGAGGGCCTTTCGGGCGGGGTTGCGCATTGGTTTGGCCCTATCGACATTCAGCCCCAGGAGCCCCTCTCCCGTCCTCCACGGGAGAGGAGGGGCCCAAGCGAAGCTTGGGAGGTGAGGGTCTGTAGCACTGAGTCAGCAAGACCCTCACCTCCCACCGCTGCGCGGCGGGCCCCTCCTCTCCCGCGGAAAGCGGCAGAGGGGTTGTCCGGCGAAACGCCTTGGCCGTTATCATCCTTTTCACCGGATAGCGCTAAATCTTGCGGCCATGAGCAAGGCGGTCATGCTCCTCGCGATCCCGCTGGTCCTCCAGGGCTGCTCTTATTCCTATCCGATCCGGGCGACCGTCGTCGGCGGCCATCTCGCCTTCGAAACGGGCGACCG
The DNA here is from genome assembly GCA_036388575.1 of Allosphingosinicella sp. Taxonomy (GTDB): domain Bacteria; phylum Pseudomonadota; class Alphaproteobacteria; order Sphingomonadales; family Sphingomonadaceae; genus Allosphingosinicella. Next base: position 54,227 of record DASVRO010000026.1, read on the forward strand.
CTCCTACGATTGCTTCACCAACATCCGGGTGTCGTCCGTCGGCCCGTTGCCGCCGGACCCGAAGATCGAGGCGATCGACGACCTGCTGGATCGGGGCCGGGCGGAGCAGTTGCGCCGCATCGTCTGGGAGACGGACGCGGTCCAGACCTACGAATGCATGGGCGACTTTCCAATGGTCTACGGAGCGCCGATGCCGGAGGACATCACAACCGTCGCGGCGAAGATTCTGCGCATCGGGCAACCCTATTATGTCTCGACCTACGGCCCGAAGGGCACGGGCGGCAGCGGCTGCTTCCGGATCAACCCGGACCGCCGTCCCGAGAACCTCCCCGACCACGAATGCGTCTACGTGCCGCCGGCCGGGCCGCCGCCGCCCAAGGGGATGATCGTGGCCACGCCCAAGCCGGATCGCGACCTCGCTTCGCTGATCGGTCCGGCCGACTATCCCGCCTCGGCGCTCAGCCTGAGGGAGGAGGGGATTGTCGGCGTGACCCTCGACGTCAACGAGGCCGGGCGGGTCGAAGGCTGCCTCGTCACCCGGACGAGCGGATCGGCGGCGCTCGATTCGGCGACCTGCCGGCTGCTTCGCGCCCGCGCCAGCTTCGTCCCGGCGATCGACAATATGGGCAACAAGGCCCCGTGGGGGGTCGACCAGGAGATCGTCTGGAAGCTTCCGGGCGCAGGCGGTGCCGCCGCGCCGCTGCCGCCCGGGTCGAGCCGGCAGCTGCACGAGGTTCCCGGGGTCCCCGGCGGGATGGCGAGCCACAGCGTCTCGCCGCCGCCGGTGATCACCGCCCATTCCGGCATTCCGGCGACTCCGATCAACGCCTTGCCGCGGCCCGAAGAGACCGGCCCGGCCCAGATGTACGCGCTCACCCCCTATCGCGGCATCGAGCGCTGGCTTCGCCAATATCCCTCACTCGCCGCCTGCGAGTCGGCGCGCTCGAGGATGGCCAGCGAGCAAGCCGACCGCCGCCTATGCGGCTTCGGCCCGAAACGCCCGCGTTTCTAGAGCCTCGAAGGTCCCGCTTGCCGCGCCAACTCCTCTCCCTGCAGGGGAGAGGGACAGGTTCGCGAAGCGAACCCGGGTGAGGGCCCGACGTAGGTGGAAGGCTCCGGCGGCCCCTCACCCTCGGCCGCTGACGCGGCCTTTCCCTCTCCCCTGCAGGGAGAGGGTCTTCCCCCTTCACTCGCCTCGAGCGCCAGAAGCTGGACGGCGACGTCCTCACCGACAACCCACGTACGCGCGCCTTTCGTCGAAGCGATCGGCAATTTCGTCGAGCCGGCCGTGCCGCCGCCCGCCGCCACCGCTCTAGGTCGCGCCCGCTCGTGAAAGGCTTTCCATGTTCGCTCGCTCCGCTCTGCTCCTGCTCGCGCCCCTGCTTCTCGCCGCCGCCCCGGCGCCGCAAGCCGCCCCGTCCGAGCCGCCGGAGCGGATCGCCGACGAGTTCGACGGAACCGCGCTGTCCCCCGATTGGACCCTTTTCCACGCCCGCTACGGCTGGCCCGACAAGGTCCGGAGCCTCGCCGTCCGCGACGGCCTGCTCCGCCTCGAGCCCTTCCATTCCGCCTGGGTGCGCGATCTGAACGCGCCCTTCCTGTTCCGCACCGTCGCCGGCGATTTCGACATCCGCGCCCGGGTCCGGATGAAGGGGCGGGACTCAGCCGTAGCCGGCGGCACCTGGTCGCTCGGCGGGCTGATGGCGCGGGTGCCGAACGGTCTCGACGCCGCGAGCTGGCAGCCGAACCGCGAGAACTGGCACTTCATCACCACCGGCGTCGGCTATGAGGCCGGCCGGCCGGTGACCGAGACCAAGGGCACCTACAACAGTTATTCCTCGCTGAAGCTCAGGCCCTGGCGGGAGGGCTGGACCGAGCTGCGCCTGGTCCGGGTCGGAATGGCCCTGTTCGCCCTCGCCCGCGCCGACGGCACCGGCCCCTGGCGCCTTCGCGACCGCTTCTACCGGATGGAGATGTCGCCGGCGATGCAGGTCGGCCTGATCGCCTACACGACCAGCCCCGACGTTGCGCCCGGCCCCGAGGACCCGCCCGCCGAGAACCGCGCCGTCAACCGCACGGCGGCCGTCGACGCGGTGCTCGAGGTCGACTGGATCCGGGCCTCCCGCCCGAGCGCGTCGCGTCCGGCCCCGTCACAAGGCGACCGCGCCTCGGCAATGGCCTGGTGGCATGACGAGGTGAGGGGGGCGAACCCGCTCACCGACCCCAATTTGCCCGAGGCGGAGGTGCTTCGGCTGCTCGGGGATTGAGAGGCGCCGGAGGCGGTGTCGGGAAGGACGCCGGGGTCCGCTTCTCAGCGCGCGCGGCTCCGCCCGGAGGCGCCCCTGAACAATCTGGCGACTGTCACGGTGACTGTCACTCGCGCCGGCTACTCGGTGGAGAGGGAGGCTCTCAGCGCAGGTGCGGCTTCGGCCGAAGGCGTCCCAGACCGTCAGTCGCCTTCAAGCGCTGCGCTGGGAGGCCTCCATATTCGGTGGTCGAGCGACGTCCGGAGGAATCTTCCACCGTCACGGCGAACCTGCGGCCCGTCGGGATGGACCAGTAGCGGACCTTCAGCTCCCTGAAATCGTCGGTCGAGCCGCCATGCTTCGCGCACAGGCCCGCAAGGGCGGCACGGTACCGGGCGGCCGCACCGCGCAGGCTCGACGACGCCTCGCCTTCGACGACGGCCCCGGCCAGGAAGTCGACGGTAATCGCGCCACCGGCGCAGCCCGCCGCCTCGCCGAACACGTCCATCTCATAGACTCCGATCATGAACCCCATCCCGCAGCCGAAGGAATCGGCGACGTTGTGGGCGACGGAACGCAGCTGCGCATGCTTCATGGCCATGACTTAACCGGCCTCTACACGCCGTGATACGGCCATGATCGGCACGAATGGCCGTCAGCCGCAGGCTTGAGCATGTCGTGCCAGGCACGTGCCAGCTACGTGCCTGGCACCGGCAGCAAGGCCGCTAGGCCAGTGCCCGGGCTTCCGTGGCGGAGGTGATCGGCTCGCCGGCGACGATCACCACCGTCGAGCCGAAGCGGGTGATCCCGTAGAGCTTCCTGGCGAACTCGCGCGGAAGCCGGATGCAGCCGTGGGAGGCGGGATAGCCCGGCACCCGCCCGGCGTGGAGCGCCACCCCGCCCCAGGTCAGCCGCTGCATGAAGGGCATCGGCGCGTCGTCGTAGAGGTTGGAGCGGTGCATCGCCTTCTTCTGGAGGATCGGGAAGATCCCCTCGGGCGTCTCGTTGCCCGGCTTCCCGGTCGACACTTTCGAGACGTCCCAAAGCTCGCCCTTGCGGAACACGAACATCTTCTGGGAAGCGATGCTGACGACGATCAGCACCCCGCCCTCGAGCGCCTCGAGCGGGGTGGGCGGCGGCGGGGGAGGGGGCGGCGGGGGAGGGGGCGGCGGCGGAGGCGCAGGCGGAACGATCGGCTCCACCGGCTCCGCCTCGGCGGCCTCGGCCTCGGCCGCCATGACCAGCTCCGCCGCCGGCGCGGCGGCCGGCCGCTCGAAAGGTGGTGGAGCGTTGCTGGCGAGGAGGATCAGGCCGATCCCGGAAGCGAACACGCCGATCGACCTCTTCATCGCACATCTTCCGCCTGCAAGCCCGTTAACCCTAACGCCCCAGCCGGGGCAGGGGGTCCGCGGCCGCGGCGCCGCCATTTCGGAGCCGCGTATCACGCCACTTTGAGTTCCTCGCCTGCCTTTGCAGGGGAGGGCCCATGCGCAGCGAAGGTGGGGCTATCGCACCGGCCGCACTTCCGACAGGGCCAGATAGGGACCGCTGGTATAGTGGCAGTAGCCCATCACCATCAGGCTTCCCGCCGCCAGGTTCTCGCAGTTCCCGACTCGACCAACGACCCGGTAGAAGCCGGGTACCGGCTGGCCGGACGGCGACGCGCGGCTGAGGCCGTAGAGGCCCACTCGGCGCCCCTCCAGCTTGGCCGTGGATTCGGCGTAGCGCAGCTGCGTGTCCGCGTTGGCGGCAAAGAGCGCCCGCCTGTACAAATAGCCGCTGACGCGCACGCAACGGCCCGACAGGTCGCCCGATCCACTCGCGAGATCGGAGAATTTCACGCGCCGCGCGGTGCGCGCGTTGCAGGTCTTCTTGTCGGCCGAAACGTCCATGATGATGGACGCTTCCTCACTGGAGGGCTCCTCCGGCGGCGGATTCCCGGCGGCGCCGAGCCATGCCAATGCCAATAGAGCGGGTGCGATCATCAGGCCATGTTAGCATCGATCCGGGTGCCCGGAAAAGGACGGGTGCCAGCCGGCGGGCGAGCCTTGGCCGATCCCGGCGGAGCATGAGATGACCTGGCGCGTCATCCCGACTCGATCCGGAAATCCGACTTCCCCCTTTGCGGACATCGGCAAGTCGTGGGATGCTGCCACGATGAGAGGGCTTGCCTGCACATTGGCTTTCGCGTTCCTCGCCGCTTGCGGTCCGGGCGAGCAGCCGGAACGGGACGTCGTCAGGACCGACCTGGCGCCCCTGGCCCCCGCGCAACCCGGACCGGAGGCGGCTCCCGTCGCCTGGAAGGTTTGCGAGAAGCCGAGCTTCGATTCGATCGGAAACAAATGGTGGGGCGGCTTCACCGCCTGCGCAGGCGAGGTGGAGGTCGACGTCGAAGCGGATTCGGTAAATCTCGGCGGCCCCGGGGTCCGGGTCACGATCCGGACCCGATCCTGCCCGGCCGGCCGGGGAGCGGGCTTTGGGAGCTTCGATCGATCGGTCTTCGATCGGCCCTTCGAAGCTCAGCTCGTCGAGATCAAGAGGATCGTCAGGCGATCCCTCGCCAGGATCGAGAAGACGTGCGGCGGCCCCGCTTCCGCACCCGGCCTGCTCGGCCGCCAGTTCGACGAGGAGTTCCGTGATCTCGCCGATAGATACTGGCTCCGCCTGTCCGCGGCGGACCGGCGCAAGTCGTGGGGATCCTGAACGGACGCCTCAGGCGGGGCGGGCGTGAGGGGGGCGACGGTCGGGGCGACGGACGATCCGGTGGGGGTGCTGTCACCGCGCGCAGGCCTCGCCGCTGGGCGACGACAGGCGGGTGACGGAAGGCTCCGGGGAGGTGTTGATCGCCAGGCCTTGCCGGCAGCGCCGAAGCTGGAAGCGCACCTTGCGCGCTCTGAAGTCGAGCGAGACCCGGCGGAAGGTCCCGAGCAGGTCGGTGCCGAGCAGCAGCGCCGGCCGGTCGGTGAGTCCGAACACCTCGAAGGGCGGCACGTCGGCGAACGCGATCGGCACGTTGCTCAAGGTCACCGAGCCGAGCCGGAGCTCGTCGATATAGGCGACGTGGAGATCGACCCGGGTGCCGGTCACCCCGATCGCGGTGACCGTCTCGAGCTTGTGCAGCCGGCTTTTGACGAGCTTCTCGCGAAGCGCGCTGTTGCCGATCGTGATCTGCGAGCCGGTATCGACCACGGCGTCGAGGGTGACCCGGCCGGCCCTGACCTCGGTCAGGATCAGCTGGCCCCGCCGAAGCCGGGCGGTGACGACGATGTCGCCGGGCATCGACCTGACCGGCCTCGACGCGTCCTCGACCCGGATCAGCTTCTTCTCGAAATCGAGCATCAGGCGCTGGCGGGCGAGAGCGTCGATCCCGATCATCCCCGCCCCGCCGAGATCGACCTCGCGAAGGGCGGGAAGCTGAAGGTCGCGGACAATGCTCGGGCCGAGGCTCAGCTCCGCGACGTGCACCCGGTCGACGATGTTGCGGTCGGTCATGTTGTTGAGCGTGACCGGAGTGCCCAGCGGTAGCTCCAGGTCGTGCGCGATCCTGAGCCCCACGACGGACGTGTCGGCGCCCGAATCGACGACGAACTGATAGGGCCCCCGCCCGTTCACCCGCACCTCGACGCTGAGCCTCGTCTCCCGCTTGCGTGCCTCGACGTCGTCGCCGCCGATCTCCAGCGACTCGTCGATCGCCGCCGGCGGCAGCGGCGGCATGTTCGCAGGCCCGGGCGGAGCCGGCCTCGGCTTGCCGATCTTCGGCGGCTGAGCCCCGGCCGAGGCGAGGCCGGCGAGCGCGGAGGCGATGAGGGCGCAGGCGAGGACGAGGCGGGAGCGGGGGAGGGGCATCTTGTCCTTCGGCTCGGGGGGCGATCCAGGATTATCCCCCGTTCCGCCGGCCTTCCACGCTTATTTCGACCAAGGGCGCGGCCCGAGCTGCTCCCCATCGAAGGAAATATCCCACGGACCCTATTGACATCCTGTCCATCAAGAACACATAAAGAACATCAACCGGGCGGAAAGGGCGATTCGTGACGGACAAGCGGACCACAGCGAGGTCGCGCCAACGGAAGGTGGGCCCGGCCGGCCCGGCCGGCGAGATCCTTCGCGCCGTCGGCAAGGACGGCCCGCAGCTCATCCAGAGCGACGGCCACGTCTGGACCGAGCAGGCCGAGGAGATCTTCCTCGACGCCCTCGCCGCCAGCAACAACGCCACCTGGTCGGCGCAGCAATGCGGCTTCTCGACCGCGGCCATCTACAAGCGCGCCCGCCGCGACCCCCTCTTCGCCGAGAAGATGGCCGCCGCCCGGGCGCAATCGGCCGGCCGCATCGACGAGGCGCTCGCCCGCCGGGCCGAGGATTTCCTCGAAGGCCGTCCGCCCGATCCCGAAACCCCGATCGTCGACATGACCGTCCAGGACGCGATCGCCATCGTCAAGCTCTACCGGGCCCGGCAGGATCCGGAAGGCGGCGGCCGCCGTCCCGCCTGGCCGGCCCGCCCGCGCAGCCTCGCCGAGGTCCACGATTCGATCCTGACCAAGCTCTCCGCCATCGCGAGGAAAGATGGCCTGCTCTGACCGCGGCCGCCGAGGCCCGCCCCGCCTTCCGCCCGGCACCGACATCTTCGCCTATCTCCTCGCCCAGCCGCCGGAGGTGCGCGAGGAGATGGTCCGCTCGTTCGGCATGGAGGAGGCCGACGGCTTCGACCGCGAATGGTCCGAGTGGGCGCACGAAGGCCAGCGGCCGGAGGAAGGCGACTGGTCGACCTGCGTCGTCATGGGCGGCCGGAGCTTCGGCAAGACCCGCGCCGGCTCGGAATGGATCGTCTCCCTGCTCAAGGGCCCCGACGGCCTCAGCCCGCGCAACCCGCTTCGAATCGCCCTCGTCGGAGCCACCCTCGCCGAGGCGCGAAGCGTCATGGTCGAGGGCAAGAGCGGACTGATGGAGGTCGCCGGCCCGTGGATCCGCGAATATCGCCGGGGCCAGGGCCTGATCAAATTCCGCACCGGCGCAATCGCAACCCTCTTCTCCGGCCATTCGCCCGAGCTTCTGCGCGGCCCCGAGCATGATTACGCCTGGTGCGACGAGCTCGCCAAATGGGAGAAGGGCCGCGAGACCTGGGACATGCTCCAGCTCGGCCTGCGCCTGGGGGAGCGCCCGCGGGCGATCGTCACCACCACCCCGCGCCCCGGCCCGGTGCTCCGGGGAATCCTCGCCGATTCCGGCTGCATCCGGATCGGCGGCCCGAGCGACGCCAATCCCCACAACAGCCCGGTCTGGATGACCGGCATGCGCACCCGCTACACGGGCACCCGCCTCGGCCGCCAGGAGCTCGACGGCGACCTCCTCACCGACAACCCCGGCGCCCTGTGGACGGAGGGCTTGCTGGAACGCTGCCGCACCCCCAACCCCTCTCCCTCAAGGGGAGAGGGACAGGTCCGCGAAGCGGACCAGGGTGAGGGCCCGACGTACGTGCGAGACGCAGGCATCCCCTCACCCTCGGCCGCTGACGCGGCCTTTCCCTGTCCCCCGGAGGGAGAGGGGTCTTCCCGCTTCCTCCGCCTCGTCATCGCCGTCGACCCGCCGACCGGCGCCGGCACCTGCGGAATCCTCGCCTGCGCGCTCGCCAAAGGAGGCAAGGCCCACGTCCTCGCCGACCATTCGGTTTCCGAGCGAAGCCCCGAAGGCTGGGCCCAGGCCGTCGCCGACGCCGCCGCAATCTGGACCGCCCTCCACCCCGAGGCCAACCTGCGCATCGTCGCCGAATCCAACCAGGGCGGCCTCATGGTCCGCTCCGTCCTGCGCATCGCCGACCCCAAGCTCAAGGTGAAGCTCGTCCCCGCCATCCAGGGCAAGACCGACCGGGCCGCCCCCGTCGCCATGCTGTTCGAGGCCGGCAAGGTCCTCCTCCACGGCCGCTTCCCCGAGCTCGAGGCCCAGCTCTGCGGAATGATCGCCGGCGGCGAATACGAAGGCCCGGGCAACAGCCCGGACCGCGCGGACGCGATGGTCTGGGCGCTGACCGAGCTGATGCTCCAGAAGGAGAAGGCGGAGCCGCGCATCACATTGCTCTAATCCCTCTCCCTCGAGGGGAGAGGGACAGGTCCGCGAAGCGGACCAGGGTGAGGGCGCGTCGTACGTCGAAGGCGCCAAGCCGGCCCCTCACCCTCCCGCAGCTACGCTGCGGTTTCCCTCTCCCCTTGAGGGAGAGGGGAAGCTCCCGGTCCGGTCACCGACCGCCGTCGCCCCCATAGCTTCACTCGATGACGCGGACGCCTTCCCTGGCCCATTCCCGGTCGAGATCGACGCCAAGCCCGGCCCAGCGCTCGCGGGTCCAGCACCGGATCCGCTCGACCCGGCTGCCCGTGACAGGCTCCACCCGCAGGCAATATCGGGCGTCCGGACCCGCCGCCGGAGCCCCAATCATCAAATCCCGCTCGGCCGGCTGCGCCAGCACCGGCGCAACGGCGGCGACGATCAGACCGAGGGTCATGGCCAATTTCCTGTGCGACATCGTCCATCTCCGCGATGGCGGCTCGAATGCCGACCGCCGATGCAGATTAGCATGTTTCGACGAATCGGGACAGTCGTCGGGGAGAGTCGCCAGCGACTGTCCCCACCCGGCCCTCTTCGCGGCTTCGCGGAAATTGGTGCCGGGCACCGGCTTTCCGCAACGCGCAGGCCCGCCTTCGCGCTACGCCGACGGGGGCTCCGGCTTCGCCCGGGGAAGCGCCACGCTCGCCACCAAAGCGGCTAACGACAACAGGAATGCACCCCCGACCAGCGCCTGCAACATCGCCGGCGGAAGATTTCCCGGGGTCATCCGGTCGGGCATCAGGAGTTTTATCGAAAAATTGCAGAGGCTGACTCCGCAGATCACACCCCAGACGGCGACGACGATCCGGCGGGCGCGTTCGCTGGGACGACCCGTCAGCCAGGCCGCCCAGGCGAGAAGGGCGGCGCCGGCATAATCATCCGCCACGGTGAGGATGGGGCGGTCCACGCCCCAGCTGCGATAGGTTTCCACCACCACCAGAGTGGCCGCGAGCGCGTAGGTGACGGCGATCAGGGCCGTCAGCCCGCGATGAGTCCCGCCACTCCGATCCAAATCCGTCGCCATGCCGCCGCCTCCCCGCAGGACAGATATGCCGGATATCCTCCCGCTTTGCGAGGCGCGCGGGGAATGGGGACATGTACCTTTTCCGTGTAAAAGTACGTGTCCCCCTTCAGCCGTGTCCCCCTTCAGCCCATCAAATTCCTGCCCGGTCAGGTCAGCTTACCCGTCGCGGCGGCAGTGTGTCGTCGGCCGGCTCCTCGTGAGGGCCGGTGATGCGGTACTTTTCGATTGCCTCCCAGGCGCTCTCGGCGATCGCGACCTTGTACGGGTTGCTGAGCAGCCAGCGGAAACGTGCCGATTTGCGGGCCTCCGCGACGATCCGGTCGAGCAGATCGGCCGGCGGATCGCGAAGCACATCCTCGAGCGGGCCGCACGCCATATATCCGAGGAACCGGGCATCATCCGAACGCGAGGCCGCTATCACCACATAGGCCAGCGCCTTTTCGGGCTCGTCATGGTGACAGCGGACGATCTCGTCGAAGTCGTCCGAATATTCATCCGGCCAGTCGCCCGCGCCGTCGGCGAAATAATCGGCATAGTCGTCGATCTGCCGGATCATCTTTCCAGCATCCGATCGAGCGAGCGCCCTTTGAAGCTCGTCGGAATATCCCTTCTCAGCCATCCGTTGGCGCCTAGGCGACTTCTCTCTCGAATCTTCTGCAACATCAATGCAGCGCCCCAAATCAAGAGGCTCTGAAAACCCCTCTCCCTGCAGGGGAGAGGGACAGGTTCGCGAAGCGAACCAGGGTGAGGGCGCGACGTACGTGGAAGGCGCCGCCCCGCACCCTCACCCTCCCGCAGCTACGCTTTCCCTCTCCCGTTGAGGGAGAGGGGAATGCGCCTCGCGCTCAGTCCGGTGACAGTCACTGTGACTGTCACCCTGTCACGCGCCTTGCGAGTCTTGATGGCCAAGGCTCGTGGACAGTTTCCGGTGGGCTTCCGCCTGGGAAAGCAGGGTCCGCGCCTTTTGCTCGGCGGCGAGCACGGCGTCGGCGCCGGCAAGCCAGCGCGGCGGCGGGTCCGCGCTGTCGGCCAGCTGGATGAGCGCCTTCGCGAGCTTCGCCGGATCGCCCGGCTGCCTGCCGTTCATCGCCTGCCACGCCGGGATGATCTGAGCCGTGCGCTCCGCATAATCGTCGACCGACAGCTCCGCGAAGGTCGTCGATTCGGGCTGCAGCAATTCAGTACGGAAATAGCCGGGCTCGACGATCATGGTCCGGATTCCGAACGGCGCGACTTCCGGCGTGAGCGCCTCCATCCAGCCTTCCAGGCCGAACTTCGAGGCGGCGTAGGCCGAGGTGAATTCGCCGCCGATCAGCCCCGCCAGCGATGAGATCGAGACCACGAGGCCGGATCGCTGCCTGCGCATGACGGGAAGCACGGCACGGGTCACGTTCATCGGCCCGAAGAGGTTGGTCTCGATCTGGGAGCGCACCTGCACGGGCGACAGCTCCTCGAAAAAGCCTCCGTAGAAGTTGCCGGCATTGTTGATGAGGACGTCGATCCGTCCGAACCGCTCGAGCGCGGCGCGGACCGCCTCGCCGGCCTCATCGGGGCTCGTCACGTCGAGCCTGACCGGCAGCACGCGCTCGTGGGCGCCAAGCGCCCGAGTCACGCTCTCCGCCTGCCGCGCGGTGGCAACGACATCATGACCCGCAGCCACGGCCGCTTTCGCAAGGTCCACGCCCATGCCACGGGCCGCGCCTGTGATGAGATAAACCTTGCTCATGCCCAGCTCCTTCGCGCGCCTGATCAGCGCGCCTGCCGGGCAATCGTTCCGTCTGGCGGGGATCCATAGAGACGGACAACGGGAGGGTCCGGTACCAGCAACGTGCCAGGCACGTGCCAGCTACGTGCCTGGCACCAGTGATAGCTGCAGCGAGGAGGCCGACACTCCTCCCCCACTGCAATAATGTTGACCGGGGGGTATGTTTACCTTATATATTAGCTACACCCCTCATCCCGAGGGGTGTGTTGCCGAACGCTGTTAGGCGACGAACTCAAAGAGAAGGAACTTCTCTATGTCTGACACCTCCATTTCTGCCAACGCTGCTATTGACGCGATGCGCACCGACCTCATTGCCGCAATCAACAGGGCCTGCGACAGCCTCTGCGCTGTGTTTGCCCCCAAGTCGGAGAAGAAGGACCCATTCTACAAGATGCCAACCCTTCAGGACGGCCATCATCCCAGCAACAAGAACGGCCTGAACCTCACCCCGCGCGGCGTCGAAATCCTCTATCGCGTGTTCGATGACGGTGGCGGATACAATCGCGCCGCGAAGATGCTGAGCATCAGTCAGGGCGCGGCGAAAAACCGCAAGGCGAGCTGGCTCGCAGCAGGAGGCCTGAACCGCAAGAAGCAACTGCTGGATATCGATATCGGCGGCAACGTCGCCTAACCGACTGAACGACGGATAGAAGGGCTCGGGTTCACTCGAGCCCTTTTTTCGTACGGCTCTAACACCGAATGGACCGCGTTCGCCGCTAAGCAGTTGAGGCCACGTCCTTGGTACGTTTGCTCCTATGGCCTGAGCCCATCGCGAGATCGGGGGTTCAGACCGCGTACTAGAGGACCCCATTCCCGATCAGGGGACAGCCGCAGGGTCGTGGTGGCACCAGCCGTCCAGGGAACCGGCAGCAGTGCGCAATAACGCATCGGGCTTGGGAGGTTCTCCGCAGGGCCTCTTCGCTTTATGAGGGTCAAATGCGTCTGGGCAGCCTGCTCTTAGTAGAAGAGCGTCTTTTCGAAGCGCACTACTTCATCGATCAGATGGAAACTGCTGGGATGGGGCTCGAAGTGGGCTACAATCTCAATGCGTTTCTCTCCGCATCTCGCGCGGTCACGTTCCTGCTGCAGAAGGAGATGTCACGGGTCTCTGGCTTCGCGGAGTGGTGGGCTGATCGACAGTGTGAAATGCGTGCTGATCCGGCAATGCGATTTTTCGTAGAGCTGCGAAACTTCTCACAGAAGGCAGGACGAGTGCGGTTCGAATCGATGGGCTTCGGGCTTCAGCGTAGCACCTATCATCATGTCTTTCGCGACGGGTCGATCAAAGTTCCAGAGGAAGTGGGTCGCATTGACGCCCTTGATGCGTGTCGGCTGCACTTGGCCAAGATTGCACGGCTCGTCATCGGATGTATGGACGCCTTCCCCTACCATACCTGTCCTCGGAAGGCGGTGAGCCTCGACGGTATTGCCGCGCTTGGCTTAGATACGGATGAGCTGGACGAGAATCTCGGATACCCACGTGGGTATTCGCGATCGCTGGGTGAGGGCGAGATGCAATCGTTTTTCCTGGCGCAGCATTTCGACGGAGTAGATCGTGAAGCCATTGAGTTCCTCGCCAGCTTCTCGCGCAAAACACCTCTCCCCGGCCACATGAGCAATGACGCAGCCAACCTGAGGATGGCTGAGATTCAGAAAAGGTTGACCGAATATTGGTCGCAGCTTGAAGGCAGAGGGTCCGGCGGAGACGATGCATGACGTATGCCGCTAGGTCCGTGCTGGCGGATTGCGCAATCGCGCTGAATCTCCTGGAGGATGAGGAGGACGAGGGGCGCTGGCGCGTGCATTGGGTGGGTGCCGTTGCTCTGATCAGAGCCGTAGGGCACGTTTTGGACAAGGTCGATGGGCAGACCCCTGGCCTGAAAGTGATATCAAGTGCAGCATTTCGGCGCTGGAAGTCGGACGATCCCGCCCACGCGATCTTCAGAGATTTCATCGATGCCGAGCGCAATAACATCCTCAAGGAGTATCAATCAAAGGCTTTCCCGGGCTCGGAGGTGCCTGTCGCAATCATCGTGACCGCAGTGCACCCTCGTACGGGCGAGACGATACAAATGCCGATTGCTGAGGTTATTCCCGATAATTTGTATAAGCCGCTGGTGGAGGGTTTTGGGGAAGGCGAGGACGCCAGAGCGATCTACGCTGAAGCAATAGCATGGTGGGAAGACCAGCTTGATGGCATCGATGACGCTCTCGAAAGGCGTTGCTAGCCGAGGTGGCACGGTGCCAGTTACGTGCCAGGTACGTCCTTGGCACCAACGGTCTCCAGCATCCAAAAAAGACTAGGCGCCCGGATCGGTCGCGCATTGGTTACCCATCGACAGGGTAATAATCCTCGGCATCCGCTTCCGGGATTGTAGCAGCTCCCACCGTTGAATATTTGACCTTTGTCACTGCGATCGCGGCTGCTGAGCCTGAGACGTACTGCAGGCCTCCCGGGTCGAACACGCAGAGGTTGTGGCCGTCTGCCACCGAACTGCGGAAGGTAACGCCGTCATAGCCGGCATTCCTCACGGCATCGGCCAGCAGCTGCGTGATTGAATATCCCATCGCGTCCTCCGGCAGCACCGGCATTCCCATGGCCCTGTCGGACGTGAAGAGGAAATCAAATACCTCCAAGTCTGCCTCGCTGCCTACGAAGCCTTCAATATCGACGTCGAATGCGGCGACGCTAAGTGCCTTTGTAGTGGTGAACTGACCAATCGATAGAACGTGGCTGGGATGGGGACGCACTTCTGCTGCCGCCGTTTTAAGGTCTGTCGCTAAATAGAGAAAGGCAACACCTGCACGGTTTAGCCGGCCGCTGGAGGCTTTGGGCGCGGGAGGGGCTCCCAAAGTGTCCCCCTCATAGGGTTTAAACGCTACCGAGCCCTCGTCAACTTTGTAAAAGCGTTCAGCCCCAATACGGGCACGAAAGTAAATCTGCTGGGTCGGAATGGAGCGTGCGATCCGTGCGCCCGCTCGCTCAATAATCCCGCGAGCGACGGGCTCGACGTTGAAGTAGTTCTCGCGAAATAGACGCCGCCGAAGGTTCATAAATGTCCAGTTCTCGCCTCGACGGATGGCGCGATGGAGCATACGTGAACCCTCGCCATCGAAACCGGCGTAGATCGAGACTCCGGTGGTCGGATCAGGGTACGGTTCGCGATCGAATAGGTCCTCGAGGAATACCCAGCTCCAATCACGAGAGCGAGAATAAAACAGATTCGACTCGTGCTCTAAGATCGGGTTATCACCATAGAGCAACGTGTAGGGATGGTATTCTCCGCCCCAGTGGGGATTATAATCAGACTCATCGTAGTGAAATCGAATTAAGGATTTCACCAGATTCGTCAGATCGCCTTTTCTTTCAAGGGAGCACGTTTGGTCGGTAACATGTGGTGCAAGGCATATCCCGCAAAACGCTCCCCCGCCGACGTTTGCTTTCACGAAGCGTTTGAGGTTGGGCTCCTTTGCGCATCCCACGCATAGCGACAATGTCGCAGGGTCCAAGTCATCGGGGTTCGGGATGTCGTAGAAACCCACAGCTACGCACTTCTATTGGTCCAAAAAGCTTCGCATCTTCCGACTCCGGCTCGGATGCTTCAGCTTCCGCAACGCCTTAGCCTCGATCTGGCGGATCCGCTCCCTCGTAACCGAAAACTGCTGCCCCACCTCCTCGAGCGTGTGGTCGGTGTTCATGCCGATCCCGAAGCGCATCCTCAGCACCCTTTCCTCGCGGGGCGTCAAAGAGGCCAGCACCCGGGTCACCGTCTCCTTCAAATTGGCCTGAATCGCCGCGTCGACCGGGATCACCGCGTTCTTGTCCTCGATGAAGTCGCCGAGGTGGCTGTCCTCCTCGTCGCCGATCGGCGTCTCGAGGCTGATCGGCTCCTTGGCGATCTTCATCACCTTGCGGACCTTCTCGAGCGGCATCGACAGGCGCTCGGCCAGCTCCTCCGGGGTCGGCTCGCGGCCGATCTCGTGGAGGATCTGGCGGGACGTGCGGACCAGCTTGTTGATCGTCTCGATCATGTGGACCGGGATGCGGATGGTGCGGGCCTGGTCGGCGATCGAGCGGGTGATCGCCTGGCGGATCCACCAGGTGGCGTAGGTCGAGAATTTGTAGCCGCGGCGATATTCGAACTTATCGACCGCCTTCATCAGGCCGATATTGCCTTCCTGGATGAGGTCGAGGAACTGGAGGCCGCGGTTGGTGTATTTCTTGGCGATCGAGATGACGAGGCGGAGGTTGGCCTCGACCATCTCCTTCTTGGCGATTCGCGCCTCGCGCTCGCCTTTCTGGACCTGGTTCACGATGCGGCGGAACTCGGCCAGGGACATTCCGGTGGCCTGGGCGATCTCGGCGATCTCGGAGCGGATGCGCTCGATCGCTCCGGCTTCGGCCGAGCAGAAGGCCGACCATTTCTTGTCGAGGCCGCAGACCCGCTCGGCCCAGCCCTCGTCGAGCTCGTGGCCCATGTAGCTGTCGAGGAAGGCTTTGCGCGGCACCTTGTGGCGCTCGGCGAGGCGAAGCATCTGGCCGGCCAGGGCGGTCAGGCGGCGGTTGTAGCTGTAGAGCTGGTCGACGAGATATTCGATCTTGGCGCCGTGGAACTGGACGCTCTCGACCTCGGCGGTGAGCTGCTCGGAGAGGGTCGCGTACTTCTTCTCCTCGTTCCTCGGGAATTCGAGGCCGGCGCTCATCGCCTCCATGCGGGCGTGCTGGACCTTGGAGAATTTCTTGTAGAGGTCGGTGATCGTCGCGAAGCGCTCGAGCGCCTGCGGCTTCAGGGTCTCCTCCATCTGGGCGAGGGAGAGGGTGTTGTCCTCGTCCTCGTCCTCGACGAATTGCGGCCGGGCGCGGCGCTCGACCAGGCTGTCCTCCTCGTCCTCCTCCTCGTCGGCGGGGGCGGAGACGACCTCCTCCTCCTCCTTGAAGCTGGGGCCGGCGGTCTTTTCGCTGATCTCGTCCTCGCCGCCTTCCTCGGCGCTCGCCACCTGCTCCGGGGTCGGGCCCTTGGAGAGCATGGCGTCGAGGTCGAGGATCTCGCGAAGCTGCATCTCGCCCGCGTTGAGCGCGTTCGACCAGTGGATGATCGCGTTGAAGGTGATCGGGCTTTCGCAAAGGCCCCAGATCATCGTGTCGCGGCCGGCCTCGATTCGCTTGGCGATGGCGATCTCGCCCTCGCGGCTGAGCAATTCGACCGCGCCCATCTCGCGAAGATACATCCGGACGGGATCGTCGGTGCGGTCGACCGTCTCCTTCTTCTTCTCGATGATGAAGCGCTCGCCGTCGGTGCCGTCGTCCTCGCCGGGGCCGGAATCGACCTCCGGCTCCTCCGCCTTGTCGTCGTCCTCGTCCGCCTCGTCATTCTCGACGACGTTGACCCCCATCTCATTAAGCGCCGACATCACATCTTCGATCTGCTCGGAGGCCATCTGGTCCTGGGGGAGGGCCTCGTTCAGCTCGTCATAGGTGATGTAGCCGCGCTTCTTGGCACGGGCGACGAGCTTCTTGAGGCTCGCCTCGTTGAGGTCGATGAGCGGGGCGTCGCCGCCGTCCTGCTTGTCTTCGCCGTCGCCGCCGTTGGTCGTCTTCGCCATCTAAAAACCTTGTTCTTGTCTCAACCCGCGCTGGCTTCGATCAGAGCCGCGAGCTGCCTTTCGGCCTCGTCGCGCGCGGCCCTGAGCCGCTGCTGCTCCTGGAAGGCGGCTTCGTCGCCTTCCTGCTTGAGCCGCGCGGTCGCCGCCTCCAGTGCCGCATATAGTCCCGGCTGGGCCGCCAATGTGTCGATGACCAGAACGAGATCGCGAGACGCACGTTCCGGGTCGGCATCACGGCGGTTGAAGGAGAAGGCCAGTCCGCGTTCCAGGCGCAGCCTCTCGGCAAGAGGGGCAACACCAGCTTCGGTCAATATGGTATGAAGCCGCTCCTGATCAAGCTCGCCGTGCGCCATCGCGCCTTCGAGCAGCGCGTCGCGCAGCCGGGCGGCCATCTTGTCGGGCAAAGGGAGGGCGCCGATCGCCTCGGCGTGGGCGGCGACCAGCCCCGGATAGCGGAGCAGCCCGTGGAGCACCGAACGCGCCGTCTTGGGACTGATCCCGCCGCTTGCGACCGACTTGGCCTGGTCCGAGACGGGACGCCGGGGCTCGAAGCGGGCTCCGGTGCGTGGGCCGGGGCGGCCGGGAGGAGCCGGAGTCCAGGGCCGCCGCGGCGGAGGCGCGGTGAGGGCGTTGAAGCGGCCGAGCAGATCGGTGCGATATTGCTCGCGCACATGCGGATCCTGGATCGACGTGATATGGTCGCTGAGCCGCTGCCTGAACCCGGCCTTCTGTTCGGGGGTGGCGAGCGGCTCGGCGTTCAGCTCGTGCTTCCAGAGCCGGTCGACCAGCGATTCCGGCGCCTCCAGCAACTTTTCCATGCCCTGGCGGCCTTCGGCGCGGATGAGGTCGTCGGGATCCTGGCCGGCGGGCAGGGTGGCGAAGCTCAGCGACCGGCCCGGCCCGACGTGCGGAAGCGCCCGAAGGAGGGCTCGGACCGCCGCTTTCTGACCCGCCGAATCGCCGTCGAAGCAGAAGATCGGGGTAGGGGAAAGGCGCCAAAGCAAATCGAGCTGGGCCTCGGTGACCGCCGTACCCAGAGGGGCGACGGCTTCCCCGAGGCCGGCCTGGTCGAGCGCGATCGCATCCATCTGTCCCTCGACGACGATCACCCTCTTCGCCTCGCGGCTGGCGGCAGCGGCCTTGTCGATGTTGAACAGGGTTCGGCCCTTGTCGAACAAAGGGGTGTCGGGAGAATTCAGATATTTGGGCTCGCCGGCACCGAGGATCCGGGCGCTGAAGGCGATCACCCGCCCTCGCCGGTCGCGGATCGGGAACATCAGCCGGCCGCGGAACCGGTCGTACGGCTCGCGATCGTCGTCGGGCGCGATGAGCAGGCCGGCCTCGACCAGCCTGTCGTTGCCGAAATCCTTCAGCGCCACCCTCAGCTTGCCGCGCGTATCGGGCGCGAAGCCGAAGCCGAAGCGGCGGCGGGTGGCGTCGGAGATCCCGCGCGTTTCGAGATAGCCCCTCGCTTCCGCGCCCTCGAGGCCGCCAAGCTGTTCCTCGAACCAATGCTGGGCGGCTTCCATGACGTCATAGAGCCCGGTCGCCCGTTCCGCTTTCTCCTGGGCGCGCGGATCGGCCGCCGGCACCTCCATCCCCGCCGCGTCGGCCAGCTCCTTCACCGCATCCATGAAGGGGAGGCCGCGAGCGTCGGTCAGCCAGCCGATCGCGTCGACGTGCGCCGAGCACCCGAAACAATGGGCGAATCCCTTCTCGTCATTGACGTAGAAGCTCGGCGTCTTCTCCTTGTGGAACGGGCAGCACGCCTTCCATTCGCGCCCCGCGCGCTGAAGCTTGACGGTCCGGCCGATCAGCGCCGACAGCGACGTGCGGGAGCGCAGCTCGTCGAGGAACTGGGGGCTGAGCGACATGCCCCAGCCTAAGCGGAAAGGCGGGCCTTTACGAGGCCGCTCGCCTTCGACATGTCCATCTGGCCGGCGTGGCGCTCCTTCAGCGCCGCCATCACCCGGCCCATGTCCTTCACCGACGAAGCGCCCGTCTCGGCGACGATCGCGTCGATCGCGGCGCGGGCCTCGTCCTCGCTCATCTGGCGGGGGAGGAAGCCCTCGATGACCGCGATCTCGGCCGTCTCGGCGTCGGCCAGCTCCTGGCGGCCGCCCTGCTCGTAGAGCGCGACCGATTCGCGGCGCTGCTTGATCATCTTCTGGAGGACCTCGGTGACCAGCACGTCGTCGTCGGCGGGCGCGCCCGAGCCGGTGCGAAGCTCGATGTCGCGATTCTTCAGGGCCGACTGGATCAGCCGGATCGTCGCCGTCGCGGCCTTGTCGCCGCCCTTCATGGCGCTCACCAGCGCCGCCTTGATGTCGTCGCGAATCATCTGTTCCGTGCCCAGGCGTGGGAAAGGCGCGAGGATAGCCGCGCACGCCCCCTTTTAACAGATTGACGCTGCCGCCCCCCGCCTCTAGCCGTCGGGCCTTAGCGACATCGCCGTCTTTCCCGAGGAGTGCCCGCCCCCATGGCCGACGCCAAGCCATTGCCCGCGCCGCAAGGAGCGACGGGCGTATTGGTTCTGGCCGACGGCAGCGCGATCTGGGGCCGGGGCTTCGGAGCCGAGGGCGAGGCGGTCGGCGAGGTCTGCTTCAACACCGCGATGACCGGCTATCAGGAGGTGATGACCGACCCCTCCTACGCCTCGCAGATCGTCACCTTCACCTTCCCGCACATCGGCAACGTCGGCGCCAATTACGAGGACGTCGAGGCGGACAATCCCTGGGCGCTGGGTTGCGTCGTGCGGCAGGACGTCACCGAGGCGAGCAACTTCCGCGCGATCCAGACCTTCGGTGCCTGGATGAAGTCGAACGGGCGGATCGGCCTCAGCGGAGTCGACACCCGCGCCCTGACCCGCCGGATCCGCGACGGGGGAGCGCCGAACGGAGTGATCGCCCACCGCGCCGACGGGAAGTTCGATCTCGACGCTCTGCTCGGCCTGGCCCGGGCCTGGCCCGGCCTCGAGGGGATGGACCTGGCGAAGGAGGTCAGCTGCAAGCAGATGTTCCGCTGGTCCGGCGGCGGCTGGAAGCTCGGCGAAGGCTATGGGATGAGCGGCGAGGGGGAGGACCGCCCCCACGTCGTCGCCATCGACTACGGCTCGAAGCGCAACATCTTCCGCAACCTCGCCGATGCCGGCGCCCGGGTCACCGTCCTCCCCGCCACCGCCACCTTCGAGGAGGTGATGGCCCACAAGCCCGACGGCCTCTTCCTCTCCAACGGCCCCGGCGACCCCGCCGCGACCGGCGAATATGCGGTGCCGGTGATCCGCCAGCTGCTCGAGACCAAGCTGCCGCTGTTCGGAATCTGCCTCGGCCACCAGCTGCTCGGCCTCGCGGTCGGCGCCAGGACGACCAAGATGCACCAAGGCCACCGCGGCGCCAATCATCCGGTCAAGCGCCTGGAGGACGGCCGGGTCGAGATCACCAGCATGAACCACGGCTTCGCGGTCGAGGCGGACAGTTTGCCGGAGAATGCGAAGGCCACGCACATCTCACTGTTCGACGGCAGTTTGGCGGGGCTGGAGCTGACCGACCGGCCGGCGTTCAGCGTGCAATACCATCCGGAGGCCAGCCCCGGGCCGCAGGACAGCGCCTATTTATTCGGGAGATTCGTGGATGGCCTGCGGTGAACCGCTTCTGGATTGGCGTCATGATGATCGCCGGGTCTAGCGGTTGCTCGCCGGTCGAGGGGAGCGACGCCGCCGAAAGTCAGACCAGACCTGCACAAGCAGCGCCGTCGGCTGCCGACTCGCGGGAGCGAATCGGAATGGACTGGTTGGTTCTCGATTTCCCGGACGGAGTGCGCGGTGGCAGAGGTGCCATCCAGGGCGTGGGGTCCCGTCCTCGGCTTCCCCACGATCCGAGCCCGCCCTTTTTCACCGGCCACGACCCTTCCGCTTTGGATTGGCTTCTTCAGCAGGTCCGAGATTGCGGTGCGGTCGAGCCGCGGGTCGGCGGGCATCTGTCGCACAGCTTTTTCGTGGTCAGCCGAAGCACGGATCGGGATCGGGAAGTGGTCCGATGCCTGATCCAGGCCATCCCTCACCACTTCGACGCCGGCCTCGCCGAGGGCGACGACATCCAAACTCTCCTCCAGATGGATCGCTCGCCTTTCCGCGAGTTCGAGTCCAACCCGCCACGGCGCCCCCGCCAGCAGAAGGGTGATTGATGCCCCGCCGACCCGATACCGCCGCCATCCCCGTCATCGGCGCGGGCCTGATCGCCTGCGCCCCATCGTCTGACGCTCCCTCCGCGACGAGGCCGGGGCTCGCCATGCCCAGGCACGCTGAACGCCCGCTCGCCCTCCTGCTCGCCGTGGCCCTGTCCGCCTGCGCCATCGACGATGTCGGCGATTCGGTCACCGACACACGGGACGCGGTGGTGGGCAGTGATGTCGCGCGGATGCCCCAGGAGGAATTCCCCGAGGTCCGAACCAATTGCCGGCTCCCCGGCACGACGCTGACCCGGCACCCGACCGGCTGGCGCCTCGCCCTTCCTCCCGAGACCTACGCCGCGCGTAACAGCCAACCCGCGGCCGGCCGCATCGCCTGCGTCACCGATTGGGCGCGCGGACGCGGCCTGACCCTCACCATAGCGGAAGCCCGCTGACCCCATGCCGAAACGCACCGACATCGCCTCCATCCTCATCATCGGCGCGGGACCGATCGTCATCGGCCAGGCGGCGGAGTTCGATTATTCGGGCACCCAGGCGGCGAAGACGCTGAAGGCCGAGGGGTACCGGATCGTCCTGGTCAATTCGAACCCGGCGACGATCATGACCGATCCGGAGCTGGCCGACGCCACCTATGTCGAGCCGATCACGCCGGAATTCGTGCGGATGATCATCGAGAAGGAGACGGCGGCTCACCCGGGTGGTTGGGCGGTGCTTCCGACGATGGGCGGGCAGACCGCTCTCAACACGGCGCTGGCGCTGTGGAAGGACGGGACGCTGGAGAAATATGGCGTCCGGATGATCGGCGCCGACGCCGAGGCGATCGAGAAGGCGGAGGACCGGCTCAAGTTCCGCGACGCCATGTCGAAGATCGGCCTCGAAAGCCCGCGCTCCGCCATCGCCCATAGCCTCGAGGAGGCGGTTCGGGCGCTCGACACGACCGGGCTGCCGGCGATCATCCGGCCGAGCTTCACCCTCGGCGGCACGGGCGGCGGAATCGCCTACAATCGCGAGGAGTTCGTCGACATCGTCACCGGCGGGCTCGACGCATCGCCGACCACCGAAGTGCTGATCGAGGAATCGGTGCTCGGCTGGAAGGAATATGAGATGGAGGTGGTGCGCGACAGGAACGACAACGCCATCATCGTCTGCTCGATCGAGAATGTCGATCCGATGGGCATCCACACTGGCGATTCGATCACGGTCGCCCCGGCTCTGACCCTGACCGACAAGGAATATCAGATCATGCGCAACGCAAGCATCGCTTGCCTGCGCGAAATCGGTGTCGAGACAGGGGGTTCGAACGTCCAGTTCGCAGTGAATCCCGAGAGCGGCCGGCTGGTCGTCATCGAGATGAACCCGCGCGTCTCGCGCTCCTCGGCGCTCGCCTCGAAGGCGACCGGCTTCCCGATCGCCAAGGTCGCGGCCAAGTTGGCGGTCGGCTACACGCTCGACGAGATCCAGAACGACATCACGGGCGTCACTCCGGCCAGCTTCGAGCCGACGATCGACTATGTCGTGACCAAGATCCCGCGCTTCGCCTTCGAGAAGTTCAAGGGCTCGGAAGCGCTGCTGTCGACCGCGATGAAGTCTGTCGGCGAGGCGATGGCGATCGGACGCAACTTCCACGAAAGCCTGCAGAAGGCCTTGAGAAGCCTCGAGATCGGCCTCATTGGCCTCGACGGCGTGCGCGAGCTCTACGGCGCACCGCGGATCGAGATCGAGGCGGCTCTGGCGCGGCCGACGCCCGACCGGCTGCTCGTCGCCGCCCAGGCGCTGCGCGAAGGCTTCACCGTCGCCGAGATCCACGCCATCGCGAAATACGATCCCTGGTTCCTCGAGCGGCTCAAGGAGATCGTCGACGAGGAGGCGGCGATCTGCAGCGAGGGCCTGCCGCGCGACGCCGCCGGAATGCGGCGGCTGAAGGCGATGGGCTTTTCCGACCGGCGTCTCGCCGAGCTCGCGCTCAAATCGGCCAATATCCGGGGCACCGGGGTGAAGACCCGGGCCCGCAGCCACGGCCTTCTCCATGACGTCACCAAGATGCTGATCGGAGCGACCACCGAGGACGAGGTGAGGGCGCTTCGCCACAAGCTCGGGGTCCGGCCGGTGTTCAAGCGGATCGACACCTGCGCCGCCGAGTTCGAAGCGAAGACCCCCTACATGTACTCGACCTACGAGGCGCCGAGCTTCGGCGAGCCCGAGGACGAGAGCCAGCCTTCGGACCGGCGCAAGGTCGTCATCCTCGGCGGCGGGCCGAACCGGATCGGGCAGGGGATCGAGTTCGATTATTGCTGCGTCCACGCCGCCTACGCGCTCGCCGAGGCCGGCTTCGAGACGATCATGATCAACTGCAACCCGGAGACGGTGTCGACCGACTACGACACCTCCGACCGGCTTTATTTCGAGCCGCTGACGGTCGAGGACGTGCTCGAGATCCTGCATGTCGAGAAGTCCCGCGGCGAGCTGGTCGGAGTCATCGTCCAGTTCGGCGGGCAGACCCCGCTCAAGCTGGCGGCGGCGCTGGAGCGGGAAGGCATCCCGATCCTCGGCACCTCGCCCGACGCGATCGACCTCGCCGAGGACCGCGAGCGTTTCGCCGCTTTGGTCAACCGGCTCGGCCTCAGGCAGCCCGAGAACGGCATCGCCCGGAGCCGCGCCGAGGCGCTCGCGGTCGCCGACCGGATCGGCTACCCGGTTCTGACCCGGCCCTCCTACGTGCTCGGCGGCCGCGCGATGGAGATCGTCGACGGTCCGGCCCAGCTCGAGGACTATATCGTCACCGCCGTCCAGGTCTCCGGCGACAGCCCGGTGCTCATCGATAGATATCTTCGCGACGCGATCGAGGTCGACGTCGACGCGATCTGCGACGGCAATGACGTCGCCATCGCCGGAGTCATGCAGCATATCGAGGAAGCGGGGGTCCATTCCGGCGACAGCGCCTGCTCGCTTCCGCCCTACAGCCTCGCCCAGGATATCGTCCGCGAGATCGAACGCCAGACTCGCGCGCTGGCGCTTGCGCTGGGGGTCAAGGGCCTGATGAACGTCCAGTTCGCGGTCAAGGACGGCGCCGTCTATCTGATCGAGGTCAATCCGCGGGCGAGCCGCACCGTCCCGTTCGTCGCCAAGGCGCTCGGCACCCCGATCGCCAAGATCGCGGCCCGGGTGATGGCGGGCGAGCCGCTGATGAGCTTCCTGCCGCTTCGCACCGACATCGGCCATATCGCGGTCAAGGAGGCCGTCTTCCCCTTCGCGCGCTTCCCGGGAACCGATCCCGTGCTGTCACCGGAGATGAAGTCCACCGGCGAAGTGATGGGAATCGATACGGATTTCGCCAAGGCTTTTCTCAAGTCGCAGCTTGGGGCCGGGCTCGATCTGCCGCTTTCCGGCACGTTGTTCGTGTCGGTCAAGGACAGCGACAAGGAAGCGATCACGGCTCCGGTCCGGGCGTTGACCGAAATGGGGTTCAGGGCGATCGCGACCGGCGGCACCGCGGCCTGGCTGCAAAGCCAGGGCATCGCCGTCGAGCGGGTCAACAAGGTCGCCCAGGGCCGGCCGCACATCGTCGACCGGATCAAGGACGGCGCAGTCGACATCGTCTTCAACACCACCGAAGGCTGGCAGAGCCACAAGGACTCGGCCTCGATCCGGGCCTCGGCGGTGATGGCCAAGGTCCCCTACTTCACCACCGCAGCCTCCAGCGCGGCGGTGGTCCGGGCGATCGCCGCCCTCGGGGAGCACAGCCTTGAAGTGAAGTCGCTGCAGGACTATTATTCAGCCTCCAGAGCGTGATCCTGAACAACCGAACACGCAAGTCAGGCCGTATTTCCACCCGGGAGACGGTCTAAAGAGAGCTTTTGACGAAAGGTGAGTGGCGATGGCGACGGTCGACAAGATGCCGATGCTGGCCGAGGGCTATGAGAAGCTGCAGACCGAGGTCCGCCACCTGAAGACGGTCGAGCGCCCGTCGGTGATCGAGGCGATCGAGGTCGCCCGCGGCCATGGCGATCTTTCCGAGAATGCCGAATATCATGCCGCCAAGGAGCGCCAGGGCCAGGTCGAGGCGCAGATCGCCGACATCGAGGACCGGCTGAGCCGGGCGATGGTCATCGATCCCAAGACCCTGTCGGGCGACAAGGTCGTGTTCGCCGCCACCGTCCACCTGATCGACGAGGACGACAAGCCGGTCGTGTACCAGATCGTCGGTCAGACCGAGGCGGACGCCCGGATCGGCCGGATCTCCTACAATTCGCCGCTCGGCCGGGCCCTGATCGGCCGCACGATCGGCGAGGAGGTCGAGGTGACGACCCCGTCCGGCGACCGTTATTATTCGATCGAGAAGGTCGAGTTCATCTAGGACTCGAAGGAGCGTAATGCGCCCGCCCGACGACCTGCGCAGGGCGCCGGTCACCCTCGCCATCGCCGCCGTCACCGCCGCCGCCTGGCTGCTTGCCGCGCTGATCGGCTGGCAGGAGGCGGCGGCGGTCGGCGGCGGCTTCATCCCGGCCCGGGTCGGCGGCCTTCCCGGCGACGTTCTGCCGGTCCCGGTGTGGCTCACGCCGCTGACCGCCACCCTGGTCCATTCCGGCTTCGTCCACCTCTTCTTCAACCTGATCATGCTGCTCTTCTGCGGCCGCTCGGTGGAGCACGTCCTCGGCGGCCGCGGCATCGTCATCCTCTACCTGGTCGGCGCTTTCGCGGCGGCGGCGGCGCAATATGCGAGCGATCCGGCCGAGACGATGCCGATGGTCGGAGCGAGCGGCGCCATCTCGGCCGTGCTGGGCGCCTACGCCTTGCTGTTCGGCCGCAACCGGGTGAAGGTCGCCCATCCCGGCCTCGCCACGATCCTCAACGCTTTGTGGCTCGGCGCCGCCTGGATCGTCCTCCAGATCCTGATCGGCTTCACGTTCGAGACGAGCGGAATCGCCATCGCCATCTTCGCCCATATCGGCGGCTTCGTCGCCGGCCTGGCGCTGGCGAGGCCGCTGCTGCTGCTGAGGTGGCGGGGGGCCTGAGGCCGGCAGTCTTGGCGCCGCAAGCTACGAAGAATATAGGATTTTTGCATAGATGCGCGACGATGCTATAGCGCAGGCATGAGCATCGATCCGATCAGGGCCGCTGCGCTGGCCGCCGTCGCCCTATTTTGTGCCGGCTACACTTTCTACCGCGTTCGGGCCGGCGACGTTCGTCATGGCGATGTCGTCTACACGCGCTCCGATCACCCCGCCGGCTTTTGGTTCTCGGTGCTGTTTCCGACCGGGGCGATGGTTCTCCTTGCCGTGGCCATGGCGATGGACATAGGGAGCAACGACTTCCGCTTCGACCAGTCGGTCACCTGGTTCCTTGGGGCCATCCTCATCGGATTCCTGCTGATCCGCGCGCTGCAGACAGGCTATGCAGGCGGCCATCGGACCAGCTTCGAACGACGCGAGGAGCCGCGCGAATATTTGGATAATCGTTCTTCTTTACAGCGCGGCCGAAGGCTTGGCGATCTTCATGCTCATTCACGCGCTCAGGCTACCGCCAAGTTGAGCGCTGCCATCGTCTCTCCTCCTGCCACAAGGCTGCTCATGACGGAGTCCCAACTCAAATTCGCCTGAAGCAAAAATTCCGTCTTCCCGAATAGTCCACTCTTTCATTCAGTTAGGCTCAGTGGTGATTCGGTGAGGGACAAGAGCCGGACCACGGCGGCGTGGTCGTGGGGACTGTGGCTGAATGCGCTGTTACGTGCGTGGTGGCTTGAGTGTGTGCGTCTCGCGGGCTGTGTTCCCCCGTACGCAATATATCGCGCACTGCCGCGATCTCTATTGTGGCCTTTCCGTCGCTCGGCAACCTGAGCGCACCCCGTCCGGCACTGAGCCTTCTGACCGGCGCCGGGCGCTCCCTCGCCGTCGAGTTCAGGGTGAAGCATTAAGCACCGTACAACACTCTCTCCTTTCTGAGACCGTGCTGCAGAGTTCTCTCGCCAATGCGAGTCTAAGTTCCCGAAGCATCAAAATTCAAAAGGGATTAACGCGGTGACGGAAAATCCAATGAACCGCGCTTGGAGGCCTGCTGCTGTTGGCTTGGTTGTCAGGGGGATCGCAACAGTGATAATCTTGATCGGTGCGGCGTACGGCTGGCTTTTCATCGATGCCGAACCGGGATTGAAGTCGGACTCATTGCCAGCCTCTGTGGCGATAATATCATTCGGACTTGCCGGCCTCTGCGCATCTATTGAACTCAAAATCGATGCGAGAACCAAGATATCCCAGCACTTTCTGTATGTGTCTTTGGGGTGTATCCTGTTCTCCCCATTTCTAAATAAGTACCGTGGTCTTCCAGACTCTTTGTCTATTTATGTGTTGGCTCTTTTTTTTATATCGTCTTTAACAGTCTTTTTCCTAGCAATGAGGGGTAGGTAATGAGATATAAGGAGAGAATACTGTGCGATGAATTTTCGAAGGGCGACCTTTCTCGGTGCCTTAATCATTAGAGGTTATCATGATTTCAATTGATACATTTCATTACGTATCCGCGATATTAGCATCGATAGCAGTGCTAACATGGGGTGTTAGCGTTATGGTATCAAGCAGGAGGCAAGTGTTATGGCTTGCCGCCCTCACGTCTATGCTACTATCCATTGTCGTTTTCATTGGTGGCGTGATCGAAGGGCCGCGTGAGTTGCAGTTGTCAATTCCGCTTACCCTCATATTGGCTGTGCCAGCGATCGGCTTTTTCTTGGGAATTGCTCTCATAATCTATGGAAAGGTAAGGACGTTTTAAATGCGGACTCAGTGCGAAGCGGAAAGAATGGTCGGCAGGACCGCCGACAAGATGGCAGCTGTAGCCAAGATTACCGAAGCCGCGGCGGTGGCTTCGAAGAGCCCGGTTCTCGCGATTGCCGCCGGGGCGTTCGAGATATTGGCTGTGGTCGCGGATGCCCAGGAAGCCAGGCTGCGTGAAGGCTGCCGACTCGAGGAGCAGCAATCCAGGCAGAATCCGAACGGGCATAGTGGAACCGCCGGCGCAGGCGAAGCGGGCGGCAGGACACCACAAGGTGGGACCGGACTGTTCTGCGGCGAGATGTGGGTTCAGGGTACGGGGCCGAGCCATGTCGAGAACGGCAGCATCGTCATAGAAGGCAGCGGCCGGTTCATTACGGTTTGCAGTCCGATCGCTTTGGATCTGGACGGCGATGGAATAGAATATCGCAGCCTTAGCTCGCCCGCCCTCATCGACATCCATGGCAGCGGGCGATCCGAGCTGAGCGCCTGGATAGGCCCCGACGACGGGCTGCTGATCTATGACGAGAATGGAGACGGCATCGGTCAGCACAACGAATTCGTGCTGACCTCCAGCGTAACCGACGCTCATACCGACCTCGAAGCTCTGCAGGCCTTCGACAGCAATCGCGACGGCGTTCTCAACGCTTCGGACACGTTGTTCGCCAAAATGAAGATCGGCCGCGACCTGAGCCAGAACGGAAAGTTTGAGGCCAGCGAGGTGAAAACGCTGGCGGAGCATGGGATCGCCGCCATCAACCTTATCGCCGGCGTTCAGCCTGTTTCCTCCCCGACCAATCCGTCGGAAACGCTGCCAGGCATTTTCACCTTCAATACCGGCCAGTTCGTTCGAACAAACGGCACGATCGGCGCATTTTCGGACGTCGCGCTGCAGTCGATGCTCTTCAACCAGCAGGCACATTCGGATGGGCAGGTTTCGATCACGAGTTACGGTGGCGCGTACCTCTGGACGCAGAACAACGGGGCGTCGGTTAGCATCGATCTTGCCACCGCCAGCTATGCCGGATATTCGAACTTTGTCGATTTCGTCGGAAATTCCGGAAACGATTATGTGGTCGGCACGGCTGCGGGGAACCTGCTCGCGGGCGGAGACGGCGCGGACACCCTCCTGGGACAGGGCGGCGACGACATCCTCGTAGCCGACTATGCCGATTTCGCGAGCGGTAGCGTGCAGGGCGGCGAAGGCCGAGACACGTTGATCTACACCTCGGCCCAGGCGATCTACCTGGATGCGGCCGCCTATTCCGTCGAGATCGTGCAGGGCGGCTCCGGCAGCGATACCCTCTATACCTCGGTCGGTACGTTGGGGGCCGCCGGAGTGATCCTCGCCGGCAACGAGGGCAACGACTATCTGGGCGGCAGCGACGGCAACGATTATTTCGCGGGCGCCGCGGGCGCGGACACCTATTCCGGCGGGCACGGGGAGGACGTCTTCCTCGTCGACGCCAGCGACAGCTGGACCGCCATCAACGGCGGATACAACACGCTCGGCTATGGCGACATCGTCATGGTGGAGGATACGACCGGCTTCTATTTCGGCAACATGACCCAGCAGCAGGTCGAGCATTTCTTCGGCGGCGCCGGGAACGACACCGCCTACGCCAGCAGGACCGACAATTATTATTATCTGGACCCGGTTCCAACAGGATGGGTGGTGGCGCCGGCAACGACTACCTCTACGGCGGAGCCGGAAACGACTATTATTTCTGGGAGCGTGGCGGCGGATATGACACTTTCGTCGATCGCGACTATGGCGAGATCAAGGGCGATGTCGTCTCGCTCGGCGAGGGCATAACCGCTGCCGAAGTGACGCTCAGCCTCAGCGGCACGACCATTTACGTCTCAATCGGTGGAACCGGCGGCGGCCAGATCACCCTCTCGGGTTTCGCCGCGCAATACGGACCGCACGACATGCTGTTCGTCGCCGATAGATTCTACGATCTCAACAATTTCGTCACCAGCTACATGGGCCCGGTCTCGGTGGCATCGCTATACCCGATCCCACCGAGCGGCACCGGCGGCAGCAGCGGTGGCGGCGGCGGCGGCGGCGGCACCGTCGTGAAGCCGGGCGGCGGCGGCTCCATCCCACCGCTGGTGCTCGACCTCGACGGCGACGGCTTCGAACTGATCGCAGCCAGGAAGTCGGGCGTCTATTTCGACTGGGACGGCGACGGCATCAAGGAGGAGACGGGCTGGGTCGGCCCTGGCGACGGAATGCTGGTCATCGACCGCAACAGCGATGGCGATGTCACCGCCGACGAGATCGCCTTCGGCCGAATCTACGGCAAGAAGGAAGGATTCGTCAGCGATCTCGAGGGCCTGCGCGCGTTCGACAGCAACGGCAACGGCTCGCTCGACGAAGGCGATTCCGCCTTCGCCCAGTTCGGCGTCTGGAAGGATGCGGACTCCGATGCGGTCGTCGACGCGGGCGAGCTGCTGAGCGTGCAGGACATTGGCCTCCTGGCGCTCAGCCTCACCGGCTACCGGACCGGCGAGGAGATCAAGGAAGGGCGGAACACGCTCTACGCGACGACCGACGCGGTCTTCGAGGACGGTACGAGCATCAAGGCCGGGGACGTGTTCCTCGGCTATTCCGCCGACCATGGCGGGCGCCACGGTTACGTCGGGTCGAGCCACATGCTGATGCCGGCTGAGGCGCTGGTCCACATCGCCTGACTGCCGGAAACTGCGGCCGGGATGCGGGCGGTCGGGTATGTTACCCGGCCGCCCGTTTGCGCGCCGGCTCCCGCGCCGACTGTCCCACGAACTTCGCCACCGCCTCCGCCCGCAGCGGGCGGCTGACGAAATAGCCCTGGACGACGTCGCAGCCCATGTCGCCGAGCAGCTTGAGGGTCGCTTCGTCCTCGACGCCCTCGGCGACGACTTCGAGGCCGAGCTCGTGGGCCATGGCGATGGTCGAGCGGACCAGGATGCGGTTGCGCGGCTCGGCCGCCATGGCGGCGATGAAGATGCGGTCGATCTTGAGCTCGGTGGCCGGCATCTTCTGCAGGTAGGAGAGCGAGGACTGGCCGGTGCCGTAATCGTCGATCGAGACACCGACCCCGAGCGCGCGCCAGCGTTGCAGCGCCACCACGGCGGAATCGGGATCCGCCATCGCCGCCGATTCGGTGATCTCCAGAGTCACCCGCTCCGGCGGGAGGTCGCTCGCTCGAAGCAATTGCTCGAGCCGTTGCGCGAAGGGCGGGTCGTGGAGCAGGGGGGCCGAGATGTTGACGGCGACTCCGAGCGGATAGCCGGCGGCGCGCCAGGCCGCCGCCTGGGCGAGCGCCCGGGCCATGACGTGCAGGGTCATGTCGGCGGCTCGGCCGTGCTGCTCGATCAGCGGGATGAAGGCGTCGGGGGCGAGCGTGCCGCGCTCGGGATGGTCCCAGCGGACCAGCGCCTCGACGCCGACGATCCGGCCGGTCCGAAGGTCCAGCTTGGGCTGGTAGGCGTTCCACAACTCGCCGCGCTCGAGCGCGGAATCGAGCTCGGCGAGCAGCGAGACCCGCCAGTTCGCCTGCTCGAGATCGGCCGGCGAGAAGACCTGCCAGCTTCGCCCGGCCTCGGCGGCGTGGAGCGCGGCGAGGCCGGCATCGGCGCAGAGCTGGCGCGCCGAGGCGCCGGCGCCTTGGGCGACTCCGAAATGGGTGCGCACCTCGACCTTGCGGCCGGCGACGAACGGCGAGCGCATCACCGCGTCGAGACCGTCGAAGCGGTCGCCGAGCTCGGCCTCGGCGGGTTCGATCCAGGCGAGGCCGGCCTCCTCGATCCGGTAGATGCGGGCGGCCGACGCGCCCAGCGCCAGCCGGTCGGCGACTCTCCGCACGAGCTGGGCGGCGCCGGCGCCGCCGAGGGTCGAAAGAAGGCCGGCGAAATCGTCGATTCGGGCGAAGGCGATCGCGACATCGGCCGAGCCGCGGCAGTCGCGCTCGAGCGCGGCGAGGTTGGCGAGGCCGGTGTCGGCGTCGGCGAGCCTGCCTTCGCGCCGCTTGGAGGCGGCAAGGCCGATCCCGCCCGCCACGCCCGCGGCGAGCAGCGCTCCGAGCGCGGGAGCGACCAGCAGCTCGAGCCCGGCGAGGCGCTCAGCCGCCGCCGGCAGGAGCAGGATCGCGATTCCCGCCGCGGCGAAGGCGAGGCCCATGCCCGTTCCGCGGCGCATCCTCAGCGCCCCGGCCGCGGCGAGCAGCGCGAGCGCCAGGGCAAGGCCGCCGCCGCCGGGCCGGGGCGGCGTTCCGGCGAGCAGGGTCTCGGCGGCCAGGGCCTGAATGACCACTCCGGGAAGCAGGCCGTGGCGCGCCACCGTATAGCGGTCGCCGCCCTCGATCGCGGTCATCCCGATCAGGATCCTCTTGCCGGCCAGCGCTTCGGCGGGCACCCGGCCGGCGACGACGTCGGCCATGCTGTGCCGGGGGATCGAGGCGGGATCGATCGAGCGGTCGATCGGGAACAGCTCGCCCGCCCCGCCCGGACGCTCGGCGACCATGCTCGCCAGCGACGGCCGCGGCACTCCGCCGACCTCGATCGCGAACGGCATGTGCCTGAGCTCGCCGTCCGCCTCGGTGAAGACGTTGGCGGTGGCGAGGAAGGCGCTTTCGGCGAAGATCGGGATCGGCGAGGCGTCGGGGCCGCCGGAGCGTCGGAAGGTGGGCAGGACGACGCTTCCGCCGGCGCGGCGCAGGGAGGCGGCCAGAGCCTCGTCCTCGCGCGGCTGCGAGGGGCTCGAGAAGTCGACGTCGAAGGCGATCAGCGCCGCCTTGCCCTCGCGCAGCCGATCGATCGCCTCCGCATGGATGTGCCGGGGCCAGGGCCATTGCCGGAAGGCGGCGATGCTGCGCTCGTCCATCGCGACGATATGGACCTGCCCGCTGGCGGGGCGCTGGCCGAGGGCGGCGCGGGCGTCGGTCAGAGCCTGATCGATCCCGTCGCCGGCGTCGGAGGCGAGCAAGGCGAGGCCGACGGTGCCGGCGAGAAGCAGGGCCGCCGGCCGCCAGCGCTCGGCGAGACGGCGAACGATCCGGGCCGGCATCGTCAGAACCTGCGCTTGAGGCCGAGGCGCAGCCGGTGGCGCTGCGAATCGTAATAGCCGATCGAGCTCGACGTCCGGTTGTAGGTGTAGGTGAGCGACGGATGCAGGCCGAGGGCGAGCGGCCGCCGCGTGCTCAGCCAGACGCTGCCGTAGGCCCGCCAGTCGGACCGCTCGTCGGGATCGAGCAGCAGGAACGGCTCGTCGAACGCGGTCCGGCTGACGCCGACGGTGAGCCCGCCGGCGAAATCCTCGCCGAGATAGGCGCTGAGCCCGCCATAGACGCCGGCGTCGAGGCTCGAGAAAGCGTCGTCGCGCAGCCACTGGCGGTGGGCGTAGAGTCCGGCGGAGGCCGACAGGCGCGGCCCCAGCACGGTGTCGTAGCTGACGTAGAGGCTGCCCTCGCGGCCGCCGAACCGGTCGCCGTAGCCGGAATCGAAGATCCGGGCGTCGACGGCGAGGCGCAGGTTGCTTCGGGCATCGAGCGGGACCCGCCAATGGCCGCGCAAGCCCAGCCCTTCGAGGGCCTTCACGCCGCCATACCAGCGGTCGAAGGCGATCAGCTGCAGAGCGCCCTCCGGAGCCGGACCGGCGCCGAATTCGACACCGGCCGCGACGAGGACCGAGCCGTCGTCGCTCCGTTGTCCCTCATATTCGAGGGCATAGCCCTCGACGTCCACCGCCAGCGCCGCCTCGGCGGCGATCGGCAGCCGGACGTTGGCGGCGGCCGAGACGCCGTAGCCGATTCCGGACCGCTCACGAAGATTGGGGTCGACCGGCACCGGCAGCGGTCCGTCGCCGAAGTCGATCGGCACGGCGTGGAGGCGGGTGCCGTTGGTGACGTTGCTGTCGGCGGTCACGCTCATGTCGACGGAGAGCTTCACGTCGGCGCGGCGCGAGGGTGGCGGCGCGGGCGTAGCGGCCGGGGCGGCCGCGACCGGCGCAGCCTCCTCCCTCGGCGTCGGCGGATATTGCTCGCCGGGTTTCACGGGCACCGCCGTCGCGGCGGTCGAGCCGCCGGCCAGCGCCTCCGCGCCGTGGGGCTCCCAGCTCGAAACTTCGAGGCGCGGCGGAGCGGCGCCGGCCAAGGCCAGCCAGGCGAGGCACAAAGGTGCCGGCATCCCCCGCCGTCTCCCCATCCCGTCGCCGTGCCTCCCTCGTCCGCGAGGCGACAGCCCTAGCGGAACGAGGTTGACGAAGGGTTAGGGATGAAAGCCGGGCTTCAGATGCAGACGATCAGAAGCTGGATCACCCGGCAGCTCGGCTGCGATGGCGGCGGCGGAGGCGGAGGCAGGCCGGGGATGGGCGCCGGCTCAGGAGCGGGAGCCGGCGGCAGCGTCAGGGGGTTCGGCGTGGGCGCGGGCGGCGGCGTGGGCGCGGGAGCCGGAGCCGGAGCCGGAGCCGGAGCCGGAGCCGGAGCCGGAGCCGGAGCCGGGGCCGGGGCGGGTGCCGGCGGAACCGGCGGCGCCGGGTCGGGAGCCGGCGCGGGCGGAGGCGTCGGGTCCGGGGCCGGGGCAGGCGGCGGAGTTGGAGCCGGCGCAGGCGGCGGGGCCGGGTCGGGCGCAGGAGCCGGAGCCGGCGCCGGCGCCGGAGCCGGCGCGGGAACTGGCGCTGGATCGGGGGCAGGGGCAGGCCCGTTGCCGGGGCCCGAATTGGAGCCGGGGCCGGAGTTCGAGCCCGGACCGGAGTTCGAGCCCGGCTCGGAATTGTCGGGGACCGGCGGCGCGGGCGGCGTCGGAACCGGCGGTGGCGGCGCTGTCACCGGCGGAACGGCCGGTGTCGCGGGGATCGCCGGGCCGCCGGGCGCCGGCGTCGCGGGTATGGCCGGAGTGGCCGCGGGATCCGGGGCTGGCGCCGGCGCCGGGGCGGGAGCCGGGGCCGGGGCAGGAGCCGGAGTTGGCGAAGGGGTCGGCGCGGGCGCGGGAGCCGGAGCCGGCGCTGGAGCTGCTGGCGCCGGAGCTGGGTCGGGCGCGGGAGTCGGGGCGGGGGCGGCCGGAGCCGGCGGCGTGCGTAACTCCAGCACCGCGACGGTCAGTGACGTGTCCGCGGCCGGAGCGATCTCGCGGCTCCCGGGAGCGGAAACCGACTCGGCCGAATCGACCGGAGTGTAGGCGAGCCTTGGGCCGCAGCTGCGCGAGCCGTCACCGGCGCAGGCGCGCGCCGCCTCGGCGGAGGCGCCTCGGGCGACCTCGGCCGCCGGGCGGATCCCGATGTCGCCCGGACGGGCGGCGCTCAGCGTCGCGGCCATTCCGGCCTCGACCATCTGGCGGGCGCCGCCGTCGGGAGTCGCCACCTCGACCCGGCCTTCCTCGACGGTCACGATCGCCCCGCCCTTGTCGGCATCGACGGTGAACACGGTCCCTTTGACCAGCGCGACGAGATAGGGCGTGCGCACTCCGAAATGGGGCGTTTCCTTCTTCTCGATTCGGAAGGTGGCGCGGCCGAAATCCTGGAGCATCTGGACGATCCCGCGCGCCTGAGCCGCGGCCGGCAGGCGCAGCCGCGACCTCGCCGAGACGATCACATATTCCTGGCCGCGGACGAGCACCGCGCGGCCGTTGGCGCCGGTGGTGACGGTGTCGCCGGGATCGAGAGTCGCTCCGCGCGCCGCCTGGACCGTTCGCCCGCCGTGCTGAAGCTGCACGGTGCCGGCGACCTCGGTCACCCGCCACGACGGGACCGCGGCGAAGGCCGCCTGGCTGCAGAATAGCAGCATCACGATCAGGGCGCGCAGGTACATGGTCGTTGCCTTCCACAGCAGCCGCGATGGCCCGGGGCGCACTCGCTTAGGGTGGAAAGCTTGCAGGGCCCTGAGGGGGCGTGGCTAAGAAGGCGTTAACCAGCTGGGGGCGGGGACGGCCCGCGCAGGCTTCGGACGAACCCCATGGCGAGCATGACCGCGGCGAGACCCAACGATCCGGCGAGCCACGCGCCCGCGGCCTGAGCGCTCCAGTCGGGCCACAGCAAGGCGAGGGTCGCGGCGGCCCAGGCGAGGGCGACGAGCTTCAGCCAGGGCTGCCAGTCCCGCACCCGGAACGGATGTACGAACAGGATCGGAGCGAAGCTGAGGACCGAAAGCACGATCACCACCGCCGCACCGATCGCCGGCCCAGGCGCGGCGGCGAACAGGTAGAGGGCGACGACGTTCCACAGAGCCGGAAAGCCGCGGAAGTAATTGTCCTCGGATTTCATGTCCCGGCGCACGAACACGTAGACCGACGAGAGCAGGATGGCGGCGGCGAGCGGCAGCGCCAGCGCTTCCGGAACCAGCCCGGCACGGGCGATGAAGACGGCCGGGACGAAGACGTAGTTGAGATAGTCGACGATGAGATCGAACGCCTCGCCGTCGATGCGCGGGAGCACCTCCTTGACCTTCGCCGTGCGGGCCAGAGTTCCATCGATCCCGTCGACCGCCAGAGCCGCGAGCAGCCAGAGCAAGGCGAGTCGCCATTCCTCCCGGTACGTCGCTTCGAGCGCGAGCAGGGCGAGGACGACCCCGCTCGCGGTGAACAGATGGACCAGCCATGCCGCGGCCAGCCGCATCAGTTGCGCTTCTCTTGCTGGTCGCGAACGCCTTTCATGGGTTCACCTCGCGTTGATGACCGGATTGAACCCGGGAGAAGGAGACGCTGGCTCTAAACCTTCCCCTCCATCTCCGGCTCGAGCAGCCGGTGGAGGTGGACGACGACATATTTCATCTCGGCGTCGTCGACGGTGCGCTGGGCCTTGCCGCGCCAGGCGTCGAGGGCGCTGGCATAATCGGGGAAGAGGCCGACCAGGTCGATGGTGGCCAGATCGAAATCGAGGCCGCGCGGATCCTTGACCCGGCCGCCGAAGACGAGATGGAGCTTGCTCATGAGCGGCCCGATAGAGGCGGGCGCCCCGGAAGCAAAGGCTTCCGGGGCGCGTCCCCTATGCCTCGTCCTTGCCGCGCGCGGCGCCCGCGGCGGCGCCGGCCGAGCTCTTGACGGCGCCGACGGCGCGGCCGGTGAAGTCGTCGATCTTGCTCTTCAGGCCGTCGCGGCTGAGGCCGAGCTCGTCGAGTTGGCCCTTGCCGGCCTCGCGGGCGGCGCGGGCCGCGTCGCGGGCGGCCTCGTTGACCCGGCGGCCGGCGGTGCCGAGCAATTCGTCCTCGCGGCGGGTGCGCGGCAGCAGGGCGGCGACGACTGCTCCGATGGCGAGTCCGCCGACCACGGCCGCGACCGGATTGGAATCGATGCTCTCGCTGGCCCGCCGTCCGGCGCCCTCATAGGCGCTCCCGGCACGCTCGCGAGCGGTCGTATAAGCCGCCGCGGTGCGCTCGCGGGCGCTTTGATAGGCATCGGCGGCTTTCTGGCTGGCGGCGGAGAGGCGGCCGCCGCCGCTGCCGTCGGCGGAGCCGCCTTCGGCCCCGCTGTTGTTCGCCGACGCCGAAGCCGGCCGTTCGTCGGTGGTACTCGTCATGCACTTGCTCCTTCACTGGTCCTGGCGGCGACAGGAGCCGTCAGGTCGTAATTTTCGTCACCCCCGTCGACGCGGACGGTGATCAGGTCCTCGTCGTCCGAGCTGCCGGCGAAGAGACGCGACACCGCCGATTTGAGCGGCGCCCGGGCCAGGAACAGGGTGAAGGCGGCGAGCGCGGCGGCGACCGGGACGGGCCGCGCCTTCACCGCCTCCACGGCGTCCTCGGCGAGATCGCCGCTCTTGTCCCTGACTCCGGCCCAGGCGTGGCCGGCCAGCGTTCCGGGCTTCAGCCGCTGCTGCAGCTCGGTACTGGTCGCGACGAGGCGGCGGCGGGCCCGCTCCGCCTCCTGGCGGGCGAGCCGGATGTCGTCGGCGCTCATGGCAGCCGCTCCCCGGCCGCCATCGCGGCCCTCTCCTCGGCGTCGCCGGACAGGGCGCCGAGCTTGGCCGCGCCGTAGCGGACCAGCAGGAAGGCGATTCCGAGCACCAGCGCGGTGACGATCAGCCCGCCGAGCGCCGGACCGACCAGCTCGGCCAGCTGGAGCGCCAGCCCGACGAGCAGGACGATCAGCGCCGCGTTGGCGAGCAGTGCCGCCACGACCAGCGCGATCGCGCCGTTGCGGGCGCCCGAGAGGCGGCGGCGGGCGATCGCCTGGTAGAGCTTCGCCTCGGCCGCCGCATAGGCGCGCGCGTCATCGGATAATCGGCCGAACAGCTCGCCGATCGAGCTTTCCTCGGTCGCCGCCGGAGAGTCCAAGTTCAGGCTCCCGAACCCT
The DNA here is from genome assembly GCA_036388575.1 of Allosphingosinicella sp. GTDB lineage: Bacteria > Pseudomonadota > Alphaproteobacteria > Sphingomonadales > Sphingomonadaceae > Allosphingosinicella. Next base: position 92,174 of record DASVRO010000026.1, read on the forward strand.
TGTTGGACCGCCGGCCGCCGCCGCTATTGCCGCCTTGGGCCTCGTCGGGCATCCCCGCCTTGACCAGCCGCACCAGGGTGAAGCCGACCACCGCGGCGATTCCGATCGCGACTCCGGGGCTCTTGCGGACCGCCGAGCGGACCGTGTCGTAAAGCTCGTCCACGTCCTTGCCGCGCAGATCGTCGGCGAGGCCCGAGACGCTGTCCGCAGCCTTGCGGGCATATTCGCCGTAATTGTTGCCGAGCCGCTCGTCGATCGAATCGGCCGTGTCGGCGACGACGCGCGAAAGCTCCTCGAGCAGATCGGTCGCCCGGGTCTTGCCGGTATCGGCATATTCGCGGACCTTGCCTCCGGCCTGGTCGCGAAGATTGTAGATCTGGCCGCGCACCTGATCGGTGACTCCGCCGCCTTCGGTTCCGCCGCCGCCCGTGGCACCGCTGCCGCCGGTGCCGCTTGTGCCTTCGGTTGTCGTCATGTCGGTTCCTCCTCCTCCCGCGGCCGTCCCGCCGGTACCATCGCCACCGGACGCGCCGATAAAGCCTGAGCTGGCGCCGCCGCCGCCCATCGCCGCGCCGCCGCCGGCCGTTCCACTCTCGCCGCCGCCCGTTTCCATGGCGCCGTTGATGATCTGGTCCGTGCCCTCGGGGAGCTCGTCGTCGCGGGGAGGCATAGGCTTTCTCCAACTAAGGTTACATCGCGTCGCAAACCGGCGAGCCGGGCCTCCCGTTCCGCCGCCGAGCGACGAAAGTTGCGTCGCCCGCGCCGCGCCGATAAGCCGCCGCCCGACGGGCCGGTCCGGTCCAACCCATATAGTTCAGAACGAGGCCGTAACAATGACCGCCATCCTCGATGTCCACGCGCGGCAGATCCTCGACAGCCGCGGCAACCCGACCGTCGAGGTCGACGTGCTTCTGGAGGACGGCAGCATGGGCCGCGCCGCGGTGCCCTCCGGAGCCTCGACCGGAGCGCACGAGGCGGTCGAGAAGCGCGACGGCGACAAGTCGAAATATCTCGGCAAGGGAGTCTGCGAGGCGGTCAATGCCGTTCGCGGCGAGATTTTCGAGGCGATCGCCGGCATGGACGCCGAGGACCAGGGCGAGATCGACGCCCTCCTGATCGACCTCGACGGCAGCGAGAACAAGTCGCGGCTCGGCGCCAACGCCATCCTCGGGGTCAGCCTCGCCGTCGCCAAGGCGGCGGCCGACGCCCGCGGCCTGCCGCTCTACCGCTATGTCGGCGGAGTCTCGGCGCAATTGCTGCCGGTGCCGATGATGAACATCCTGAACGGCGGCGCCCATGCCGACAATCCGATCGATTTCCAGGAGTTCATGGTGATGCCGGTCGGCGCCGCCAGCCTCGCCGAGGCGGTCCGCTGCGGCTCCGAGATCTTCCACACGCTGAAGAAGAACCTGCACGATTCGGGCCTTTCGACCGCGGTCGGCGACGAGGGCGGCTTCGCTCCCAACCTCGCTTCCGCCCGCGACGCCCTCGATTTCATCATGAAGTCGGTCGAGCAGGCGGGCTACACGCCCGGCGACGACGTCGTCCTCGCGCTCGACTGCGCGGCGACCGAATATTTCCGCGACGGCGCCTACCATATGGAGGGGGAGGGGACGGTCCTCTCCCCGGCCGAGAATGCCGACTATCTGGCGGCTCTCGCCCGCGACTATCCGATCGCCTCGATCGAGGACGGCATGGCGGAGGACGATCTCGAGGGATGGAAGACGCTGACGGACGCGCTCGGCGCCAAGGTCCAGCTGGTCGGCGACGATTTGTTCGTGACCAACCCGAAGCGGCTTCGGATGGGAATCGAGCAGGGCCTCGCCAATTCGATCCTGATCAAGGTCAACCAGATCGGCACTCTGACCGAGACCCTAGAGGCGGTCGAAATGGCCCATCGCGCCGGCTACACCTCGGTCATGTCGCATCGCTCGGGCGAGACCGAGGATACGACCATCGCCGACCTCGCCGTCGCCACCAATTGCGGGCAGATCAAGACCGGAAGCCTCGCCCGCTCGGACCGCCTCGCCAAGTACAACCAGCTGATCCGGATCGAGGAGGAGCTGGGCTCGATGGCGTGCTATGCCGGGCGCGACGTGTTCGAGCGCTATCGGTCCGTCTGAAAATTTTCCACCCATCGGCTCAAAAGGCTTGATTCGGCGCGCTTTTGCTGATTCTGTTAACGACGCTATGCAGGCGGTGGGGCGGAACACTTTCGACATGATCAGGCGGGCGGCGCTCCCGGCCCTCGCCATCCTCATCATCGCCAATTTCCTCGGTTATGCGATCATGGGCGCCAACGGCATATTGAGCTGGGGCGACTATCGCCGGCAGAAGGCCGAAAGGATCGTCCAGCTGGCCGATCTCAACGCCGAGAAGGTGAGGCTCGCCCACCGCGCCGCCCTGCTCGACCCGCAGCGCGCGGACCCCGATCTCGCCGACGAGCTGATCCGCAAGGAGCTCGGCCTCGTCCGCCCCGACGAGGTCATCATCCCGCTCGATTAATCCTTCCCATCGAAGATGGGGAGCGGGACCACACGGAGTGTGGTGGAGGGGTAATGGCGCAGGCCATCACCGTCTCGCCCCGATCCGCTGCTTTCTCGCCAGCTACCCCTCCACCATGCTGCGCATGGTCCCCCTCCCCATGCGTTCCGCATGGGGAGGATCATTCGGCACAAGTTGCACGCACTCGCGTTTGCCGCCATAGAGCCGCCCTTCGAACAGCCAGCAGGAATCCACGTGGCCAAGGCAGCAACGTCCAAGCGCCCCGGCAAGGAGAGCTTCGCCTCTCCGCCTCCCACCCCGAACCGCGAACGCCCGCCCGAGCCGAAGCGGCATGAAGCGGGCAGGGACGAGCTGCTCGAATATTACCGCCAGATGCTTCTCATCCGCCGCTTCGAGGAGCGCGCCGGCCAGCTCTACGGCCTCGGCCTGATCGGCGGCTTCTGCCATCTCTATATCGGCCAGGAAGCGGTCGCCGTCGGCCTGCAGTCCGCGCTCGAGCCGGGCCGCGACAGCGTCATCACCGGCTATCGCGACCACGGCCACATGCTCGCCTACGGGATCGATCCTCGGGTGATCATGGCCGAGCTCACCGGCCGCGCGGCGGGCATCTCGAAGGGCAAGGGCGGCTCGATGCACATGTTCAGCCGCAAGGCCGGGTTCTACGGCGGGCACGGCATCGTGGCGGCCCAGGTGCCGCTCGGCACCGGCCTCGCCTTCGCCCACAAGTACCGCGAGGACGGCGGGGTGTGCGTCGCCTACATGGGCGACGGCGCCGTCAACCAGGGCCAGGTCTACGAGTCCTTCAACATGGCTTCCTTGTGGAAACTGCCGGTCCTCTACGTCATCGAGAACAACCGCTACGCCATGGGCACCTCGCAGGTGCGCGCCGCCGCCGGCCAGGAGCTATGCCACCGCGGCCGGGCCTACGGCATCCCGGGCGAGCAGGTCGACGGGATGGACGTGCTGGCCGTGCGCGCCAAGGCGGAGGAGCTGGTCGGCCGGGTCCGGTCCGGCGAGGGCCCGGCAATCATGGAGGCGATGACCTACCGCTACCGCGGCCACTCGATGTCCGACCCCGCCAAGTACCGCACGCGCGAGGAAGTGCAGAGCTTCCGCGAGGGCAAGGACCCGATCGA
>DASVRO010000027.1:0-32690 GCA_036388575.1 Allosphingosinicella sp.
CCCTTCAGAGTGTCGATGCCAGCTCCGACAGTGTCCTGACCGATCGCGATGGAAAGGCTCACGAGGACCGCCTGCCGTGCCGCGGCGTAACTGGCCGTGTCGGTTCCGGTCGAGCCATCGAGGAGATCGTCCGCAGCCCCGCCCTCCACGATGTCGTCACCGGCTCCGGCATCGATCTGATCGTTGCCGTCATTGCCTTCCAGCTGATCGTTCCCGGCGCCGCCGGACAGTCCGTCATCGTCGCCGCCGCCGCGCAGGACGTCCATCCCGGCCCCGCCGACGAGGCGGTCGTCACCGTCGTGCCCGGCGAGGAAATCATCGCCTTCGCCCGCGAGGAGCTGGTCCGCGCCGCCGCCGCCGAACAGCTCGTCGTCGCCTAGATAGCCGACGATGACATTGGCCGCGACGTTGCCGGCGATCTTGTTGCCGAAATCGTTGCCGAAGCCGTCGATCGCGTCCGTTCCGCGCAGATACAGGTTCTGGAAAATGTCGCTCAGCCTGTGGGTGAAGATCGTATAGAGGGTATTGAGGCCTCCACCGATCTCGCTCACCACATCGCCTTCATGGTCGACATGATAGGTGTCGTGGCCCTGCCCGCCGGTCATCGTGTCGGCGCCCGCGCCTCCGTCGAGGATATCGTCCCCGGCTCCCCCGGTTATGACGTTCGCCGAGCTGTTCCCGATCAGGATCTGACCGGTGTCGAGCCCGCCGGTCAGATTCTCCAGGTTGTCGAAAAGCGTGAACGATGCGGCAGAGGATGTGACCTGGTCGACACCCTCGTCCGCATCCTCGACGATGGTGTCGCCATCGCCGACGAAATAGCGGTCGTCGCCGCGCCCGCCGGACAGCGTATCCTGGCCCTCGGCGCCATCCAGCGTGTCGTTGCCGGCTCCGGCGGCGATGATGTTGTCATAGTGATTGCCCAGCAGGATCTGGCCGCTATCCGACGTGCCAGTCAGGTTTTCGACCGCACCGGGGTTGTAGGCACCTATCGGGCCGCCGTTTCGGTTATCCACCCCCAGCTCACGTTTCAGCACATACCAAGACGTCCGTGCCAAGGAAAAATAACGCAGATCCGTCTGGATCTCGTCAATGCCCTCAGACGCCAGTTCAGTGACAGGGTCGATCGTGCTGTAATAGTTAGTATAACCGGACCGGTACCTTGCCCCGTCCCCGATGCCGACGATGTAGACATCGTTTCCAGCGCCGCCCCGCATGAAATCGATGCCGAGCCCGCCATCCAGCCGGTCGTCGCCGTCTCCGCCGTAAAGGGTGTCGTACCCGTCGTGGCCATTGAGGACGTCGTTGCCGCCCAATCCTTCGAGTCGGCATCCTGGTTCGTACCAACCAGCACGTCGTCGCCGGACGTTCCGCTCTGTTGCATGGGGTCCCCACTCTCCTGAAGCTGCCCTTGCCGCCGGGGTGGCGAGCGGCAGGTCTCGCGCTCAACAGCGGGGCAAACTTGCATTGGAAGGTCAAATGCTTGGCAGCTTCGTCACCGGCAGTCAATTACACCGACCCCTCTTCGGGGCGATTGGCCGGGGCGATGGTACGCGGGAGCCCTTGCCGCGCTTCTTCAGCAGTCCTTTCCGAAGGGGCCGATCAGGCGGCGATATTCGGATTCGGCGAAGCCATAGGCCTGGCCAGCGAGCTGACGCAGCCGCGGCCGGTCGCGGATCACGATGTAGCCGCGCGGCGAGCGGACGAGGCCGTCGCCCTCGAGGATGTGGAGCGCATCGGTGACGGTGGCGCGGCGAACGCCGAGCATAACGCCAAGCTGCTGGTGGGTGAGGTCGATCTGGTCGCCATCGAGGCGGTCGTGATTCATCAGCAGCCAGCGCGCCAGCCGGCGGTCGACGGGGTCGGTGAGGTTCGAGACCACGGTGCGGCCGAGCTGGATGATGAAGGACTGGACGAAGCGCTGCAGCAGCCGCTCGAGACCCGGACTGGCCCTACAGGCGGCGAGCAGGTCGTCGGCGGCGATGCGAAGCGCCCCTGCCCCTCCGACCGCGACGTTCGATTCATAAGGCGATTGCTCGCAGCCGAGCAGGAGCGGCCAGCCGACCAGACCCTCGCAGCCGACCATGCCGATGCCGATCCGGGTGCCGTCGTCGAGGATGTCGGAATAAGAAGCGACGCCGCCTTCGGGAAAGCAAAAGCTTTCAAGACGTTCGTGCGCGGCGGCCACGATCTTGTCCTTGTCGAGGCTCACGCGAGTGAAATGCGGCGCCAGCAGCGCGAAATCTTCCGGGGTCAGGGACTTGAGGAGCAGGTTGCGGCAGGTGGCGTGCTCGGCGGCGGTCATGGACTTAAAGTCGGCTCCGGTCCGTTTCATCGTGAGTGAGCTTCGGGGGCGGCGCCGGGGGCAACACCATGCGGCCGAGTCACCCAATCTCACGCGAGCAAGTCAAGCTTTAGTACGCCTCCGTACCCGCGCCGGTTCCACCGCGAAAGTTCAGGAACCAACATAAATTTAGTTCGTCGGCGATTCGGGAACGCAGCAAACCAGGCAGCCTCAAAAAACGAGGCACTGGAATGCTTTCCCCCGAAACAGGGAGGCCGCCGCCGATGATCGACGAACCCATTACCATGGACGCCTTGGATGCGCGCGTTGAGCGCCGCCACCAAAGGCGCGACTTCTTCCGCTCGGCCGCGGCCGCGGCCGGCGTCGTCGCCGGAGCCGCGGCGGTCATGCGCCCGACCAGGGCAACCGCGCAGGCCGCGCCGTCCGATGCGGACATCTTCAACTTCGCGCTGAACCTCGAATATCTGGAGGCGCAATTCTATTATTTCGCCGCCTTCGGCCAGGGGCTGCCCCAGGACCTGCTCGGCGGGACCGGCCAGCAGGGCGCGGCCACGGGCGGGCGGCGGGTGAATTTCACCGACCCGGCGGTGGCGCAATATGCGCGCGAGATCGCGTTCGACGAGCGCGCCCATGTCGAGTTCCTGCGCACGGTGCTCGGCAATGCCGCCGTCGCGCAGCCGCCGATCGACATCAGCGCCGGGCCTAACGGGGCCTTTTCCGCCGCCGCCCGCGCCGCAGGCCTGATCGGGCCGAACGAATCGTTCGATCCTTATGCCAGCGACGAGAATTTCCTGCTCGGCGCCTATATCTTCGAGGATGTCGGCGTCACCGCCTATAAGGGCGCGGCACCGCTGATCACCAACAAGACCTTCCTCGAGGCGGCCGCGGGCATCCTCGCGGTCGAGGCCTATCATGCCGGGCTCATCCGCACGACCTTGTACCGCAAGGGCATGCGGACGCCGGCGCTGATCGCCGCCGCCGGCGCGATTTCGGGCGCCCGCGACAGCCTCGACGGTCCGGAGAACAAGGACCAGGGCATCGCGCCTCGCGAGGGAGCGTCGAACATCACCCCGCTCGACCCGCGCGGCATCGCTTACAGCCGCACCGCCGGCGAAGTACTCAACATCGTCTACCTCAACCAGATGGCGGTGGCCGAAGGCGGGTTCTTCCCCGAAGGCGTCAACGGACCGATCAACACGAGCGACGCGAATTGAGGCCCGCGGGCCCGTTCGCGACCAAGGGAGGCCGCTCACATGGACAATGAAACCCAGACCCTCGAAATCCTCGAAGCCGCCGCCAGGCGCCGCGAGGAACGCCGCGAATTCCTGCGCACCACCCGCGGCGGGGCGATGGCCGCGCTCGGCGTGTCGCTGCTGAGCGCCTGCTCGGGCGGCGGCGACGACGAGCCGCAGCCCGCGCCGGAACCCCCGGCGCCGCCGACGCCGCCACCGCCGCCTCCTCCGCCGCCGGGGATCACCGACGCGGACATTCTCAATTTCGCGCTCAACCTCGAATATCTGGAGGCGCAATTCTATTCCTTCGCCGCGTTCGGCGAAGGGCTCCCCCAGAATCTGCTCGGCGGCACCGGCAACCAAGGCGAGGCGAGAGGCGGACGGCAGGTCAATTTCAACGACCCGATCGTCGCGCAGCATGCCCGCGAGCTTGCGATCGACGAGCGTGCCCATGTCGCCTTTTTAAGGGCGGCGCTCGGCGCGTCCGCGGTTGCGCAGCCGCAGATCAACATCAGCCCGAGCTCCACCGGGGCCTTTTCGGCCGCGGCGCGGGCGGCCGGGCTGATCGGCCCGAACGAAGCCTTCGATCCTTATGCGAACGACCAGAGCTTCCTGCTCGCGGCGTTCATCTTCGAGGATGTCGGCGTCACCGCGTACAAGGGCGCCTCGCCGCTGCTCGAGAGCAAGGTGTTCCTGGAGGCGGCCGCGGGGATTCTCGCCGCCGAGGCCTATCACGCCAGCATGATCCGCACGACCTTGTTCCAGAAGGGCATGCGCATCCCGCAGCTGCTCAGCGCGACGACGGCGATTTCGGACGCGCGCGACAGCCTCGACGGGCCCGAGGACAAGGACCAGGGGATCGTGCGCGGCGAGCGCAACCTCGCCAACATCGTGCCCGCCAACGGCAACGGCATCGCGTTCAGCCGCACGGCCGGCGAAGTGCTCAACATCGTCTATTTGACGCCCGAGCAGGCGAACAAGGGCGGCTTCTTCCCGCGCGGCGTCAACGGCACGATCATGGAGAGCGACGACAATAGCGGCTGAGGCCGCCCGGTGCCGGGTCGGCAGGATCAGGGAAGGTGATGTTCGGAGCGCATCCGCTCCGAACTTCGCCTTCCCCATCGCGTCATCCGGTTTCCTGAATCGCTCCTTGCAAGGAAGAAGCGGGATGCCGGATCACGTCCGGCATGACGAGGGCTGTTGCCGTCCGGCCTCAGTGTCGCTGAACGTCGCGCGCGCCGCCGGGCATTCGCACGGTCAGGCTGCCGAGGCCCTCATCCAGCCGGATCTGACAGGCGAGGCGGGAGGTGCGGGTGACGTGGAGAGCGAAATCTAGGAGATCGTCCTCTTCCTCGCCGGCCGGCGGCAGCCGCGGGAAATCGGCGGGATCGACAATGACGTGGCAGGTGGAGCAGGCCATCTGGCCCTCGCAGGTCCCTTCGAGCGGCTGGCCGGCGGCCTGGGCGACCTCGAGCAGACGTTCCCCCGCCGGCGCCTCGACCTCGGCGGCGACGGCGCCGTCGGGGGCGAGGAAACGGACGCGGACGGTGCCGCTCATGCGGCGAAGCTCAACTGGTGGGCGGCGGCGGCTTCGATGAGGGTAAGCGCCTGGGCGAGATCCTCCTCCGAGGTGTAGCGGCCGAAGCCGAGCCGGAGGCTGGAGCGGGCGGCGCGATCGTCGAGGCCGAGGGCGCGGAGGACGTGGCTGGGGCGGCCGGAGCCGCTGGCGCAGGCCGAGCCGGCGGAAAAGGCGATGCCGCGCAGCTCCGAGATCAGGCGGGCGGCGTCGACCCCGTCGCGGCGGATGTTGAGATTGCCGCGATAACGATGCTCCACCGACCCGTTGATCGTCCAGCCGTCGCCGAGCATGGCGACGGCGGCCGACCAGAGGCGCTCGACATGGACGCGGTCGGCCTCGGCGCGCTCGGCGATGAGGCGGGCCGCTTCGCCGAAGCCGACGCACAAAGCCGGCGAGAGCGTGCCCGAGCGAATGCCGCCTTCCTGGCCGCCGCCGTGAAGCAGCGGATCGATGGTAACGCCCGCGCGGATCCAGAGCGCGCCGATGCCCTTCGGGCCGTGCACCTTGTGGGCCGAGACGGCGACCATGTCGCAGGCAGCGAGCGGGATCGGAACGCGGCCAAAGCCCTGGACCGCGTCGCAGAAGAACAAGGCGCCGCGCGAACGGGCGATTTCGGCGATCCGCTCGACCGGCTGGACGACGCCGATCTCGTTGTTGACCAGCATCGCGGCGACGAGGCCGGTTTCGGGGCCGATGCGGGTTGCCAGGTGATCGGGATCGACGAGGCCGTCGCTTCCGACCGGCACGACGTCGGTCTCGAAGCCCTGCCCGCCCAGCCATTCGGCCGTGTCGAGCACGCAGGCATGTTCGGTGGCGAGAGTGACGATCCGGCGCTTCGCCTCGGGGAGGCGGGCGGCGGCGCCCTTCAGCGCCCAATTGGCGGCCTCGGTGGCGCCGGAGGTGAAGTAGACCCGTCCCTCGGGCGGAGTGCCTTCACCGAGCGAAGTCGAGACACCCAGCCGGCCAGGAGCCTCGGCTTCGCTCGGCAGGCCCCCTCGAATTCGCTCGGGGCGAACGGGTGAGGTTTTCAAGGCCTCCGTGACGCGGTCGCGCGCGACTTCGATGGCGGCGGCGGCTTCGCGGCCTATGCGGTGGGGCGAATGGGGGTTGCCGAAATTCGTTTCCAGCCACGGGCGCATCGCCGCGGCGGCCTCGGGCGCGAGCGGGGTGGTCGCTTGATAATCGAGATAGATCATGCGGCGCGGCCGCGCGCTTGCGAAGCCATGTCCAACCATCGCCCGAGAAAACGGTCAATATCATCGGCCGTGGTCGACCATCCGAAGCTGACGCGGATCGTGCACGCCGCCTCCTCCTCCGCAACGCCGAGGGCAGCGAGCGTGCGGCTCGCCTTGAGCGTGCCCGATGAGCAAGCGCTGCCGGCGGAGACGGCGATCCCCGCCGCATCGAACCGGATCAACTGTGTGGCCGCGCGGACGCCGGGCATCGTTAGCGCCAGAATCCAGCCGCCGAAACGAGGTGCGTCATCGAAGCCGACCGAACTTGGCTGGTAGATGCCGCCGGCCTGACCGATTGGATATTCGAGGTCCAGGATGCCAAAGCCCATGTCCCATAGCCACCGCACCATTGGCAGCGCTCCCAGCGGTGGGCCATCGAACGTACCGATTTCGAAAGCCTCGACGGCCGCCGCGAAGCCGACCGCTGCCGGCACATTCTCGGTGCCGAAGCGGTAGCCGAACTCCTGCCCGCCGACAGCTTCGATCATCCCGAGATCGCGGACCAGGAGCGCCCCGATACCCGGCGGGCCGCCCAGCTTGTGAGCGGACAGGACGATGAGGTCGGCATCCGGCAGCGGGACCTTGCCTGCCGACTGCGAGCAGTCGGAAAGGAGGATGCCGCCGGCGGAGCGCACTTGTTGTGCGAGCTCGTCGACCGGCTGCTCCACACCGGTTTCGGAGTTGATGTGCTGGATGGCGACGAGAGGGGGCGGCCCGGACCGCAGCGCCTCGCCCAGCGCATCGGCCGATACTTGCGCTTTCGGACCCATCGGCAGCACCTGGGCGCCGGGGGCGGCACGGAAGACGGCCTCGTGCTCCACGGCGGAGATCAAGACGCGCCGGTCCGTTCGCCCCAGCGCGATCGACAGAGCCTCGCTGGCGCCGCTGGTGAAGATGAGCTCGCCGTTCCAATCCAAGGCGCGTTTGATCCGCCGCCGGGCCTCCTCGAGCTCGGCCCTCGCCGCCCTGCCCTCCGCATGAGGCGAGCCGGGATTGTGCCAGCGCGCCAGGGCCGCGACCATCGCTTCGCGCGCCGCCGGGAGCAGCGGCGTGGTCGCGGCATGGTCGAGATAGATGCGGGGCTCCGGCACGTCGAGGTTCCCAAGATTGCTAAGCGGGCGCGCACCCTTATATAGAGCGCGGCTGCACGCGGCGCGACCCGCGTGCCATGCCTTTCACGCCAAGCCAGCGCAGGTGCAATGCCAGAAGTCATTTTCCCCGGCCCCGAAGGCCGCCTCGAAGGCCGTTTCCAGCCCGGTCCGCGCCCGCGCGCGCCGGTCGCCATGATCCTCCACCCGCACCCGCATGGCGGGGGCACGATGAACAGCGGCATCGTCCAGGCGCTGTACAAGACGTTCGTCCGGCGCGGCTTCGCCACGCTCCGCTTCAATTTCCGCGGGGTCGGCAAGAGCCAGGGCATTTTCGACAACGGCATCGGCGAATTGTCCGACGCCGCCTCGGCGCTCGACTGGGTGCAGCAGATCCATCCGGAAGCCGAGACGACCTGGATCGGCGGCTTCAGCTTCGGCGCCTGGATCGGCATGCAATTGCTGATGCGGCGGCCCGAAGTGCGCGGATTCATCTCGATCGCACCGCCCGCCAACATGTACGATTTCACCTTCCTCGCCCCCTGCCCGTCTTCGGGGATCATCATCCAGGGCGAGGCGGACGAGGTGGTGACGCCGCTCGCCGTCCAGAAGCTGGTCGACAAGCTGCGCACCCAGCGGCACATCACCATCCATCACCAGACCATCCCGGGCGCGAACCACTTCTTCGTCAACGAGATGCCGCTGCTGATGAAGTCCGTGGACGATTATCTCGACATGCGACTGGATCCCAACTGCACGATCAAGTGACGCCTGGGAGCTGAACCGGCCCGGCGGCGGGCGTTCAGACGGTCCAAACGAGGACGTTGCCGACCAGGACCAGGGCGGCGAGGAGCATCAGCAGGCCCTTCTTGAGGTCGCGCCGCTTGGTGGCCATCCATATTCCGCCGGCGCCGAGCAGGAAGGCGGCGATCATCGCGATCGAGAGCAGGGTTGCGCCGAGGCCGGTCATGCTGGCTCCATGGCATGGCGGGAGCATCGGCGGAAGCGGCGGCTTTTACGCCTTGTTAACATCCTCGCCGTAAGTTTTGGCCGATGGGGCACCCCAACCGTCAGCTTCGCCTGGAAGAGGCTTTCGAGCGGATCGAGGAGACGATCCTGCCGAGCCTTTCGATGATGCTCGACACTTTGCTCGACGCGGCCGCGCTCGGCCAGCCGGGGATCGACGCCGAAATCTATGCGGCGGAGCTGCGGACGGTGGCGTTCGAGCTCGAAGCGCTGACCCGGCAGGTGGAAGCGGCCTCGCCGGTCCAGGACGTGCCGGATTATCGCGCCGCCAGCGCCTGATCCCGCAATATGTCCGCATAGACGAGCGGATCGACATTCCCCCCCGACAGGACGACGACGCTGCGGCCGGTGAGCGGCCCCGCCTTGCCTGCGCGCGCGGCCGCGAGCGCGACCGCGCCGCCGGGCTCGACCACCAGTCGCAAATGCCTGGCTGCCCACGCCATGGCGGCAGCCGTCTCCGCCTCGCTGACGGCGACGCCGATGGCGCCATGGTCGCGCAACGCTTCGAAGGTGAGCGGCGAGACGAGCCGGGTCTGGAGCGCATCGCAGCGGGTCGGCGGCGCGTCGTCGGGAACCGGGACCGGGCGGCCGGCCTCGAACGAGCGGGCCATGTCGTCCCAGCCTTCGGGCTCGACCGCGACGATCCGCGCTTCCGGCAGCGCCAGCGCGATGCCGGCCGACAGGCCGCCGCCGCCGCAGGGGACCAGCACTGTGTCGGGTAGCGGCGCCCCCGCCTCGATGAGCTGGGCGCGAATTTCCACGCCGACGCTGCCCTGGCCTTCGATGATGTCGACATCGTCGAACGAGGGCACCAAAGCGGCGCCCCGCTCCCGCGCCAGCCGGGCGCCGATTTCCTCGCGGCTCTCGGTGGCGCGGTTGTAGGCGACGATCTCGGCGCCGGCGGCGAGGGTTGCGTCGCGCTTCACCGCGGGCGCGTCGGCGGGCATGACGATGGTGGCGGCGATGCCAAGCTTGCGGGCGGCGATCGCGACTCCCTGGGCGTGGTTACCCGACGAGAAAGCGACGACGCCGCGGGCGCGCTCCTCGGGCGAGAGCTGGAGCAGGCGGTTGGTGGCGCCGCGCAGCTTGAAGCTGCCGCCCTGCTGAAGGCATTCGGCCTTGGCCCAGAGCCGCAGTTCGCCGATGACGAGCGGGAGCAGCGGCGTCCTCACCACCTCGCCCGCGATCCGCGCGGCGGCCGCCTCCACCCCTTCCCTGCCCGGCCTACGCTGCTCCATTCGAATCTCCCCTTCGATCCATCGCGGCCGGGCTGCGCCCCAGCGGCAAAAATGCAACTCATCCCCGTCAACTAACGCTCTGGCAAGGCGAGGGAAAATGCAGGTCTTTACAGCAGGCGCGCACCCCCATATATCGCACGCCGCTGCCCCATGGGGACTTCCAATAACCGCAAGGCAGCCTTTGTCGCCAACTACCCCATTGGAGGTCCCTTGAATTGCACAGCCATCATAACGCGCTGGGGCTAGCTACGGCCCCCACCGGCACCGCCTGCGGTGCCGATATCGCGAAGCTGAGACCGATCCAACCGGTGACGCTCATTCGTCCGCACGCCGCCCGGCGCGCCGCCCGCTTCTTCGTCGAGAAGTTTCCGGGCCGGTCGATCTATGCGGTGAAGGCCAACCCGTCGCTCGAGCTGATCGGGCTGCTTTGGGACAGCGGCGTTACCCATTATGACGTGGCCTCGATCGCCGAGGTGCGGCTGATCGCCCGGCTGCTGCCCGAGGCGGTGCAATGCTTCATGCATCCGGTGAAGGCCGAGCCGGCGATCGCGGAAGCCTATTTCGAGCATGGCGTGCGCACCTTCTCGCTCGACACGATGGACGAGCTTGAGAAGATCGTGCGCGCAACCACCAGCCCCGACGGGACGGCCGCGAGCGACCTCAACCTGTGCGTGCGGATCCGCGTCTCGTCCGATCATTCGAAGCTGAGCCTGGCTGCGAAATTCGGTGCTGATCCCGCGGAGATGAAGGAGCTTCTGTTCGCCACCCGCCAGGCGGCGGACGCGCTCGGCATCTGCTTCCACGTCGGCAGCCAGGCGATGACCCCGGCGGCCTATGCCGAGGCGATGGAGCGCGTCCGCGCGGCGATCGTCGAGGCGGCGGTCACGGTCGATATCGTCGACGTCGGCGGCGGCTTCCCCTCCTCCTACCCGGGCATGGAGCCCCCGCCGCTCGAAACCTATTTCGAAGTGATCCACAAGGCCTTCGAAAGCCTGCCAATTTCCTATTCGGCCGAGCTTTGGTGCGAGCCGGGCCGGGCGCTGTGCGCGGAATATGCGAGCGTGCTGGTGCGGGTCGAGAAGCGCCGCGGCGACGAGCTCTACATCAATGACGGCGCCTATGGGGCGTTGTTCGATGCGGCCCATATCGGCTGGCGTTTTCCGGTGAAGCTGGTCCGCGATGGCGGCTCGGACGCGCGCGACCTGGCGTTCAGCTTCTACGGGCCGACCTGCGACGACCTCGACCATATGGCGGGGCCGTTCATGCTCCCGGCCGACGTCCAGGCCGGCGACTATATCGAGATCGGGATGCTCGGCGCCTATGGCTGTGCGATGCGGACCGGGTTCAACGGCTTCGGATCGGATCTGAAGGCGGTGGTGGAGGATGAGCCGATGGCCAGCCTCTATGTCGACGCGGCCCTAGAAGTCGCACGAAGCAACGTGGTTAAGCTTTAAGAAAGCCACGATTTTGTAAGTGGGACGGGATCTGCGTGGCCTGCGGGAGCCCGGGTCTCGTCCCGATTATTGAACAACGTCGCCCGAAGGACCCGGCCCGGCCGGAGCGTCGCGGATATTGGAGACCGAAATGAACGACCAGACCAAGATCAACGACACCCGCCCAAATGATCGGCGCAAGGCCGAGCTGCTTTCGAACGTCGTCGAGCATATCGACATCAAGAGCTTCGACGCGCGCCCGATCGTCGAGGCGATGAAGAAGATGAGCTTCACCAGCCGCGACCTCGGCCGCGCCACCGACATCTACAACCAGATGCTGGCCGACCCGGACTGCTCGGTGATCCTGGTGATCGCCGGATCGACCTCGGCCGGCGGCTGCATGGACCTTTATGCCGACCTCATCCGCCACAACATGGTCGACGCGGTGGTCGCCACCGGCGCCACCATCGTCGACATGGATTTCTTCGAAGCGCTTGGCCACAAGCATTATCAAGCGCTTGAAATCCCTGACGACGACACGCTTCGCTCGCTCTATATCGACCGCATCTACGATACCTATATCGACGAGGAGAAGCTGCAGGAGACCGACCACACGATCGGCGACATCGCCAACAGCCTCGAGCCGCGCCCCTATTCGTCGCGCGAGTTCATCAAGGAGATGGGCAAGTGGCTGATGACGCACGGCAAGAAGGAGAACAGCCTCGTCAAGCTCGCCTACGAGCATGACGTGCCGATCTTCTGCCCGGCCTTCGTGGACAGCTCCGCCGGCTTCGGCCTCGTCAAGCATCAGGTCGATGCGATGAAGGCGGGCCGCAAATATATGGTGCTCGACGCCATCGCGGACTTCCGCGAGCTCACCCAGCTCAAGATCGAGGCGGGCACGACCGGCCTCCTCATGATCGGGGGCGGCGTTCCGAAGAACTTCACGCAGGATACGGTGGTGTGCGCGGAGATCCTCGGCCACGACGATGTCGAGGTGCACAAATATGCGGTGCAGATCACCGTCGCCGACGTCCGCGACGGTGCCTGCTCCTCCTCGACGCTGCAGGAAGCGGCGAGCTGGGGCAAGG
Organism: Allosphingosinicella sp.; assembly: GCA_036388575.1. Taxonomy (GTDB): domain Bacteria; phylum Pseudomonadota; class Alphaproteobacteria; order Sphingomonadales; family Sphingomonadaceae; genus Allosphingosinicella. The sequence goes on from DASVRO010000027.1 coordinate 12,228, forward strand.
TCTCGACGGCGATGGAGCAGATGGTGTTCGCGGAGGCGACCAGCGTGCTGCCGCTGCTGGCGTCGGACGCCTATCATCGCGGTCATTGGAAGACTCGCGCCAAGCGGGCCTTCGCCAAGCTGTTCGCCTAACCAATCCGCCCAAGCGGGAACTGAAGGAGAGCGCCTCCCCCTGGACTGCAGGAGGAGGCGCTTTTTTCATGCGCCGGACGGGCCGCGCGTGAAACTGGCCACCAGTTCGACATGGGTCGACCAGCGGAATTGGCCGACTGGCTTCACCCAATCGAGTCGGTAGCCGGCTTCGATCAGCGTCTTGGCGTCGCGGGCGAAGGTGTGGGGATTGCAGGAGACATAGGCGATCCGGGGCACGGATGACGCGGCCAAGGCGGCGGCCTGCTCGGCGGCGCCGGCGCGGGGCGGGTCGAGGATGACGGCTTCGAACCGGCTCAGTTCCTTGGCGTCGAGCGGGCGGCGGTAGAGGTCGCGATGATCGACGAAGACCTGGCGCTGGGCGCGGTTCGCGGCGGCCTTGAGCGCCAGCGCGGCGTCGCGGGAGCCTTCGGCGGCATAGACCCGGCCATCCAGCGCCAGCGCGAAAGTGCCGAGGCCGGCGAACAGGTCGGCCACGGTGCCGGCGGGGCCGACGGCTTCACGCACCGCCTGAACCAGGGCCGCCTCGCCTTCGGCCGTCGCCTGGAGGAAGGCGCCGTGGGGGAGCGGGACGGGAATGCCGCCCAGCGTGGCCGTCAGCGGCTCGGGCTCCCAGCGGGTCTGGGGGCCGTAGCCGTCGTCCAGGGCAAGGCGAGCGAGCTCGAAGGTGTCGGCGAAGGTGGCGAGCGCTTCGGTGGCGGCGAGGCTGTCGGCGCTCACCTTTTCGAGCAGGATATCGGCGCCCTGATCGGCCAGCGTCATGCGGACGCCGCCGCTGCCGCGCGGGCCGAGCAGCCGCCCCATCAGCTCGCGGAGCGGCGGCACCACGGCGAACAGTTCGGGCCGGAGGATGTGGCATTCGCGCATGTCGACGATGCGGTGGCTCTTCTCGGCATTGAAGCCGAGCAGCACATGGCTGCCCCGCCGCTCGGCCCTTAGCGATGCGCGGCGGCGGCTGTTCGGAGGCGAAATGTGGGGCGCAAGAATATCGGGCGAGGCGAGCCCTTGCGCGGCGAGCGCCGAGGCGATGCGTTCCTTGATAAACTGTCCGAACGCCTCGTCATCGACATGCTGAAGTTGGCAGCCGCCGCATTCGGGAAAGTGACGGCATGGCGGCGTCGCCCGGTGGGGGCCGGGCTCGGCCGTGCCATCGGGTCTGACCAGGTCGCCGGGAGCCGTGAAGGCAACGAAGCGTCCATCCTCGGCGACGCCCTCGCCGCGCGCTGCGATCCGCACGATTCGGCTCATCCCTCGACAGTCATCGGGCAGGCGCCTCAAGGTAAGGCACTCATTCCCACGGCGGCAGCGACGTGGCGCAGCCCGGTGTCAGCGGCGGAGGTTACGGGATCAGCCGCCTGCAACGGCCGGGTCGTACACCGTCGCCGTGACGGTGCCTTCGTAGGAGAAGGTTCTCGACACATCCTCGTCGATACCGCTCGTCCAGCTGGCCCCGCCATAGAGATAGGTACTGGAGGTTCCGATCGCGATTGAGTCGTAACGGGCACCGACACGTGCCGGATCGGCGGTGACGAGCACGAAGCGGTCGCCCGCCCTGGGCACGAACTGAACCGAGTAGAGCGATCCGCGGTAGAGATACTGATCGGGCGCGAAGCTCCGGACCTGGTTGCCGCTCCCGTCCAGGATCGTGATTGCGGGCGAAAAGATGCGCAATCCCTCCATTTGGGCACCGACCTCGATCATCTTTCCCGCCGGGTCGGCGGGGAGGGCAAAGACCAGATAGGGAGTCTGCACGCCCGCTCTTGCGAGACAGGCGCTCCCTGCCAGGATCGGGACGCTGACCGTGAAAGTCTTTTTGGCCTTCGCCGGCGTGAGACCGATCGCGCTGCCGAGGTTAGGGCCGGCGGCGCAGTTCGTGCCGGCGTAAGTCGTCACCGGAGGCGGCAGGGGCGCGGATGCGCAGCCCGCGGCCAAGCCGGTCAGGAGCATGCCGGAGATGAGCCTGGTCATGGTCATGCGCTTACTGGATGAGCTTGGCGGCGGTGGACGCGATCCGCTGAAAAGCGTCCTTGAGGCCGTTGGCGAGGCGATCCGGGTTGTTGACCATCTCCTCGCGGTTCCTGAACTCGAATTCGGGGTTCGGGGAGAGCGTGATCACGCCGCGGGGCGCGGCGATGACGTTGTAGGAGATCCGGTTCTCAAGCAGGACGCGGCGATCGGCGGCCGAGACCAGCCTGACCGTGGCATCCGCGCTGGGGCGCCAGGGCTGTCCGGCGCCGGCCGAGAGATAGCCGTAATAGGTGAGCACGACGTCGTAATAGGCGTCCACCCCGCCGGCCGCATTGGGGTATTGCGCGAGGAAGACCCGCTTGGGACGCTGCGGGCCGTTGACCACGCTTGCCTGGATGCCTTGCTGCGAGAGTGCTTCGACAAGGGAGCGCTCCAGCGTATCTTCCGCGTTGAACGACACGCGCGCGAGCGCGCCGCTCAGCGCGGCCTGACGGCTGGACTGAACGCCGGCATCGATGAGCGCCCCGATCAAGCCGAAGTTCGAGCCGACGGACGCGACTTCCGGAGCAATCATGTTCTCCGGAACCGAATCGTCCGCGATGGCGACTTTCTGGATGGGTTGCGCCCCAGGCACGTAGGGCTTCGCCACGTAGTTCGAAGCGCATGCGCTCAGCAGCGTCATCGCGGAAACCGCGACATAAGCTTTCTTCATTTTCAGAGTTCCCCCAACAACTTGACCCGGCGGGCGCTAGCCCAGCCCACTCCCGCGGGTCAACCCATTTTGCTGCACGAGGATGGCTTGGAAGGCTCGCCGGCCCGGCTGGCGGGCGGGCCGAAGCCGAGCAATATCAGCGCCCTGCCGGCGCGGGACCGGCCAGTGCGTGCGCGAGCCGATGGAGGAGATCGTCCGCGATCAAGGCCGGTCCGGCAAGGCGCGCCGCCTCACCGTGCAACCAGACGCCCGCGCAGGCGGCGTCGAAAGCATCGAGGCCGCGCGCGCGCATCGCCGCGACGATGCCGGTAAGGACGTCGCCGGTGCCGGCGCTGGCGAGCCAGTGCGGCGCCGGCCGTGCGAGCGCGGCGCGGCCGTCGGGAGCGGCGATCACCGTGTCGGCGCCCTTGGAGACGATGACGGCGCCGGAACGGCGGGCGGCCTCGCGCGCCTGTTCGACCTTGCTGCCGGCGGGAGTTCCGAACAGTCGCTCGAACTCGCCGGCATGGGGCGTGAGGATGGCGTCGGCCGGCAGATGGAGGGGCGTGCCCGCGAGCAGGGTCAGGGCGTCGGCGTCAAGGACGAGGTTCCTGCCGGAGGCGAGCGCCTCGGCGAGCAGCGCCCTCCCCTCCCCGCCTCGGCCGAGGCCGGGACCGACGGCGACGGCGCCGATGCGGGGGTCGCCGAGATGTTCGGCCGCGCCGCCGGGGGACTGCACGATAGCCTGCGGGATGCCGGCGATCGGCGCCGGCGCGATCAGGCGGACATAGCCGCCGCCGGCGCGGGCGGCGGCGCTTGCCGCCAGCGCCGCGGCGCCGGGCATCGGGCCCGCCAGGATTGCGACATAGCCGCGCCGATATTTATGGTCGTCGGGGCCGGGACCGGAGAGCCGAGGCCGTTCGAGGATGCGTAGCGCACTGTGGGCGTCGACACCGATATCGGCGACCACGATCCGGCCCATGTGGCGGGCGGCGGGCTGGAGCAGGTGGGCGGGCTTGAGGCTGGCGAAGGTGATGGTGAGGTCGCAATCCGGAACCGGGGAGAGGATGCGCCCGTCGTCGCTGGCGACGCCGCTGGGGAGGTCGATCGCGACGGTCGCGGATGCGTTCGCCGCCAGCCGCGCGAGGGACGCGGCCGCCGCGCCGTCGAGCGGACGCCCGAGGCCGGTGCCGAAAAGGGCATCGACGAGGAGCGGCGCCGGCTCGGCTTCGGCCAGGGAGCCAACGGAGCCGTGCCATTGGGTCCGCGCCCAACGGGTGGTTTCGGTGGCGGGTTCGGCAAGAGCGGCGACCCGCACATCCACGCCGCGCCGGGCAAGTTCACCCGCGACCACAAAGCCGTCGCCGCCATTGTTGCCAGGGCCGCAGAGAATCAAGGCGGGGAGCGGCCCGGCGAAGCGCCAGATCGCTTCGGCGGCGGCGGTGCCGGCGCGGTCCATTAGGATTTCCGCGGAGGTGCCGTTCGCCATCGCCCGCTGCTCGGCGGCGCGGGTCTCGGCGGCGGTGAGGATGAAGCTCATCGCCGCGCCGCCGTCGCCGGCAGGCGATAGCGGTCGCCCGCAAGCTCGACCTCGATCCGGTCCGGGGCGACCATTGTCACCACCGCCCGGGCGGCGCCGTCGGCGGAGGCGACGCCGCGGCCGTCGCGAGTGATCAGGAGCCGGCGGAAACCGCCATTGGGGTGGCGGATGATGAGGATCGTCCCGTCCGGCCGTGGGGCGCGCTCGACCGTGCAAACGTTCGCGAACTGAGGGCTGCCCTGGAGCGCGCAGGGGATTGCCTCCCCGGGGGGTGCCTGCTCGGCGCCCGGTCCGCCGCAGGCGGCGAGGCCGCACAAGACGGCGGCGGAGGCAAGGCGCCGTGACGCCATCGTCAGCTCCGCCCGCGCCCGGCGAGCACGGCCGCAAGCCTGTCGGACAGCAGCAGCTCGTCGAAGCGGCGATCCTGCTCGTCGGCGCGGGCGTGGCCGGCGGCGGCGAGGCGCAGGCCCTGATTCAGCGTCCGGAGGCTGTCGGGGTCGTTCGCCGCGATGGCGGAAGCCAGGGCCAGGGCTTCGGCGGCGGCGCCTTCGGGCAGGAAGCGCTCGACAAGGCCGATGCGCGCGGCTTCGGCGCCGTCGATCGCCTGCGCTCCGAAGAGCAGACGGGCGGCCTGGCCTTCGCCAACGAGGGAGACGAGCCGGTGCACGTCTTCCTGCGGATAAGAGATGCCGAACTTGGCGGGAGTGATGGCGAACGAGGCGGCGGGGCCGGCGAGGCGAATATCGCAGGCGATGGCGAGCGCCACGCCGGCGCCGAAACAGGGGCCTTCGATCAGCGCCACTGTCGGGACGGCAAGGCCACGGACCGCATCGATGCCGATGCGCATCGCCTTGCGGAAGACGGCCGGCGCGGCTGGATCGTCGCGGAAGGCGGGGAATTCGGAGATGTCGGCGCCGGCGCAGAAGGCGCTGCCGGAGCCGGCGAGGATCAGCAGCCGGGCGCCGGCGGCTTCGGCCTCGGCAGCGAGGCGGGCGAGCTCCATCCAGCCGTTCAGCGGGATCGCATTGCGCGCTTCCGGCCGGCTGAGGACCAAGCGGGCGACGCCGCCGTCGAGGCTGAGGTCGAACATCGCCCGAGCGATGCCCTCGGCGGGCCGGCTTGTCACGCCGCCCGCGCAAAAAAAAGACCGGGCGCCGCGAGGGCGCCCGGCCGTAAAGGATGCATGGCGCCCGGCCCGGTGGAGCCGGGGGCCATGCGCGGATGTCGGCGATGATCGCCTCATGCCTCGACCCGTCCGAAGCTTCCTGCAGCAAGGGCCGTGCCACGACGGCCGCCTGCGGGTGACGATGGTTAAGCGATTGAAAACCTGTCCCGATGCGGGAGCGGCGGATCACCTGAGACGGCTGGCGAGGCGCCACCAGCCGGGACTCGAGGCGGCGAGGCGGGCGCTGGCGGCGTCGCGCTGGCGCTCGCTTTCGAACAAGGCGAAGCAGGTAGCGCCCGAGCCGGACATGCGGGCGAGGATGAGGCCGTCGCTTTCGCCGAGCCGCTCCAGCACCTCACCTATCGCAGGCGCGAGCGCCTTGGCGGGAGCTTCGAGATCGTTGCGCCCCTGCCGCGCGGCGACGAGCGGCGGCAGATCGGCGAGCGGGCCGCGGTCCACCCCGTCCCAGGCGGCGAAGACCTGGGCGGTCGAAAGCGGCACGCCGGGATTGACGAGCAGGACCGGCATGCCCGCCAGCCCAGCGGCGTCGACGGGGAGCAGCCTGTCCCCCCTGCCCTCGCCGCGCAGCGTCCGGCTGGCGAGGCAGGCGGGTACGTCCGCGCCGAGCGAGGCGGGGAGCGGGATAAGCTCGTCTTCAGCGGCGCCTATATGCCACAGGCGGCCGAGCAGGCGCAGGGCGCCGGCCGCGTCGGCGGAACCGCCGCCGATGCCGGAGGCGACCGGGAGTCGCTTGTCGAGCGTCAGCGCCGCTCCCAAGGTGACGCCATGGCAGCGGCGCAGCGCATCGGCGGCCTTCAGCACGAGATTGCCGGCAGGATCGCCGAGGGCGGCGGCGTAGGGGCCGGTGATTTCGAGGCTGAGCTCATCCGCCGCGGCGGCGGACAGGGTGTCGCCATGCTCGCAAAAGGCGAACAGGGTTTCGATGCGGTGATAGCCGTCCGGCTCCCGGGAGCGGACGTGCAGCGCCAGGTTCAGCTTGGCATAAGCAGTCTCGCGCATCAGCGCCGCAAGTTCACGGCGATGCGAGCTTCGGCGTCAGGCCGGTGTCGATCTTGGCGCGCAGGCGCGCGGCGTCCTCGCGCTCGGCATAGACCAGGGCGGCCTCCCAGGCGTAGCGCGCCTCGAAGCGGCGGCCGGCGGTGTAATAAGCATCGCCGAGATGCTCGTTGATCGCGGGGTCGGCCGGCTCGCCCTCGGCCGCCTTTTCGAGCAACGGGATCGCCTGGCGCAGATCGCCCTGCAGGAAGTGGGCCCAGCCGAGCGAATCGGTGATTTCGGCGCTGTCCGGCTGAAGCTTGGAGGCTTCAGCGATCAGCCGCATCGCCTCGCCGATATTCTCGCGCCGTTCGAGCTGGGCGTAGCCGAGATAGTTGAGCACGATCGCCTGCTGGGGGGCGAGCCGGTAGGCGGCTTCGAGCGCGGCCTTGGCCTCCGGCCAGCGGTCGGCCTGCTCGAGCGCGCCGCCGCGCAGCAGGTGCAGCGCCCATTCGGGCTGGTCGACCTCGTTGCTGCGGGCGAGCGCGAGCGCCTGGGTGTAAGCCGCGGCGGCCTCGGCATGGCGGTCGAGCTGGCTGTAGATATCGCCGAGCCGGCTCCAGTCGCCGACGCCGGCACCCTCGCGCCTGGCGCCGGCTTCGGCCGCGGCGACGGCCGCCGCCTTGTCGCCCGAGGCGAACAGCACCCGGATGCGGCTGTCGCGGGCGGTGCCGGCGAAGGGATCGGAAGCCTTGACCTGGCCGAGCGCGGCCAGCGCTTCCGGCCAGCGCTCGGTGGCCGAGAGCAATTCGCCGGTGACCAGCCAGGCCTCGCTATTGTCGGGGGCGAGGAAGGTCCCCAGCCGCGCGTAGTTGAGCGCCACCTCGTCGATATCCTGGCGATGAAGGTCGACGGCGAGCCGGACCAGGAATTCGGCGACGCCGTCGGCGCCGGTGGCGATGGTGCCGGGCAGATCCTGGCGGCGCTCGATGAGGCGCCGGGCGGCGGCGAGCGCGGGTTCGGGGCCGTGGAGCAGCGCGAGCGCCTGCTTGCGTTCGCCCTCGCGCGCGAGCAGGCCGGCGGCGGCGACTCGCAGCCTGCTCGCCCGGGCGCTGCTGCCCTCGATGAAGGTCGCAAGCTCCGCCAGTCCTTCCTTTTCTCGGCCGAGCGCGAGCAGGATCAAAGGACGATGCTCGGCGGCATAGGTGCGGCCGAGCGGGTCGGAGACGGCGGCGGCGAGCAGGGCCAGCGGGTCGCCGCGGCGCGCGTCAACCGCGGCCCAGGCGCGCAGGATCGGCGCCATGAAGGCGAACACCTTGTCGGCCTCGATTGCCGCGATGTGGCGCCCGATCGCCTTGGCGTCGCGCCGGATGAAGGCGTCGGACGCCAGCAGCAGCCGCGCGTCGGGGGGCAGCACGCCGCCCTGCTCCAGGATCCGCGCCGCTTTCACCGCCAGCTCCCGGTCGCCGGCGGCAAGCGCCTGGCTGAGCGTCCGCGCCGCCAGCGGCCGGTTGTCGGGCGAGAGCGCCAGCACCGAGGCATAGCCGCGCGCGGCGCGATTCGAATCGCCGCCGCTGTGCGCCACCCGCGCCTGAGCATAAGCGGTGAGGAGCGCGCGCTCGTCGCGGCTCGCCGACGCCGCCGCCGGCGGTACCGCGAGCGCGGCCGTGAGCGCGAGCTTCGTCCAGGACCTACATGTTGGGATAGTTGGGGCCTCCTCCGCCTTCCGGCACGACCCAGTTGATATTCTGGGTCGGATCCTTGATGTCACAGGTCTTGCAGTGGACGCAATTCTGGGCGTTGATCTGAAGCCTCGGCCCGCTCGCCTCCTCGACGAACTCGTAGACCCCGGCCGGGCAATAGCGCTGCTCGGGGCCGTCGTAGAGCGGCAGGTTGACCTGCGTCGGGATCGCCGCGTCCTTCAGGGTCAGGTGGACCGGCTGGTCCTCCTCGTGATTGGTGTTGGAGATGAAGACCGACGACAGGCGGTCGAAGCTGATCACTCCGTCGGGCTTGGGATAACCGATCGGCCTGACCAGATCCTTGCGGTAGAGCGTCTCGTTGTCGGGGTGGTGCTTCAGGGTGAACGGCAGCCCGATCCTGAGGTAGCGCATCCACATGTCGGTGCCGGCGAGCAAGGTGCCCATCGTCCCGCCGAACTTCGCGACGAACGGCTCGACATTGCGAACCATCTTAAGTTCGGTCGCTATCCAGCTGTTGCGAAGCGATTCTTCATAGGTCGTCAGCTCGTCGCCGGCGCGCTCGGCGGCGATCGCGGCGAAGGCCGCCTCGGCGGCGAGCATCCCCGACTTCATCGCCGTGTGGCTGCCCTTGATCCGGGGCACGTTGACGAAGCCAGCGGCGCAGCCGATCAGTGCGCCGCCGGGAAAGGCGAGCTTCGGCACGGCCTGCCAGCCGCCCTCGTTGATGACCCGGGCGCCGTAGGAGACCCGCCGGCCGCCCTCCAGCATTTCGCGGATCGCCGGGTGCTGCTTCCAGCGCTGGAACTCCTCGAACGGGGAGAGATGCGGATTGCGATAGTTGAGCGCGACGACGAAGCCGAGCGCGACCTGGCCGGCCTCCTGATGGTAGATGAAGCCGCCGCCCCAGGCGCTGTCGTCGAGCGGCCAGCCTTGGGTGTGGATGACCCGGCCGGGTACGTGCTTGCCGGGCTCGACGTCCCAAAGCTCCTTGAGGCCGATGCCGTAGACCTGCGGCTGGCTGTCGCGGTCGAGGTCGAACTGGCGCTTGAGCTGCTTGGTGAGGTGGCCGCGCGCGCCCTCGGCGAAGAAGGTGTAGCGGCCGTGAAGCTCCATTCCGGGCTGGTAGTCGGCCCGCTTCGTGCCGTCGCGGGCGATCCCCATGTCGCCGGTCGCCACGCCCTTGACCGAACCGTCCTCGTTGAACAGCACCTCCGCAGCCGCGAAGCCCGGGAAGATCTCGACCCCGAGCGCCTCCGCCTGGCCGGCGAGCCACCGGCAGAAATTGCCGAGGGAGCCGGTGTACGTGCCCTTGTTGTTCATGAAGGGCGGCATCATCAGGTGCGGGAGCGAATGCTTCTTCCGCTCGGTGAGCACCCAGTGATGGTTCTCGACGACCGGAACGGTGAGCGGGCTGCCCAGATCGCGCCAGTTCGGCAGAAGCTCCTCGAGGGCGCGGGGATCCATGACCGCTCCGGAGAGGATGTGGGCGCCGACCTCGGAGCCCTTCTCGAGGATGCAGACGCTGAGCTCGCGTCCCGCTTCGGCGGCGAGCTGCTTCAAGCGGATGCCGGCAGCGAGGCCGGCGGGACCGGCGCCGACGATCACCACGTCGTAGGGCATCGACTCGCGTTCGGACATCCATGCGCTCCTGCGGCGGCGGCCTTTGACTCATGTCGTCGCAGGCAGCCAACGTCTGGCAGATAGATAGAGATTTCGGGGTTGACCAGCCCGGCCGGGGCGCACTCCATGCCGGCGTGGAGCGGGGAAGCGATCGAGACTGGCCCGACGCGGCTGAAAGCGTCCTGTCGTGGTGGACCGAGGCGGGCGTGGACACGCTCGTCGACGAGACGCCGCGCGACTGGCTTAAGCCCAGGGCCAGCGAGACTCGGGCACTTGCGCCCGCCCCCGCCGCCATCGCCGCGGAGCCGGCCGACGAGGCCCTGCCCGGCCAGCTCGACCTGTTCCAGGCCTGGCTCGCCTCGAGCGACCGACTCGCCTTCGCCGCCCCGTCGGTGCCGCGCATCTGCCCCGCCGGCGATCCGGCCTCGGGCCTGATGATCCTCGCCGACATGCCGACCGGGGAGGATTGCGCCGCCGGCACCCTGATCAGCGGCGAGGCGGGGCGGCTGTTCGACCGGATGCTGGCCGCGATCGGCCGCGACCGCGACAGCGTCTATCTCGCCGCTCTGTCGTGCATCCGCTCGCCGTCGGGGCAGCTCAACAGCGAGGCGATGAAGAGCTGCGCCGCTTTGGCGCGCCATCATGTCGGCCTCGCCGCGCCCAGAGCGGTGCTGCTGTTCGGAGATTCCTGCGCCAAGGCCATGCTCGGCCTGTCGGTGCCGCAGGCGCGCGGCCGCTGGCACGAGCTCGCCACCCATGCCGGGCCCGTCAAGGCGCTGGCAACCATTGCTCCGCGACAATTGCTGGAGTCGCCGCGGCTTAAGGCGCTGGCCTGGGCCGACCTCCAGATGCTGATCGAAGAGGTGAAGACATGAAGCTTTCCGCCCTCCTGCTCGCCGCCGCTTTGACCCTGCCGGCGGCGCCCGCCCTGGCCGATTCCGGCGCTCGCGCCTCGGCCGGGCTCAGCGCCGAGCAGCGCAGCGCCTGGCGCGATGTCTTCGCCGCGATCCGGTCGGAGGACTGGTTCGGCGCCGCCGCCCGCCTCGCCGCGCTTCCCGAGGGGCCGCTCCACACGGCCGCCCGTGCCGAGCTCTACCTCGCCAAGGGCTCCCCGAGGACAGAGCTGCCGCAATTGCTGTCGCTGCTCGCGCAGGCGCCGGACATGCCCAAGGCCGAGCAGCTCGCCAGACTGGCCCAGACCCGGGGCGCGACCGAGCTTCCTTCGCTGCCGCAGGCGCACGGCCTGGTCTGGGTCGGCAGCCAGCCGCGGCGCGGCCGAGCCCCGGCGACCAGGAACGACCCGGCGGCGGCCGCGCTCGAGCCGCTGGTCCAGCCGCTGATCAAGGACAACCGGCCGTTCGAGGCCGAAGCCCTGTTCCTCGAGCGCCAGGACCAGCTCGGCCCCGACGCGCGCACCGAATTCCAGCAGCGCATCGGCTGGTCCTATTATACGATCGGCAACGATTCCGACGCCCGCCGCCTCGCCGCCCTCGCCCGCGCCGGCACCGGCGAATGGGCGATCCAGGGCGCCTGGTCGGAAGGCCTCGCCGCCTGGCGCTCCGGCGACTGCAAGGGCGCGGCCGACGCCTTCGGCAGCGTCGCCGGCCGGTCCGACGATATCGAGCTCAGCGCCGCGGCGCATTACTGGGCCGGCCGGGCCGAGATGATGTGCGGCCGACCGGAACGGGTCCAGGGCCATTTGCGCAGCGCCGCGCGGCACAAGGAGACCTTCTACGGCCTGATCGCGACCACCGCGCTCGGCATCCGCGGCCACGGCGCCTCCGGCCTCCACAATTACCGTGATTCCGAATGGCGCGGAATCGCCGGCAAGCCGAACGTTCGCGCCGCTCTGGCGCTGGCGGAGATCGGAGAGAGCGACCTCGCCGACCAGTTCATCCGCCACCAGGCCCGGCTGGGCTCCGGCGATCATGGCGCCCTCCTCCATCTCGCCGCCGACCTCGACCTCGCCTCCACCCAATATTGGCTCGCCCACAACGCCCCGCGCGGCGCCAGCGTCAATCTCGCGGCACGCTATCCACGGCCCGACTGGCGGCCGACCCGCGGCTGGCGGGTCGATCCCTCGCTCGCCTTCGCCCATGCGCTGCAGGAATCGAACTTCCGCACCTCCGTGGTCAGCCCGGCCGGAGCGGTCGGGCTGATGCAGGTGCGGCCCGGCACGGCCGGCGACATCGCCCGAGCCCGCGGCGAGCCGTTCGACCGCCAGCTCCTGACCAGCCCCGCCGCCAACATCGAATTCGGCCAATCCTATATCGAGACCCTGCGCGACCACCACGCCACCGGCGGCCTCCTTCCCAAGGTCATCGCCGCCTACAATGCCGGTCCGGTGCCGGTGGCGGAATGGAACACACGCCGCTTCGACCGCGGCGATCCGCTGCTCTACATCGAGTCGCTGCCTTATTGGGAAACCCGCGGCTACGTTCCGATCGTGCTGCGCAATTACTGGATCTACGAGGAGGGCGCTGGGAAGACCGGCCCGAGCCGGGCGGCGCTCGCCCAAGGCATGTGGCCGCGCTTCCCGGGTCTTTCCGGAGCGGCGGCCGTCCGGCTCAAGGCGGACGAGACGAAGCTGGCTTACGGCACGGAGTGACTCTGCCTCCCCATGCGCAGCATGGGGAGGGGGACCAGCGAAGCTGGTGGAGGGGTGAACTACCTCTGCTTTCGCCGTTTCGGGGTGAACCTAATCCTTTCAGCCAAGTCACCCCTCCACCGCCTTCGGCGGTCCCCCTCCCCATCTGGCGATGGGGAGGCAGAATAGTGTTCTTGATCCGTTCCTAGAACTGATGTAGAGACGGCCTCAATGCCCCGCCCCGACGTCCATCACGGCCGCGGCGCGCCCGAGAACCGGACGCCGACGCGCTTCAACCTGCCGGTGCGGGAGATCGACGGCGATTGGCTGGACGTGCGCGAGGACGTGGACGACGGGCCGCCGCCGCTCAGGACGACGGTGACGATCGAGAAGCCGAAATCGATCATCGCCTGGAACCGCTCGCCCGACATCGGCTTCGACCGCTCGATCAACTCGTACCGGGGCTGCGAGCATGGCTGCATCTATTGCTTCGCCCGGCCGACCCACGCCTTCCACGATCTCTCGCCGGGCCTCGACTTCGAGACCAGGCTGTTCGCCAAGCCCGACGCCGCGAAGCTCCTGCGCGAGGAGCTCGCAAAGCGCAGCTATGTCGTGCGGCCGATGGCGATCGGCACCAACACCGACCCCTACCAGCCGATCGAGTCGAACTGGCGGATCACCCGTTCGGTGCTCGAAGTGCTCGCCGAGACGAAGCATCCGGTGACGATCACGACCAAGTCGGACCGCGTGGTTCGCGACATCGACCTGCTGGCGCGGATGGCGGCGGAAGGTCTTGCCTCGGTGGCCCTGTCGGTGACGTCGCTGACTGCGGAAATCTCCCGGACCCTAGAGCCGAGGGCTCCGTCGGGCCGCAAGCGTCTCGCGGCGGTGAAGGCGCTGAGCGAGGCGGGGATCCCGACGACCGTGGCGATCGCTCCGGTCATCCCCGGGATCACCGACCACGAGGTCGAGCATATCGTCGAGGCCGCCGCCGAAGCGGGGGCGACCGGCGCCTTCTTCCTTCCGGTTCGGCTGCCCCATGAGGTGGCGCCGCTGTTCCGCGCCTGGCTGGACGAGCATTTCCCGGATCGTGCCGACAAGGTGATGAACATCATCCGCTCGATGCGCGGCGGCAAGGACAACGACCCGAACTGGTTCACCCGGATGCAGGGCCAGGGGCCGTGGGCGGAGCTGATGCGGGTGCGGTTCGAGGTCGCGGTGAGGAAGCACGGGCTGAACCGCGACAAGCGCAAGCTCAGATGCGACCTGTTCGTGCCGCCGCAGGGGCCGCAGCTGAGACTCTTCTAATCCTCCCCATGCGGAGCATGGGGAGGGGGACCACCCGAAGGGTGGTGGAGGGGTGGCTGGCACAAGCCTGCGCCAATTACCCCTCCACCAGGCTTCGCCTGGTCCCCCTCCCCGAGCAAGCTCGGGGAGGATTTAGGCTGCGCCGGCGAGCTTGTAGTCCCGATATTCCTCCCTCAGCGCCGTCTTGAGCAGCTTGCCGGTCGCGGTGTGGGGCAGGCTGTCGACGAAGACGATCTCGTCGGGGAGCCACCATTTGGCGACATGGCTTTCGAGATGATCGAGGATCTGCTGTGGGGTCACGTCCGAACCCGTCTTCCTCACCACCAGCAGCAGCGGCCGTTCGTCCCATTTGGGATGCTTGACCCCCACCGCGGCCGCCTCGGCCACGCCGGGGCAGCCGACGGCGGCGTTCTCGAGGTCGATCGAGCTGATCCACTCGCCGCCCGATTTGATCACGTCCTTGGAACGGTCGGTGATCTGGAGGACTCCGTCGGGGTGGAGGGCGGCGACGTCGCCGGTGTCGAACCACCCATCCTGATCGATGCACTCGCCGTTTGCGTCCTGGAAATACTGGCGGATGATCCACGGCCCGCGGGTCTGCAGCCGGCCTGACGTCTTGCCGTCGCGGGGGAGGACGTTTCCTTCCTCGTCAACGGTCCGAAGCTCGACCGCGAACGGCACCCTGCCCTGCTTGCAGAGCAGGTTGACGCGCTGCTCGCGGCTGAGCTCGTCCCAGTCGCCGCTGCCGGCGCCGACGGTTCCGAGCGGCGACATCTCGGTCATCCCCCAGGCGTGGCCGACTCGGATGCCGCGGTCCATGAACCATTCGATCATCGCTCGCGGCGCCGCCGAGCCGCCGATATGGACGGTGGTCAGGCTGCCGAGATCCTCGCCGGTCGAATCGACGTGGTTGACCAGAGCCAGCCAGACGGTGGGGACCCCGGCGGTGTGGGTGACGCCCTCGGCCTTCATCAGGTCGCACATCACCTGCGGCGTGTAATCGGCCGAGAAGACCATCTTCCCGCCGGCCATCGCCGTGCAGAAGGGCAGAGCCCAACCGGCGGCGTGGAACATCGGCACGACCGGGAGCACCACCGAGCGGGCGCCCAGGTCGAAGACGTCGGGGCTCAGCTGGATCATGGCGTGGAGGACGGTCGAGCGATGCTCGTAGAGGACCCCCTTGGGATTGCCGGTGGTGCCGCTGGTGTAGCAGAGCATGGCGGGATCGCGCTCGTCGCCTTCGATCCAGGCATAATCCTCGTCCTCGCCGCCGATCAGGGCGTCGAACCCGCCATCGTCGAAGCAAACGAAATGTTCGATGCTGGTCCAGCGCGGCTTCAGCCGCTCGACCAGGGGCGCGAACGCCTTGTCGTAGAACAGCACCCGGTCCTCGGCATGGTTGGCGATGTAGACCAGCTGGTCGTCGAAAAGACGCGGGTTGATGGTGTGGATGACCCCGCCCATGCCGATCGTTCCGTACCAGGCGACGACGTGGCGGGCGTGGTTCATAGCGAGGGTGCCGACCCGGTCGCCGGGTTTCAGGCCAAGCCGCTCGAGCGCGCGCGCCAGCTTGCGGGAGTCGCGGGCGATTCCAGCCCAGTTCGTCCGTACGATGCTCTTGTCGGCGTAGAGGGAGACGAGCTCGCGCGTGCCGTGCTCGCGCGCCGCATGGTCGAGGATCCGCATGATCCTCAGCGGCCAGTCCTGCATTCCTCCGAGCATGATCCCTCCCAGCGCGTGGAGGGGGCAGTCTATGCGCTCAGGAGACGAGCGCAAGCCGCGGCTGCGGAGCGACGGCGAGACGCACCGCGGCCACCCCCGGCAGCCGCTCCAGGCGCGCGGCGAGCTCGGCGTCGAGCTGGAAGTCGCGACCGAGGACGAGCTGGGCCTCGCCACCGTCGAGCTTCACCTTGAGGCGAAGCTCGCCATGGCCGCCGCGCTCGCCGGCCATGACGGCGCGGAGGCGCTCGATCGAGTCCGCTTCGTCCACTTCGACCTCGAGCTGGAGCCGGGCGCGCTTCGACAGGCTCTCGAACAATTGCAGCGATCGGATCGTCACCCGCGGCGCCTCCTCGCCGGGCCGGCGGTCGAGCTCGACGTTGAGCAAGGCGCAGGCGCCCGACCTGGCGGCGGCCTCGACCTGGGCGGAGGCGTCGTCGTCGAAGACGGTGGCGACGAACTGGCCGGAGGAATCGGACATCGTCGCCATCAGGTAGCGGCGGCCGCGGGCGGAGGTGCGCCAGCGCGCCTCCTCGACCATCCCGGCCATCACCGCGCCGGTCCGGCCGCCGTCGGGCGGGGCCGGAAGCGAGGCCAGAGCCGAATAGGTCCTGGCGCCATGCGCCTCGGCGAGGTGGCGGTAGCGGTCGACCGGGTGGGCGGAGAAATAGAAGCCGAACGATTCCTTCTCGGCCGCCATCCGCTGGGCCAGGGTCCAGGTCGCCGCGACCGGCATCCGGATCGGCACGACGTTCGATTCGCCGCCGCCGAACAGCCCGCCCTGCCCGCTCTCGCGCGCGTCGGCGGCACTGGCGGCGTGGGCGAGGATGGTCTCGGCCGCGGCGAAGACGGCGGCGCGGTTGGAGTCGAGCGGATCGAAGGCGCCGCCGCCGGCGAGGCTCTCGATCTGGCGGCGGTTGAGAAGGCGCGGATCGACCCGCTCGGCGAAATCCTCGAGCGACTTGAAGCCGCCGTTGGCGCGGCGCTCCTCGACGAGCTGCTCCATCGCCTTCTCGCCGACGCCCTTGAGCGCACCGAGGGCGTAGCGCACGGCCAGCCCCTCCCCGGCCGTCTCGACCGCGAACTCCGCTTCGCTGGCGTTGATCGAGGGCGGCAGGCATTCGACCTCCATCCGCCGCATGTCGTCGGTGAAGATGGCGAGCTTGTCGGTCTGATGGATGTCGAAGCACATCGAGGCGGCGTAGAATTCGACCGGATGGTGCGCCTTCAGCCAGGCGGTCTGGTAGGCGATCAGCGCGTAGGCGGCGGCGTGGCTTTTGTTGAAGCCGTAGCCGGCGAACTTGTCGATCAAGTCGAACAGCTCGTTCGCCTTGACCTTGGGGATCTGGTTGACCCGCTCGCAGCCGGAGACGAAGCCGGCGCGCTGGGCGTCCATCTCCGCCTTGATCTTCTTGCCCATGGCGCGGCGGAGCAGGTCGGCCTGGCCGAGACTGAAGCCGGCGAGGACCTTGGCCGCCTCCATCACCTGCTCCTGATAGACGAAGATGCCGTAGGTCTCCTTCAGCACCGGCTCGAGCAAGGAATGCGGGTAGGAGATGGGCTCGCGGCCATTCTTCCGGGCCCCGAAGGTCGGGATATTGTCCATCGGCCCCGGCCGGTAGAGCGAGACGAGCGCGATGATGTCCTCGAAGCTGGTCGGCTTCACCGCCGCCAGGGTGCGGCGCATGCCTTCCGATTCGAGCTGGAACACGCCGACCGTCTCGCCGCGCTTGAGCAGTTCGTAGACGAGCGGATCGTCCCAGCCGAGGCGGTCGAGATCGGCCTCGACTCCCCGCTTCGCCAGCATCTGCACCGCCTTCTGGAGCACCGAGAGGGTCTTGAGACCGAGGAAGTCGAACTTCACCAGCCCGGCCGCCTCGACATATTTCATGTCGAACTGGGTGACCGGCATGTCGGAGCGCGGGTCGCGGTAGAGCGGCACCAGCTGGTCGAGCGGCCGGTCGCCGATGACGACCCCGGCGGCGTGGGTGGAAGCGTGGCGCGGAAGGCCCTCCAGCTTCATCGCGAGGTCGAACAGGCGGCGGACCTGCGGGTCGTTCTTATATTCCGCGGCGAGCTCGGTGACGCCGTTCAGGGCTCGCTCGAGGGTCCACGGATCGGTCGGGTGGTTGGGGATCGCCTTGGCGAGCCGGTCGACCTGGCCGTAGGGCATCTGCAGGACCCGGCCCGTATCCTTGAGCACCGCCCTCGCCTTCAATTTCCCGAAGGTGATGATCTGCGCGACCCTGTCGGTTCCGTAGCGCTGCTGGACGTAGCGGATGACCTCGCCGCGCCGGGTTTCGCAAAAGTCGATGTCGAAATCCGGCATCGACACTCGCTCGGGGTTGAGGAAGCGCTCGAACAGAAGGCCGAGGCGGATCGGGTCGAGGTCGGTGATGGTCAGCGCCCAGGCGACCACCGATCCGGCGCCGGATCCGCGGCCGGGGCCGACCGGGATGTCGTTCTCCTTGGCCCATTTGATGAAGTCGGCGACGATCAGGAAGTAGGCCGAAAAGCCCATCCGGACGATGATGTCCGCCTCATAGTCGAGCCGGTCGAAATAGGCCCTGCGCTCCTCCCCGGTCAGCCCTTCGTAGAGCGCCAGCCGGGACTCGAGCCCGGTCCTCGCATCCTCATGAAGCTGCCGCGCTTCCGCCTCGGTGTCGCCGGCGATGCTGGGCAGGATCGGCTTGCGCTTGGGCGCCCCGAAGGCGCAGCGGCGGGCGACGACGGCGGTATTCTCGATCGCCTCGGGCAGGTCGGCGAACAGCCGGCGCATCTCCGCCGCCGGCTTCAGCCAGGCCTCGGGAGAGGAGCGGATCCTGTCGTCCCGGTCGAGCTGGCTCGACTGCGCGATGCACAGAAGGGCGTCGTGCGCCTGGTGGAAATGGGCCTCAGCGTAGGAGGCCGGATTGGTCGCGACGAGCGGCAGATCGTGCTGGTAGGCGAGCTCGATCAGCCGGGCCTCCGAGCGCTGCTCGTCCTCGTCTCCGCGGCGCGATATCTCGATGTACAGGCGGCCCGGGAACAAGGCGATCAGGCTCTCCAGGATAGGCTCGGCCGTGGAATCCTGTCCCTGGCCGAGGAGCCTCACCAGGGCACCGTCTCCCCCGGCGGTCAGGGCGATCAGCCCGTCGGTTCGGCCCTGGAGCGCCTCGTAGCTGACGTGCGCGGGCTCCTCGAGCGGCCTCCCCAGATGCGCCTCCGACACCAAGGCGCAAAGATTGTCGTAGCCTGTCGAATCCTGGGCGTAGAGGGCGAGCCAGTCGAGCGCGGGCTGGCCGCCGGCGCTGCCCGGCCTCGCCACCGCCAGCATCGCCCCCACGATCGGCTGGACCCCCGCCTCCCGGCAGGCGTCGGTGAAGGCCATGGCGGCGTAGAGGCCGTTGCGGTCGGTGAGCGCGGCGGCCGGGAAATCTAGCCGTTTCGCCTGCTTGGCGATCGCCTTGGGCTCGATCGAACCCTCCAGCATCGTATAGCTGGAGAAGATGCGCAGTGGAACGTAGGGGCCGGCCATCGCCACGTTATGGTGGCCGGCGGGCGGCGATGGAAGCTTGGACCTAAGGGTTTTCCACACCTATTCGCACCCGGTCACTCCCCCCGGCCGATGTTCCTCAGCTCTGCCATTCTCGACCCATAAGCGGAGTTGACGCAGCTCTCGCTGCTGCATCGCTCCCGCCGGGCCAGGAAGGAGTCCCGGCTCCGGCGCAGATGCCCTCTCGTCGCCGGATCGGCGCCGGCCATCAGGTCGTAATAAAGCGACGCCATCGCCCGGTCCTGAGCGGCCAGACGCGGCGAGGAGCAGATCATCTTCTCCGTGCGGGTCTTGCCGTGGCGGCAATTGAAGCTCGGCCGCACCGTCACCCGGGTCGCCGGCGCGGGCCCGGCCTCCGGCCGAGGCGCGGGCGCCTTGGGCCCCTCGGCCGTGCGAACCGGCGGAGGCGGCGGCGCGGACCGGGGCTCGGCCTCGGCGACCGGCGGCATGAGGACAGGCTCGGCCGGAGCGGCGGCGGGCGGCGGGGGCGGAAGGCGGCCCGGCCCGCCGGCCTCCAGCCTCGTCGGCTGCCCCCCGAGGCCGAAGGTGGCGAGCCGGTAGATGATCGGCTCGGCGCCGTCCATCTGGTAGACGAGGCCGCTGCCGTCGACCGCGGCCTGGGCCGCATATTCGACCTCGGCGTCGAGCCGCCTCTGGCCGTCGAACGCATTCTCGGCCCCGGGCGGAAGCTCGAGGATGAAGCGGCCTGAGCAGACGGTGACGTTGAGCTCCTCGTCGCGGCTCTTCACAAGCGGCTGCTCCATCCGGACGACCGCGGCCGCGGCGAGCGGGTCGAGGTTCCGGGGATCGGAATTGCGGATCCGCGCCGCCTCGTCGAATACCAGCTCCTTCAGGCGGGCATAAGTGGCATCCGAAGCGCAGGCCTTGCGGATTCGCTCGCGCTGCTCCGTGGCCAGCTCCGTCTTGCTCTTCTGCTCGGGAGGATCCTTCTTCTTCATCCAGTCGCACCCGCCGAGCAGGGCGGAGACTCCGGCGGCCAGCAGGATCACCTTACGCAACGCCATTGGACTTGCTCCAGCTGCCCCGATCATCCGCCGCCAACGCAGCAACGGGGTCATCTTTCCACCGAAACGGTCGAGCGCCTATTCCAGAATCCCTTCGTGCAGTCTCAGCACCCGGTCCATCTTCGCCGCGATCCGCTCATTGTGGGTCGCGACCAGGGCGGCGCTGCCTTCGTCGCGGACCAGAGACAGGAACTCGCCGAAGACGATTTCCGCCGTCGCTTCGTCGAGATTGCCGGTGGGCTCGTCGGCGAGGACGAGCGCCGGGCGGTTCGCCAGCGCCCGGCCCACGGCGACGCGCTGCTGCTCGCCGCCGGACAGCTTGCTCGGCCGGTGGCTCAGCCGCTCGCCGACGCCGAGCGCGCGAAGCAGCGCCTCGGCGCGCTCCTGCGCCTGCTCGCGCGTCGCGCCCTTCACCAGCTGCGGGAGGATGACGTTCTCGACCGCGTTGAAATCGGGC